>JAETSN010000023.1 GCA_021769625.1 [Clostridium] symbiosum | reverse complement strand
ATCAAATCCTCAAGGAGCCCCTGCAGCAACGTCGGCACTTGGCGAGGTATTTCACGAGCCTAGTACCGCTACGTTGCAGCCCGGAGCGCAAGCGTGGCGACGGAGGATTTGATTTTTCTCCCGGCGTCCGCTGCCACTAACAAAATGGTATAGGAGGCTGAACAGTTACCATTTTTGTTATTTTCTGAAAAAAGTTGTTGACAAGCAGGGGTATTTGATTGTATACTAGCAAGGCAGTCAGATAATTTCCGAGTTATTTTACTGCGGCGAACCGAGTTCGATGGGATCTTAGCTCAGCTGGGAGAGCATCTGCCTTACAAGCAGAGGGTCATAGGTTCGAGCCCTATAGGTCCCATTTAAAACGAAAAATTTGTATGATATATGGCGAGATGGCTCAACTGGCTAGAGCGTCCGGTTCATACCCGGGAGGTTGAGAGTTCAAGTCTCTCTCTCGCTACTGTAAAGCCTTGAAATTTTTCAAGGCTTTTTTACGGTGATAGCCCGGATTGCGAATATCGGCGGCAGACGTGGGAGCCCGAAGGGCGGAGCAATCGGTTTTCACGTATCTTGGGAGGCGACAAAAACAGAAAGCAGGTTTATATGGTACAACAGGACAAGCTGGTACAGTTTTATTTCACGCAGTACAGAGACAGTGCGCTGAAATTAAAGAAGAAAAAAAATGACGGAAAAAGTTCCTATGAAAAAAGGATCAAATCACTTTTTCAGGAATTAAAAAGAACAGGTTCGGCAAAAATAAAGAAAGCGAAGCTGGAAGATTACCACAGGCAGATCAGAAATGTCAGTTATTACGCTTTTCGTGAGAAAAACCAGATTGCCATGATGGAGATCCGGGATATGCTGCTGCCCGAACTGGTGCGGTTGGATATGGCGGAACTGACGGATTCGGAAGCGGAGATCATCACAGGAAAGTTTTTAGAGTATTTGAGGACGGAGCTGCCTTTTGAGATCTGCAGAAGGACGATCAGGGATCTGTCGAGAAGCTACGCGGATGTGGGGATCCGGGGAGAGATCATCGACATGGTTCCGATGAATCCGGAGACGGAGTTTCAGGAAGCGCTGGCTATGGAGCGGCACTTCATCCTGCATGTGGGGCCCACTAATTGCGGAAAGACCTATCAGGCGCTGGAGCGGCTGAAAACTTCGGAGAACGGCACTTATTTAGGACCTTTGCGGCTTCTTGCGCTGGAAGTGTATGAACGGATGATGGAGGCGGGGGTGCCCTGCAGCATGCTCACCGGGGAAGAGTATATCTTTGAGGAGAACAGCCGCGTGATCTCTTCCACGATCGAAATGCTGGACATTGAAAAAGAATATGACATTGTTGTCATTGATGAGGCGCAGATGATAGCCGACGAGGACAGGGGGCATTCCTGGACGCGGGCGATACTGGGTGTAAAAGCGAAGGAGATCCATATCTGTATGAGCCCTGCGGCGGAGAAGGTGGTAACGCACCTGATCTCCCTGTGCGGAGACAGCACGGAGATCCATCACTATGAGAGGATGACGAAACTGGTCTGTGAACAGGAGGCTTTCCGGTTCCCGGAGGATGTGCAGGACGGGGATGCGCTGATCCTGTTTACGAAGCGGGCGGTGCTGGATATCGCGGGCCGTCTGGAGCGGGAGGGTATCCGCACCAGCGTGATCTACGGCTCCCTGCCGCCGGAGATCAGAAGAAGACAGATTAAACTGTTTACGGAAAAGGAAAGCAGGGTGGTGGTGTCCACGGACGCCATCGGGATGGGACTTAATCTTCCTGTCAGGCGGATCGTTTTTGTCCAGATCGAGAAATATGACGGGCATCAGAAACGGAAGCTGGAGGTGCCCGAGATCAAGCAGATCGCCGGCCGCGCCGGGCGCTACGGCATTTATGATACCGGCTATGTGAACGCGGCTGGCGAGGAAGAGCTTCAGTATGTCAGAGAGCGTTACGCAAAGGAGGAGGAGCCGATCAGCCGGGTGAGCCTGGGCTTTCCCCATGTGTTGCTGGATATGGAGGACCCGCTGGATACGATCCTGAAGGTCTGGAAATCGGTGGAGCCTTCACCGCCTTTTGAGAAGATCAGTATCGATGAGATGTTGTTTCTCTATGAGCGCGCCTATAAGGAGCGGAAGGATATCGACGGCTTTGATGACAAGCGCACGCTCTACCGGATGCTGACCTGTTCCATCGATATCAAGAACAGGGATATCGTGGATCTGTGGCTTTATTACTGCGAGACGTACACGGCGGACGTATCGCTCCATTTTCCGGCGCTTTCCATGTGTACCGATAAGGGCATCATGAAATATGAGACTTTCTACAAGATGCTGGATCTGTACCATCAGTTTTCCACCAGGCTGGGTAAGGAGATGGATGCGGAGCGTCTTGCCAGGGAGCGGGAAAAGACGGAAGATACCATTATGCGGTATCTGTTGAAAAATAAAAAAGACTATATTCAGAAGTGTAAATACTGCGGCAAACCGCTGCCTTTCGGTTACGGGTTCACGGTCTGCGAAGAATGCCACGGGAGCGGCAGGAAGTTTTCGCTGCTCGGCAGCAGGAAGGGGCATGAGGGCGAGAACGGCAGAGAACAGGAGCGGCGCAGAAAGATGCAGAAGCCGGAAAAAGAGATGAAAAAGCCCGGCGGCAGCCACAGAAGAAGGCGGATACGGCCCAGGCAGGCCGCCGCAGCCGGAGAAGGCAAAGAGAGCTGAAGCAGGCAGGGAGAGCGGAAGAGAAAGCGGAAAGCAGACGGCTGCAGGCAGGGAAAGCCGGGGAGAGCGAAAGCGGATATCCGGGCAGGAGAACAGAACGAAAAGACAGAGCAGAAAAGCAGAGCGAAAAGGCAGAACGGACAGGAGATCGCGTATGAGGATAGGAACGGGCTATGATGTCCACAGACTTGCGGAAGGCAGAAAATGTATCATAGGAGGCGTGGAGATCCCTTATGAGAAGGGGCTTCTCGGGCATTCCGACGCGGATGTGCTGCTGCACGCCGTTATGGATGCGCTGCTCGGTGCGGCGGCCCTCGGGGATATCGGGAAGCATTTTCCGGATACGGATGAAGCGTACCGCGGGATCTCGTCCGTGGAACTTTTGAAAAAAGTCGGGGCCCTGTTGGAGGAACATACTTTCCTGATCGAAAACATCGATGCCACGATCATTGCCCAGGCGCCCAAGATGCGTCCCCATATCGATAAGATGCGGGAGAATATCGCGGAGGCGCTGCAGATCGATCTTTCCCAGATCAGCGTAAAGGCGACGACGGAAGAGGGACTCGGCTTTACCGGAAAGGGGGAGGGCATTTCCGCGCAGGCGGCCTGCCTTCTGACAACGCCGATGGAACTCCACGCAGAAAATGTCTCCGGCTGCGGAAGCTGCAGCGGATGCCCGAAACGGGAGTAAAAGTTCAGCCTACAGAGCCAGTTAACGGCAGCGGACGCCGGGAGGAAAATCAAATCCTCCGTCGTCACGCTCAGCGCTCAAGCTCTTGAGAAACAGAGCTGGCTGCAACGTAGCAGTACTAGGCTCGTGAGGGACTATGTGAAATTTTGCTTTTTAAATTTCACATTTGCCAATTGTGCTGACGTTGCTGCAGGGACTCCTTGAGGATTTGATTTTCCTCCCGGCTGTTTGATGGCATTAACTGATATAAAAGGAGGCTGCGTCTCTTGTATCACAGGGGCTGCTGTGATACAATCAGGACGGTGAAGCCAGGATCAGTAAAGCTTTTCGGGATCTGCGGGTTTGCCGGGGAAGATGTCATGATATGAAACTGTGTGCATGAGTAAAGGTATTCGTATTTCCCGGAGACACTTTCAGCGGTTTGGGCATATAATGTAACGGTACAGAAAAATTGAGAAAAAGATTGATATATAAATGATATCTGGAAGGAATGCGGTATGGGTTTTATCAGGAACATTCAGGATGAGATCAGGATCATAAGAGAGAGAGACCCGGCAATCCACAGCAACTGGGAAGTGTTTTTGTATCCCAGTTTCAAGGTGATGCTGCATTACCGTCTCGCCCATAAGCTCTACATAAAAAAGCACTATTTTCTTGCAAGGTGGGTGTCGCAGCGGGGCGTGCGGAAGACCGGCATTGAGATCCACCCCGGCGCAAAGATAGGAAAAGGGCTGTTTATCGATCACGGAAACGGCGTGATCATCGGTGAGACCGCCGTGCTGGGCGACAATGTGACGCTCTATCAGGGCGTGACGTTGGGTGGAACCGGCAAGGAACAGGGAAAGAGGCATCCTACGGTAGGAAATAACGTGATGATCAGCGCGGGCGCGAAAGTGCTGGGGTCCTTTACGATCGGGGACAATTCCAAGATCGGCGCAGGCTCCGTGGTGTTGGAGGAAGTGCCGCCCGGCTCTACGGTGGTAGGAGTGCCTGGGCATGTGGTGAAGCGCAAGAAGCAGAATTTCCCGCAGGAGGAGCTGGATCAGGTGAGCCTTCCGGATCCGGTGCAGGAGGATATCACCGGCCTAAAGAGGTCCAACGCGGAGCTGACGAACCGACTGCTGAAACTGGAGGAAGAGCTGCGGGAGCTGCGGCGGAAGATGAATGCATAATATTATTTTAGTTGTTGACGGCGGACGCCGGTAAGAACATAAAATACTTCGTCGCCACGCTTGCGCTCTGTGAAAAACGCAGCGGACACATAAGGCGCTAAAATACAGCGCCTAAGTGCCGGCGTTTTTCAAAGGGCTCCTTAAGTATTTTATGTTCTTACCGGCTGGCTGAGGTATCAATTAAATGATATTATATAAGCTTGGAAGGGTTTATGAGGGATTGAAAAAATAAGGAGAACGACGATCATGAAAATATATAATACATTATCCGGCAGGAAAGAGGAGTTTGTGCCGATCGAAGAGGGTAAAGTGAGCATGTATGTGTGCGGGCCGACCGTGTATAATCTGATCCATATCGGCAACGCGCGTCCGATGCTTGTGTTTGATACGGTGCGGCGGTACATGGAGTACAAGGGGCTTGAAGTAAACTTTGTGTCCAATTTTACGGATGTGGACGACAAGATCATCAAAAAGGCGCAGGAGGAGGGCGTGGATGCTTCCGTCATCTCCGAGCGGTATATTGCGGAGTGCAAAAAAGATATGGAGGGCATGAATGTAAAGCCGGCTACCACCCATCCCCTGGCCACGCAGGAAATTGACGGCATGTTGGAGATGATCGAAACCCTGATCGAAAAGGGACATGCCTATCGGGGGGCGGACGGCACGGTATATTTCCGTACAAGGAGTTTCAAGGGCTATGGCAAGCTGTCCCACAAAAATCTGGACGATCTGCAGGGCGGGAACAGGTCCCTCCTTGTATCCGGCGAGGATCAGAAGGAAGATCCGCTGGACTTTGTATTGTGGAAGCCGAAAAAAGAGGGGGAGCCCTACTGGGAGTCGCCCTGGTGCGACGGAAGGCCCGGCTGGCATATCGAGTGTTCGGTGATGAGCAAAAAATATCTGGGCGATGAGATCGATATTCATGCGGGAGGCGAGGATCTGATCTTCCCGCACCATGAAAACGAGATCGCCCAGTCTGAGGCGGCGAACGGCAGGCCTTTTGCCCATTACTGGATGCACAACGCCTTCCTCAATATCGACAATCATAAGATGTCCAAATCCGCCGGAAATTTCTTTACGGTGCGGGATATCTCCGAAAAATATGATCTGCAGGTGCTGCGGTTCTTCATGCTTTCCGCGCACTACAGAAGCCCTTTGAATTTCAGCGCGGAGCTGATGCAGGCGGCGCAGAACGGCTATGACAGGATCGTGACGGCGGTGGAAAATTTAAACTTCCTGACAGAGAGCGCAAAAGAAGGGGAGGAAACCGCGCAGGAGAGAGAACTGGAAGAACAGGCAAAAGGATATGTGGCAAAGTTCGAGGAGGCCATGGAGGATGACTTTAATACGGCGGACGCTCTTGCCGCGATCTTTGAGCTGGTGAAATTTGTCAATACCAACACGGACGGCGAACACACCAGGGCTTATCTGCAGGCGCTGAAGAAAGAGATCACGATGCTCGCCGATATCTGCGGGCTGATCGTGGAGAAAAAGCAGGAGCTTTTGCCGGAGGATATCGAGGCGCTGATCCAGGAGAGACAGGATGCCAGAAAAGCGAAGAACTTTGCCCGGGCGGATGAGATCAGAAATGAACTGCTGGAAAAAGGCATTGTGCTGGAAGATACACGAGAGGGCGTAAAATGGAAAAGGGCGTAACGCTGCCTGCTCTGCCCGAACAGATCAGAGAGAATTTCGGATGCAGGGAGCAGGATATCAGAAATTATTCTCCGCTGGCGCTCGCCTATATCGGGGACTGCGTGTATGAGCTGATCATCCGCACGGTGATCGTGGAAAAGGGGAACAGACAGCCGCAGAAACTCCATAGGGAGGCGGCGGGATTTTCCAGGGCGGGGACCCAGTCCGAACTTTATAAGGCGCTGCTTGACGAGGTGTCCGAGGAAGAGGCGGATATCCTGAAAAGAGGCAGAAATGCCCATTCCCACAGCAAGGCGAAGAACGCCACGCTTATGGAGTATAAGAATGCCACGGCGCTGGAAGCCCTGTTTGGGTATCTGTATCTGACCGGACGGATGGAGCGGGTGTTGGAACTTTTGAAGCTGGGGCTTTTCAAGTGCAAGTTAAGCTTGGCAGCGCCGCAGGTTTGAGGTTATGTCAGTTCGGGGAGGATTGTCGGCTGCAGATTGAGTGAGTGTCGGAGAAAGATACAGTAGTGTTCGGCGTAAAGTGGTGGACTGAGTGAGTATCGGAGAAAGGTACAGTAGTGTTTGGCGTAAAACCGCGGACTGAGTGCGAATCAGAAAACATATAATGGAGATAGGATATGGCATATCGTGAATTTACAATAGAGGGCAGGAACGCGGTGCTGGAGGCTTTGCGGAGCAAAAAGCCCATCGATAAACTGTATATTTTGGACAACTGCCAGGACGGGCCGATGATGACGATCAAACGGGAGGCGAAGAAGCAGGACTGTTTTGTGAAATATGTGACAAAGGAGCGCCTTGACCAGCTCTCTGAGACGGGACATCATCAGGGCGTGATCGCGATGGCGGCGGCTTACGAGTATGCGGAACTGGAGGATCTGTTCGCGGCGGCGAAGGAAAAAGGGGAGGACCCGTTTTTTATCCTGCTGGACAATATCGAAGATCCCCACAATCTGGGCGCCATCATCCGGACGGCAAACCTGGCGGGAGCTCACGGTGTGATCATTCCGAAAAACCGGGCGGTGGGATTGACAGCGGCGGTGGCGCGCACTTCTGCGGGAGCGTTAAATTATACGCCGGTGGCGCGGGTGACCAATCTGGTGCGGACGATGGACGAGCTGAAAGAGCGCGGGCTGTGGATGGTCTGTGCGGATATGGGCGGCGAGAGGATGTATGACCTGAATCTGAAAGGATCCATCGGACTTGTGATCGGAAGCGAGGGGGAGGGCGTCGGCCGTCTGGTGAGGGAACACTGCGATATGACGGCTTCGATCCCGATGAAGGGGGATATTGATTCCCTGAATGCCTCCGTGGCGGCGGGGGTGCTGGCTTATGAGATCGTAAGGCAGCGGGGCGGATGATCTTATAAAGTTCGGATACTTATGCGCTGAAATCCGGATGGTAAAAGCCGGATATTCAGTGCATAACGGAGAAGTAATTGATCAAAATCTCCTTAATATGGTTATACCGCCTCGCGTAAGAGTTTTCCACACGTATGATCTGCATATTGTGTTTCCTGCAGATCTCATTTTTCTTCTTGTCGCGTTTTCTTACGATCTCATCCTCAAAATGTTCTTTTCCGTCGAGTTCGATGGCAAGCACCGGTATCTCGGCCTGTCCCATACGCTCATACACAACAAAGTCAAAGCGGCCGGAATAGAACAGGTCGCTGCAGCTGATATTGTCCTGAAAGACCTGCGAGATCGCCACCTCCTTTTTGACGCTGAAGCGGTTCTGGGAGAGCCAGATATTCTGCAGGGCGTGGTTTAGATTTTCCATAAAGGCTTCCTCGGTTGCCGTGCTGAACGGCTTCACGCCCAGCGCCCGGGAGTTTACGCGTTTTTCCGTCACATGGGATTCCCCGTTTTTCCTGACATATTCCACCAGCTCAAAAAGGTCGTCGTCATCCCCTTTTTGATGCAGCCTGGCAAGATTTTCGGAGTCCGAGAGCAGGACCAGTTTTTCCCTCGCCCGGGAAGTGGCCACATTGATCAGTTCCTTATTGTTTTTCAGCCATTCATAGGTGCCGGTGCGGGTATGGTCCGTGATCGCCGTGGAGAATAAGATCGCATCCTTTTCATCTCCCTGGAAGGAGTGGACCGTTCCGCAGGTTACATTCTCCAGATGCCTTTGCTGCAGCACACTCTCGATCAGTTTTTTCTGGTTGACAAAGGGGGTGATGACGCCGATGGACTTATCCTGATGCAGGGCGGCATACCGGACGATCTCCTCCGCCTCCCGATCGGCCGTGTTTTTGATCTCCCCGGGGGTGCTTTTTACATCCATGTAGACAAGGGGGTGCTGTTCGGTGCTTGCGGAACAGATGCGCAGTTTCGAGTGATAGTATTTTTTATTGTTAAATTCAATGATCTTCCGGTTACAGCGGTAATGATTGTGTAAAAGAACCTCATCGCTCACCGCGTCGCACGCCAGAAAGGTCTTGTAGATGGAATTTTTCCGGTAGTCGTACTCGTCAGCCACATGGTAGCGTTTCCGCAGTTTTTGGTTTGCCGTTTCATCCAACAGGATGACAGGGTTGAGCTGCTGTGGATCGCCCACCAGCATCAGGCTCTCACCCCGGATGATCGGCACGAGGGAAACCGCCGTATTGCACTGGCTCGCCTCATCGATGATCACCATATCGAACATGGTCTCCGGCTCCCCTAATCTGTGGGCGGAGATGCAGGTGGTGATCATGACCGGGAAAATTTTCTGCAGCTTTCTGATATTTTCTGTTTTGCCGAGATATTTATTGAAATCTGCCGTCTGCCTGTCCCCGTCTTCCTCAAACAGGATCTGCCGCAGATCCCTGTACTTTTCCTCGTCCAGTTTTTTGATATAGCGGGCGGAAGTATAGTAAAGATATTTATACAGCTCGTCCTGATCGTCATCGAGCAGCATGAGCGCTTCCGCATCCGTGATCTCGCCTAAAGCGCTGATCTTTTGCCGGATCTGCCCAAGCTGGCGGCCCTGCAGGTCCGCCTGAAAGGGCAGCATCTCCAGAGAGGCTTTGAGCCTTTTCTGGTATTCCATCATGCGATCGAGGGTTTCCTGCCGTTCCTTTAAATCCAGCATATCCTCATATTTTTTCAGCAGGCCTGAAAGTTTTCTGGCGCGCTCCGTCCGGTCGCCTTTATTACGGTCCAGCGTGGATTCAAATACTGTCACCGTCTGCATCTGTGTGTACACATTTTTGATATATTGAATGGCTTCCCGGACTTTGTCCATATTTCCCACGCGCAGGACGGGGAAGGGGATCGGCTTTCCCTTGTATTTCAGACTGAGGAGCTTTTCGAATACATTGCTGATCGGGTGGTTGTTGTAGGAAGCGAAAAGAACCGTTTTCTCGTTGAAAAAAGCGGTCACAATGGTGTTGATGATGGTATTGGTCTTGCCGGTGCCGGGCGGGCCCTGAATATAAGCCACCGGATATTTCATGGCGTTGTTGATCGCCAGAAGCTGATCCAGGTTGATCCGTTTGTCGATCAGAGTAATGGGATACTGTTTTCTGCGTATGGGACGGTTTAACAGATCCCCGAAAAAGGCTTTGATGGGAACAGGGGCTTTATCCCGATGGTACATGTCGATGATGGCCTGATATTCCCTGTGCAGATCCAGAATGATCTCCATGCCGAGGCCGATGATATAGGGCATATCGTCCACTCCGGCAGTCTGTCTCACACGTTTGGCGATGCAGTCTTTGATCCGTTCCTGATTGGCATCAAAGTCCTTTAACAGTTCATATTCCTCCGCATCCAGATATTGCCGGATGCTTTCCTTCGTATCCCCCAGAATAAATTCCGTACAGATGGTGATGTCTTCATCCGGGCGCAGCACTTTGTTTTTGACGTCGAGCTGCAGTTTTCTGTATGCCAGCACATATAAACCTTTGGAGGTGTGGATGCTTAAGACATTCATGGCAAGCTGTTGGATGGCCAGTCTTCCGTCGGTCCTTTTCTGATCCTGCATCTTGTACTGGAAGTGTTTGACGATAGCCTGAAACTGTGCCGGGGTGAGGCTGTAATCCTCTCCCTGAAAACTCTCGTTGTCCAAAAACTGAATCAGCTCAAAGTCGGAGTAATAGGGCGTGGTGTCCATGCGGTTGCACATTTCCAGATAGTTCAGTATTTTTAAGTTGGCGGCATTGTCAAAAAGCGCCCTGTACTTATGCGGATTTAAGTAGATATCCTGCGCCAGTTTTTCATTGACGGGACAGTAGGAGCCTTCCACGATCTGGGAGGACAGGATGGAATCAATATAGATACTGCTGTAAGATGCCGTTGTATATTGGGCAAGATGCAGGCCGTCAACGGATAATGTGCGTTTTACGGGGTCCAGATCCCGGATGCCGATCCAGTATCTGGTGGTCTGTTCTTCTTTATTTCTGTATTCGATCTTCAGCCATTTCCCTTCATGGATGGCTCTGAAAATATCATGGCATACGGTGTTCATGTCGGCTCCGGTATATTTATAATGATTTTTTATACTATTACAGACTAACACTTTTTATGGCAAGAGTAAAGCGTGAGAAGATTTTCTAAGCGGCCAAAGGACACCCGCTAAGAAAATCTAAGTCTCACACCGAAGAACGCAAAAGCAGCGTTCTTCACGGATTGTTTGTGCCGCTTGGAGGCGGCATGACGGGGAAAGGGCTGTTGACTTTAAGGGTGCCAGCCGATATAATGAAAACCTGAAAAAGCGAAGGACAAAGGTGGTATGCCATGTACAACGACTATGAACTTCTCTCCGATGAGGAGCTGATCCTTAAGCTCCGCGACGGGGACAACCGGGTGACGGAATACATCATTGAAAAATATAAAGATCTGGTGCGGAAAAAATCCAAGGCTATGTATATTCTGGGGGCGGATCATGAGGACCTTCTTCAGGAGGGGATGATCGGCCTGTTCAAGGCGATCCGGGATTATGATGCGGGACGGGATGCCAGCTTTTATACCTTTGCGGAGCTGTGTGTGACCAGGCAGATCTATACGGCGGTTCAGGCGGCAGGGAGAAAGAAACATTCTTTTCTGAATTCCTATATCTCGCTCTACGGGAATCAGGCGGGAGGTGAGGATGAAGACTATCCGGAACTGATGCAGGAGTTGGTGGCACAGGACAGCAAAAATCCGGAAGAGCTGATGATCGATCAGGAGAATCTGGAAAGCCTGGAGACGACTATAGAGCAGGAACTCAGCAGTTTCGAGAAGCAGGTTCTGGAACTCTGCGTGACCGGCATGGGTTATACGGAGATCGCGCGGGTGCTGGGTAAGACAACGAAAGCGACGGACAATGCGCTGCAGAGGATCAAGACGAAGATCAAAAAAGTGAGAAGCGAAAGGATAATTTAAGTTTTTTTAAGATTTAGTTTATTGTATTTTAGAAGAAAGAGCGTATAATCATATAAGAAAACTGACCGGCGAGTCGGTTTTTGGAAAATGAAAATGGTTATAGAAAAAAGCGCGGGTATCAGCCTGCGCGGAAATGAGGAGCAGCATGAAAAAAATCAGAAAACAGACAGCAGGAAGGATCGCGGCGGTACTTGCCCTTACGCTGATGCTGGGCGGGTGTGGTTCGGCGCAGGAGACGGCGGCGATAGACGAAGAAGAGAGTGCTGTAACAGTCAGTACAAAGAGTGTGGAAACAGGGACGATCACTCTGACAAACTCTTTTGTAGGGACGATCTCCCCGGAGGAGACGGTGATGGTCATCCCTCTCGCACAGGGGACGGTGACGGAGACTTTTTTCGAGGTCGGTGATACCGTGCAGGCCGGGGATGTCCTCTTTAAGATAGATGATGAGTCGGCAAAGCTGGCGCTGGAACAGGCGCAGCTCAATGTGAAATCCACGCAGCAGTCGGCGGATTCCACGATCGACAATCTGGTGAACCAGCAGGACAGTTCGGATCTTCAGTTGGAGAGCAGCAAGCTGCAGTCCAAGAGCAGCTTTGAGCAGGCGCAGATCGGCTATGTGACGGCGAAGGACGCCTATGAGGCGGCGGATAAAGCCTACGATGAGATGAAGGCAGCCTACGACAGAGCCGGCAGGGATGTGAGCGGAAACAATCTCAGCGGGATTTCGGAGACGGCGCTCAGCCAGGCGCGGAGTGCCCGCGACCAGGCCTATCAGGCTTACCTGACAGCGAGAAGCGGATACCATGCGGCGCAGGAAGGGCAGGATCTGACGGACGAGACAGCGGAGATGACGAGGGAACAGCTGGACCAGACCATAGCGAACACGGAGGCCTCTCTGGAGACGGGACTTTCCCTTGCGGCGCTGGGCGTGGAACAGGCGCAGATGGCGCTGTCCTACTATACGGTGACGGCACCGGTATCCGGTATTATCGAGAGCAAAAACGTGGACGTGAACGGCATGGCGACGCAGGCATCGCCAGCATACACCATTGTGAATAATAATACGATGACCGTCACATTCCAGGTCAGCGAAACGGTAAAAAATACGCTCTCTGTAGGGCAGGAAGTGACCCTGGAGAGAAACAACGATACATATACGGCTGCCATCACAGAGATCGGCTCATCCGTCAATCCCCAGAGCGGCCTGTTCCAGATCAAAGCTTGCGTGGCGGCAAACGGCAGCGAGCTTCCCAGCGGGGTATCGGTGAAGGTGAGCGCGGATACCTACCGCGCGGAAAATACGATGATCATTCCCTACGATGCGGTCTATTATGAGAATGAGGGAGCTTATGTCTATACCAGCGTGGACGGCAGGGCGGTGAAGACGCCGATCACGACAGGTATCTTTGACGATGAGAATATTGTGGTGACGGGCGGCCTGAACCTGGGCGATATCGTTGTCACAAGCTGGTCCCCGCAGCTCACAGGCGGCGTGCTGCTGCATGCGGAAGATCCGGCGGATGCGGGGCAGAGCGGCGATGTGCAGGCGCCCGCGGACAGCGAAAACAGTGAAGAGACAGCGGATCAGGCAGAATAGGGGGCGCAGGTATGAATTTGACAAAAACAGCTTTAAAGCGCCCGGTTTCCTGTGTGCTGATCGTGGTGGCGCTTGTTGTGTTCAGTATCTCTTCTCTGCTGGGGTTCAAGTTGGAGCTGACGCCCAGCATGGAGATGCCGATGTTAATTGTGGTTGCCATGTATCCGGGGGCAGACCCGGAGACTGTGGACGAACTGGTGACAAAGGTGATAGAGGATGCCGGTTCCTCTTTAAGCGGTGTGGAGGACGTGACCGCCGTATCCATGGAAAATGTCTGTCAGGTACTGTTCCAGTATGAGTACGGCGTGAATATCGACGACTGCTATTCGGATCTTCGTTCGGCGTTAGATACGGCTTCCTTAAGCCTGCCGGACGATGTGGATACGCCTACGGTTATCGAAATGAACATGAACAGCATGCCGAACATGTATTTATCGGCTACGGAAGCCGGAGATATCGATCTGTTGAAGGTGATCAACGAGTCCGTGGTGCCGGAACTGGAAAAGATATCCGGCGTGGCGCAGGTGGAGGTGCAGGGCGGCAGCGAAGAATATATCAAAGTGGAACTGAACGAGATGCTGATGAACCAGTACGGACTGACGATGGACAGCATTTCACAGATGATTTCCACCATAGATTTCAGCTATCCGATCGGCAATGTGACGCAGGGAAATCAGGATATCAGCGTCACCACGGGAAAAGATTACAACACGGTGCAGCAGCTTCGGAACGCGCCCCTCACCACGGGCAAGGGCAGTGTGATCACGCTGCAGGATGTGGCGAACGTCACCATGTCCAGCGCGGCATCCGATTATATCAGTCAGTATGACGGAAAAGAAGATATCAGCATCAGCATCCAGACCAAGAGCAGTTACGGTACGGTGAATGTCTGTGATGATATCAGGGAGGCGCTCACGCAGATCGAGGCGGAGAATCCCGCCATTGATTTCAATATTACATACGATGCCAGTGAGATGATCGTGGACTCGATCTGGTCGGTGGGGCAGACCCTGATCCTGGGTATTATTTTATCCATGGTGGTACTGTTTCTGTTCTTCGGGGACTTTAAGGCGAGCCTGATCGTCGGTGCGTCCATGCCGGTGTCGCTGTTTGTGACATTGATCCTGATGAACGCCATGGGGTATTCCCTGAATATCGTGACCATGGGATCTCTGGTCATCGCCATCGGCATGATGGTGGACTCTTCCATCGTCGTGATCGAGAGCTGTTTCCGTATGCAGGAGAAAAAGCCTGACTTCAAGGAGGCGGCGCTGGCGGGGACAAAGGTGGTGACCTCGTCCATCGTGGCGTCCACGATCACGACCGTCGTGGTATATGTGCCGGTGGCAGTGACCAAAGGGCTTTCCGGGCAGCTGTTTGAGCCGTTAGGGTTTACGATCGTATTTGCGATGCTGGCATCGCTGGTCGTTGCGCTGACCCTGGTGCCCCTGTGTTATTCGAAATTCCGCCCGGTGGAGAAAAAGAATATTCCGGTGAATAAGTTCCTGCGTTTTGTGGTGAGGGGCTATAAGAAGCTTCTGCGGAAACTGTTAAACAAGAGAGCTCTTGTCATACTGGCCTCGATCGCCATGGTGGTGGTCTCCATTATCATGGGCAGCCAGCTCAATATGGAGATGATGCCCTCTGCGGATGAGGGTACGATAAGTATCAGTGCGACCTTCCGGGCGGGCACGAAGACGGAGAGCATCGATGAACAGATGCAGGAGTGGGTTCAGATCGTGTCTGCGGATGAGGATGTGGAACATTATTCCTACTATGTGAGCGGGGCCTCGTCCGGCATCAGCGCCTATCTGAAAAAGGACAGGAGCAGGGATACCGTGAAGATCGTGGATGAATGGAATATGCTGGCAAAAGAGATGCCGGGTATGGATGTGACGGTTTCTTCCTCCGGCTCCAGCATGAGTTCCATGATGGGCGGCGGCAGCTACGGGATCAGCCTGCAGGGCAGGGATATGGATGAACTGAAAGCTTTTGCGGATGAACTGGAAGAAAAATTCTCTCAGGTGGAGGGTGTCGTGAAAGTGGATAATTCCACCTCCGGCGACAGCATTCAGGCGCGGATCGATGTGGATGAACTGCAGGCGATGCAGTACGGCCTGACGCCCATCACGGTGGGTATGGCGGCGAGCAACGCCATCGGCGGCAAAAAAGCGATGACTGTGACAAGGGAAGGTTCCGAATATGAGGTGCGGTTAGAGTATCCGAAAGGGACCTATGAAGATATGAACAGCCTGATGGATCTGAATATTTTAAGCCCTATGGGCATGACCGTACCCCTTCGGGACATCGCGCAGATCGTCTACGAGGAGGCGCAGGAGCAGATCTATAAACAGAACGGACAATACCAGATATCGCTGACGGCGACGACGACCTCCGACGGGTATTACGCGGCGCAGGCGGCGATCGATGAGATCGTGGCAAACACGGTGTTCCCGGATACGGTCACACCGGCGGACAGTGCGATGACAGCGATGATGATGGAAGAGTTCAATACTCTGATCAAGGCGATCCTGACGGCAGTATTTCTGGTATTCCTTGTGATGGCGATGCAGTTTGAATCACCGAGATTTTCCTTCATGGTGATGATGTGTATCCCGTTTGCGCTGATCGGTTCCTTTATGTTCCTGTTTGTGACAAATTCCACGATCAGCATGGTCTCCCTGATGGGCTTTCTGATGCTGATGGGTATCGTGGTGAACAACGGTATTTTATACGTGGATTCCACGAACCAGTTGAAACAGGAGATGCCGGTCGAGGATGCGCTGATCGAGACCGGGGCGATCAGGCTGCGGCCGATCCTGATGACTTCGCTGACGACGATCCTGTCCATGATCCCGATGGGGCTGGCGCTGGGCAAAAACGGAGAGATGATGCAGGGCATGGCGCTCGTTATCATCGGCGGCCTGCTGGTCTCCACGGTACTGACGCTGATCCTGATCCCCACGATCTACCTGATCATCGATAAAGGGGCGAAGAAGGACAGAAAGCGGAACCGGAAGGAAAAACGGCAGGAGAGAAAAGAGCAGCGCAGGGAGAAAAAGGAGAGACGCAGAGCGGAAAAAGAGCTGGATTGATCCATGAGATAAACCCGGAGAGCCCGGCCGGAAGAGGGCGGGCTTTCCGATAGGAGAAATAAAATACGAGGGGCGGACATTGAAAATATGGAAGAGAAATTATCACCGAAGGTGGAGGCGCTGTACAGGGCAGTCATGGCGCTTCTGCTGGAGGGCAGACAGATCAGGAAAATGAAAGTTTCCGAGATCACGGAGAAAGCCGGCATCGGCAAGGGAACTGCCTATGAATATTTCGAGAGCAAAGAGGAACTTCTGGTGGATGCGCTGGATTATTTCCAGAAGATATGGGCGGAGAACGCCTGGAAGGAGCTTTCGCGCTGCGGAAGTTTTATGGAGACAGTGAACTGCCTGTTTGATCTGCTGGACAATATGATGAAGAGGGTAAAAAGGGAAGCGCTGGTGGAGATAAGCAATCTTTTTTTCTTCTCACCGATCGTCAAAAAAGAAAAGGGCTGCATCGTGCTGCGGCTGTACAGCATCGTTGAAAAAGGAAGACGGGGGGGTGAGTTGAGGGAGGATCTGCCGGATGATTATATCGTTCTTGTTTTGACGGGCAGGATGTTTGATTACATATCTTATTGTGTGAGTATAAAAAATGATGCGGAAAATATATGCACCCCCGGGCAGATAAAAGCATATTTATTGAACGGCATCCGCATGGAGTTCCTGAGGGGACACTGATCCGGCGGAGACCGTCAGAAGGATCAGGGGAAGCCGGATATGCGCGGCTTAGAATCACTGCACATGTGGAGGCGGAATGCGGGACGGGCTGCATGCCTGTTTTGCGGATCCTTATGCGGGAGTGAATATTGTGCGGGACAAAAAGGAAAGGACAGATACAGACATGGAAGGAAAACGGAAAAACTGGGGAAAGCTTCTTGCGGCGGCACTGTGCGGCTCGGTACTGCTTGGCGCATTCGTGCCGGAAACGGTGCAGGCGGCGGAGCCGGAGAAGCTTTTGCAGCTTCGGACAAAGGGGATCGAGGATCCTGTAAGCACAGGAGCGAACTGGGCGGGCGACTATGTGGTCTACAGCGACTGCTATGCCTGGCAGGATAAGACACAGACGGTGAATCCGCTGCCCCTTGTGCCCTCTGTGCTCTATCAGGTGACGGATGCCTACAGATATGACAGAAATGTCAGAAAAAGGGTGATGGATCTCAGGTCCGTGGCTGACGGCAGCATGAACATGGTGGATCTGAAAAATATAGCGTTCATCAGTGCAGCGGTCGGCGGAAAGGACTCAAGCTTTGAGAACGGCAACGGCATAAGACCGGTGTATGAGGGCGAAGTGGCGGCATGGAAACTAACGATCAAGAATCCCTATGACGAGGATACAAATCCCTACGGCATGCGGGAACCGGAGATCAGCAATGTGCGCAGGGACGGCGGCGCGGTCTGTTTCGACTATAAAGATCTCTATTCCACGGGGAACTGCTATCTGTCCGCCGTTCTGCTGACAGAGCACGGCAGGGAGATCGTGGGCTATGACAGACTGGTGGACGCAACGGAACGCGGCGTCGGAACGATAGCGATCAACTGGCCCTCCGAATATGACAAAGAGGGGTATATCCTGAAAGTCTTTGCGGAGAAGTATAACGGCGACAATATGACCGACTACATCAGCGAGATGCAGTACGTCTATCAGGGGGCCGCGATCGACAAAGAGGACTGATCCAAAATGGCGCCGGACGCTGGCAAGAACATAAAATACTACGTCGCCACGCTCGCGCTCTGTGAAAAGCGCAGCGGACACATAAGGCGCTAAAATACAGCGCCTAAGTGCCGGCGTTTTTCAAAGGGCTCCTTAAGTATTTTATGTTCTTGCCAGCTGACTGAGGTGTTAACTAAATGATATTGAGGACTGATTTGGGCGGCCGGGGAAAACAGTTGCTAAAAGAAGTGGAAAAGAGGACATGAGAGATGGTCCGGAAAAGTCTGGGTTATCTGCGGCGAAATGTTTTGCTGCGGATCATGCTGCTATATGGGATTTTTTATCAGGCAGCCTTTTTCTGGCTGGAGAGAAGGAATGTCAGAGTGCATCTGATCACATCGGAACTGGATGAGGAGATCCCGTTCTGTGAATATTTTATTATTCCTTATTTTCTGTGGTTTGTGTATATAGCCGTAACAACAATATATTTTGTCTGCTTCAGTAAGGATTACGAGGAGAGCAAACGGTATGTACTGTCATTCTGTGCGGGAATGACAGTATTTCTCGTGGTGTCTTTCCTCTATCCGAACGGACAGGATCTGCGCCCGCAGCTTGGACGGGGAGGCGGCGTATTTATTGATGCAGTAAGATTTCTATATCGGATCGATACACCGACAAATATCCTGCCCAGTATGCATGTCTATGTGACCGTTGCAAACAGCATTGCGCTTTACAGACAGGAAACTGTCCGAAAACGAAAAGGTTTCGCCGCCGGGATCTGGATACTGAGCATATCGATCATTCTTTCGACATTGTTTTTGAAACAGCACTGCATGCTGGATGTGATATCTGCGCTGGGGCTGAATGTGGTGTGCTATCGCCTGGTCTATCGGAGAGAGCGCCTCTATCTATATGGCAGAGAAAAGAGAAGGCTGGAATCCGCCTGAAGACTGGAGTGCAACGGACTGCTGTGTCAAAGGGGGGATAGCAAGTGATTCATTTACTGCCTTATATGGAGTACAAGATAGAATGTGAAAGATCTGTGGAGGAGGTATGCGCCATATTAAAGAAAGTGACGGATACCAGAAAGGGCGCGTTTAGAAATTATATCAATACCGAGTTTAACGGAAACGTCAGCTCTTCCGGTTTCCGCGAATCGTCGGAAGATATCATCGACAGGCTGGAAGGACTGTTGTTTTAAAAAGTATATTAAACCAACCAACAGGACAGTAGGGGCATATATATCCTGTGAAGGCTGTCAAGAAAGCGCCGGTGCATTAGCAAATGTGAAATTTAAAGAACAAATTTCACATGGTACTTCACGAGCTTAGCACCTGCTGCGTATTTCTCAGGCTCTTGAAAGACAGAGCCGCGAGAGCGTGCCTGAATAGGATATATATGCCCCTACTGTCCGTCCGGTTAAAATAAGTATTTATCTCTTCGTAAACTCAATCTCCTGCTCCAGCGTCTCCGGCACCTTCTCCTGTCTTGCGATCAGTTTTCTGCTCAGGTTATCTAACTTCTTGCATCGCTCCGCAACACTCCGGCTGTGGGCCTCCAGCAGCTCCTGATAGATGGGGTTGGAGGAGAGGGCCTGCCTGATCGGTGCGGAGAACGGGCACTGCCCGAATAAAATAGCCCGGGCATTTTTGACCAGGTGGGGCGAACCCTTGCTCTCGAACAAAATATAGACCATGTAATCCGACAGGAAATATTCCTTGAAATTCTGTTTGCACTTCTGCAGGCCGGATCGGATCTTTTCCTTGGTATCCGGAGAAAGTTCCGGATTTTTGCGGTAGAACTGCAAAAAGTCGTAATATAAGCTGGTGAGGGAGGGTTCCGTCACATCGTTCCAACGTGCCCCCTGTACCCGTTTGCACATCTCCCAGCGATATTCGCCGATCACGCGGACCATGACTTTCTCCAGATTTTCAAGCTGGAAGATGGGCAGCATCATGCGTGCCGGTGTCAGACGGTTTCTGCCTACGATCTCCTGCCACATAGCGCCCCTCATGCCGACTACGGGCATCAGGATAATGTCGGGCAGGATCTCCACATTGAAGAAATCGTGGACATTTTCCTTCTGGGAGAGAACGGTCAGGCTCTTTCTGGCAAAAACGGTATAATCGGCAGCCCGGATGGAATTGACCACTTTGACGATCTGGTCCGGATAGAGCAGGGCGTCTTCGGGCTGGCGGATAAACTGATGTTCCGACAGGATAGGACAGAAGATAGCCGGTTTGCCGCTTGTGATCTTGCTTGCCCTCGGGAACATGTTTTCCAGTTCGAACAATACTTTCTGAGCCTGGTCATGCAGCATCTGTTCCGCCGCTTCCGCGGTAATATTTCCTTCCGATTTCAGACTCTGGATATGTCTCTCAAAGTCTACATCCAGCTCGTTGATGCTGGGCTCCTTTTCACCAGTATAGATCGCTTTCAGCCATTCGTGGATGGTATAAATACCATGCTCAGGGTCGCCCGCGTAATGCTGTGCATTCTGATATAAAAAGCAGGCGTTGTCCATACCGGTAAGATCCGCATCCATAAATCCGAAATTGAAGAACATTTTCAGGATAGGAGGGATATTTTCATCCATCAGGCTGACCTGGAAAGCTGCGGTATAGATCTCGTAGAACATATTTGTCAGCTGCTGTCTTGCCCGCATCACTTCGGGAGTGGTGGCGTTTTTGTCGGGGAGCTGTTTGTAGGCGATCAGCGCGTTCTTAAACGTGCTGGTGAGCTCGCTGGAACAGTCGGCATACTCCAGTATGATGCTTGCCGCGTCGGTCAGTTTCGCGGGCAGGGAATAATCTTTCTGGAAATCCTCCTGCACGTTCGTCATGGCAGGATGTTCCATCAGCTTTTTCATTTTCTCGATCTGGCTGTGATACTCCTGCAGCCTGCCAGATGCAAGTTCGGGGGAGATACCGGGCTGGTTCTCCACATGGGAACAGATGCTGTCGATAGCGGTGGATACCTCTGTGCTTTTCGGGTTCTGCATACCGATCCTGTAATAAATCCCGGTGTAGAGATCAAACAGATCCAGTCTGTCCTCGTTGAGCAGCAGGTGGGAAATTTCTTCGGCATATTCATAGAGCGCCTTTAATTTCTCAAGCAGGGTATGGACATCGCCTGCGGCATGGTACAGGTAACCGGGGATAAACTGGTTTTCCTGCAGAACGGGAGCCGCCGTCTTGTTCAGGAGAATATTGTGCAGACCCACATAATAAGCTGACTGCCATATATTCGGGGTGAAACTCTTTTCCATAGGTTCCAGCGTATCGATACCGGGCAGATCCTTGATCACGATATGCAGTTCCTCACATAATTTCCGGTAAGATGCGTAAGAGGAAATCAAAAAGTCATAGAGCAGCTTGCAGGATTTCCAGGTTGTTGTGTATTTTTCCAACATCTTCCGCGTAAACCGGTTCATCGTCACGGCAAACCGTATCCGGTTGTCGGGATGCTCGTCAAAAAATTTTGTCCGGACTAAAACAGCCGGGGAGCCATAGGGAACGATCAGGCAGTCGGTGAGCGCCTGATAGGTCAGGAAGTGATTTTCCTGATTGAAATCACATATACCGATAATGTCCCCCTTTTCCAATGTGATCTGGCCACCGGGAAACTGTGCCTGCATACTTCCTTCGGTGATATACCAGAAATTCTCAAGTGCCTGTCCTGTCTGAATAAAAGTTTCTCCTGCGGGAATACGTTTTGAAGCCATAAAATTACCATCCTATCTGTTTTAACAAAAAACTTTTTATTTCATTATACTAATTGGTTACTTTTTTGTGAAGTCTTTCTGTACTTTTTCTTTTTTTTTTGATATGATAGTAACAGGGCTCAAGGGTCATGCTTTTCGTGCCTGCACGAAAAAGCATGAGGCTGGAACCCGCAAAACATGAGAAAGAAGCCTGAAAGGCGGATCTCGAATGTTTTCAGGGCTCAAAGGCCGGATAAATAATTATACAGGAAATAATATTATGATAATGGAAGACAGTTCACAGAAACCGGATATGGATACCAGAAAAAATCTCATACAGCATTACAGGCCGGATGCGGAACGTCTTGTGCCTTATATTTCCTGGCTGGAGAAGAAACACGGCGGCGACGTGATGAACAGTTATGAGGGAGAGGGCGTACAGAAGACGACGTTTACCTTTCCTGTGTATGATTCTACCTTGCTGAATTTTGTAAAAACGGCGAAAGGGACCGTATTTATTACCCGCAATTACCAGTATGTCTACAGCAGAAACAGGATAAAAGGCACGGCACAGGAGAAAAAGGCGATCCAGAGAGCCGCACTGCAGGACATGGAACTTTTATCCGGCATTTTTTCGAGATATGTGCTCGGCGGTATGACGAAAGGCGTTCTGTGGGCGGAAGCGGTAGAGAACGGTATCTTTCTGGAAGTGTTGTATAAACTGCGGGAACTTTTGGGGATTTAAAGCCGTCCGGGCAGCAGGAGGCTATCAGTTTTGGGAGAAGAGAAGGTATGGGAGAAAGATCGTTACAAAAGAAACAGTTTATTCTGGAAAGGGCAAAAGAAGTATTTGTGGAAAAAGGGTTCCGCAGCGTGACCATGAAAGATATCGTGGATGCCTGTGAGATCAGCAGAGGCGGCCTTTATTTATATTTTTCCAGTCCGGAGGAGGTATTTCTTGAAGTGCTTGCGGCAGAGTCCGAGGAGGCGGATGATGTGTTTGCCGAAAGTGTCGGGGAAGATGCGACAGCCGCACAGATTCTGGCGCTGTTTTTAAAGGAGCAGAAAAAAGAGATCCTCGGCAGCAGAAAAACCCTCACGGCTGCGACTTATGAATATGCATTTGCCAATCCGAAAAACGCGCTTTTGAAAAAACGGTTTACTGCAGGTGTGACCATGCTGGAAAAACTGATCAGAATGGGCACGGAGAACGGGGAATTTTATGATGTGGATGCCCGTATTGCCGCAAAGAACATTATGTATGTGCTGGAAGGGCTGAAAATAGCTTCCGTTACAATGGGAGTGTCAGGAGAGACGATCGATAACGAACTGTATATGATCATGCAGGGGCTTGTGATAGAGGAGTGAATAAGTGCTTCAGGGCGGGAGGGCTCTGAGGCATTCTATATTAAGGAGGAAAATATCTGGAAGATGGGAAACGTAAAACGTATTTATGTGGAAAAGAAAGCACCTTTTGCGGCGGCGGCAAAGCAGCTTCAGGAGGAGATCCGCAGTTACCTGCAGATCACTTCCGTGGAAAATGTCAGGATGTTTATCCGCTACGATGTGGAAAACTTGAGTGATGCTGTATTTGCATCGGCTCTTAAGTGTGTTTTCTCGGAACCGCCGGTAGATATTTATTATGAAGAAAAGATCGACATTCCCGCGGGCGCAAGGGTATTCAGCGTGGAATACCTGCCGGGACAGTTCGATCAGCGTGCGGATTCCGCGCTGCAGTGTGTGAAATTTCTGAAGGAGGATGAGGAACCGATCATCCGGACAGCCGTGACTTATATGGTCATCGGCGATGTTTCGGAGGAAGAGTTTGAGCAGATCCGGCATTACTGTATCAATCCGGTGGATTCGAGGGAGACCGGACTGGAAAAACCAGAGACGCTGGTGACGGTCTACGAGGAGCCGGAAGATGTCAGGATATTGGAGGGATTCAGGGAAGAGGAGGAGGCGGAGTTAAAGAAGCTGTACGGTTCTTTGAATCTCGCCATGACATTCCGGGATTTCTTACATATTCAGCGCTATTTTAGGGAGGAGGAGAAGAGAGATCCTTCCATGACAGAGATCCGCGTGCTGGATACCTACTGGTCAGACCATTGCCGCCATACTACCTTTGCGACGGAATTAAAAGAAGTGGAATTCGGGGAAGGCTATTATAAGGAACCGCTGGAGATGACTTACCAGAGTTATCTGGACACCAGGGAAGAGATCTATGAAGGGCGGGACGACAAATATATCTGTCTGATGGATATCGCGCTGATGGCGATGAAAAAGCTGCGGGCGGAGGGGAAGCTTCAGGATATGGAAGTATCCGATGAGATCAACGCCTGCTCTATCGTGGTGCCGGTGGAAATGGACTACGGCGAGGGAAAGGTCACGGAGGAATGGCTGGTGTTTTTCAAAAATGAGACGCACAACCATCCGACGGAGATCGAGCCTTTCGGCGGTGCGGCGACCTGCCTTGGCGGCGCCATCAGAGACCCCCTGTCGGGGAGAGGATATGTATATCAGGCGATGCGGGTCACCGGCGCGGCGGATCCCACGCAGCCTGCCTCTAAGACGCTGAAGGGAAAACTTTCCCAGGCGAGGCTGGTGAGAGGTGCGGCGAAAGGCTACTCCTCCTACGGGAATCAGGTGGGACTTGCCACGGGGTATGTGAAGGAGATCTATCACCCGAACTACGTGGCGAAGAGAATGGAGATCGGCGCAGTCATGGGGGCGGCGCCGAGAAGGAATGTGATCCGGGAAAGTTCCGATCCCGGCGACTATATCATCCTGCTGGGCGGCAGGACGGGGAGGGACGGCTGCGGCGGCGCCACCGGTTCCTCGAAAGCCCACACCGAGGAATCCACGCTGGTCTGCGGCGCGGAGGTGCAGAAGGGAAATGCGCCGACAGAGAGAAAAATACAGAGGTTATTCAGGCGGGAAGAGGTTTCGAAGCTGATCAAAAAATGCAACGATTTCGGCGCGGGCGGCGTGTCGGTGGCGATCGGGGAGCTGGCGGACGGCCTTGTCGTAGATCTGGATAAGGTACCGAAAAAATATGCCGGGCTTGACGGCACGGAACTTGCGATCTCCGAATCTCAGGAGCGTATGGCGGTGGTCGTCTCTCCGAAGGATGCGGAGGAGTTTCTGGACTATGCGGCGGAGGAGAATTTAGAGGCAGTCATCGTGGCAAAGGTGACGAAGGAGCCGAGGCTGATCCTGAAATGGCGCGGAAAAGAGATCGTCAATATCGCGAGGGCTTTCCTCGATACCAACGGCGCACATCAGGAGACTTCAGTGAAAGTGGCGATACCTTCCAGAGAAGAGAACCGGTTGAAAAAGATCGCAATTCCGGCTGTGGAAGAGGCGCTTAAGGAAGACGATCTGAAAAAAGCGTGGCTGACAGAACTGTCAGATCTGAACGTCTGCTCCCAGAAGGGGCTTGTGGAGATGTTCGATTCTTCCATCGGCGCGGGGAGCGTGCTGATGCCCTACGGCGGAAAATATCAGTTGACGGAGACACAGGTGATGGCGGCGAAGCTTCCCGTTTTATCGGGAAAAACGGACACGGTCACGATGATGAGTTACGGGTAT
Source organism: [Clostridium] symbiosum (assembly GCA_021769625.1). Taxonomy (GTDB): domain Bacteria; phylum Bacillota; class Clostridia; order Lachnospirales; family Lachnospiraceae; genus 1XD8-76. The sequence goes on along the minus strand of JAETSN010000023.1, from coordinate 32,684 downwards.
GATCCGGATATTTCATCCTGGAGTCCCTATCACGGCGCGGTGTACGCGGTGACGGAGTCCATGGCGAAGATCGTGGCGGCGGGCGGCGACTGCAGGAAGATCCGCTTTACATTCCAGGAATATTTCCGCAGGATGAGCGAGCGGCCCGAGAGATGGAGCCAGCCTTTTGCGGCGCTTCTCGGGGCTTATGACGCGCAGGTGGGATTCGGGCTTCCCTCCATCGGCGGCAAGGATTCCATGTCCGGCACTTTCAATGACATCGATGTGCCGCCTACTTTGGTGTCCTTTGCGGTGGATGTGGCGAAGGAGCAGGATATCCTGACGCCGGAATTGAAATCGGCTGGCAATAAGCTGGTTTACTTTAAGATCGATGTGGATGAGTATGATATACCGAATTATGCAAATGTACTGGAGCTGTACGAGGGCATTTCGGCGCTGATGAAGGAAGGGATCCTTGTCTCTGCCTATGCGGTGGATGCGAAGGGAATCTGCGCGGCGGTTTCCAGAATGGCATTCGGCAATAAACTGGGCGTTCGTTTTGATCCGGAGAAGATCGAGGAGGAAGAGCTGTTTGCCTGCGGACTGGGCAATATCATCGCGGAGGTGGATGCGGCAAAGATCGAGGAACTGGAGAAGACGGCGGATAATCTGGATGTGGATTACCGCATGATCGCGGAGGTGACAAAGGAGGCTGCGTTTGTCTACGGTGACATAAAGATTTCCATGGAGGAAGCGCTGGAGAGCTGGAGAGGGAAGCTGGATAAGGTATTCCCTTATAAGGCGTCGAAAGATGTATCTGCGGTGGAGAGTCCGGTTTACAGGACGGATTCTGTTTATGTATGCAGACATAAGGTGGCAAGGCCCACTGTATTTATCCCTGTTTTTCCGGGAACAAACTGTGAGTATGATTCGGAGAAGGCTTTCCGGAACGCGGGGGCGGAGGTTGTCACAAAGGTGTTTAAGAACCGGACGGCGCAGGATATCCGGGAGTCCGTGGAAGTATTTGAAAGGGCGATCGCCCAGTCCCAGATCATTATGTTCCCGGGCGGCTTTTCCGCCGGCGACGAGCCGGACGGCAGCGCGAAGTTCTTTGCCACGGCTTTTCAGAATGAAAAGATAAAGGAAGCAGTGCAGAAGCTTTTGAACGAGCGGGACGGGCTGGCACTCGGTATCTGCAACGGGTTTCAGGCGCTGATCAAGCTGGGGCTTGTGCCCTGCGGGGAGATCGTGGGACAAAACGAGGACTCTCCGACGCTGACTTTTAACACGGTGAACCGCCATATCTCCAAGATGGCGTATATCAAGGTTGTTTCCGATAAGTCTCCATGGCTTTCCCTGGCGGAGGCAGGCAAGACTTATGTGAACCCGGCATCCCACGGGGAAGGAAGGTTTGTGGCATCCAGGGAGTGGCTTGATAAACTGTTCGCGAACGGACAGGTGGCGACCCAGTATGTGGATATGGACGGCAGGGTTTCCATGGATGAGGAGTACAATATCAACGGTTCCTACCGTGCGGTCGAGGGTATCACATCGCCGGACGGCAGGTGTCTCGGAAAGATGGCACATTCGGAACGCCGGGGCGAGGGCGTCGCGATCAATATCTACGGGGAACAGGATCTGAAGATCTTTGAGGCGGGCGTGAAGTATTTCAGATAGGAGATTTTGAAAGTACTCTCCTCCGGGCGGGATGCTCAGGGGAGAGTTATTTTTTGCGCCTCTTCTTCCGAAAACGGTCAATTTCTTCCTTCCGCAGAGCAATTTCCCCCAGTTCTTCGGCTGTCGCATCGAACCGCAGGATATCCTGCCGTTTTGGACGAAAGGGCTTGTGGAGCATACCTGCTTTACGGGGAGACAGGCAAAGAAAAAGAGTGTACAGCGTCTTTATTGCAGGCGATGATGCTGCCTGACAAAAAGTATAACGAAGATTTTTATAATAAAATTGGATTGTAATGAAAATACAATAAATTTATTGACCGTGTACATAAAATGCAGTATAATTGTGCAATAAAAGTATCATTAAATTATTTTATTCATTTTTAGGAGGAATATCCAATGGCGAACACGATCAATGTAAATGTCAGGATTGAGGAAGATTTAAAAAAACGGGCGGAGGCAATATTGTCTGATATGGGATTAAATATGACAACGGCAGTCAATATTTTTCTCAGGCAGGTATTGAGAACAGGAGGGATTCCGTTTGAAATAACAACAAGAACGGATGATTTTTATAATCCCGCCAATCAGCGGAAGCTCCACGATTCAATAGACAGGTTGGAAAAAGGACTTGGAACAGAGCATGCGCTTATTGAGGTGGATGAATGATAAAAGTATGGGATGATGATGCAGAACATATTATGGGGAGAAATAAGGGTTAAAACAGGAGCCGCTATTATGGTATAATAGCGCAATAGAAAGTAGAAAAGCAGGACAATTTTATTCGGGCGCAGAAATTTTAGATCGGGAGTTTATGATATGGAGTTTGACAGGGAAAAGATAAAACAGATAAAAAGATTGATGGTGCTGGCGGCTGTTTTGGCGCTGGCGGTCATTTACAGCGAGAAAATATTTTACGGAGTCCTTTTTCTGGCAGGTATTTTGAAGCCGTTCCTCTACGGAGGGGCTGTCGCTTTCGTATTGAACATACCGATGAAATGGATCGAAGAAAGGCTGCTGGGGCGCCTGAGAGGGGAGAGGGCAAAAAAGCTGAAGCGGCCTCTCGGCATCGTATTGTCGCTTTTGCTGATCGCACTGGTTTTGGCGGCGGTCGTGGGGATGGTGCTGCCGCAGATGGGGGCAACCGTCACGGAGATAGGGAAGAAGATACCCGCTTTTATGGAGCAGTCGGCATTGGAAGCCGAGCGGCTTGCTGAAGAAAATCCTGTGCTGGCGGATTGGGCAGACAGGCTTGGTTCAACGGAGATCAAATGGGATGAGGTCCTGAATAACCTGATCCATTTTCTGAAAAACGGCGCCGGCGATATGCTGGGTTCTACCGTCAGTATGGCGGGCAGCATCATATCCGGCGTGGTGGGCATGGTGATCGCGTTTGTGTTTGCCCTGTATATCCTGGCACAGAAGGAACGGCTGGCGAACCAGGGACGGAGAATCCTCTCTGCCTATCTGCCGGCGCGTATCGGAAATAAAATATTGGAGGCCTGCAGCCTTTTATATAAGAATTTCAGCAGCTTTATCACCGGACAATGCCTTGAGGCGGTGATCCTGGGCACAATGTTTGTTGTTTTTATGAGTATTTTCCGTATGCCTTACGCACTTGTCGTGGGAGCTTTGATCGCGGTCACATCGTTAGTCCCTGTCGTGGGAGCTTTTATCGGATGCGCCGTGGGGATTTTTCTGATCCTGATCAACGACCCCGTGCAGGCGTTGTGGTTTGCGGTGCTGTTTCTGGTATTGCAGCAGATAGAAGGCAATCTGATCTATCCGAAAGTAGTGGGAAATTCCGTGGGGCTGCCTTCCATCTGGGTGCTGATGGCCGTCAGCGTGGGCGGCAGCTTGTTCGGCGTTATGGGGATGCTGGTGTTTATCCCTCTGCTGTCGACGGGTTATGCGCTGCTGAGAGACAGCGTGAATAAGAGGAATGCTTTGAGAGGCGGAAAGTAAGATTTTTGAAGAATGCATACCGGGAGAAGTTTATGCAGGAAATACTACTGGAAAAATTAGAGCGGGAAAGAGTACTTTCCCGCTCGGAATTTATAACGCTGCTGCGGGGGCGGGATGAGGCGCTTTCCGGGGAACTGTTCCGGAGGGCGAGAAGGCTGCGGGAACAGTACTACGGAAAGGATGTCTATGTCCGCGGACTGATCGAGTTTACAAATCACTGTAAAAACGACTGTTATTACTGCGGTATCCGCGCATCCAACAGGAGGGTCAGGCGATATCGGCTGACGCCGGAGGAGATCCTTGCATGCTGTCGGAGGGGGTATGAACTGGGGTATCGTACCTTTGTGCTGCAGGGAGGGGAGGATATGGGGTATCAGCCGGAGGAGATCGCGGCGCTGGTGGAGGCGGTAAAGAGGAGGCATCCGGACTGCGCCGTCACTTTGTCGGTGGGGGAGCATCCGAGGGCGGTCTATCAGAGTTGGTTTGACGCCGGGGCGGACCGGTATCTTCTGCGGCATGAAACGGCGGACGACGCCCATTACAGGATGCTTCATCCTGCTTCCTGCTCCCCGGAGAACAGGAAGCGCTGTCTGTTTGATTTAAAGAACATCGGATATCAGACGGGCTGCGGCTTTATGGTGGGTTCCCCGGGGCAGGCTCCGGAGCATCTGGCGGAGGATCTGCTGTTTATCCATGAGCTGCAGCCGGAGATGGTGGGGATCGGTCCTTTTATTCCCCAGCGCGATACGCCCTTTGGGAAGGAACCTGCCGGGAGCATGGAACTGACGTTGTTTTTGCTGGGGCTGATCCGTGTTATGCTGCCCGATGTACTGCTGCCCGCCACGACGGCGTTAGGCACGATCCATCCGCAGGGGCTGGAGGCGGGGATGCTGGCTGGGGCGAATGTCTGTATGCCGAACCTGACGCCGGATGATGTGCGGGAATATTATGCCCTGTATGACGGGAAGAGCGGCGGGGAAGGCGGAGCCGGAAGAGAGAGAGGGAAAACAGGAGGAAGCGGAGAGGACGGAGCCGGAAGAGAGAGAGGGAAAACAGGAGGAAGCGGAGAGGGCAGAACCGGAGCAGAGAACGGGAAAGCAGTAGGAGATGGAGAAGGCAGGACGACACAGGAGGATGCGCTGAAGGGTCTGGGGCAGCGGATGGAGCGCATCGGGTATCGGGTGGCAGCCGGCAGGGGGGACTGCAGGCGTAACAGTTCAGCTCGGGATGTACCTGCCCGTCTGGAGTGAGCCGAGTCTGTGCGGGCATTCAGCGAATGCTGTGGAATGCTGCAAAGGACTTTGTACGTGTTTTTGATGGTAAGAAGCAGGCAGATGTGATAAAATAGCAGAATATGAGAAGATTATTCTATAGCAGGGTTCCAAAATCGCTGCAGTGGGCGTTGGGGCGGCTGTGACTTTTAAATGAGAGGTGATATGTATGTGGTTTGTATTTGCATTGTTGTCCGCGGTCTTTGCGGCGCTTACATCCATACTGGCGAAGATCGGCATCGACGGCGTCAATTCCAATCTGGCTACCGCAGTCAGGACGGTGGTGGTCGTCGTTATGGCGTGGGGAATGGTCTTTCTGACAAACGCGCAGAGCGGACTGTCGGAGATCAGCAGGAAGAGCTGGCTGTTTCTGGTTTTGTCCGGGCTTGCCACGGGGGCTTCGTGGCTCTGCTATTACAGGGCGCTTCAGATCGGTGAGGCATCCAAAGTAGTGCCGGTGGATAAGCTGAGCGTGGTGATCACGCTGGTGCTGGCGTTTGTGTTCCTGCATGAGCAGTTTACCGTGAAGTCTTTGATCGGCTGTGTCCTGATCGGGGCGGGGACATTGATCATGGTGGTGTGAGGAGAAAGTGGGAGGCGGCATGATCTATGCGTTAAGAGATACAAAAGAGGCGGCGCCGTTGTTTGAGGGGTGGCAGGAGACCATGATCTGGTCCTGCCTGCAGGGCGTGATGGGAACCGTTTATGCGGACTCCCCCAAAAAGCCTGTTTCCGCCATGGCGGTGCTGGGAGATTTCTGTTTTCTGGCGGGAGCGCCGGGGAGGGAATTTATCCTCTCTGAGTTTACTTACGGCAAAGAGGGCTTTATGATCATGGTGCCGCAGGATCGGGCGTGGGGTGACATGATCGGGGAGGTTTTGGGCAAAGAGGCAAAAAAGACCGTCAGGTATGCGATAAAAAAGGAACCGGATGTTTTTGACAGGGAGAAGCTGCGGGCATTTGCGGAGGCGGTCCCTGCCGGGTATACACTGCGGATGATGGACGAGGAATTGTACCGCTTCTGCAGGAAAGTGGAGTGGTGTAAGGACTGGGTGTCTCTGTATAAAAATTATACCGAATATCAGAAATACGGGCTGGGGGTTGTCTTGCTGAAGGACGGTGAGCCCGTTTCCGGCGCGTCCTCCTATTCCGGCTATATCGGCGGGATAGAGATCGAGATCGACACAAGGCCGGATCATCGCAGGAGAGGGTTTGCCTGTATATGCGGGGCGAAGCTGATCCTGGAATGCTTAGAGCGCAGGCTGTATCCGAGCTGGGATGCGCAGAATAAGTGGTCCGCGGCGCTGGCGGAAAAACTGGGATATCATTTTGATCATGAGTATACGGTGTATGAGGCGGTGCGGAATGCGGTGGGAAATCGATGCATATAAGAGTGGTGACAGGGAAGATCATCAGGAAGTTCCGGGCTGCGATACGGTATGTATCGATCAAAGTGACAGGAGTTGCACAGTGAAGCAGAAAGCGGGGGAAAGGGCAAGATGAGTTATTTCCTGCGGGGGATCCTGATCGGATTTGTGTTCGGTGTGCCGGGAGGAGCGATAGGCGCGCTGACGGTGCAGCGCACGTTCCGTTACGGGAGAAAGGCGGGACTGCTGACAGGGCTGGGATCCTCTTTTGCGGACACTATTTATGCGGGTGTGGGGATATTTGGGATCACCCTCATTTCTGATTTTATTTCACGTAATCAGAACGTCATCAATATGCTGGGCGGCAGCCTGATCCTGTTTATGGGAATCCGCCTGCTTCTGGGAAAGACGGAACCCTTTGATGAGAGGCTGGAAGCTGCGGAGGCGGCAAAAATGGTGATTTCTACTTTCATGATAGGGATCACAAATCCGGCGACGATGTTTTTATTTTTGTTTGGCTTTTCTTATTTCGGCATTTCGGGTGAGGAAGGTATCCTGCAGCGGACGCTGATGGCCTGCGGTGCGTTTGGCGGTACCTATATATGGTGGGTCCTGATCGCAGTGATCGTCCCGATGATCCGGGAAAAGGCGGTAAAGTTCAGGGAGCGTTATTTGAATAAAGTATTCGGAACCCTGCTCTGTCTGTTGTCGGCGGTTGTTTTTGCGCGGATATTTTTCTGATAGGCGATGCGCTGCGTACCGTCCTCGACATAAATATGCCCGCATCTTTTGAAATCGTATTTTTCCAGCAGATGCTGCATGATCCGGTTGTCGGCATGGGTATCGATGCGGATATTGTCCGTTCTTTTTTCACAGAAGGACAGGGCGGCGGAGAGGATGCCTTTTTCCTGTCCGTTCCCGGCGATCCGATGTATGGTCCCGTACGGCTCGTCGTTCAGCCATGCGCCGTTTTCGATCCGTTGGTATGTCGGGTCGGCGCCGATGATAAAAACGAAGACGCCGCATATGTTGTTTTTCGATAGGATCACATAGGAGCGTTTCCGGCGGATATCCTCCCGGACGGTTTCCGGAGGGGGATTGCTGTCTCCCCACTGTTTCGGGTTGCCCGTAAGCCGCATCTGCTCTCTGGCATAGGCGTATATATTTAATATGGTGTTCAGGTCGCCGGGTTCGGCGGGGCGTATTGTCATGATGAAAGTCCTCCGTCTGATCTTCTTATCATATCACAGGACAGGGAGGTGGGACAAGCGGGTCATGCGGGCTGAACGGTTACATCGAATGGCTGCGCCGACATCTGTTTCATTGACAGAAAACATAATTTTAGATATGCTGTTAGTAGACAAAAACAGCGGGCGGCTGTCGGGGAAAATACAGGAATACCGGCGGTCCGCCGCGGAATACAGGCGGTAAAAATGACATCGTGGGAGGCGTTTTATGTACGATCCAAAATCCATGCATGCGGAAGAATTTATAGATCATCAGGAGATCCTGGACACGCTCGCCTATGCGGAGGCGCATAAAAGAGATGTAGAGGCGATAGAGAAGGTTCTGGAAAAGGCCCGGCTGAGAAAAGGGCTCGACCACAGGGAGGCTTCGGTCCTTCTCGCCTGTGAGCTGGAGGAAAAAAATCGGGAGATCTATGCGCTGGCGGAGCAGATCAAAAAGGATTTTTACGGGAACCGCATCGTGATGTTCGCGCCGCTCTATTTGTCCAATTATTGTGTCAACGGGTGTCTGTACTGTCCCTATCACGCGAAAAATCAGCATATCGTGCGGAAAAAACTCTCCCAGGAGGAGATCCGGGCGGAGGTCATCGCCCTGCAGGATATGGGGCATAAGCGGCTTGCGCTGGAGGCGGGGGAAGATCCGGTACATAATCCGCTGGAATATATTCTGGAGTCCATTCGGACGATCTACTCCATCCATCATAAAAACGGCGCGATCCGCCGGGTGAATGTGAATATTGCAGCTCTTCCCGTTGACGGGTACCGTCAATTGAAAGAGGCCAGGATCGGTACCTATATCCTGTTTCAGGAAACTTATCATAGAGAGAGTTATGAAAAACTGCACCCCACCGGGCCAAAGAGCGACTACGCCTATCACACCGAGGCACATGACCGGGCGATGCAGGGCGGCATCGACGATGTGGGGCTCGGGGTGCTGTTCGGGCTGGAGGGCTACCGCTATGAGTTTGCGGGGCTTTTGATGCATGCGGAGCATCTCGAAGCTGTGTACGGCGTTGGTCCCCACACGATCAGCGTGCCGAGGGTCTGCCCGGCGGATGATATCGATCCGGGGGCTTTTGCGGGCGGTATTTCCGACGACATGTTCGCGAAGATAGTGGCGTGTATCCGGGTGGCGGTGCCCTATACCGGCATGATCGTTTCCACCAGAGAGAAAAAGGAGGTGCGGGAGCGGGTGCTGCATCTCGGGATCTCCCAGATTTCCGGCGGTTCCAGGACCAGCGTGGGCGGCTACCGGGAGCCGGAGCCCGAGGAGGAGAATTCTGCCCAGTTTGATGTGTCGGACCGCCGGTCTTTGGATGAGGTGGTCAGGTGGCTGATGGAGCTGGGCTATATTCCGTCCTTCTGTACGGCGTGTTACAGGGAGGGGCGGACCGGGGACCGGTTTATGTCCCTGTGCAAATCCGGGCAGATCCAGAACTGCTGTCTGCCCAATGCGCTTTTGACGTTGCAGGAGTATCTGGAGGACTACGCGGCGCCGCAGACGAGGCGGATCGGGGAGGAGATGATTAGACGGCAGATGGAGGAGATCGGCAATGCGAAGGTGCGGGCACTGACGAAAGAGCGGCTTGAGATGACAGGGTGCGGGGAGAGGGATTTCTATTTTTAACCGAAGGATTCATGTGCTGAAAAAGGAGGCTTCCTGTTTGGCATGGCCGGACGGATGAGCAGCAGATTTCGAATGCCGGGTATAGCGTCAACGTGGCCAGACCGGAGAATGCAAATAGGATGATTTATAAATTTATCTATATAATATAATAAAGTAAATATATATTGTAGAAAGGCGATTGTATGGCGGCGCTTGATTTTGCAGTATCGGATGAAAAAGAGAAAATAGCGGGCGGTATGAACCGGACGCCGTCCGGAGAGCGGGTGCATATCGCTTTTTTCGGCAGGCGCAATGTGGGCAAGTCCAGCCTGATGAACGCTTTTACCGGACAGGAACTTTCCGTGGTATCGCAGACACCGGGGACGACCACGGATGCGGTGTACAAGGCGATGGAGCTTTTGCCGCTCGGATCGGTGGTGCTGATCGACACGCCAGGGCTTGACGATACCGGGGAACTGGGCGAAAAGCGGGTGCGGAAGGCGGAGCAGGCCATGCGGAAAACGGACATTGCTATTGTGGTGGTGGATGGAACGGTACCTCTTTGCAAGGCAGAGAGAGAACTGATCTCGGAGTTTGAGAGAAGAGAGATCCCGTGGCTGTTGGTCTTTAATAAAGAAGATATGGCGGATGAACTCCGGGAGGATGGAAGGACAGATCGTACGGAGGCGTTTCGGGAGGATGGAAGGACAGATCTCGCGGAGAAGGTTCCGGAGGAAGGAAGAACAGATTTTGCGGAGAAGCTTCCAGAGGATAGAAGTACAGACCTCACAGAGAAGCTTCCGGGGAAAACAGGGGACGATGCGAGAATACTCCGGGTAAGTGCTAAGACAGGTTTCCATATCCGTGAATTGAAGGAGCGTGTGGCGGCGATGCTGCCGGGGGAGGAGGCGGAAAGGCCGCTGATCGGAGATCTGCTGAAAACGGGTGATACGGTGGTACTGGTGGTGCCCATAGATGCGGGAGCGCCGAAAGGGAGGCTGATCCTGCCGCAGCAACAGGTGATCCGCGGGATCTTGGAGGCGGGAGCCTTCGCCTTTGTCTGCCGGGACACGGAACTTAAGGAAGCGCTTCAAAAACTTGTTTTCCCTCCGAGGTTGGTTGTCACGGACAGTCAGGTATTTGATAAGGTAAACCGCATTCTGCCTGCGTCTGTGCCCCTCACTTCCTTCTCTATCCTGATGGCGCGGTACAAAGGGGATCTGGATCTGCTGGCGGAGGGAGCGGCGGCCGTGGAAGGGCTAAAAGACGGCGACCGGGTGCTGATCTGCGAGGGCTGCACCCATCACAGGCAGTGTGAGGATATCGGCACTGTGAAGCTGCCGGGGATGATCCGGAGATATATGATGTCAGGGATGAAGCCGGATCGCTGTATTTCAGGCGGCGGAGAGGGAACACAGAACCTGCAGTGCGATGGTGGACAAAATGTATGCGGACAGGCTGATGCCGGCAGTCCGGAGTTTTCTTTTGTATCCGGTACGGAATTTCCGACAGATGTGTCATCTTATAAGATGGTGGTACACTGCGGCGGGTGCATGTTAAACAGGAGAGAGATGCGCTACCGGCTGGAACGCTGCAGGGAACAGGGGGTTCCGGTGACGAATTACGGGGTGCTGATCGCTTATCTGAACGGGATTTTGGAGAGGGTGATGGGAAGCTTCGGAGAAGATAAATAATCAAACCAAAACAGATTCAGATGAGGGAGAAATAACGTATGAAAGACGACAGAAATGATATGCAAAGCGACATCATCATATATCAGACAGAAGATGGAAATACAAAAATAGATGTCAAATTTGAGGAGGAGACGGTTTGGCTTACACAGGCTCAATTATGTGAACTATATCAGACCAGCAAATCCAATATCAGTGAGCATATTAAACATATATTTGAGGAAGGTGAATTGGATGAAAGTTCAGTTGTTCGGAAATTCCGAACAACTGGTGCGGATGGGAAGAATTATAATATTACTCATTATAATCTTGACATGATCATCTCCCTCGGTTATCGAGTCAAATCATTGATCGCCACGCAATTCAGGCGGTGGGCAACCGAGCGCCTGAAAGAGTATATGATAAAAGGCTTTACGATGGATGATGAGCGGTTGAAAAATCTGGGCGGAGGGAATTACTGGAAAGAATTTTTGGATCGCATACGGGACATCCGTTCATCTGAAAAAGTGATGTACAGACAGGTACTTGATCTCTATGCTACCAGTGTGGATTATGATCCCAAAAGCAGTGAGTCCATTGCATTTTTTAAAATGGTGCAAAATAAGCTGCATTATGCAGCGCATGGACATACTGCGGCTGAAGTGATATATGAGCGTGCAGATGCGAGCAAGCCTTTTATGGGATTAAAAATTTTTTCCGGCGATTTCCCGACATTAAAAGATACAGGCGTTGCAAAAAATTATCTCAATGAGGAAGAACTGAAAATTCTCAACAATATTGTATCAGGATATTTTGATTTTGCAGAGGTTCAGGCTATGCGCCATAGCCCTATGTATATGGCCGATTATATAGAACATCTTGATACCGTATTAAAAACTACAGGTGGGAGGTTGCTGTAGGGAGCGGGAATGATAAGCCATGTGCAGGCGATGGAGAAAGCTACTGCCGAATATAAAAAATATCAGGTTCAAAACTTATCGCCGGTCGAAGAGGCATATCTGGACAGCATCAGAAAGCTGAACAGTGAGGCAAAGAAAAAAGCAAAGCGTTCCGATACATAGCGGGACAGGAAAAGGAGGTTACTTATGAGAGGGTTGTATTCATCCAAAACTGAAATCAGGCATTCCATCTTTACGGAGATCGCAAGGTTAGCCTACGAGGGGGAGGATCCGGCGAAGCTGGAGGAGCTCCCTTATAAGATCATTCCGGGGGAGATCGCTTCCTATCGGGAGAGTATCTTTTTGGAGAGGGCCATCGTGGGTGAGAGGCTGCGCGTGGCGATGGGAATGAGCCTGCGCAAGATCTCGGAGCACGCGCCGATCGCCGAAGGGGTGGAGGAGAGCGTGATCGAGGAGAAATATTATGAACCGCCTCTGATCAACGTGATAAAGTTTGCCTGCAATTCCTGTCCGGAGAAGCGGGTTATGGTGACGGAAGGGTGTCAGGGCTGTCTGGAGCATCCCTGTATGGAGGTGTGCCCCCGGGGCGCCATCAGCATGGTGAACGGCAGATCCCATATCGATCAGGAGAAGTGCATCAAGTGCGGGAAGTGTCTGGATGCCTGTCCCTATAACGCGATCATCAAACAGGAGCGCCCCTGCATGAAAGCCTGCGGCATGGGCGCCATCAAATCCGACGAGTACGGCAGGGCGGAGATCGATCAGGACAAGTGCGTCTCCTGCGGCATGTGCCTGGTGAGCTGCCCCTTCAGCGCCATTGTGGATAAAGGGCAGATCTATCAGACGATCATGGCGTTGAAGAGCGCTACGCCGGTGTTTGCCATTCTGGCGCCCGCCATTGCGGGGCAGTTTAAGGGACTGAAAAACACGCAGATCAGGAGTGCGTTTCAGGCGCTGGGGTTTACGGATGTGAGGGAAGTGGCGATCGGCGCGGATCTGTGCGCCATCGAGGAGGCGAAGGATTTCCTGAAGGAGGTGCCGGAAAAACTGCCCTTTATGGCGACGTCCTGCTGTCCTTCCTGGTCCATGATGGCAAAGAAGCTGTTTCCGGAGCAGGCGGAGTGCATCTCCATGGCGCTGACGCCGATGGTGCTGACGGCACGGCTGATCAAGCAGCGTAATCCTGAGTGCAAGATCGTGTTCGTGGGTCCCTGCGCGGCGAAAAAGCTGGAGGCCAGCAGGCGGACGATCCGCAGTTATGTGGATTTTGTGCTGACTTTTGAGGAAGTGGCGGGGATGTTTGACGCAAAGGGCGTTAATTTTGAGGAACTGCCGGAGGGAGAACCGCTCCTTCGGGCGAGCGCGGACGGCAGGGGTTTTGCTGCCAGCGGCGGCGTGGCGAAAGCGGTGATCAATGTGATCAAAGAAATGGATCCGGAGCGGGAGATCAAAGTGGCAAGCGCCGAGGGGCTGCAGAACTGCAAGAAGCTTCTGACGCTGGCGAAGGCAGGGAAGTATAACGGGTATCTGCTGGAGGGCATGGCATGTCCGGGCGGCTGTATCGCGGGCGCCGGGACGATCGAGTCGATCAAGGCTGCCGGAGCGGCGTTGGAGGGAATGAAAAAGGAGGCTGCGTTTACGGAGTGCCTCGGGACAAAGTATGAGGACAGACTGCAGGAGCTGGAGGAGTTTCAGATGTAGAGTCCTTGGAAGGAAGACGCCGGCAGATGCTATATGTCCTGTTCAGGACACGCTCTCGCTCGGTGAAAAAGCGCAGCGGTGCTAGGCTCGTGAGGGACCTCGCCAAGTACCGGCGTTTTTCAACGGTCCTTCACAGGACATATGACATCTGCCGGCTGACCGTGGCAAGGGGAAGGAAGATTGTGTGATGGAATGGGAATTCGGGATATTGGATTTTATTCAGGGGATGAGGACTCCCTTTGGGGATGCGGTGGTGCCGTTTGTGTCATCTTTGGGGAATGGGGGGATGATATGGGTGCTGCTCGCCGTCGTTTTGCTCGCGATGCCTAAGACGAGGAGAGCCGGGGCGGTTTTGGCGGCGGCTCTCTGTTTTGATGTGGTGCTGTGCAACGGGATCCTGAAAAATTTGTTTGCGAGGATAAGGCCCTGCGATATCAACACTTCGATACAATTACTGATCGAGCATCCTCTGGAGTATTCGTTCCCTTCGGGGCATACGGCTGTCTCGTTTGCCTCGGTTTCGGCGCTTTACTTTTCAGGGCGCAGCAAACTCTGGATACCGGCGCTTGTGCTGGCGTGCGCCATAGCCTTTTCGCGGCTGTATTTATATGTACATTACCCGACGGACATTCTCGGAGGCATCGCGATCGGCATCGCCGCCGGATATGCGGGATATAAGACGATGGAAATGTTGCTGCGGCGCAGGGAAAAGGTAAAATGAAATTAAAGTATTTTTTCACTGACAAATACAGAGAGTTGTGATATAATACCGCGAGGAACAGAAAACGCAGCTTATTGGAAAGAAGGAGCATACTGCATGAAAGCTTTTCTGATTTTGGAGGATGGCACCGTATTTGCGGGGACGCATATCGGTGCGGAAAAAGAAATCATCAGTGAGATTGTTTTTAACACATCCATGGCGGGGTATTTGGAGGTGCTGACCGATCCGTCCTACGCGGGACAGGCTGTCTGCATGACCTACCCGCTGATCGGGAATTACGGAGTCTGTCTGGAGGATATGGAGTCCTCCCACCCCTGTCTCGACGGGTTTATCGTCAGGGAATTGTCGAGGATGCCCAGCAATTTCCGGAGCGATATGAGCATTCAGGAATTTTTGGATAAATATGAAGTTCCGGGCATCGCGGGGATCGATACGAGGGCGCTTGTGAAGATCCTTCGGGAGAAAGGGACGATGAACGGCATGATCACCACAAGGGAGGACTTTGTCTTAGAGGAGGTCCTGCCGAAGTTAAAAGCCTACAAACCGGGCAAAGTGGTGGAAAAGGTGAGCTGCAGGGAGAAGTATGCTGCAGGCAAGGGCAGGCGGAAGGTGGCGCTTGTGGATTACGGCACAAAGAGCAACATCATCAGCTGTCTGACAAAGAGGGACTGCACGGTGACAGTCTACCCGGCGCTGGCCACGGCGGAGGAGATCCTTGCGGATCAGCCGGACGGCATTATGTTGTCCAACGGCCCGGGGGATCCCAAAGAGTGTGTTTCCATTATAGAAGAAGTAAAAAAATTATATCAGAGCGATGTGCCGATCTTTGCCATCTGTCTGGGACATCAGCTTATGGCGCTCGCCACCGGGGCGGATACCTATAAGATGAAATACGGCCACCGGGGCGGAAACCATCCGGTGAAGGATCTCGCCACGGGACAGGTCTATATCTCCTCCCAGAACCACGGGTATGTGGTGGATATGGAAAAACTGGATGAGAAGGTGGCAAAGCCTGCCTTTGTGAATGTCAACGACGGCACCTGCGAGGGAGTTACCTACACGGGGAAAAACATATTTACGGTACAGTTTCATCCGGAAGCCTGTTCGGGGCCGCTGGACAGCGGATTTCTGTTCGACAGATTCATGGAGATGATCGACAAAAGAGAAGGAGGGGTGGAACATGCCTAGAAATCCGGAGGTAAAGAAAGTACTGGTGATCGGTTCGGGCCCTATTGTGATCGGGCAGGCGGCGGAATTTGACTATGCGGGCACCCAGGCCTGCCGTTCCCTGAAGGAAGAGGGGATGGAGGTGGTTTTGGTAAACTCCAATCCCGCCACGATCATGACGGACGGAGATATCGCGGACAGGGTATATATCGAACCGCTGACCGTGAAGGTGCTGGAGCAGATCATCGAGAAGGAGAAGCCCGATTCGGTGCTGCCGACGTTAGGCGGACAGGCGGGCTTAAATCTCGGCATGGAGCTGGAGGAATCAGGCTTTTTAAAAGCCCATAATGTGCGGCTTCTGGGGACGACGGCACGGACGATCAAAAAGGCGGAGGACCGGCTGGAATTCAAGGAGACCATGGAGAAGATCGGGGAGCCCTGTGCGCCCTCTCTGGTGGTGGAAAATATAGAGGACGGTGTGGAGTTCGCGGCAAAGATCGGCTATCCGGTGGTGCTGCGCCCCGCCTATACGCTGGGAGGTTCCGGCGGCGGCATCGCCCATAATCAGGTGCAGCTCGAGGAGATCCTGGAGAACGGCCTGCGCCTCTCGAGAGTGGGACAGGTGCTGGTGGAGCGCTGTATCGCGGGCTGGAAAGAAATTGAATTTGAGGCGATGCGGGACGGTGTGGGTAACAGTATCACGATCTGCAGTATGGAGAACATCGATCCGGTCGGCGTCCATACCGGGGATTCCATTGTGGTGGCGCCCTCCCAGACGCTGGGGGATAAGGAATACCAGATGTTAAGGAGCGCGGCGATCAATATTGTAAACGAGCTGGAGATCACCGGCGGCTGCAACGTGCAGTTTGCCCTGCATCCCGACAGTTTTGAATACTGTGTGATCGAGGTAAATCCGAGGGTGAGCCGTTCTTCGGCGCTGGCTTCCAAGGCCACCGGTTATCCGATCGCCAAGGTGGCGGCAAAGATCGCTCTGGGCTACACGCTGGATGAGATCAAAAACGCCATCACGGGGAAGACCTATGCCAGCTTTGAGCCTGCCATCGACTACTGCGTGGTGAAGATCCCGAGGCTGCCCTTTGACAAGTTCCTGACAGCGAAGCGGACGCTGACCACCCAGATGAAGGCAACCGGAGAAGTGATGAGCATCTGCAATAATTTTGAGGGGGCGCTGATGAAGGCGCTGCGTTCTCTGGAGCAGCATGTGGACTGCCTGCGGAGTTACGATTTCTCAGAGTTGTCCAGGGAGGAACTGATCGAGCGCATGAAAAAGGTGGACGACCAGAGGATCTTCCTGATCGCGGAGGCGGTCCGCAAGGGGATCGACTACGATACGATCTACAACATCACTATGGTGGACAGGTGGTTTATCGATAAGATCGCCATTTTGACGGAGATGGAGGCACAGCTTGAGAAAGAGGGCACCGGGCTGACAGCCGTGACGCTGCGGGAGGCGAAGCGGATGGAGTTTCCGGATAACGTGATCGCAAGGCTGACCGGGCTTACGGAAGAGGAGATCAAGGCAAAACGGTATGAAAACGGTATTACCGTTTCCTATAAAATGGTGGACACCTGCGCGGCGGAGTTCGAGGCGCAGACGCCCTACTATTACTCTGTTTACGGCGGAGAGAACGAAGCCGTGGCGACAAATGACAGAAAGAAAGTGCTGGTGCTCGGCTCCGGGCCGATCCGGATCGGGCAGGGCATCGAGTTTGACTATTGCAGCGTCCATGCGACCTGGGCCTTTGCAAAGGCAGGTTATGAGACGATCATTATCAACAACAATCCGGAGACGGTGTCCACAGACTTTGACATTGCGGATAAGCTGTATTTTGAGCCGCTGACGCCGGAGGATGTGGAAAATATCGTCAGGCTGGAGAGGCCCGACGGCGCGGTGGTGCAGTTCGGCGGCCAGACAGCCATCAAGCTGACGGAGGATCTGATGAAGATGGGTGTGCCCATCCTCGGCACAAAGGCGGAGGATGTGGACGCTGCGGAGGACAGGGAGCTGTTCGACCGCATTTTGCAGGAGACAAAGATCCCGAGGGCAGCCGGCGGTACGGTGTTCACCGCCGAGGAGGCAAAGAAAGTGGCAAACAGGCTGGGCTATCCGGTGCTGGTGAGGCCCTCTTACGTGCTGGGCGGACAGGGCATGCAGATCGCCATCTCCGATGAGGAGATCGAAGAGTTTATGGCGGTCATCAACCGCTATTCCCAGGAGCATCCGATTCTTGTGGATAAGTATCTGCAGGGGAAGGAGCTGGAAGTGGATGCGGTCTGTGACGGCACGGATATCCTGATCCCGGGCATCATGGAGCATATCGAGCGGACCGGCGTGCACTCCGGCGACTCGATTTCAGTATATCCCGCTTTCACGGTCAGCGAGAAGGTGAAGGAGACCATTGCGGAGTATTCCAGACGCCTGGCAAAGGCGCTGCATGTCATCGGGCTGATCAATATCCAGTTTATCGCGGTGGGCGACGAGGTCTATGTGATCGAGGTCAATCCCAGATCCTCCCGCACCGTGCCCTATATCAGCAAAGTGACCGGCATCCCTATCGTGGATCTGGCGACGGAGGTGATCCTCGGGAAGAAGATAAAAGATTTAGGCTATGAGCCGGGCCTGCAGAAGGCGGCGGACTATGTGGCGATCAAGATGCCGGTGTTCTCCTTTGAGAAGATCCGCGGCGCGGAAATTTCTCTCGGGCCGGAGATGAAGTCCACCGGCGAGTGTCTGGGCATTGCGGATACTTTCGACGAGGCGCTCTACAAGGCGTTTTTGGGGGCGGGCGTGGATCTGCCCCAATACAAACAGATGATCATCACCGTGAAGGATGCGGACAAGGGCGAAGCGATAGAGATCGGGCGGCGCTTTGAGAAGTTAGGCTACATCATCTACGCCACGAGAAGCACCGCGGCGGCGCTGAACGAGGCGGGTGTGAAGGCGAGAAAGGTCAACAAGATCTCGCAGGAATCTCCCACCGTGATGGATCTGATCTTAGGACACAAGATCGATCTTGTCATCGACACGCCGACCCAGGGGCGGGATAAATCCAGAGACGGATTCCTGATCCGCCGTACCGCCATTGAGACGGGCGTCAACTGTATCACGGCGATGGATACCGCCAGGGCGCTGGTGACAAGCCTTGAGAACAAGGAGCGGCAGGGGAATAAGCTGTCGCTGGTGGATATCGCGACGATCGCGAAACGCGGAAAGTAAAGCCTCTCATCATACTCAGTCTGCCGTCTGGCGGGCCGTATGACCATTCATTCTGTGAAAGGGAAAGGACATAGAGCTCTTTCCTTTTCACAGCAGAGCCGGCTGACAGAATGTTTTAAAATTTCTGTGGTTCGGTGATCTGTGCTTTCAGAGAAGCAATGAGGGCATCCTTTTTCTCATTCAATGCTTTCAATTCTTCATTCGACGACTTTAGCTCCTCTATCTCCTGCTTCACACCCTCCCATGTCCGGCGGTAGTCTTCGAGCGCTTCGCACCGGTCGCGGATCCGGTCATCCCCGTTTAAGGTATAGAGGGTTTTCCCTGCTTCCTGCATATATTCATTATCCGCTGAGATCATCTTAAAGTCCTCCCATGTCAATGCGTTAAATAATTTTGCCCATCTGTCAAGTTCGTATTCTTTATCTTCGTTTTCAGCCAGATGGATCTGGGTTAAGTCTAACACATGTATGGTAAACTTGTCACTATATTTTTGATAGTTTTTTATATTCAGCATTTTGTAGGTGGAAAAAAATTCGGGATATTTCGGAAACAGTGTAAAGTTTAAGATACCGATCTGATAAGCAGGCTTCACCGCTCTGTATGCCTCCCCCTTATTCAGCCCGTCAAACAGACGGGAGAGATAGACAAGCGACCTTTCCGGCCAGTTATACTGGTTGTTCACCTGCATCTCCAGATTTATGGCGGTATTGTTGTTCATCAGGATCTTGATGTCCAGTATGAATTCCTTATCGCTGATCTTTTTTCCCAGTTCGATGGGATTGAGTATCTGCACTGTCCGGACATCCTCCGGATTCAGGCGCAGGAGGGCGCAGAGAAGTCCCTTTAACACCTTCTCACTGCTCTGCATGACGCTGCGGAACATGTAGTCATTCATCAGCGGATAATCGATTGCGCCGGTCAAAAGTGCCGGTTCCGGCAAGTTTTCAGAATTTGTCAGATTTGTCATAAGATATGCTCCTTTGTGATTTGATAGAATTTGTGCTTTTCAGATAAAAGCGCACAGTAAGATGAAAGTTTGTTTCAATATGGCGTTTTCTTTCACGGAAAAATCAGATAAGAAGGATTTCCTCAGATTCGGTCAGGCTATAAGAAATTGAAAGAATCTATACTTGTGAAAATACTATAGCAGAATTTTGTTCCTCTGACAAGTGATTTTCCTATAAAAAGATTGTTTGCGGTTAAGGATTTATGGTAAAATAAAAAGACAAAGAGATGGAAAGGAACAGGTAAAGCAGGAAGCCGGAGGAACCATGATCCGCACCGGCGTTATGAAGAGTAAGGGAACTATGAAAAAGAGGATATGCAATTATGATAAACAGTGATGAGTATCAAAAATATATCGGAAGTATCGTGAAAAAAATTGTATATATGTTCCCTGACGCGCAGCTTTCTGTGGAGGATCTCCGCCAGAGAGGATGGCTTGAGCTGATCAAAGCGGCAGGCAGATATGATGTGGAAAGCGGCGCAAAATTCACTACCTATGCCTACAAAGCTGTGGAGGAGGGAATGAAGGAAGAGGCAATTTTTCAGATCAATCGGAGCGGTGTGACCGGTAGAAAATTTTTTACTGCGACAGACAGTATCTCTGTCGATGAGGAAAACGGTGTTATCGAGATGCTGTCTGAGCAGGTCTTTCTGTACTCAGATGAAGGAAGTGAGGACAGGGAGAGGGCAGAACAACTGCGCAGGGATTTACAGCGTCTCACGGAGAACGAAAAGAATGTGCTGTATATGGCTTATGGTATCGACTGTGAGAGATGCGCTAACCCGAAAAAGATTGCGAAGGCATTTGATATGAGTGAATTGGAAGTGAAGCGTGCCCTGGAGAGTGGGAAAAGAAAGCTGGAGGAATTGTCAGATGGCAGGAAGCAAGGCGGTACAGGTTCTCAAAGTTTTAAAAAAGATATCCGATGAATCCCACGGCGTGACGCAGGCGCAGCTTCTTGAGGCGATTCAGGAAACCGGAGATGCCGTGACGGATATTCCGGCGATATTGTCCCATACCGTCGATGAGATCCTGCGCCAGATCAATCCTGTGGAGCATACAGAAGAAAATGATGCGCAGTACAGGATCAAATACAGAGGGTATCAGGAAAACCTTCTGGATGTAAAAGAAGAAATAAAAGAATTGAAGAAGGAAGCCCGCAGAAAAGGCGCTGATATGCAGAAGATCAGAGAAAAGCGATCCGGGCTTCCCGTCAAAGCGCCCTCCATCACAGATCTGCGGTATATCCATGATTTCACGGATGAGGAGATGGATCAGTTGATCCAGATGGTCTCGTTTTCCGACAGCATTTCAGCGGGACATGGGACCCTGTAAAATATATGAGTGAACATCTCTATATGGGATACGATAAGCCGAGGCGTATCAGAATAAAGATTCCGCAGGATCAGTATACCGTGCTGCACGACTGGTTTGCCGATCATTACAGGAAAGTCCGCACGCCCTGCGAAGAGGGGTTCGATTATGTGGATGTTGTGACATCGCCTGATATGGTCGTCCATTGGGCGATGCAGTACGCGGGGATCGTGGAGATCATGGATGAGGAGATCAGAGAAAAGATCAGGGATGAAATAAAAAAGTTAAAAGAAAAATATAAAGAATGATGCCTGACAGGGCACTATCTTAAACATGTATAAGATATCATCCTCCATAATCTCAGTGTAAACAAAAATACGCTGAGATATTGTGGAGGATATTTTTATACTGGGAAGGAAAGATATGGCTATAGAACATATTTTTAATAAGGAAACCGATTCTCGAAAGCTTGCAATGGAAATAGTTGAGTTTTTAAGAAAATGGGGGATGTGGAAGGATGTTCAGATTTTTACAGGAGGCAAGTGTTATACAGATGGCAAAAACGGAGAGCTAAAGATAAGAGATGAGGTGCACCCGGAAAAGTACACGACAGGTCTTCTTGCATATGAGGATTGTAATGGCGAAGCACTATATGTAGAAAAAGATTTCTCCAATCCCGAAAGGTTACTGGATATGACTTTTGAAGGACCACTGTATCTGTTGCTTAGACATCATGAATACGAGGTATCTGTTGAAGACGTATCTGAGGAGGCAAAACATATCATTTTACCAGAAAAGTACATGGATGAAGTGGAGGATTTAGTTGATGAATTCATGACTGCAGATTTGGAACATAAGACCAGTTGGGATCCGGCGGAATATGATTCCTATGAAGAATGGCTTGAACTGAATCAGTATTGCGACATGGATGAATTGAGTGTGGAGGGAGATATGAAAGAAAATAATATTGATTTTTCTTCAAAAGATGAGTATGAGGACTTTTTACTTAAAAGTGTCTCTGCCAAAGAATCTATGATTAGAGAGTATTTTATGGATGATCTTTATGATGGAGAGGAGGAGTTCGAAGAAGAATTGTTTTTTGATGGGGGAAGAATTGCCAATCAGATTTTTCATGAATTCGATGAATTATTGGAGAAATATGGGCTGTGGTACGAACTTTGTTTCTCATGGGGTCTGACCACATACAGAATAGGAGAATTTTCACTGCAGAATTATTGTATAATTTAAGATATAAAATTTTTATTTTTAAAGGAGGGATTTTAATATGAAAGATGAATTTAAAAAATTAAATACATATTGTGCTTTGGGCGAAGATGGAAATATAGTGGACAGTATTGAAAGCGATGATATAAATGACTGGAAGACAAACTACATAAGCGGTTTTAATAGGTCGGCGAAAATGGTTAAAAAAATTGAAGCAGAGAAAAAATAATATATAGAAAAAGCAAAAGATGGGTGTTCCCATCTTTTTGTTTCCCATTTTGCGGGAAGCGTTTATTTATAAATTTCAGGCAAATGAATTACGTTTCAAATAAGAAAGATAGCAGAAAAGCCGGAAGAAATTACCATGTATCAATTTATGGAATATATATTGGAGGCTAAAAGAAGAGAATATATATATATAATCTGAGCGGGTTGTTGAAGAGTTCAAAGCTATGGCTTTACGATCATTATAGAAATGCAGCTGAGTTTTATTTTCATTTTGAAGAAAAGATAGTCTCGGTCAAGAATAAAAAGAAAACCTGGCTGTTTGATGAGTGTTTTAAGAAAGAATTATTAAAGATTGAGTCGCATGAGAATGTTTCGGCTCTAAACGGCAATATGGTACATTATATTATTTCAAGCCGAAGTGTAGAAGCTGCAAGTACAATGACGGAAGCTCTTATGCAAAGTTTATTGGCAGCAAAACGCATCAGCAGTAAAAGAATGGAAATAATCACGGAAATAGAACCAGATGTGTATCGACACAACAATAAATTTGAGGAAATTATTGAGAATAATTATGGCGGGGGAATTGTATTTGACTTATCTGAAAAATTTGGAACTGATCCGACAGACTATGTGATGACCGGAAAATATATGGAGAGGTTAGTTAAGAAATACAGAAATCACTGTTTATTTGTATTTACATACAATATAGATCATCCGGGCTTTTCGTATTATCTATTGCCGCAGCTAAAAAAATATGTAATACCGATAACGCTCAGAGAAGGTTCAGGGACCAGAAAGGAAGCTGTTAATTTTTTGAAGGCTTTGATCAAGGACTCTGAGTATGCTCAGTATTCTGATCAGGCAGGTGAGTATATGAAATTATTTCCGGGAGATGAATTCTCTCAGACAGATGTGCATACGGCTTATGAGCAGTTTGGTTCATGGTGTTTAAATAAGAATGTATTTAAGGCGTATGATTATGGTATTTCCGAAGAGTTTTTGTTGGATCGCGATGAAAATACGGACTCTTCTTATGAAAAATTACAGACATTAGTTGGGCTTGACCTGGTCAAAAATCAGATTGACAGCATTATTGCTTCAGATGTTGTCGAAAAAGAGAGAAAAAGACGCATGGGCAGTAAATATCAAACAAGCTCGATGCATATGATCTTTGGGGGAAATCCGGGCAGTGCAAAGACAACAGTTGCAAAACTTAAAACTTATGATGTCCGAGCAAGGATTTGAGGCAACAGATGAGGCTATAAAAGAAGCACATTATATTTTTGAAAAGGCCAGAAATATGAATAATTTTGGCAATGGCCGATATGTCCGTAAACTTCTGGAAGAGGCGGAGATGAATCTCGCGGAAAGACTCCTGCAAATGGGTGATATAGAGTTTACTGATGAAATGATTACCACTATTGAGGAAGAAGATATTCCCGCATTTACACCAAAGAAACAAGCAGAGAAAAATAGAATAGGTTTTGCCTGCGCTTAACAACAGGCAGGAAGCAAGTGATTATTTGATAGAGGAGGCATCAAAAATGAATGAAACAAAAACAAAACTGGAGAAGTTAAAAGAAAGATTAGAAATAGTACAGTGTCTTTGGAGGATATCAGAGCATACAATGTTGGCTGTATGTTAAGTGCGATCGATCATACGCCAAAAACACTGGAAGAGATCATGAATAGAAACGAGGAAAAGAATTATGGCGACTTATGTGATTTCAGATATTCACGGAGAATACGAAAAATTTATGGAACTGATCGATCGGATCAGGCTGGAGGAGACGGACACATTGTACATTCTCGGCGATGTCCTGGACAGGGGACCGCGTCCGATCAGCGTGATAAGGAAGCTTATGGAGATGCCAAACGTCATCCCCATCGTTGGCAATCATGAATTTATGGCGATGACTTGTCTGAAATTTCTCTGTCAGGAGATCACGGAGAAAACGATAGAGAAGATCGAGCCGGGGGTGGCGGAGGAGTTGTCCAACTGGATGTTGAACGGTGGGATGACAACTGTCGATGAGTTTCACAGGCTGGGTAACGGGATGCGGAGGAAAGTGATGGACTTTATCGGAGAGTTTCTGACTTACGCGGAGCTGACTGTGAACGGGGAAGAGTATCTTTTGGTTCACGGCGGCCTGAGAAATTTTTCGCCGGAGAGAGATCTGGATGATTATGCGCTGGAGGAGTTGGTGTGGGAGAGGCCGGACTATGAGGTACAGTATTTTAAGGATAAATATATTGTGACAGGGCATACGCCCACGCAGTATATTCCGGGGAATCCCAGACCGGGCTTCATCTTCCGGAAAAATCGCCATATTGCCATTGACTGTGGTGCCTGTCATCCGGGCGGCAGGCTTGCGGCGATCTGTCTGGACACCGGGGAGGAGTTTTACTCCGGCGATTAAAATGCCGGAGTAAAAGACTGGATCAGGAGCGGCGTGACAGCGCGGGGGAAGAACTTTTGGAAGGAGCTCTGGAAAACAGGTCCGTGTGGCGCAATGAAAAAGGGAACGTGTATATGATGGACTGCGGATGCGGATTTGCGGACGGGAGGCTGGCGTGTCTGTGTCTGGAGAGCGGGGAGAGGTTTTATGAGTGAGGGGATGTTGAAAGGAGGAAGAAAAGAATGTTTTTTTTAGACGAATTGTACAGGGATAAACAGAAATATCCGGAATATCCCGCAGATAAGGATTATATCGACAAGTATCTGTTTTATAGAAGACAGGATGATGATATTGATGTGGATGCCTGTGAACAGAATATGAAGATTTACAGGAGAGTGAATCCGTTGATCAGACGGGAAGCGATAATAAAGGGACAGAGCGAACACAATCGATCCCAAGAAAAATATGAGCTGGATGATAACGGCCGGATCTACAGAGGGGAGACGATCGTGAACTGTATGCAGTTACTACTGCAGATCGTGAATTATGACAGCGAAGAAGAGGTGATCACTACCAGAGATTTTGAGAAAATAGAGAGCGGAATAAAAAAATCCTCTGTTTTGGCTGATCATCCAGAAATGCGGAAATTATTGAATGAATTTGTGGGAAAATGCGGCTGTGTGGGGAATTATTTTGCCATTCCGTACAAGGAGGGGGCTTCGCTTAATCAGGCGAAAGGAAGGCTAAGACAGGGCGGATACAGGTATACTTTTGTCGACAGCAGCGATACTTATTTCAGGGTATGCTACAATTATTTTGAGGAGGGAGAAAAAGATGCCTGCTGCGTAACAAGACTGATAGATGAGGAATACATGATATGGAAAGAGCGGTATGTTGGTCATTGGGATACGTTTATTGCCGATAACTGTTTTCAGGACTTTACAGGTTCGGATAAGAAACCGATAAGGTTATGGAATAAAACGGATCAGGGGTTTTTCACGGATTTAAAAAATTATATGGAAAAGGCAATTCATGTGTTGTCGGAGAGAGAAAAGAGAATAAAGGCGGCGTTTGACAGTCCTAACATACGGAATCTGGAAAAGGGTATTTTACTGAAAAACCAGAAAGAACAGAAGA
The DNA here is from genome assembly GCA_021769625.1 of [Clostridium] symbiosum. Lineage (GTDB taxonomy): Bacteria > Bacillota > Clostridia > Lachnospirales > Lachnospiraceae > 1XD8-76. Next base: position 6,850 of record JAETSN010000023.1, on the reverse strand, counting down.
AATAAGGAGGCGCTTACGATGAAAAATGAAGTCAGAACATCGATTAAAACAGTTTATGGAATGATTTGGGATGTGTTAGCACTCTATGAAAAGACAGATTGTTATAACAGAATTCCGGAAGGAGAAAAGGAGGGGGATATTTGGGAGTTCATGGGAGACAGATTGCTCGATGTGAGAAAGACGATCGACACCATGTTTCTTGGAGAAGAGGAAATAAAGAAAAAATTAATCCGGATAACAGACGAGACGGAACATTTTGTGAGAGTTTATGAAAGGCCCGGAGTGGTCACGCGTTGGAGAAAGATCAATCCTCAGATGTTGTTTTTCGATTGTGCATTTGATTTATTGGAGGCATGCCCTGAGAGGTATAGAGAAATAAGCTGGGGATTGACAGACTTTAAATTAGAATGTTATCCAGACGAAACATTGATCGAGGCAAGGAGAAGATATTTTGCAGCTTCAAAGAAAAAAATAGAAGAGGACAATCTGCAGTATACGGAGGACAGAGTGTTTCAGAATGAGCTGATAAGAACACTGACGCTTGTCTTCCAACATGATTTTGAGGATGTCCTGTAAGAGATTATGAGCCTGCTTTTGCAGGCTCCCATAAATGGAGGAAGTAATATTATCTTGATGAAATTGAATTATAGTTGACAAGTGACAACTAAATATATATATTTATAATAAAAAATAGCAATAAGAGAGATATTTTCATGGGAAGAGATATTATTGCAGAAAAACAGGATATGACCTACCTGAGCTGGACAAAGCTGCGCAGATCATCGGGGACAGCGGGATCTTTTTTGAAAGCTTACTATGAACTGGGCGGGAAAAAAATGTACTGCAAGTTGTCTGATTTTGATGCCTGCGATGGGATCATCGGGCATGAGTGTGTCAATGAGCTGATCGCGGACCGGCTGTTATCCGTGCTGGGTGTGGAACATCTATCCTATACGCTGATCCATGCAGATGTGGAGATTTATGAAAAACGGTATGAGACATGGCTTTGCGTGTCGGAGGACTTTAAGAAAGCCGGGGAAAGTAAGGTTGCGCTGGATGCCTATTATCAGGCGGAGAGGCTGGAAGGGGAGCTTCCGCTTGCTTTTTGTGTGCGGCAGGGATGGGAGGATTACCTCTATCGGATGATAGCAGTGGATTTTCTGATCCTGAACAGGGACAGACATGGGGCGAATATCGAAGTGCTGCGAAACAGCAAGGAGAAAACGGTTCGTCTGGCGCCTTTATTCGATCACGGCCTTTCTTTTATGTGCCGCTGTCATGACAGTTCTGAGATAGAAAAATTTGATGTGATGGGGGATCTGCCGGTTCAGAGTTTTGTCGGTTCCAGATCTGCCGGAAAAAATCTGGAGCTGATACCAAAAGATCGGATGCCGGATTTCAAACCGTTAAAGGAGTCAGATAAGGATATTATTTTAGAAGGGCTGGATGCGGTATTGCCCGCGGCACATCTGGATAAGATATGGAAGATGATATGGGGAAGGTGGAAGGCGTATGAAGATTTTTGCCATAAGGGATGAGTCCGCTGCCCGCCAGATCGATCTGGCGTATCTGCTTTACTATGAAGGACAGAAGACTTTTTATATAGAGGTGCCGAAGGAGCGCACAGAGTGGGAGGTTCCGCTGCTCGTCTCTTCTTTTGTAAAACGGGGAGAGTATACGATAAATGCGTATTGGAGCAAACTGTGGGTACAGCAGAGGATCGTCCCCGCGGACCGTCAGAATCTGGGGCAGATCTTAAAGGAGAACGGGCTGAGCGAGTATGATGAGTACAGGCTTCTGATGCTCTGCAACGGGAGATGTGCCCAGGATGATTACTATCTGAAGCCTGTGACAGAAGAGATCGGACTGATCAAGGAACGATTTCGGAAAAAGGTGGAGGACGTGCTGGTGCTGCAGGATATGCATCTGCTGATTTTTTTCAGAAACGGGGAGATCAGGAAATGTTCCATGAGGGAGTATTTTGAAAAGGAGAAACGATTCAGAGCGATTCTCCTGTATCCGGCGTCCTTTGAGGCAGTCAGGGTACAGCCCGGCGGATACGGGATCGGCTGGAATGAGGATACAGTGATAACGGATCAGGAACTGTACCGCATGGGGACTAAAATTCCCCTTTCCGCGGGAGATTTCTGCAGGTTTGTGGAGAGGAATCTGGTAAACAGCGCGGAGGCGGCAGGTATACTGGGATGCAGCCGTCAGAATATAGAAAAGATGATCGATGGCGGTAAACTGCACCCGGTAAAGCGCTTTGCCAAAAGTACGCTGCTCTTGAGGGCGGAGGTGGAGCGGCGGAAAAGTTAAAAGATTACCGTTGACAAATTTCGGTCTGCAACATATACTGTAACATACAAAGGGAGTAGCATGCATAAAATATTTCTATGTTTACCTTGCCGTCAGTACGATTTTTTCAATCCGGCTTTGTAATGAAATTGCGAGACTTTGCTGTTAATGATTAACGGCAGGGTCTTTTTTTATACTTTGCCGGGGATGAAAAGGAGGAAGATCGTATGAATTTTTTTGCGTGGGTACTTATTTTGGCAGCAGGCACGGCGCTGCTTGTGAAGGGTGCGGATTACTTTGTGGGCGGAGCTTCCGATCTGGCGGCAAAGCTTGGCATACCGCCGCTCATCGTAGGGCTTACGGTGGTTGCCATGGGCACGAGCATGCCCGAAGCCGCGGTCAGTATTTCCGCCGTGGTCAAAGGAAATGCAGACATCACCATCGGGAATGTGGTGGGCAGCAACATCCTTAATATTCTTATTATTCTCGGACTTTCGGCAGTGATTTCTTCACTTTTGGTTGAAAAGAGCACCATCCGATATGAGCTGCCGTTTCTCGTCGGGATAAGCATATTGCTGCTGGTACAGGGGTTTGACGGAACGATCAGTTTTATGGACGGCATCGTTCAGATCCTTCTTTTTGGCATATATGTCTTTTATCTGTTTATGTGCGCAAAAAAGAAAGACGGCGGCGGGGAGAAACCTGTAAAACATCAGTCCAGAAAGCTCTGGCAGATTATCCTGTTATGTATTTTCGGGCTGGCAATGACCGTTGCCGGAAGCAACATGGCGGTGGATGCCGCCTGCGGTATAGCGGAAAAACTTGGGATGAGCGAACGGTTTATCGGCCTGACGATAGTAGCTCTCGGCACATCCCTTCCGGAGCTTGTGACGTCTGTCACAGCTGCGCGGAGGGGAAAGTCGGAGATTGCGATCGGCAATATCGTGGGGAGCAATATCTTTAATATTTTGTTTGTAGTAGGTATTTCCGCTTTGATACATCCCGTTGCTTTTGCGGAGGGTTTCCGTTTCGACAGTGCGGTATCCGGCGCAGCCGCGTTGCTCCTGATACTGTTCTGTATGAAAGATAAGAAACTGAAGCGCTGGCACGGCATAACAATGCTGATAGGATATACTTTGTATTTTGCAATGATCTTTTAATTGACATCCAAATGCCTTCACGGCATGCATTATCCTTTTACCAATTTTTGATACATTGCGCCCCATTCAAACATGGAGTGAATGATGGGGCGCATTGTATTGCCCAATTCGCTTAAAGCGTACTCTACCCGCACGGGAACTTCCGGATAAACAGTACGTGTGATGATACCGTCATCTTCCATGGACACACAGTTTTTATGTGTGTCCATGATTATACCGAAAAGTAAAATTCAGGAGGAATACCCGAAATGAAACCATACTTTGCGTTCCAGTGGCATATTACGGACGAATGCGACCAGAGATGCAGACATTGTTATATTTTTTCAGAAAATAATCATATCTGCCTGAAACAGATGGATTATGAGAAGATGGAAGCCGTAGTTTTAAGCTGTATGGATTTGTGCGAAAGGTTAGGACACACGCCATATTTTTATATTACAGGCGGTGATCCGATCTTACATAAGGATTTCTGGAAACTCTGCGAGTTGCTGAAAAACCACAACATCACATTTGGTATACTGGGCAACCCGTTCCATCTGACCGATGAGGTGTGCAAAAGGCTTTATGAATACGGCTGCAGAAAATATCAGCTTTCTCTGGACGGAATGAGGGAAACACATGACAGGTTCAGAAAGCCCGGCTCTTTTGATACCTCAATAGAAAAAATTGATTGTATCAGAAAAGCGGGAATGTATTGCGCAATCATGTCCACCGTATCGTGTGCCGATATGGATGAGTTCCCCGATCTGATCGATCTGGTGGTGGCGAAGAATGTCGATGTGTTTGCCTTTGGAAGATACTGCCCCACAAGCGGGCAAAAGGCGGAGGAATATCATATCCCTCCTCTCGAATACAGAGCATTTTTGGGAAAATGCTGGGCAAAGTATGAACAATATAAAGACAGGCACACTACATTTCAGCTGAAAGATTATTTATGGACCTTATTTTTGTATGAAAAGGGGATTTTCAAGATACCGGAAAATGCGGACAGGAAGATGATATATGACGGCTGCCACTGTGCGATCAGCCATATGACGATCCTCCCGACAGGTGATGTATATGCCTGTAGACGGATGGAAAGCAAGATCGGAAATGTGTTTGAGGTATCCATGTACGACCTTTTTATGAGTGCGGAGATGGAGAGGTATCGGGATTTTGATAATTTTGAAAAATGCGGCAGATGTGAACTTCGCGGGTTCTGCAGGGGATGTCCGGCTGTAACCTTCGGCTATACCGGCAATATGTATGAGCCTGACCCGCAGTGTTGGAAAGAAGTGTAGCGTAAAAATCGCACTGACATGGAGGTGTAATGTGGATATTCTGGAATTGATGAAAAAGCGCAGGTCCATCCGAAAGTATCAGGATAAGCAGATCAGCAGGCTTAACCTTGCGCGTTTTGACCGCAGCCGTCTTGCGGGAGGGTATGTTTCGTCCGAACAGCCGAGCAACATCGACGATCCGACGATAAAAAACGGATTTTACAGGGCGCCCACAGTATGTGTTATCTTTGGCGCAAAGAACTTTTTGTACAGTATTCCGGACGCTTTCTGCTGTGCCCAGAACATGGTGCTTGCGGCAGCAGATCTGGGGATCGCATCCTGCATCATCGCAAGAGGGGAAGAGACCTTTGACAATGAGGCCGGAAGGGAATTGCTGAGGGAGTGGGGGATTCCTGACACGGAGACATCCCGCTGTTTTGTGATATTGGGGTATTGCGACGGCGATTATCCTAAAGTGAAGCCGAGAAAAGAGAATCGGTTTCTGATCATCGAATAAATACGGAGGGAAATCTAATGGCTTTAGACATAATATCTGCGGAATCCGGGAAAACCTGTTCAGGGAAAATAGAGCAGTTGAGAGAAAAAATAGAAAGCGCGGATGCGATCCTCATCGGAGCGGGAGCGGGCCTCTCCACTTCCGCCGGGTTTACTTACAGCGGCAGCCGCTTTCAAAAATATTTTGGCGATTTTATTGAGAAATACCACTTCCGCAATATGTATGAGGGCGGCTTTTATCCTTTTGATACGTTGGAAGAATACTGGGCATACTGGAGCAGATACATTTACATCAACCGCTATATGGATGTGCCGAAACCGGTCTGCGACAGACTGTTTGAACTGGTCAGGGATAAGGACTACTTTGTGCTGACCACAAATGTGGACCATTGCTTTCAGAAAGCGGGTTTTGCAAAAGAGCGGTTATTTTATACGCAGGGAGATTATGGACTGTTTCAGTGCAGCAAGCCATGCAACCATAACACTTACGATAATGAGGAAACTGTGCGGAAAATGGTGCTGGCGCAGGGATATACGATTGCAGAGAATGGAGGCCTGCTCCCTCCGGAGAATGGCCGGATGCTTACGCGTATACCGTCGGAGCTGGTTCCGTATTGTCCGATTTGCCACAGGCTCATGAGCATGAATCTCAGAGCGGATAATACCTTTGTTGAAGATGATGGCTGGCATCGTGCTTCGAAGCGTTATCAGGAGTTTACGGATAAGCATCGAAAGGGCAGGGTGCTTTATCTGGAGCTTGGAGTGGGATATAACACCCCCGGAATTATCAAGTATCCGTTCTGGCAGATGACGGCGGCGAACCCGAAGGCGACGTATGCCTGCATTAACTATGGGGAAGTCTATGTACCCGAGGAAATTGCAAAGCGCTCCATCTGTATCAATGCAGACATTGGAGAAGTGTTATCGCCTTCGTAATACCAGATAATGCGGATATCCATATTGATGCCGTACTCAAAAAGATCGGTAGTCCCTTGGATACGTTTTGTTCGCAGGGATGGGTGGGAAGAATTTTCAACCAAGATAAATTACATAAAAATGTGTAAATGCACATAAAATAGGAATGAAGGCTTGAAAGAGTTTTATTTCTGTTGTAGAATAGTATTACTAAAATATTTGCATACGCACAAAAATAAGGAGCTTACAAATGGAAATTGAAAGGAATATTTATCTTGAGCAACTCATTCTGCGAAAAAATAATGGGATGATAAAGGTTATTACAGGTATACGAAGATGCGGTAAATCATTCTTGTTGTTTAACATATTTAAAAAGTATTTGATGGAAAATGGGGTAAATGAAGATCACATCATTGAGATAGCGTTGGACGGCATTGAAAATGAGGAATTAAGAAATCCCAAAACGTGCTGCCAGTACGTGAAAGCTGCTGTCAGGGACAAAGAAAATTATTATTTGCTTTTAGATGAAATACAATTTATGCCAAGATTTGAAGAGGTGCTGAACGGTCTGCTTCGTATGGACAATATTGATATCTATGTGACCGGGAGCAATTCCAGATTCCTTTCCAGTGACATTATAACGGAGTTTCGGGGCAGAGGAGATGAAATAAGGGTTTATCCGCTTTCTTTTGCAGAATTTTA
>JAETSN010000022.1 GCA_021769625.1 [Clostridium] symbiosum | reverse complement strand
GAAAGGAATGAAGATTTTCTAAGGCCGCAAAGGACGCTGCCTAAGAAAATCTAAGTCATTCCTCGAAGAATCGCTGAAGCGATTCTTCCACAAGTTTCACGGATTGTTTGTGCCGCTGTAAGCGGCATGTCGGGAAGTGTGACAAAAAGGTGAAGGATATGGTTGGAGAGGTTTCAACAGTTGCGATAGCAGGTATTATTTTTTCGGCGGTGATCTCGATAGGACTGCCGGTTGCTTTGCTGATCACGGTGAAGGCAAAACTGCATACAAGGATCGCTGATGCGGGGATAGGAGCGATCACTTTCGTATTGTCTGCACTGGTTCTGGAACAGATACTGCACGGCGTTATGCTGAATTTGTTGGGAGAGACGCTGACTGGAAATATATGGCTGTATGCGGTCTACGGTGGTCTCGCGGCCGGATTGTTCGAGGAGACAGGGCGGTTTATCGCGATGAAGTCCTGGATGAAAAAGCGGCTTTCAAAGGAAAGTTCCATTATGTACGGCGTGGGGCACGGCGGGATAGAGGCGATGCTGATCGTCGGATTTACAAGTATCTCCAATCTGATCACGGCATTTATGATCAATTCGGGGCAGATCGAGAGCGCGTTCTCGGGGATAGAAGACGGCGTGGGAAAGGAAGCGGCGATCCAGGGTCTGTCTGTACTCTGGACAACGCCGGGATATCAGTTTTTCCTCGCGGGCGTGGAGCGGATCTCGGCGATCGCCCTGCATATCTGTCTGTCGTATCTTGTTTACAGGGCTGTAAAATACGGGATGAAGAAATTTTATTTTCTGGCAGTCGGCTTGCATTTTTTCGTGGATGCGCTTACGATTCTTCTGTCTAATGCGGTTTCCATCGTGACGTTGGAAGTGATCCTTCTTGTTGTGGTGGCAGTCCTGGCTCTGGCCGTCTGGAAGATGTATACGGGGGAGGGAAATAGGAATATTATAAATAATGATGTCTTGCCAGACTTGAAAAAATAGCAGGCTTCGCATAATATATATGAAAAGCGAATTAATTTAATGATGTAACGATGATTTATAAGTAGGCCAAATGGCCGCGCCTGTGATCTGCTTGCAGAGACAGGTGAGGAAAGTCCGGGCTTCACAGGGCAGGATGCCGGATAACGTCCGGTGGAGGCGACTCCAAGGCAAGTGCAACAGAAATAAACCGCCAGCCCGATACGGCTTGCCGTGTTGAGACTGGTAAGGGTGGAAAGGCAGTGTAAGAGACTACCGTCCGTCTGGCAACAGGCGGAGCCATGTAAACCCCATCCGAAGCAAGACCAAGCAGAGAACGATAAACCGGCCCGGTTTGTTCTCAGGTAGGTCGCTTGAGACTGCTGGCGACAGCAGTACCAGATAGATGGCCATTGCCCTGCTTTGCAGGGAACAGAACCCGGCTTATCGGCCTGCTTATTATCATAATATAATGCGGAGAGAATTTCGGACCGTCAAAGCGGCAGGTCAGGAAATTCCAAAGCTTCGCATGAAAGAATCCTGCACGCAGGATTCTTTTCGTTATAGGAATTTCTGACAGGGGGAGTTATGCGGGAAAAGGGATGTAAAAATAGAATAGCACATGTAATGATATTCTGTTTGACAGCTGTTGCGGCGGTTGTCATCTCGGCGGGAATCTTGACAGGCTGCGGAAGGAATCCGGATGAAAGGGATGGAATATCCGGAGAGGAATCCGTCATAGGGGCGCTCGCCGGGGAAGATACTGAAAAAGAAAAGAGTGACGGTTGTGTATCGGAAGGAACGGGAGAAGCGGCAGAAGCAGATAAAAAGCCGTTTACTTCGGAGGCGGGAACGACGGAGGGCGGATCATCAGAGGAAGCGGAGCTTGACTGGCCCACGCTGGAGGAGACGCTGCGCCCTTCCGTTTTGCGTATCACCTGCGGCAGGTATGCTGGGAGCGGCGTGGTATGGGAGATAACGGAGGATGAGGTGAGGGTTGTGAGCAGCGGGCATCTTCTGAAGTATGGGGAAACCTGTGAGGTTGAGTGCTATGCAGGTATCTACTATGAGGCGAAGGTGGAGCAGGTGCTTGAGGATTGTGATATCGGCTTTGCGGTATTTCCTGTGAAAGCACTGCAGGAGGATGAAGTGGAATTGACGGCGGCCAAACCCTGTGTGCGGAATGCGGAAGAGCTGATACGGGGAGAAGAGCTGGCTGTCTATGGTTCGATGGACTATGCGGCGGGAAATTTTGTGAAGGGATATCTGGTGGAAGCAGAGCGGGAGATGCAGCTTGAGGGATACGAGAGCGCGGAAAGACTCATGCTCGGGGGAATTTTGCAGGAGGAAAACGGAGCAGGCGAAGACATTTCGGGTGAGAGGAACAGGACGGATATAGAAAGGCAGGACGGTGGTGAAAATGGCGGAGCAGATCGTCATGATACAGCGGACAGCAGTGAAGAGGGCGGAGAGATACCGGAGAGGGGCGCGGTGGATGCCGGGATGTCCGGCAGCGGTGTCTTTGACAGGCAGGGGCATCTCCTGGGAATCCTCGCCGGAGGGGACGGCAGGGAAGGGTTTGCGGCTGTGCCGGTATGGAAATTTGCAGGAAAATAGGACCGGCGGGTTTCTAAAGAATCCATTAACTGTTTGTCTGTAAACTTGACAGGTTGGAAGATTTGGAGGAAAATAGGGAAGAATGAATTGTAAAGATCAGGAAAGCAGGGATTAGGGATAAAAGGAACTGCCTGTTTGGAAAGGATGTGTGTATTGAGATGACAAAGATTGATATTGTTTCAGGATTTTTAGGCGCAGGGAAAACTACTTTGATTAAGAAGTTGTTAAAGGAGGCGCTGGCAGGAACAAAGGTTGTACTGATCGAGAACGAGTTCGGACAGATCGGGATCGACGGCGGATTTTTAAAGGAGTCCGGTATTGAGATCAAGGAGATGAATTCCGGCTGTATCTGTTGCTCCCTTGTGGGAGATTTCGGGACTTCGCTGGTGGAGGTACTGGAAACTTATCATCCGGAGAGGATCTTGATAGAGCCTTCGGGCGTGGGCAAGCTTTCCGATGTGATGAAGGCCGTGGAAAATGTAAAGGCTGGCGGCGAGACGCATTTAAACAGTGCGGTGGCTGTGGTAGATGCTTCCAAGTGTAAGATGTATATGAAGAATTTCGGTGAATTTTTTATCAATCAGATCGAATACGCCGGAACGATCATACTGAGCCGTACCGGATCCATGAAGCAGGAGAAGATCGAGGAAGCGGTTGCGCTGATCAGACAGCACAATGAAAAGGCTGCTGTGATCACGACGCCCTGGGAGGAACTCAAGGGGGCAAAGATCCTGGAGACGATAGAAGGAGCAACGGACCTGGAGGCAGAACTGATGGCGGAAGTGCTGGCGCGCCACGAGGAAGAACACCATCATCATCACGAAGAGGAAGGCCCGGAGCACCATCACCACCATCACGAGGAGGAAGGCCCTGAGCACCATCACCACCATCACGAGGAGGAAGGCCCGGAACACCATCACCACCATCATGAGGAGGAAGGCCCGGAACACCATCACCACCATCACGAGGAAGAAGGTCCGGAGCACCACCATCATCATCACGAGGAAGAACACCATGAGCATCATCATGATCACGGAGAGGAATGCGGCTGCGGCTGCCATGACCATGATCACGATCACCATGGCCATCATCATGCGGATGAGGTATTTACAAGCTGGGGAATGGAGACGCCTGCGACCTATGAGAAAGAGCAGATCGAAGATATTCTGGATGAACTGGACAGGGAGAAGGAATATGGTATTGTCCTGAGGGCGAAGGGAATGGTACCTTCCGCAGACGGAAGCTGGATTTATTTTGACTATGTGCCCGGTGAAGCGGAAGTGCGGACAGGAGCCCCGGATGTGACGGGAAAATTCTGCGTGATCGGTTCCAAGCTGAAGGAGGATGCGCTGAAAGCGTTGTTTTTGCAGAAATAGGCCCGCATCATAATGAAAAGCTGTAAGTATTGAAAAGCTGCAAGGGTAGAATGTTTGAAAGCTAAGAGGCGAGGATGTTGCTATGAGACCTGTGTATATCATCAATGGATTTCTGGAGAGCGGAAAAACGGAGTTTATCATCTATACGCTGGCACAGCCCTATTTCAGGGTAAGGGGAAAGACACTGCTACTGCTCTGCGAGGAGGGCGAGATCGAGTATGATGAAAAATTGCTCAAAGACACGAATACGATCCTGGAACTGATAGAAGAGGAGGAGGACTTTACGCCCTCCGCGCTGATGGAACTGGACAAAAAATATAAACCGGAACGTATCATCATCGAGTACAACGGCATGTGGAATTTCAAGAATATGAAGCTGCCCTGGCACTGGAGTATAGAGCAGCAGATCACCTGTATCGATGCGTCCACATTTCCGATGTACTATACCAACATGAAATCTCTGCTGGCTGAGATGGTGAGAAAATCCGAGATGATCATTTTTAACCGATGTGACGGCATTGAGGATCTTGCTTCCTATAAGCGCAATATCAAAGCGGTGAACCGGCAGGCGGAAATTATTTTTGAGGACTCAAACGGTGAGATCGATGAGATATTTGAGGATGACCTGCCCTACAGCCTGCAGGATGATCCTATTGTATTAGATAACAATGGTTATGGTATCTGGTATATCGATTCCATGGATCGTGTGGAACGGTATCTGGATAAGAGAGTTCAGTTCACGGCGCAGGTGCTGAAGCCGGAGAACTTCGAGCCGGATTGTTTTGTGCCGGGAAGGATGGCGATGACATGCTGCGCTGAAGATATGAGTTTTCTCGGCTATGTCTGTAAATATGCGGGGGCTGCGGCATTAGAGCAGCGCGACTGGGTTAAAGTGACCGCGGTGGTAAAAGAGGAGTACCGGGAGGATTATCACGGAAAAGGACCGGTGCTTTATGCGGAAAAAGTGGAGAAGACGAAAGCGCCCAGGGACGAGATCATTTCTTTTATGTGAGCGCATCTACTCGGCCCGTTGACCGCAGAAATAAGGAGACGATGGAGTTGAGCAGGATAGACAGCAGGGATTTGTGTGTGAAGCAGTCTGGTTTTGTTGTCTGTCTTGCTCATATTCGGGTTTGATGATAGATCGGCGGATCTTGTTTTGGTGTGCAGGTGTTGTAAATGCCCGATGTTTGGTAGGTTTTGGCGTATCATATCGGCGCAAATTACCGGTGCGGTTCAGAGGGGATACGGATGGATGGAGAAAAAGAGATAAGGCAGCTTCAAAGACGGCTGAAAGAACTGGCAGAGCGAAGCGACAGACAGAATATTTATACGTATACCGGATTTCTCGGGATGGCGGAACTGGATATCTTCCATCAGATGGAGCGGGAGCTTTCCTATGCGCATCCGGAGCTTTTTGGCGGCGGCGAAGAGGCGGAGAGGCTGGTCATCCGGTTCGGCGATCCGGATGAGATGGGATATGAGGAAGCATTTCCGATCACACTGCTTAAAATAGAACCTCTTTTGCAGAAATATGCGGATAAGCTGGGGCACAGGGATTTTCTGGGTGCGCTGATGAATCTCGGAATAGAGAGAAGTACGCTGGGAGATATTTTTATCAGGGATAACTGCGGATATCTTTTCTGTCTGGATTCCATTGCGGATTTTATTTTGGAGGAACTGCAGAAGGTCAGGCATACGGATGTAAAGTGCAGCAGGGCAGAAGCGGACAAAATACTGGAAAAAAGTGAAAAGATCAGGCAGAGCCTGACTGTTTCGTCGGAGCGGGCGGATGTGGTCGTCGCCTCGTTGTATCATCTCTCCCGCACCCAGAGTATGGATCTTTTCCGCGCGCAGAAAGTATTTATCAACGGCAGAATATGTGAGAACAACAGTTGTTGTTTAAAAAAGGGGGATGCAGTCAGCGTGCGGGGAAAAGGAAAATTTGTCTATGACGGTGCGGACAGAGAGACAAAGAAAGGGAAACTGGGCGTGGGAGTATTGTTGTACCAGTAGAGGAGGAAAGGTGTAATGTATCCTTATACAATGACGCAGTGGCTGTTTCTGTTTTATCTTTATTGTTTTTTAGGCTGGTGTGTGGAATCCACTTATGTCAGTCTGAAGGAGAAACCGCCCCACTGGATCAACAGAGGATTTATACGGGGACCATTTCTGCCATTATATGGCAGCGGGGCGATCATGATGCTGGTAGTCTCTGCGCCTTTTAGACATAATATTGTGCTTACCTACGTGGCGGGATGTATCGGAGCGACGATCTTAGAATACGTAACAGGTGTTACGATGGAGGCGCTTTTTAAAGTACGGTATTGGGACTATTCTGACCAGCCGCTTAATTTTCAGGGGCATATCTGCCTCGGCACCACATTGGCATGGGGATTTTTGACCATTCTGATGACCCGCGTAATACATAAGCCGATAGAAGGAATGCTCTATATGATACCGGATGGACTGCTGGCGGTATTCGTATTTATCCTGACAGTCGGCATCGCGGGAGATTTTGCCCTCTCCTTCCGGGCGGCGTTGGATATCAGGGATATCCTGCTGGCAATGGAAAAAGCCAAGGAAGAAATGGCCCATATGCAGAAGAGGCTGGATGTGATCGCGGCATTGACGGAGGAAGAAATAGGGCAGTACCGCAATGCGGCTGAGATGCGGATCGAGGAACTTGCGGACAGCATTGAGGAAAAGCTGCGCAGCATGCGTGAGCGGATGCAGATCCATCCGGGAGAATATCTGGAGAGCGCCAAAAGTGAAGCACTGGAGATCCGCGACAGATTCATGAACATCAGATACCATGCCTCGGAACTGAAAACCATCAAAGATCACTGGAAGCGGGGCATGATCCTCGGCAACCCGACAATGAAAGGCAGCAGGAAAGTGCGCTACAGCCTGGATGAACTGAAAGAAGCGGTGAAGGGAAAGCTGAGATATAATAAAGAATGAGAGTAAGTATATTAGTAAGAATATTTAGTGAGAATATTTAGTAAAAATATTGATAGAACAGGCCGGACAGAAAGAATATTTTTCTGTCCGGCCGTCCGGTTATATCATTATTTCTTCCCAGCCCTTTCATCCCAGTATTCGCAGACAACGCCCGCCGTCTTTGAAGTAAAGGGAGTGCCGTCGTTCTTTTTATAGTGGTCGGTGGCCCTGAATACATATCTGCATCCCAGATATAACAGCGGGATGTTTGCAAATACGATCAGGATATTGCCCAGATCGGATATTGCCCACATGTTGCCCAGATCAAGGCCAGCGATGGAGCAGAAGATGCCGAAGAGGGTGATGAAGATACCGAGGATGCGGACACCGTTGATAAAGGATCTTTTCTGGGTGATCCTGCTGGCGGCGATCTCGGAAAAGCTGAAAAAGCCGATCACACAGGTGAAAGCAAACAGGCAGAAGCAGACGGTGATCAAAAAGATCACAATATTGTCAAAGATGCCTGTGCCGGGTGTCAGTGCGGAGGCGGAAGTAAGGAATTTGGGCAGCCTGTCAAGCTCCATCCATGCTTCAGCGCCTTCCCCAGTCCAGAGATGTGCCATGACGATCACAAATCCGGTCAGGGTGCAGATGACGATTGTATCCAGAAAAACGCCGATGGACTGTACACAGCCCTGCTCGCAGGGGTGATCGGTGTTGGCGGCGCCCGCCGCCATGGTGATGGTACCCTGGCCGGCTTCATTGCTCATCAGCCCGCGCTTGATGCCCTGCGCCAGCACCGTACCGAATACGCCGCCGAAGATCGCCTGCGGTGTGAAAGCGCCGCCGAAGACAGAGGCGAAGAAGTAGGGAACTGCGTTTAAGTTCATCAGCACCAGCAATAATACGGTGACGATATAGATGACAGCCATGACGGGAACAGCGGTATCCGTGACTTTTGTCACTTTTTTGATGCCGCCGAAAGCGATGTAGGCAACCAGCAGAATTAAAATAGCAGCCGTTATGTAATACAGGGGCGATGTGGTGGCGATGGTGCTGCCGCTGAGGATCTCGCCCATCTGTCCGATGGAACTCACCACGTTAAAGCCCTGTGCGGGAAGACAGCACATCGCATAGACGATAAACATGACGGAGAGAAAGATGCCGGCGCCCTTTTTGTTGCCCAGCAGTTTTTTGCCGTAGTAGGGCAGGCCGCCCACGAATTCGTCCCCTTTCTTTTCTTTGAACATCTGGCTCATCACAGCTTCCGTGTAGGCGGTGGACATGCCGAAAAATGCGGAGAGCCACATCCAGAACAGGGCTCCCGGGCCGCCCACGGAGATGGCGCCGGTGACGCCTAAGATATTGCCCGGGCCCACCCGCATGGCGGAACTCAGGAAGAAAGCCCCGAGCGAGGAGATGCCGATCTCATCGCTTTTCTTTTTGGCGAGGATCCGGATTCCTTCTTTAAAGTGTGTCACCTGTATAAATCCGAGTTTTATCGTAAAGAAAATGCCCGATCCCACCAGCAGGATGATCGCAAGGGAAAAGTTTCCGAGGATGGGAATATTTGCATACCAGTCGAAATTTGTGGGAAAGTCCCAGAAAAAATCGGAAACCGGGATGACAAAAGAAAATACGTTGTTGATCATTTCAAAAATATGTTCCATAACTGCCTCCTTTATCATAGCTGCATCTGTAAATTTGAGCCCGTAAATATAACGTTGTATAAAGTATAAAAAAATGCGGAAAGGAATACAATGGCATAAAGTGAGAAAAAAGTTGCAAAAAGTGCTGTATTGATCGTGATCTGCAGAGAAAAAGGGTTGACAAAAATACTTTGTCGTACTAAAGTATAGAACAGGAAGGATCAAAAGAGCATACTTCCGAATTAAATATTGCAAACCGTTGAGGAAGAGTAGTAAGTAGCCGGAACTGGCACAGAGAGCTGCAGGTGGTGGGATTGCAGTACGGGGAACGTTATGGAATGGACTTCTGAGGGCGCTTCGGAAAGCGGCATGTCCGCCAGTAGGGAGCGACGGGAACCGAACCCGTTATCAATCCGGCATGTATGATAGTACATGACAGAGTGGGTGTTTTTACACCAAGTCGAGTGGTACCGCGATAATAACTTTGTTTATTACCGTCTCGGACAATATGTCCGGGGCGTTTTTTTATGCGCAGGGGCGCACAGGGGAATTGGTTGTCTGCGCAGCGTGCGCCCCCCGCGGCGAGCAGGGGAAATCTCCTCGGCTCGATTGAACATCATACAACTTTCAAAGACGGAATGCGGAAAACAGCGGATGCCCAAAGTGTGTACTGGAAGCGGCATCTGCGGAACTGGAATGGAGGCAAAAATTATGAGAGAAAAATCTATGTTGCGGAAAACGGCAGAGAGAAAAGCGGGCAGGATATTTCTGGCGGCGGTGACGGCGGCGGGTCTGCTTGCAGGCTGCCAACATGCGGATACGATCGGCGGTGCTGACGGCCCGACCTCTGTGTTCGTCGCGGGAAAAAGCGGAAATACGGAGACAGCGGAGGCGGAAACCTCACAGGGCACAAACGAGGCGGCAGACGGCGGGACGGTTTATAAAGTCGGCATCGTGCAGTTTGTGGACGACGCGTCGTTAAACCAGATCAACAGTGCCCTCTGTGCGCGGTTCGATGAAAAAGGCGCGGAGCTCGGCATCACTTTTGATTATGAGGATTATAATTTTAACGGGCAGGCGGACTCCACCATGCTGAATCAGATTGCGGAACAGCTGATCGCAGAGGAGGTGGATGTGATCGTGCCGATCGCCACACCGGCGGCGGTGATCATGCAGGCTGCGACGGAAGAAAGCCGGATACCGGTCGTATTTTCCGCGGTCAGCGATCCGGCGGGAGCAAAGCTGGTGGCTTCTTTAGAGGCGCCTGGTTCCAATGTGACCGGTACGTCGGATGCGCTCAACACAAGGGCGGTCATGGATCTGATGTTCGCGGCGGACCCTGAGATCAAAACGGTGGGACTGCTCTACAACAAGAGCGAAGATTCCTCCAGAGTGCCGATAGAGGATGCAAAGGCATACTGTCAGGAAAAGAATGTGGAAGTGGTGGAAAAAACGGGAACCACCAACGATGAAGTGATGCTGGCGGCGGATGCGCTGGCGGCGGCTGGCGTGGACGCGGTATTTACACCCACCGACAATACCGTCATGACGGCGGAACTGGCGATCTATGAAAAGTTTATCGAAGCGGGGATCCCCCACTTCGGTGGGGCGGATTCCTTCGCCTTAAACGGTGCGTTTTGCGGCTACGGCGTAAACTATGTGGAACTGGGTGAGGCCACCGCCGATATGGTGGCTGATATTCTGGTAAACGGGAAAGACCCCGGGGAAGTCCCGGTGATATCTCTGGATAACGGTATTGCCACGATCAATACGGATACTGCGGAGGCGATCGGGCTGGACTACAGTATGTTTGAGGGAATGTGCAGCGAGCTGAAAGAGATCACCACAGCGAAGGAATTCGAGTAGACAAAAAAGAACAGGCCGGGGCGGGGAACGGAAAACCGCACCGGTCCCGGCTGAGGAGGAGGTCATCATGTCAACCATTTTTACATTGTCTATCCTGCAGAGCGCGCTGGAGCTGGGATGCATCTATTCCCTGATCGCCATAGCGTTGTATATATCGTTTGATCTGTTAAATATAGCGGATCTGTCCACGGACGGCTGCTTTACTTTGGGCTGTGCGGCAGGTGCCGTGGTGACGATGGCGGGGCACCCGATACTCGCCTTATTTATGGCGATGGGCGCCGGCGTCTGCTCCGGCTTCATCACAGCCTTTCTCCAGACAAAGATGGGGGTGCAGTCCATTCTGGCGGGCATTATCGTCAACACCGGGCTTTACACCGTCAATCTGGCGGTGATGGGCTTTTCTTCCAACATTAATCTGTTTCAATGCGAGACCCTGTTCAGCATGGCGAAAGAAGTTTCGGAGAACGGGGTATACAGGGACTGGTATGAGTTTGGTATCGCAGGGCTGATCGTGCTGGCAGCCTGTCTGATCCTCGGATGGTTTTTCAATACTTCCCTGGGGCTTTCCATTCGCGCCACAGGGGATAACGCCCATATGGTGAGGGCTTCGAGCATCAATCCCGGACGTATGATCACGGTGGGGCTTTGCATTTCCGGCTCCCTGACGGCACTTTCCGGCGCTGTCCTGGGGCAGTATCAGAAGTCCTGCGATATCAATTTCGGAACGGGGCAGGTGACCATCGCGCTGGCCAGCCTGATGATCGGCAATACGCTGGTCCGCAGGGGCGGCATGCTGAAACGGATCCTGGGGGTGGTGCTCGGAAGCTGTCTGTATCGGTTTATCATGGCGGTCGCCCTGCGGCTCAGCCTGCCGGCGGAAGCGGTGAAACTGGTGAGCGCCGTTATCGTGGCGGCGGCGATATCTTTCCCTTATTTGAAAGAGAAGGCCGGATTCACAAAAAAGAGGATGGAAATACGGAAAAAAGCGGCAGTCAGAACAGGAGAATAAAGAACACATGTTATCTATCAAAAATATCAGTAAAACATTCCATCCCGGCACGGTGAACGAGAAGGCTGCGCTGAAAAACGTCTCGCTGGAGCTGAGGAGCGGGGATTTTGCGACGATCGTGGGCAGCAACGGGGCGGGAAAGACAACCTTGTTCAATGCCGTCACCGGCGCCTTTTATGTGGATGAGGGGCAGATCATCCTGGGAGGCGAGGACATTACCTTCCAGAAAGAATATCAGCGCAGCAAAAATATCGGCAGGCTGTTTCAGGACCCGCTTCTGGGCACGGCGCCCCATATGACGATAGAGGAAAATATGGCGCTCGCCTATATGCGCGTTTCGGGGAAGCATTCCCCCTTCGGCAGGATCACAAAAAAGGAGAAAGCGCTGTTTCGGGAAAAGCTGGTGCTTCTTCATATGGGGCTGGAAGATCGGATGAAAAAACCGGTGGGGCTTTTATCCGGCGGGCAGAGGCAGGCTCTGACTCTTTTGATGGCAACGGTGGTGACCCCGAAACTCCTCCTGCTGGATGAACATACCGCAGCGTTGGATCCGGCTGCCGCCGGGAACGTGATGAAACTGACAAAGGATATCGTAGCGGAGCGGGGGATCACCTGTCTTATGGTAACCCACAACATGCATCAGGCGCTGGAGACGGGAAACCGCACGCTGATGATGGACGACGGGCGGATCATTCTGGACATCACGGGAAAAGAGAGGGAAAACATGACCGTGGACGGCCTGCTAAAAAAATTCTGGGCGCAGGCGGGGAGCGGCCTGAATAACGACAGGATCCTGCTCTCCGCAGGAGAAGGACGCTGACTGTTGGCGGCAGGAAATACGGTATGGCGGGATAAATTGCTGCGAATTTATGGAAATATTTGAAAAAATGGTGGCCTTTCGAGAAAAAACAGTAGTCTTCCGGGAAAAAATAGTTTATAATTTTTTTATGGGTTATTTTCGTAACCGACACTATTGAGAAAAGGGAGATGCGGGTCATGTCGAACGAACAGACAAAACCAAAACACAGAGTGTCCGTACTGCATTCCATGCGGACCAAAATCATGCTGCTTGTACAGATCGGAGCGCTCTGCTCCTGCCTTATGGTACTGCAGATGACAGTGCCGAGAGCCGAGGAGGAGCTGACATCTCTGGCACAGAACTCTATGCTGAGTCTTGTCAAAGCTTATGCCGCCGGGATGGAAACGGAGATCACAGAGTACCAACAGCACGGCAGGGCATTAAATTATGACGCTTATGCAAGGATCCTTGCGGATGCGAAAATGGAAGGGGCGGAGTCTTCTTACGCGTATATGGTCTCCTCGGACGGGAACATGCTGTACCATCCGACGCAGAGCAAGGTTGGAGAGCCGGTGGAGAATGAAGTGATAAAAGAGGTCGTGGCAAAGATACAGTCGGGTATCATACCGCAGCCGGAAGTGGTGAGCTATGAGTTTAACGGAAAGGTAAAGTATGCTTCATATTACGTACTGTCCACGAAGGATGTGATCGTGATTTCTACGGACGAGGAGGAAGTCTTAAGCGGGATCACGGCGATGGTGGTGAATTCCGGTGAAGGAATGCTCGCGGTGATGATCCTGCTCGCGGCGGTGATCTTTATCGTGACGGGGATTATGATGAAGCCGCTTAAGAAGATCACGCTGCTGATCAACGAGATGGCGGAGCTGAAATTTATCAACCATCCGTGGGGCACAAAACTCACAAGGGGGAAGGATGAGTGCGGCGTCATGGCGAAAGCGGTAGCGGCGATGCGGGAAAGCCTTCGGAATGTGATCAGGGATATCAGCAGTGCAAGCGAGCATCTGAATGAGATCGTGCATACGCTGCAGCTCACCACTTCGGAGGTGAACGATTCCTGTACGGATAATTCCGCCACTACCGAGGAACTGGCGGCGGGCATGCAGGAGACAACGGCGACCACACAGACGCTTGTTTCCAGCATAGAAGATATGAAAGATGAATCAGGCGAAATCCAGAAAATGTCCGTGGAAGGGGAGGAACTGTCGGGCGAGATCGAAAACAGGGCGGCAGACCTGAAGAGATCCGCAACAGAGTCCGTAAAACTGGCGCGGGAAATGTTTGACTCACTGCAGAAAAAATCTGCAAAGACGATAGAAGAAGCGAAGGCGGTGGAAAAGATCAATGAGCTGACAGAGGTCATCATGCGGATATCCTCACAGACCAGCCTTCTGGCATTAAATGCGTCCATCGAGGCCGCGCGGGCAGGCGAAGCGGGAAAAGGCTTTGCGGTGGTTGCGACGGAGATAGGCAATCTGGCGAACCAGACATCCGAGACCGTGGCGAATATCAACAATATCGTGGCGGAAGTCAATACGGTGGTGCGCGATATGGGCGCAACGCTGCATGATACGACACAGTTCATGGAAAATCAGGTAGTGCCGGATTATCAGGCGTTCTATGATGTGAGCAATCAGTATAATGAAGATTCCGTGGCGGTGAAGAACAGCATGACATCCATTCAGCAATCCGTCGTCCAGCTGAACGAAACGATTCTGGTGATCACCGACGGGCTTGAGGGCATCAGCAAGACGATCAACGAGTCTGCGATAGGCGTATCGGATATTGCCGAAAAGACCGCCGCCGTGGTGAACCGTATGGGTGAAAATATGGAGATGGTGAAAGGGTGCCAGAATGAGGCGGATAAGCTGAAAGACATTGCCGGACAGTTTTACATAGAAGGATAGTTTGTGAAAAAGGAACTTGAAAGCTTTACCCCCTTTTGTTATACTTGTTTATAGGAATTGGAAACACAAACAGGATATCAGGAAAAGGGGGTATGAAATGACCGCAAAAGAATGTATTTTGGGGCGCAGGAGCGTCCGGCAGTTCACGGATCAGGCTGTCGATCACAGTCTTCTTTCCGAAATTGTGGAGACGGCTTCCTATTATCCAAGCTGGAAGCATACGCAGATCGTGCGATTTGTTGCTGTGGAGGGGGAGAAAAAAGAGAGGCTCGCGAAGGAATGTACCGACATGTGGCCGAATAACGGAAAGATCATGGAGTCTGCCCCGATGGTGATGGCAGTCACCATTATTAAAAACCGTTCCGGTTTTGAGAGAGACGGTTCCTATTCCACCGCAAAGGGCGACAGGTGGCAGATGTACGATGCGGGGATCGCATCCCAGACACTTTGCCTCGCAGCTTATGAAAAGGGGATAGCATCTGTTATTCTGGGTCTTTTTGACGATGCAAAAGCAGCGTCTATTTTGGAGATTCCGCAGGACAGAGAAGTAGCCGCCCTGATTCCGATGGGATATGCGGCGGAAGAGCCTGCCGCACCGAGAAGAAAACCGGTGGAAGAATTATTATCATTTTGTTGATCATGAGGGCGGAGGGATCTTAATCCCTTCGCTTTTCCATGTGCGCACGGGGTGCGGGGAGGAGGGAGGCAGTATAAGCCGACCGCATCCGATGCGGCGGGCAGGGAAAGAAGAATTTTTCCGCCCGGTTAAAACATATCGCAGGGGCCGCCTGCGGAACAGGAATGGAGGTACTGTAGTTATATGAAACATTTATTGAGCCCGCTTGATTTTTCAACGGAGGAACTGGACGCGCTTTTTGAGCTGGCGGATGATATCGAAAGGAATCCCGAAAAGTACGCCCACTCTTGTGCAGGCAAAAAACTGGCGACCTGTTTTTATGAACCAAGCACGAGGACAAGGCTGAGCTTTGAGACTGCCATGCTGAATTTGGGCGGGAGCGTGATCGGGTTTTCGGATGCGGCATCTTCGTCTGCATCCAAAGGGGAGAGCGTTTCCGATACGATTCGTGTGATCTGTTGTTTTGCGGATATCTGTGCTATGCGGCACCCGAAAGAGGGGGCAGCGTTTGTGGCGGCTTCCCACTCTTCGATTCCTGTCATCAATGCCGGGGACGGCGGGCACCAGCACCCGACCCAGACGCTGACGGACCTGATGACGATCCACGCGCTGAAAGGGAGGCTCGGCAATTTTACGGTGGGCCTGTGCGGGGATCTGAAGTTTGGGCGTACCGTACATTCCCTGATCCACGCGCTGGTGCGCTATGAGAATGTCACTTTTAAGTTTATTTCGCCGGAGGAACTGAGAGTTCCCGATTATATTATAGAAATGCTGAAGGAAAAGAAGATCCCCTATGAGGAGGTGATCAGTCTGGAGAGCTGTATCCCGGAGCTGGATCTTTTGTATATGACAAGGGTACAGAGAGAGCGTTTCTTTAACGAAGAGGATTATGTGAGATTAAAGGATTTCTATATTCTGGATAAGGTGAAGATGAATCTGGCAAAACCAGACTGCCTGGTGCTCCATCCGCTGCCGAGGGTGAACGAGATCTCCGTCGAGGTGGACGATGATGAGAGAGCGGTCTACTTTAAACAGGTACAGTACGGGGTATATGTCCGCATGGCGCTGATCTTGACGTTACTGGGACTGGTGTAATGCTATTATGTTGATAAAGCCGGACGCCTGAACGGTTACTTGAAAACTGAAATTAAACAGCAGAAATTTGGCATCTATGGAACTAAGAGGAGAATTTGACATGCTGAATGTAGGAAAAATAGAAGAAGGCTTTGTGATGGACCATATCAAAGCCGGGAAAAGTATGGAAATATACAGGTATCTGCAGCTTGATAAGCTGGACTGCACGGTTGCGATCATCAAAAATGCCCGCAGCAATAAAATGAAAAAGAAGGATATCATTAAGGTGGAATGCGATATCAATATGCTGAATCTGGATATTTTGGGATATATCGATCACAATATCACGATCAATGTGATACAGAAAGGGGAGATCGTGGAGAAGATGGCGCTCCATCTGCCGAAGGAGATCAAAAATGTGATCCACTGCCACAATCCCCGCTGCATTACTTCCATAGAGCAGGAGCTTCCGCATATTTTTGTACTCGCCGATGAGGCGAAGGAAATTTACCGGTGTAAATACTGTGAGGAAAAATACAGCAAGAAAGCTTCGCGCGATAAATAATATACAGAGACATAATAAACGAGGAAAGGAAGAGAAAAATGGAATATATTGAAAGAAAACGGTTGTTATTTTTTGGCCTGCCCTGGACTTTCACAAAATATACGGTCAGGGATGAAATGATCACGATCAATACGGGGTTTCTGAGCACAAAGGAGAACGATTGTTATATGTACAAAGTGCAGGATGTGGAACTATCCGCGTCCCTGTGGGAGAGGATCTTAAAAATCGGAACGATCATCTGTTATACGGGCGATACGACAAACCCTAAGCTGTACATAGAACATGTGAAAAATGCAAAAGCCATAAAAGATTTTATTTTGGAGGCGTCCGAGGAGGCGAGGATGAAGCGCAGGACGATGAACACCCTGAGCATTGACGCCGACGTGGATTTAGACGGAAACGGCATACCGGACAGGTTTGAGGACTGAGCAGGGCGCATATGGCTGCGGCGGCTTTGCGGTGCGGATTTTAAAGGCAGCTTTGATCCGCCCGCTATAATTTCCGAAATCCGTCCTTCAGCGTGAATTTTTCCAGAAACAGTCCGGCGAGGAACCAGTTCGGGAAAAAGTCCAGGCGGATATGGGTGCCGATGCGGAGACGGTGCCTGCTGTAATCCCAGGGCTCAAAACCCTTTTTATCGAGCAGCTTTCCGGAGAGGAATTCACCCAAAAAGATGAGCAGCGCGTATAAAGTGCCGCGGAGAGGGAGCCATAATGTATGGGTAATGCGAAACAGCGGGCGCAGGAAGGCAGCGCAGCCGTAGATCGGAAACATCCATAGAGAAGTGGTTCCTTTCAGCTGAAAATCATGGCGCTGCAGCATTTTAAATGATGTATAGAGGATCTCGAAGCACCAGCCTGCGATGCCGCAGTGAAGGAATAATCTTGACAGCGGCATGGGGGCTTCGTTTTTTTGTGTTTTTCCGGTCGATTTTTTTATATTCATAGAAAAAGTATGGACAGATCGGGGAAGATTATTCATAATATTACTTTGATGATGGAATCTGTTTTTTGATCCTATTGCGGGAGAGGAGTCTTGAATTCCTGTATATGACAGAGAATGGGGAGAGATGGATGAACTATCGGGAGAGCATGGATTATATGGAGGAGATGTCTCGGCTTGGAAGCGTGCCGGGGCTTGAGAGCACGGCAGAGCTCTGCAGAAGGCTGGGGAATCCGCAGGACGATCTCTTTTTTGTGCATATCGCGGGGACAAACGGAAAAGGGTCCGTGCTCGCTTATGTGTACAGTGTTCTGAAAACCGCAGGCTATCGGGTGGGGCATTATTCTTCCCCGGCGGTGTATGCCTACCGGGAGAAGATACAGGTAAACGGGAAGGAGATCCTGACAAGGGAATTTGCGGCGCTGATGAGCCTGGTGCGGGAGGAAGCGGATGCCATGGCTGCGGAGGGGATGCCTCATCCCACGGTGTTCGAGATGGAGACGGCGGTGAGCTTTTTATATTTTAAGGAACAGCGCTGCGATATCGTGCTGCTGGAATGCGGGATGGGCGGTGATCTGGATGCCACCAACATCATTAAAAATACGCTGGTTGCCGCGTTTTCTTCGATCAGTATGGACCATATGGCTTTTCTTGGAAATACGCTGACGGAGATAGCCTGCCATAAAGCCGGGATCATCAAACCGGGGGCGGAAGTGGTGAGCGGGATCCAGCAGCCGGAGGTGTGGGATGTCCTGAAGAGACAGGCAGGGGGAGCAGAGTGCCGGACGGTAGAAAAAGAGAGGCTGCAGCACATCAGGTACGGCCTGGAAAAACAGCGTTTTGATTATCTTACCTGTGATGGTACATTTTACAGGCGTCTGGAGGTTTCCCTGGCGGGGGTGGTGCAGCCGGAGAACGCGGCGTTGGCTGTGGAGATCGTGGAGGCTCTTGGGAGAAAAGGTTTTTCTGTGACAGAAAAGAACTTGAGGGACGGGCTGCTATCGGCAAAGTGGCCCTACAGGTTTGAGATCGCGGCAAAAAGACCTCTGTTCATCTTGGACGGCGCCCACAATGAGGATGCGGCAAAGCGCCTGGCTGAAGGGATCAGGTTTTATTTTACAAATAAGAAGATTCTCTATATAATAGGAATGTTAAAGGATAAAGAATATGAGAAAGTTATAGCGCACACTTACGCTTATGCGGAGCAGATCATCACGGTCACGCCGCCGGAACAGGAGCGCGCGCTGCCCGGCCACGAGCTGGCGGTTACGGCATCGGAATATCACCCCAAAGTGACAGAGGCAGCCAGCCTGGAGGAGGCTGTGGAGATGGCGTATCTGCTGGCGGAAAAAGACTGGGTCATACTGGCGTTCGGTTCCCTTTCCTATCTGGGGGCTCTCGGCAGGATCATAAGAGACAGGAGCGGAAAACATGATAGATCAGGAAAAAATAAAAGAGGCCGTTAAACTGCTGCTGGAAGGGATCGGCGAAGATGCCGGCCGGGAAGGGCTGGCAGAGACACCGGAGAGGATAGCGCGGATGTACGGGGAGATCTGCGGCGGAATGGAAATGGATGTAAAGGAGATCCTTTCCAAAACTTTCACAACGACAAAAGCGGAGATGGTGCTGGAAAAAGATATTGTGTTTTATTCCATGTGCGAGCATCACATGCTGCCTTTTTTCGGAAAAGTCCATATCGCCTATATTCCTGACGGAAAGATCGTGGGCTTAAGCAAGCTGGCAAGATGCGTGGAGGTTTATGCGAAAAGGCTGCAGCTTCAGGAACGCCTGACGGAGCAGATCGCCGGGGCGGTGATGGAGTGCCTTTCTCCAAAGGGCGTGATGGTGCTGACAGAGGCGGAGCATCTGTGTATGACTATGCGGGGGATCAAAAAGCCCGGCAGCAGGACGGTCACTTATGCTGTGAAAGGGGTTTTCCGGGAAGATGCGCAGCTGCAGGAGGCCTTTTTCCGGATGCTGGCGAGAATATAAAATAAAGTATTTGATATGCTTGCCGGCTGGCTGAGGTGATAACGAAACGCCCATGCAGTTAAATATGCACCACCATAAATAAAAGTGGGCGCTGTGTTAAGTTAAGGTGGGATCGGAAGAAGATGGAACGGGTCAATAGAATATTACATCATAAGCGGTATCAGGAATATCTGGGGAAAAATATGATGGCGGAAGAGGAAAGGCGCTTCTGCCATCATGATATGGGACATTTTCTGGACGTGGCGAGGCTGGCGATGATCTTTGCCCTGCAGGAGGGGCTGTCTTTGCCGGAGGAGACGATCTATGCGGCGGCGCTGCTCCATGATATCGGCAGATGGAAACAGTATGAGGACGGGACGCCCCATGAGAAGGCTTCCGCCCTGTTGGCGCCGGAGATCCTGGCGGAGAGCGGTTTTACGGAGGAAGAGGCAGGGCAGATCCTTACCGCCATCCTGGATCACAGGAATGCGGCGGTGAGGCAGGATCAGACGCTGAGCGGTATTTTGTACCGTGCGGATAAGATGAGCAGGAGCTGCTTTTGCTGTGAAGCGGAGAAGGAATGCGACTGGAAGGGCGATAAGAAGAATCTTATGTTGCAGTACTGAACCGAACGCCATGAGAATCATAAAATCCTCCGTTGGCACGCTCTCGCTCCGTGAAAAACGCAGCGGTACTAAGCTCGTGAGGGACCTCGCTAAGTGCCGGCGTTTTTCAAGGGCGCTCCTTGAGGATTTTATGATTCTCATGGCTGGTTGAGGTGTTAACTGAAGTGTAATACCTTGCAGCAAGCTGCGGGGTATTACACCCTCGCGGCAGTCGCCAAATGTTCGTGCAAGCACGACACTTGGCTCGTTGCTCGCGGAAATGAATAGTAAAGGTTGGAATTTAGATGCGGATAGGAAACAGGGATTTTGACACAAAACATCATTGTTATATTATGGGCATCCTGAATGTGACGCCGGATTCTTTTTCCGACGGCGGAAAGTTTCAGGAGATGGATCAGGCGCTTTTTCGTGTGGAAGAGATGATACAGGAAGGCATGGATATCGTGGATGTCGGCGGGGAGTCCACAAGGCCCGGATATGCGAAAGTTCCGGCACAGGAGGAGATGGAGCGCGTTGTGCCTGTCATCGAGCAGATCAAAAAAAAGTTTGATATTCCCATATCGCTGGATACCTGCAAAGCAGATGTGGCGAGGGCAGGAATCCTGGCGGGGGCGGATCTGATCAATGATATCTGGGGCCTGAAATATGACAACAGGATGGCGAAAGTGATCGGGGAGGCGAAGGCTGCCTGCTGTCTGATGCACAACAGGGACAGCACGGTTTACCAGTCATTAATAACAGATGTTATCAATGACTTGCAGGAAAGTGTTTCGCTGGCAAAAGAGGCAGGTATTGCGGATGACAGGATCATACTGGATCCCGGCGTGGGATTCGGGAAGACCTATGAGCAGAATCTGGAGATCATCAGAAGACTGGATGGGCTGCAGATATTGGGATATCCGTTGCTGCTCGGATGCAGCAGAAAATCCGTGATCGGACTTACGCTGGATCTGCCGGTGTCGGAAAGACTGGAAGGCACGCTCGTCACAACGGCGGCAGGGGTCCTGAAAGGATGCAGTTTTATCAGGGTGCATGATGTAAAGCAGAACCGGCGGGCAGTGAAGATGGCGCAGGCGCTCAGGAATTAGTGTGCTATATGGAGGAAAATTATGGATCATTCAAGAGAGTTTTATGAGCAGCATGGAGGCATACGGAGTGTTCAGACTCTGGAGGCCGTCATCAACGAGGGACTTCGCGTTGCCCTGCAGGAGGAGACGCCGGACCAGTCGCTGGAAGTGCTGCTGGAGCATCTGGGAAGGGCGTTAAACGGTGAGCGGACCTACATATTCGAACAGAATATATCCGGCGGCGATGACAATACCTATGAATGGGTGGCCGACGGGGTTGAACCGGAAAAAGAGAACCTTCAAAATGTGCCTCCGGAGGTGTGTGAAAGCTGGTATCGGAAGTTCGATGTCGGCAGGCATATCGTTATCGAGAGCCTGGAAGATATCCGGGAGAGCGATCCTCTCCAGTACAGCACGCTGAAACGCCAGAATATTCGTTCCCTTGTGGTGGTGCCTCTCTATGACGGCAAAAAGATCATCGGATTTTACGGTGTGGACAATCCTCCGGTGAAAACATTGGAATATGCGTCAAATATGCTCCAGACTGCGGCATATTTTATCGTATCTTCCCTGAAGCGGCGAAATCTGTTCCGGGAACTGCAAAAGCGGAGCTATAACGTCCTCCATGCCCTCAGCGTGGATTATCTGGGGATCTATCAGGTGAATTTTGACACGGATGAATGCGAGATTTACCGGGACAACGAGCGGATGGGCACGGATCTTGCCGTCAATTTTAAGAACGGTTATCAGAACGCTATGGAGCAGTATATTTCCCGCTACGTGGTCCTACAGGATCAGGAAAGGATCCGCTCGGCGACGAAAAAAGATTATGTACTCTCCCAGCTTCGGACAAAGAAAAAATTTTCCGTCAGGTATCAGGTGAAGGACAGCACTTCCGGGCTGAAAAATATGGAGCTTCATTTTTCCGCCACGGAAAACACGGAAAAATCCCACTGCGTGATCTTTGCACAGAGGGATATCAATGCGGTGGTGGAGCAGGAGGAGAAAAATAAACTGGAGGCAAGGCAGAGCCTGGAGGATATTCTGGAGGGAGCGAGGACCGGCATCTGGACAATTGAGCTGGAGGAGGGCTGCGCGCCGAGGATGTATGCGGACAGGACCATGCGGATCCTTCTGGGCGTATCTGAGGAAATCGGGCCGGAGGAATGTTACCGTCACTGGTTTGAAAATATTGAGCCGGACTATGTGGAGATGGTGAAGGAAGCGGTGCAGGAGATACTTGTCAGCGGGCGTTCCGAGGTGATCTACCCATGGAAGCACCCGGAGCTGGGGAGGATTTATGTCCGCTGCGGGGGCGTGCCGGATAGAACGTTTAAAAAGCCGGGCGCCAGCCTGAACGGATACCATCAGGATATTACGGAAACCATGATGGCGAGGAAGAAACAGGAGCAGGCGATCATGGAGCTTCTGGAGAGGGTGCGGCGCGCAAATTCGGCAAAAAGCGAGTTCCTTTCCCATATGTCCCATGACCTCCGCACGCCTATCAACGGGATCCTCGGCATGCTGGAGATCATGGAAAAAAGTAAGGACGATCCGGCAAGACAGGCGGAGTGCCGGGAAAAGATCCGTGTATCGACAAAGCATCTGTTGTCTCTGGTGAATGATGTCCTTCAGGTCAGCAAGTTAGAGAGCGGAAGGACGGCGCAGGTGAAGGAGCCGTTTGATCTTCGTGATATGCTGAAGGACTGCATCGCGGTCCTCGCTCCTGAGGCGGAGGAGAAGAAGATCAGGCTGGTGCTGGAACCGGAGGGCCTTAAGCATAGCAAAGTGGTCGGAAATCCGCTGCATTTGACGCAGATCCTGACGAATGTCATAGATAATGCCCTCAAATATAACCGGCCTGACGGTTCCGTGTTTGTCCGTGTAGAGGAAATGGCATGCCAGAACGGGACTGCAGACTACCGGTTTGTGATCGAAGATACGGGGATCGGCATCGGGGAGGATTTTAAGGAGCATATTTTTGAACCGTTTACCCAGGAACATCAGGGGGCGCGGACCAACTATAACGGCATCGGCCTTGGGATGGCGATCGTAAAGAATCTGGTGGACGAGATGAGAGGGAGCGTTGCGGTGGACAGCCGGATCGGCGAGGGCAGCGTGGTCCGGATCACCCTGCCCATTCAGGTCGACGGATGCCGGACGGGAGAGTCCGGGGAAGAGGAACAGGATGATTACAGCCGGATCGCCGGAATGCGTATTCTTCTGGTGGAGGATAATGAGATCAACTGTGAGATCATGGAGTTTATGCTGAATGAAGCGGGTGCGGAGGTTGTGACGGCCCATGACGGGAAAGCCGCCGTAGATGCCTTTTCGGCAGCCGGAGCGGGAAACTTTGACTGTGTGCTCATGGATCTGATGATGCCGGTCATGAGCGGATACGAGGCGGCGCGGGTGATCCGCAGTCTGGATCGGCCGGACGCAAAGACAGTGCCCATCATAGCGCTGTCGGCGAACGCGTTTGAGGAGGACGTAGCACTGGCGAAAGATGCGGGCATGAATGAGCATCTGGCAAAGCCGGTGGACATGAGAAAGATGTTTCGGGTGATGTGCCGCCTGAGGTATGGCAGGGGCGGAAAGGATAAAAAAGATTTGTGCTGCAACTGAGACAGAATTTTGAGAATGGAGATGAAAAAGCATGAAGGATAGGGTTCTGCCGCGTTCCCTGAAGATCAGCATAGCTGTTATTATTTTTTTGAATATTTTTGTGTTTTCGATTCTGGGAATTTCCGTTAATAAAACGTGCAAGGAAACGATCGGGGATATTGGCACTGCTTATATGGCGGGAATGAATAAACAGGTATCTTTACATTTTGAGACGATCATAGATCTCCGCCTGACGATGGCGGAATCGATAGCGCATATCGCAGTGGATGAGGAAAATTCCGTTTACGGCTCGAAGGAAGAGATAGAGTACGGCGCGAGGGCAAGACATTTTTTATGTGCGGCGCTGTATTCCGCCGACGGTAAAATGGAAATGATCTACGGCGATCCGGTGGAACCGAACCATCCGGATACGTTTTTGGAGAGCTTAAAAAACGGGGAGCGCAAGGTGGCTTCTGCCGTTGACAGCAGCGGGGAAGGCGTTATTTTGTTCGGCGTCCCCTGCGCATATCCCATGTCTGACGGGAGCGAGAGCCTTTCCATTATTGTCGGGCTTTCGTGCAGATATATGGAGGAGGTACTTTTTCTCGATTCGGATACTTCCCTGAGCTATTCCTTTGTCATACGGAGCGACGGCAGTTATGTTATCCGGAACGGGGAGGGTAACCGCGAAAACTACTTTGACAGGCTCTACAGTATTTTTGACGGCCAGAGTGAGGAGGCGGATTACTACATAGGACAGTTGACGGCAGCCATGAATGCGGGGGAAGACTATTCGGTCATTCTGGAAAACGGCGGGGCGCGCCGGCATCTGTACTGTACCGATCTCCCCTATTGTGAATGGTATCTGGTGACAGTCTTTCCTTTTGACAGTCTGGATCATGCGATATCGGGCATGAGCGCCCACTGGCTGATGCTCTTATATGCGGCTTCCTTTGCCGTGATCGCCATGCTCCTGTACATATTCTTCCGTTATTTAAGAATATTCAGGGAACAGGTATCGGAATTGAAGCGGGTGAACGCGGAAATGGATGCGGCCCGTGAAGCTGCCGAGAGGGCGCGGAAAGAGGCGGAATGCGCCAATGCTGCGAAGCAGGAATTTCTCTCCAGCATGAGCCACGACATACGCACGCCCATGAATGCGGTGATCGGTATGACATCCATAGCCATAGCCAATATAAATAATCGGGAACAGGTGCAGGAATGCCTGCGCAAGATCGCGTTATCCAGCAATCATCTGCTGGGGCTTATCAACGATGTGCTGGATATGTCCAAAATTGAGAGCGGTAAAATGACGCTCCATATTGGGCCGGCATCGCTGCGGGAGATCATGGACAGCATCGTCAATATCATCCAGCCCCAGGTAAAGGCGAAAGAGCAGCAGTTTGACGCGGCGGCCTATGAGATCCTTGCGGAGAATGTATGCTGTGACAGTGTGCGGATCAATCAGGTGCTGATCAACCTGTTGGGAAATGCCGTCAAGTTTACGCCGGACCACGGCTTTGTCAGCGTGTCTTTGTATCAGGAAGAACTGCCCGGGGATCCTTCCCTGGTCCGCACGCATTTTACGGTGAAAGATTCCGGCATCGGGATGTCAAAGGAATACCAGGAGAAAATATTCGACTCTTTCAGCAGGGAAGACAACGACCGCGTGCAGAAGACAGAGGGTTCCGGCCTGGGAATGGCGATCACAAAGTATCTTGTGGATGCTATGGGAGGTACGATCTTTGTCCAAAGCGAGCAGGGAAAAGGCAGTGAGTTCCATGTTGTCCTGGATCTGAAAAAGGCCAAAGACGATAATGCCGGTGCGGCGCTGCCCGCTTTTAATATGCTTGTGGTGAATGAAGATGAGCGGTTGTGCACAAATGCGGCACATTCTCTGGAGTCCCTCGGCATCCGTTCCGAATGGTGTCTGAGTGCGGAACGGGCAATGGAAATGGCTGATGAACGCCGCGGCCGGGGAGAGGGATACCAGTTCATTCTTCTGGATCGGGAACTGCCCGGCATGACAGGAATTGAGGCGGCGCGGAAGATCCGTGCGGATTATGGGGAGGACTGTCCGATCTTGCTGCTCTCGGCATGCGGGTGGGGCGGGCTGGAAGAAGACGCCAAAGATGCGGGGATTTCCGGGCTTGTCTCAAAACCCATATTCGGGTCCACATTGTACGATGCCCTGCGGGTATATGCGGGAGTTTCCGGCGAGGAGACGAAGGACACCAAGGAGGAGGCCATTCCGGAACTGAAAGGAAAACATATTTTATTGGCGGAGGATAATGAGCTTAACTGGGAGGTTGCGAGAGAACTTCTCTCCGGCCTTGAGATAGATTTGGATTGGGCTGAAAACGGACAGATCTGTGTCGAGAAATTTGAGAGATCCCCCGTCGGATATTATGATGCGGTCATTATGGATGTGAGGATGCCCGTGATGGACGGCTACGAAGCCACAAGGACGATCCGGGCGCTGGAACGCGGGGATGCGGATATTCCTGTTATCGCCATGACTGCAGATGCTTTTTCGGAAGATATACAAAAGTGTCTGGAGTGCGGTATGAACGATCACCTGGCAAAACCCATCCATATGCAGGAAGTTGCCCTGAAATTGAAGAAATACCTGAAATAGGGTTATGTACAGCTTTATAAAAGGTATGAAGGATAACGATGAAGGAGATGTAACGACTATGGACCAGATCAGGATCAGGAATCTCAAAATATTTGCCTACCACGGCGTGTACGAGCAGGAAAAAGAGCAGGGGCAGAATTTTCTGGTCAACGCGGTGCTCCATACCGATACGGAGAGGGCGGGAAAAAGCGATGATATAGCGGATACCGTGGATTATGGCGCAGTCTGTCTGTTTATCGATAACTATATGAGGGAAAACCGTTTCGACCTGCTGGAGGCTGTGACAAGGCATGCAACAAAGGAACTTCTGCTTGCCTTTCCGGCGATCCGGAAAGTGGAACTGGAAGTGGAAAAGCCGGATGCGCCGATCCCCCTTCGGTTCGACAGCGTCTCCGTAAAGACGGAAAGAGGCTGGCACAGGGTTTTTATCGCTCTGGGCTCCAACATGGGCGAGCGGCTAAAATATCTGGAACGGGCGGTCGCAAACCTGCAGGAGGATGTTCATTTCAGGGACATCAAAGTTTCCGATTACATAGAGACGGCGCCCTACGGCGGCGTGGAGCAGGATGATTTTTTAAACGGCGTGCTGGAGGCGGAAACCCTCTACAGCCCTAAAGAACTGCTCGCGAGGCTGCAGGAGGAAGAACAGCTTGCGGAGAGGAAGCGGGAGATCCACTGGGGTCCCCGGACACTGGATCTGGATATTCTGTTTTATGATGATCTGGTGATATCCGACGGGGAACTTTCCGTACCCCATCCGGATATGAAGAACCGGCGGTTTGTCTTAGAACCCCTCGCGGAGCTTGCACCCTCTTATGTGCACCCTGTTTATAGGAAGACTGTGAAGGAGCTGCTGCAGGAATTATAAAAATGTCACGATGTGGGGGTCAAAATTACTTACAAGCAGGAATTGTACTAATTGTATGAAAGACCCTGGCATTATACCATCTAGTTAATACCAACAGCCAGCCGCGAGGAAGATCAAATCCTCAAGGAGCCCCTGCAGCAACGTCGGCACTTTAGCCAATGTGAAGAGATTTTCTAAGACGCTAAAACACAGCGTCCAAGAAAATCTAAACTTCACATGCGAGCCTAGTACCGCTGCGCTGTTTCACAGGCTCTTGAAAAACAGAGCCAGCGAGAGCGTGGCGACGGAGGATTTGATCTTCCTCGCGGCGTCCGGTTTCGCCCTCAAT
Source organism: [Clostridium] symbiosum (assembly GCA_021769625.1). Taxonomy (GTDB): domain Bacteria; phylum Bacillota; class Clostridia; order Lachnospirales; family Lachnospiraceae; genus 1XD8-76. The sequence continues at coordinate 31,169 of JAETSN010000022.1, read as the reverse complement.
CATCCTGATACTGAAGCGCCGCCGCCTGCGCTTCCGGAAAATGATCGACCGCCACGGGCCCAAAGGTGCTGGTGCGGTAAATGACACTGTCGTCATCAAAGGGCTGGAAATAGGTATAGGCGGAGGTCGTATTGATCCTGTGGTAGACGCCCTCCATCACGACTTCCTGATTGCTGCCGTCAAGGCTCATACGTTTCAGGGCAGGAGAGGAGCCGTTTGTCTGGTAAAAGATCACATTCTCGTAAATGTTATAAAAGTCAAGTCTTTCATCTGTCAGTTCCGTCAGATCGCCTTCCGCCAGATTGTAGCGGCACAGGCGGTAATTGTTGTCGACGTCCATGTAATACAGATTATTGCCGATCACCGTGGGGTAGCTGGTATTGCCCTCCCAGATGATGGAGGTGGTATCGTTCTGTGTATTCCAGGCGTGCAGAAAATGGTCCTGTGTGACGCCGCTGTAGTAGATGGTGCCGTTCTGGACACTGGCGGTCTCCACAATGTCTTCACTGAGTTCTATCTCTTCATTGCTTCCCGCGGCAGGAATCTTATGCAGCGTGCTGAAATCTGTATTGTCGTAGTGCTGACAGTAGATCTCATCGCCCACGAGCACCATCATGGTCGCCATATCGCTGTCCAGACAGGAACTCTCTTTTCCCTTTAAAGTGGCGCGGTAAATGCCTGTGGTGGCGCGGATATAGCCGAGGCCTGATCCGCCGTTTCTGCTCTCCAGATAATAGAACAGGTAATTTCCGCCGGCATTGATATAGGAAACGCTGGAATTTAACAGTTTTTTCATTTCGCTCCCGTCCGGATTCATGACATAGAGCGTGTCATTGTCATAGGGGTTGGAAAAATAAACTTTCCCGTCATACTCACAGAATTTTCCTTCCCCCCGCAGGTTCCCGGCGGTATTCCCGATCGTGTCCGCCGGAATGGGAGAGAGGCGGACGCCCCGTTTTTCCCAAAAGACTGCAATGATCAAAAGTACGATCAGGACTGCAGGTATGATAAGATATAAGGGTTTTACTGTTGTTTTTTTCATAATGCTTTTCCTTTTGCCTGTTTCGGATGGAGATCAGATGTCTGCCCATCCGTTTATCACCACAATTATAATCTTTTTTTACAAAGAAAACAATCAGAATAAGAAAAATCTCTGTTAGAGTTCAGCCTTAGACCGAAAAACTGCGGATCCATCCCCCGAATCGCCCCTTGCTATCGGGAAATAAATGTACTAAAATATAAAATGATACAAATACGGCAGGTCAGGCAAAGGACGGAAAAGAGGAAGAAAAATGACAGATTTACTGACACTGAGGGGACAGATCGATGAGATCGATAAAGAGATCGTCTCTCTCTATGAAAAGAGAATGAAGATTTCGGCACAGGTGGCCGAATATAAGATAGAGACCGGAAAAAAAGTGTTCGACAAGCAGCGGGAGGAGGAAAAGCTGGCGGTGCTCAAGTCCCTTGCCGGCAATGACTTTAACAGGCACGGCATCGCGGAGCTGTTTGAGCAGATCATGTCCATGAGCCGGAAGCTCCAGTACCAGATGCTCACAGACAGGGGGGCTCTCGGAAAACTTCCCTTTATCGGCGTGGATAAATTGGATACGGAGAAGGCGCGTGTGGTCTTTCAGGGGGCGGACGGCGCCTATTCCCAGGCGGCGATGATGCAGTACTTCGGGGAGCAGGTCAGCAGCTTCCATGTGGACACGTTCCGGGACGCCATGATCGCCATAGACGAGGGCAGCGCGGATTTCGCAGTGCTGCCGATCGAAAATTCCACGGCGGGCATTGTCAGCGAGATCTATGACCTGCTCGCGGAGTTTGAGAACTATATCGTGGGGGAGCAGGTGATCAGAATAGAGCACTGCCTGATGGCGCTTCACGGGACAAAGCTTTCGGATATCCACACCGTCTATTCCCATCCCCAGTCGCTGATGCAGAGCGCGAGGTTTCTGCTGGAGTATCCTTCGTGGAGACAGATCAGCATGAAGAACAATGCCTTTGCGGCAAAGAAGGTGCAGGAGGATCAGGACAAGAGCCAGGCAGCGATCGCCAGCGAATATGCGGCGCGGCTTTACGGGCTGGAAGTGCTGGAAAAGGGCATCAACCAGTCCAGCTCCAACTCCACGCGATTTATTATCGTAACGAACCAGAAAATATTTAAAAAGGACGCAAAAAAAGTCAGCATCTGTTTTGAAGTGCCCCATGAGAGCGGTTCCCTGTACCATATGCTGTCCCATTTTATCTACAATAATCTGAATATGAGCAAGATCGAGAGCCGTCCCATCGAGGAGCGGAACTGGGAGTACAGGTTTTTTATCGATTTTGATGGAAATCTCGGGGATTCCGCAGTGAAGAACGCCCTGCGGGGACTGCGGGAGGAAGCGAGAAATATGAGAATTCTCGGGAACTATTAAATGAGGGGAGATATTTATGAGAGAAAAAGAACTGATCGTATACAGGAATATGTCCAGGGAGGAGGGAAAACTCCTCTCGGATATGTCCTTCTTAACGGATCATTATAAAGAAATATATCACTATAAGGAGACATCCGGCAGGATGGAAGAGTTGAAAGAGCTGTTCTACGCCTGCATCCACGAACTGCTGGAACTGGCGGGCAACCACGGCTTCTACGGAAACCTGTGGCATTGTTATCTGGCTAACCTGCTGGTCAATGACGAAAACAGCTACAGCCGTGCCTGCGAGGTGGTGGGAGAGGTGGAAGGCAGCATCAATCAGGCGGTGCTGCATGATATCGTGATCTTCAAAGAATTTTTCGATTTTGATTTTGCGCCGATGGTGAAGCTCTTCGGGGCGGAGAGCTGGGCGCTGGTCGAGAATTACCAGAGCAGCAACGAAGAGAGCAAGGTATACAATACAAGGGTACGGCAGAGGATCTGCGATCTGGCAGGACAGCTCGGCCATGATAATACGCCTGAGGAGATGAAGGATACGCTGACGCAGTTTTATAAGGATTACGGCGTGGGCAAGTTCGGGCTGCACAAGGCCTTCCGCATCGTTTCGGACAAAGACGGGGCGAGGATCGTGCCGATCACCAATATCGCCCATGTGCATCTTGACGATCTGGTGGGGTACGAAAGCCAGAAGCGGAAGCTGATCGCTAACACGGAAGCATTTGTGGGGAATAAAAAGGCGAACAACTGCCTGCTGTTCGGGGATGCGGGAACGGGGAAATCCTCCAGTATCAAAGCCATCGCCAATGAATACTATGAAAAGGGGCTGCGCATCATCGAGATATACAAGCACCAGTTCCGGGATCTGAACGATGTGATCGGACAGATCAAAAACAGGAATTACAAATTCATCATCTATATGGATGATCTGAGCTTTGAGGATTTTGAGACGGATTATAAGTACCTGAAGGCGGTGATCGAGGGGGGACTGGAGAAAAAGCCGAAAAACGTGCTGATCTATGCGACTTCCAACAGAAGGCATCTGGTCAGGGAGACGGTGTCCGATAAAAACGACAGGGACGAAGAACTTCATACCAATGATACGGTTCAGGAAAAGCTTTCCCTTTCCTACCGGTTCGGCGTGACGATTTATTTCGGAAAACCTGCGCCAAAAGAGTTTCAGAATATTGTCAGAACGCTGGCGAAGCGTTATGATATTGATATGGAAGAAGAAAAGCTGCTCTCGGAGGCCAACAAATGGGAATTGTCCCACGGCGGGTTATCCGGGCGGACAGCGCAGCAGTTTATAGACTATCTGCTGGGAATGCCCCGGCCGGCGGCTGAGTAAATAATGGGCAGGGGATTTCCGTAAACATAATAAAATAAGCAGGGGGCAAGAAATGGCGATAACAACTTTTGCGGCGATCGATATAGGTTCCTACGATCTGGAGATGAAGATATTCGAGATGTCCGGCAAGGGCGGCATGAAGCAGGTGGACGATATCAGGTACCGGCTGGATTTAGGGAGCGATACTTACGCGGAGGGAAAGGTTCCCTACGGGACGGTAAATGAACTCTGCGGCATTTTAAAAGAGTTCCGGAATATTATGAAGGCCTACAAAGTCAGCGATTATAAAGCCTACGGGACCAGCGCCGTGCGGGAGACAAAGAATACAAAGATACTGCTTGACCAGATCCGGCAGCGCACCGGAATTAAGATCGATGTGCTGAGCAATTCGGAACAGCGTTTCATGGATTATAAATCGATCGCCTCCAGGACGGAGGATTTTAATAAGATACTGGAAAAGGGAACCGCCATTGTGGATATAGGGGGAGGCAGCATTCAGATCTCCCTGTTTGAGAAGGGGAGACTGATATCCACCCAGAATATGCGTCTGGGGGTGCTGCGCCTGCAGGAGCGTCTGAACCATTTGGATGCCGCGTCCTCTAAAATAGAGGGACTGATCGATGAGATCGCCTCGGCGCAGCTTTCGGTTTTTAAAAAAATGTACTTGAAGGACTGTGGGATAGAGCATATCATCGTGGTGGATGATTATCTTTCCGTGATCCTGCAGAACCCGGCGATCACCGGGGACAGACCCGGCGTGATCGACACGGATCAGTACATGAGTTTTCTGGAGTCGGTACAGTCAAGGACTTTGACGGAGATCGCGGGAACCCTGAATATTCCGCGGGAAAATGCGCTGCTTTTGTTTATCTCCACGGTGCTTGTAAAGCGGATCGTGAAGATGATGGACGCTTCCCTTATATGGGCGCCGGGGGTGACGCTGTGCGACGGCATCGCCTATGAGTATGCGGAACAGCATAAGATATTCAGGGTGGAGCACGATTTTGAGGCGGATATCCTCTCCAGCGCCGAAAATATCAGTAAGCGCTATATGGGCAGCAAAAAGCGGGGAGAGACTCTGGAGCGGATCGCGCTGACGATCTTTGACAGTATGAAGCGCATCCATGGACTGGAAAAGCGGGAAAGACTTCTCCTGCAGCTTGCCGCAAGGCTGCATGACTGCGGCAAATATATCAGTATGGTGAATCTGGGAGAGTGTTCCTACAACATCATCATGTCTACGGAGATCATCGGACTCTCCCATAAAGAGCGGGAGATCGTGGCGAACGTGGTGAAATACAATCATGAGCCTTTCGTGTACTATTATAATGCGGACAGCAGAAGCCTTCTGGATGAGGACGCCTATCTGGTGGTGGCGAAGCTGACAGCGATCCTGCGGGTGGCGAACGGGCTGGACCGGAGCCACAAGCAGAAATTTAAGGACGTTAAAATGGCGGTGAAGGACGGCCAGCTTGTGATACAGGTGGATACGGCGGAGGATATCACGCTGGAGCGGGGGCTTTTCACAAAGCGCGCGGATTTTTTCGAAGAGGTATACAGCATCAGGCCGGTGATCCGGCAGAGGAAGAGCTTTTAGGAAGGGGTGGCGATCATGGGTGAGAAAAAGGATTTTACAAATCCGTCTTATTATACAAATCGGGAATTGAGCTGGGTGATGTTCAACCGACGTGTGCTGAGCGAGGCGAAGGATGTGAAGATCCCCCTGTTTGAGCGGCTGAAATTTCTGAGTATCACGGCATCCAATCTGGATGAGTTTTTCATGGTGCGGGTGGCGTCTTTAAAAGATATGGTGCATGCAAAATACAATAAACCGGATATCGCGGGGATGAAGCCGAAGGAACAGCTTGAGGCGCTGAACAAGGTGACCCATGCCCTTGTCAAGGAGCAGTATCAGGTTTACAATAAACAGCTTCTGCCGGCTCTTTTGGAGACAGGTTTGAAGATCGTGCAGCGCCATGAGGATCTGACGGAAAAGCAGGCTGCATATGTGGACCGCTATTTTGCGGATAACGTTTATCCGGTGCTGACGCCGATGGCGGTGGATTCGTCGAGGCCTTTCCCCCTTGTTCGGAACAAGACGCTGAATCTGGGCGCCCTTGTAAAGAAAAAACAGGGCAAAGGCGAGGTGGAATTTGCCACGGTGCAGGTGCCCGGCGTGCTGGCGAGAGTGGTGGAGATCCCCGCGGACGAAGAGGGGAAAAAATGTCTGATCTTTCTGGAGCAGATCATTGAGCGGAATATTGACAGATTGTTTTTGAATTACGATATAGAGTGCGTCTATCCTTTCCGTATCATGCGGAACGCGGATCTGAGCATCGAGGAGGATGAGGCGGAGGATCTGCTGAAGGAGATCGAAAAACAGTTGAAGAAAAGGCAGTGGGGGCAGGTCATCCGCCTGGAGGTGGAATCCGGCATGGATGAGAAGCTCCTCAAGATCCTGGAGGAGGAGCTGATGGTGCAGGAGGAGGATATCTACGCCATCAAGGGGCCTCTGGATCTGACAGTGCTGATGAAACTCTACGGTCTGGAGGGGTATGATGGACTGAAGACGCCGAAATATACACCGAAGCCGATTCCGGAATTTATGGAGGAGGGGGATATCTTCACCCAGATCAGGCGGCACGATATTTTCCTGCACCATCCGTACCAGACTTTTGAGCCGGTGGTGGATTTTGTGAGACAGGCTTCGAAGGACAGCGAGGTGCTCGCCATCAAGCAGACCCTCTACCGCGTCAGCGGCAATTCGCCGATCATCGCGGCTTTAGAGCAGGCGGCGGAGAACGGAAAACAGGTTACCGTGCTGGTGGAATTAAAGGCGCGGTTTGATGAGGAGAACAATATTCTCTGGGCGAAACGCCTGGAGAAGGCGGGATGTCATGTGATCTACGGATTGGTGGGGCTTAAGACCCACTGTAAGATCACGCTGGTGGTGCGCAGAGAGGAGGACGGCATCCGGCGGTATGTACATCTCGGAACCGGGAATTATAACGATTCCACGGCAAAACTCTATACGGATGTGGGACTGATGACCTGTAATGAGCAGATCGGGGAGGATGCCACGGCAGTGTTTAATATGCTTTCCGGTTATTCGGAACCGAGAAGCTGGAATAAATTGGCGGTGGCGCCGTTGTGGCTCAAAGATCGATTTATCTCCCTGATAGGCAGGGAGAGGGATTATGCGCTGAAGGGACATCACAGCCATATCATAGCGAAGATGAACTCTCTCTGTGACCAGGATGTCATTGTGGCGCTGTACGAGGCTTCCGCAGCGGGGGTAAAGATCGAGCTGATCGTGCGGGGCATCTGCTGTCTGAAGACGGGGATCCCGGGCGTCAGCGAAAACATCACGGTGCGTTCCATTGTCGGGAATTTCCTGGAACATGCCCGGATCTTCTACTTTGAGAATGACGGGAAGCCGGAAATTTACTGCGCAAGCGCCGACTGGATGCCGAGGAATTTGGAGCGCCGCGTGGAGATCATGTTCCCGGTGGAAAAAGAGGGATTAAAACAGAAAGCGATGCATATTCTGGAATGCCAGTTGAAAGATAATATGAAAGCCCATATACTGATGCCGGAGGGAAATTACGAAAAGGTAAACCGGCGCATTCAGGAGCCCTTCTGCGCGCAGGTTACGTTCTGCCTCGAGGCGGGCGAGCTCGTGAAACAGGAAAGGGGCGCCGCCGGGGAGCGGGTATTCGTTCCGGAGATGCATGTGGAAGGCTGAAGGGGAATATAGGCCTGTATATTTTATATTTTTCAAAACAACGAAGAAAGGTTGGTAAAAGGTATGACTTACGAGTATGATGATGCTGCCGTTCTCTGTTTTTTAGAAAATCAAAGGCAGTTATTTCCGGAGGACGTGGTGGAGAACGAGAGTGAAGCGGAGGCATTTCTGGAAGAATGCATGGCGGTGATCGCCGAATCTGCGGAAGAGGTACTGGAATATTTTGAGGAACAGGGGATAGACACGGAGGAGTCGGATGCGGAGAGCATTCTGGAAGCTTCGGAAGTCTTCGATATCGGGGACGGGCGCTATCTCATAGTGGAAGGGTAGAAGGATAGAAGAAAGATCGATGACAAGAACAAATATGGTGAAAAAAAATGTCAGGCGGGTCAAGGTGCTTCATGTGCTGATGACGCTCATCTGGCCTGTGGCAGTGGTGTTTGTGGTATCCGGCGGGAGTTTTCTGCATCGTACATATCAGAGGGCCTATACGCCCTACTATAATCCTTTGGGGATCATGCTGCTGTTGTTCTGGTTGCTTTATGTGTATTTTATGATGGTCATGATGCGCAATTACAACCTGCAGCTGATAGCGACCGAGGAGTGTGACTTTGACGCTTATCTGGAATGCGTGAAATATCTGGAAAAATTTCAGTTTCCGGGCATGCGGCGCAGCCAGCGCATCAACCGCACCGACGCCTATCTGCTGATGGGGGACTTTGACGCGGCTTACCAGAACCTGATGGAGATGAAGCCGCAGTACGAGCTCTGCAATAACAGAACGAGGATGATGTACGATTATTTCTGGTGCCGTTTTTACGGGGAACTGGAGGATACGCAGAATTTCCATGTGTGTATGGACGCTTTCCGCAACAACTGGATCCACAATCCCCAGGTAAAACGGAAGATCCAGGCGCAGGCGATCGCGCTTTTGCAGGAACTGAACTTCCGGGATATGATGTTTGCGGGCAAAAATGACAGGATCAAGGCGGATATGATGAACCTGTACGCGGCTGGGCGTCTCGGAAGCCGCTATGAGTTTGTCAGATACTGTTATTATATGGGCAGGCTGGAATACAATATGAACAACCTGCAGGTGGCGAAGCACTGGTTCGCCCAGACCGTCAGCTTCGGGCTGCACGAGTATATGAGCAAGCGGGCGGCGGACTTTTTGGCGATGCTGGACGCTATGCAGGTGCCCTATGCGGCGGTGCCGCCTGCGCAGAACCAGTATTACTGCAATAAAAGAAGCTTTAACATGGCATCGGGGATCATCAGCATCCTGATGGGGCTTTTGTTGGTGCTGACGGCTATTGTTTATCTTTAATATGTCCGATAAACTGGTGTCGAAAAAAGATATTGTGTGCGGGGTGATGGATATGCTATAATCCCGGTATGGGAAAACCAGAGAGCCAAAGGCGGCTTACCCTCCATCTCGGAGGGGCTACCCTCCAGACGAAAGAAAGGAGGGCGATGCCAATGTATGTTACATATTCTGACTTGATTCAGATTGGAATATTCATTGTCGCCCTTGTGGGTTTGATCTATCAGATCTTCAGGGGAAAGAAATAGCCGCCACTACTTCCGATAGTGACGGCATACCTCGTATTGAGGTTTTAGCTTTGTTGTTTAGGGGGTAGGCCGCTTCTCTGGCTTTCCCTTTTTTACTATAACATATGGAGGGATAAGATTCAAGAATTTTTCTGCAGTATATTATGGCTTTTGAGGAAAAGGCCAGGGATAAGACTGAGAATCTGGGTGACAGGTTTCCGGTCTTGTTTTTTGGAAATTTTTTAAAATCCTGTAGTGTTTTTGGGCGGTGATCCGTTTTATAGGCAGAGGAGGAAAAAAGCATGCTTTACGGTTTATCTCTTCTGGAGACAGAGGAACAGAAGGACAGGTTTGTGGAAATATATGAGCGGAACAGGGACAGGATGTATCACATTGCATTTCGTTTTTTGGGGCAGAAGGAGGAGACGGAGAATGCGGTGCATGATGCATTTATGAAGCTGGCGGATCATTTCGGGCGGTATGAGAGGCTCTCTGAGAGGGAGATGGATGCCCTGTGCATCACGATCGTCAAAAATACGGTGGCGGATCTTTTGGAGAAGCGGAAAAGGGAGATCCTGCTGGAGCCGGAGGATATGGAAAGGCAAAGCCGGGAAAGCGCCGGGAACATCAGTATTCCGGAGGAGATGGCGATGGAAAAAGAGCAGGCGGAGCTGATCCGGCTGCTGTTAAAAGAACTTTCCGGGATATATCACGATATTCTGGTTTTGCGGTATTTTTGTGATCTCTCCGTAAAAGAGATCGCACAGATCCTCGGCATATCGAAAAAAACAGCGGAAACGAGATTATACAGGGCAAAGGAAAGGCTGAGAAAGGTGCTTTATGAAAATGGGATACAACATGTCGGAAATGCGGGATGAAGAAGAGATAAGGGAACTGGTCAGATGGATGTCCGAGGCGGAATTGCAGAGTATGGAACAGGATGAAACACTGCGGGAGCCCGCGGAATTTTCGGAGATGTTTCACAGGAGGATGGAGCGCCTGATCGGCAGGCAGCGGCGGGGGTATCAGATCAAAAAGGCAGCCTTGTATATCCTGTCGGCGGCAGCGGTTTTTCTGGTCATTTTGTGCCTGACCGATCCCGGCAGGGTGGTTAGGGCCTGGGAGGCGCTTGTGAAATGGTACCGGTATCCAAAGCACACGGAACTGCATGTGCATATGCCGGAGGAGGAGAAGGAGAACGCTGTGCCGGAGTATGAACTGACCTATCTTCCGGAGGGGTTTGAGGCGATGTTTAATGAGTATGACGGGACGGAGGGCGTGATCCACTGTTTTAAATACATTTTGGAAGGCGATGCCATGACACAGCAGAGTATATCCCTTGTGTACGGATCTTCGAATGCACATTCATATTTTCAGAACGGTGAGGCGGCATCACGGGGAAAAGATAAAGAGGGGAACGAGGTGTTCTGCGTGAAAGAGGAGGACGGGCACATCAGCCTGCTGTGGTATTCGGAAAAAGATAAACTGACCTTCCTGCTGCTCGGGACTGACAGTACGGAGGAGGAGTTGTTTCAGGTCAAAGACGGGATCAGGGAAAAAGAGAAGGCAGAGTGGGAGGCGCCGTCCTCCTACCGGGAGGAAGTGAGTGATAATCTGTCTTTTGATGCGGAGGTGGTCGTCAGCGATTCTTTTCGGAACGGGATCTTTTATAAAACGAGAGGGCAGTATCAGGCGTATGATGAAGATGCCGCTTTCGAGATGTTTTTCGGGGAGAAAGAGATAGAAGACAGAATAACCTATGAGATGCCTGACAGGAGCGGCGCTGAGAAGGAGGGATATGCGTATCAGTCGGAGGACGGATGCAGTCTCTGTCTGTACCCGGCGCAGGTGTCCTACAGTGTCAATGCGGAAGCGGATCGTTATTTTTACGGGTTCTGTGATACCGTCGGGAATACGACAATGTATAATGCGGGAAGTTATTCCCTGACGGAGGAACTTGACTTTATGACAAGAGATGAGACGAAACGGAAGGTGCAGGAGACTTTGGAGGGGATAGGATTTTTTCCGGGAGAGTTTACCTGTCAGGCGTATGCGCTGGATGCCCCCACTCTGTGCGAGGAATCCCGTAGAGTCTATGAATGGGGGTTTGAGGAAGGCGATGTCGATTTCAGGACCGAGTGGGGGAAAGAGCAGGAAGCCTATGCTTTCCGAATATGGCAGGTATGTCAGGGGCTGCCGGTCTGGACAGCCGAGATCGGTCCGCTCTATGTGGCGGACGAAAGCAGAGCGCCGGTCACAGGAATTTATCGAAAGGACGGACTGGTAAGCCTGACCGTGACCGATATACTGGATTTCGAGACGACAGAGGAGTTCGAAGTATTGCTTCCCTTTCAGGAACTGGTCGGAAAGATTTCGGAAAATTATCAGGACGGGGAAGATGGGGGAAAAGTTATCATAAAAGAAATAAGGCTTTGCGCTCTGACGATCGGGGAGGAAGACGGAGCATGCACTGTGGCGCCGGTATGGATCTGCACCGGAGAACAGGCTGAGGACGGGTATCCGGTACAGAGGACTTTCGATGCGGTGACGGGGGAGGAGATAGGGGGGGATTAAATGGAAACATATGCTTGAACGGGACTGGATTTCATGTTATAGTCATAGAGAAGTATATATTTTAATAAATATATTTATTAAATTTATATAAACGATTGACTTTTGACTACATCAGGACGGAAGGCATGGAGAATGTTCTTACGGATTTTTTTAAGGAAAACAGGGAGGAGATTGTAGAAATGGGCAGCTATGAATTTGATCAGGAAGTTTATGACCAGACACTGCGGGAAGATGGAGTGGCTATCGGAATAGAACTTGGAGGGCGTATTTATAAAAAAATACATGCCGGAGAGACAGATAATAAAGCGATAGCGGAATCCATAGGCTGTACACTGAAAGAAGTGGAAATGGTAAGAAAACAGTTTGGAATTTAGGTAAAGGGTAAGACTGGGAATCCAAAAACGGGTTTCCGGTCTTTTTGTTAAATTTTAAAAAACCTGTAAGGTTTTGGCGTGTTTATTTGTTTAATAAGTAGAGGGGAAAAAGAGCATGCTTTTTTATTTATCTCTTCTGGAGACTGAGGAACAAAAGAAAAATTTTATAGAGATTTACGGAAGAAACAGGGGGAGCATGTACTGCGTTGCCCAAGGCATTCTGGGTCAGAAGGAGGAGGCTGAGAATGCGGTGCATGACGCGTTTGCAAAACTGGCGGATAAATTCCGGCGCTATGAAGGGCTGTCTGAGAAGGAGATGGACGGACTGTGTATTACGATTGCCCGAAATACGGCGATCAACCTGCTGCATAGACAAAAAAGGATCCTGCTGTTTAGCGATGCCGCGATGGAGGCGCTGTATCAGGAAGAAAATGCAGAGAAGGTGCGTTTCCCGGAGGAGATGGCGGTGGAGAAGGAGGAGGCGGAACTGATCCGCCGGCTTTTGAGGGAACTGCCTGCCGCGTACCATGATATTCTGGTACTGCGGTATTACTATGGACTTTCGGTAAAAGAAGCGGCAAAAATCCTCGGCATATCGCAGAATGCGGCGCAGGTCAGGCTGCACAGGGCGAAAGAGAAGCTGAGGGAGGCGTTGGATGAAGAGGGAATCAGGTGAAGAGGGAATCGGGTGGAGGGAGGATCAGATGGAGAGAAGATCAGGTGAAGAGGAGATCAGGCGGAGAGAGGAAATCGGACGGAGAGAGGAAATCGGGCGGAGAGAGGATCAGGCGGGGAAGGGATTAATTGAAGAGGGGATGCGATGAAATATAGCATGGTGAAAGATCAAAAAGAGCAGAAGATAGAGAGGCTTGTCCGGCTGATGTTTGAGGCGGAGCTTTACAGCATGAAATGTATGGAAGAACTGCGGGAACCTGTGGCATTTTCGGAGGGGTTTGAGCGGAGGATGAAGCGGCTGATCGGTTGGCAGAGGCGGAAGTATCAGATCGGGACTGTGGTGAGGTACGTGCTGTCCGCGGCGGCGATCCTGTTTATCATTCTGTGCCTGACCAATCCGGAGTATATCGCGAAGGCGTGGGATGTGCTGGTGAAATGGCACAGCACACATCTGGAAGTGGATATGCCGGATGCGGAGTGGACGGGACCTGTGCCGATGTATGAGCTTACGTATGTGCCGGAGGGGTTTGAGTTGGAGATGGAGGATTGCGATGAAATATTTGGAGGAAGTTTTTCCTATTTTTCATGTGAAGATGAAGAAAAAGTGATATTTTTTGATTATTCGCCGTCCGGAGGTAATCATCAGTATGACAATGAACACAGTGAAATATCGGTGATACAGGATGAGGAAGGAAATGAGGTGCTTCTGGTCAAATTTGAAGATGGGGGCCATTCGATGCTGTGGAGGTCAAAAGAAGGACTTACATTTTCTTTGACTGCGGATGTTACTGAGGAGGAGATATTTAAAATAAAGGACGGAATAAAAGTAAAAAAATAATTTTTTGGAAAATCCTGTAAGGTTTTAGCCGGTTTGATTGTTTTATAAGTAGAGGGAGGAGGTGAGAGAAGAATGGAAAGCATGAAAAAGAGCATAAAGAGAAGCATCACAATATTGTTGCTGGCGTTTTTTGTGTGTTTTGGCATCGCTAAAGTGTCGGTACAGGCGGCGGGAATTCAGCCATACTGGGATAATGCGGATACAGTAAAAACGAATTTACAGATTTCCGGAAATACGGCAAAATCTTCATTGACGGTTACGGGAAAATCAGGTACATCCAAAATAACCGGAACACTGAAACTTGTCGATAATACGACGGGAACCAATGTTGGCGTATGGGCTATATCCGTCAATGGAGCGAATTGTTCTGAGACAAAGAGTTCCACAGTAACGGCAGGACATAAGTTTACTTTGTCATTCAGCGGCTATGTGTATGATGCGAACGGGCGCGGGGAGTATGTGAGCGCTTCGGATTCAAAGTGAAAATTGCAAAGGAGAAATTGAGATGAAGAAAATGAAAGGTTTAAAAAAGATACTGGTGTTGGCTTTAGCTGTGGTTATGTGCTGCGGTGCCAGTATCAATGCAATGGCAGCGGACAGGAAAAAAATTTTATATATCAGGAGGTATTTGATGTAATGCAGGTGACAAGTACGCCGTATGGCAGATACGATTACCAAAAAACCCCTATGAACAAAAAAGTTCCGGGGTCACAGGGCGAGGATAAAAGTTTTGGCAACGCCGTGACAAAGGCTGAAAAGGAAGAAAAAGGAAAGCATTTAAATCTAGCAGTGGTTGCGGGTGAAGGAGGAATGGGTTATGGGCTGATCGCCATGCTTCCGGAAAGCTCTACACCCGATAACCCGATTATCCAGATCATATCAGGCGTAGGAGGGAAAAGGGAAGTATATAATATTGATATCAGCAAGATAGATCCCCGAAATGCGACAGAAATGGAAATGTTTGCACTGTGCAGTTATGCGGATGAAATGGGACAGGGCACAGGCGATTCGCTTGGTTCTTATCATACATTAAGCCTGTCCTGTGCGTTGGCAAAATATAATGGTTATACAGGAGAACTAAATGAAGAGCCGCCAAGCTGGGATCAGTTTGCGAACAGAAGGATGGACTGGACGAAAGCGGAAAGGTTTACCGTGGATGTATTCAAAGACAGTAGGGATATCAAGATGATGGAACTTGTCCTGTGGGGAAATAAATTGCTGAATTTTTTCTCGGACCATATAAAGAAGATGTCAGAGTATATCCTGCACGATGATTTGGCTTGGACCTTTTTGGAGAGCCTGGAATCCTGATTGAGAGATGGATTTATGAATGAGCAGGAATATGATATTTTATAACGATGATTAAGCAAGGACAGCGGCGAAATTTCCACGGAAGGAAGAGATGGGGATTTTGCCGCTTTTGTCTGAAAATAAATAAACCAAGACTTTTAGATATTTAGTCTTGAAAGAAACCGCATACCATGTTATAGTCAGATAAAAGCAGATATTTTCATAAGTATATTCTTTAAATTCATTCAAGTGGTTATCTTTTGACCACATCGAGCCGGAAGGCATCTTTGAAATCCTGCTTTAATTCACATTTAATCAAATCAAGTGAAGAGCGGGAGAATAGAAGATGACATATGCTTTCTCCTGCGGAAAGGAGAAACTGTTATGTAAAATGCAGCAAGAAACCATAAGGACAACGTGTTCTGCCTTTTGTACCGGGATAAGAAAAACCTGCTTTCCCTGTACAATGCGATGAACGGGACAAACTATGAGAAGGAGGATGAGCTGGAGGTAGTCACTTTGGAGGAGGCAATCTGCATGAAGATGCGGAATGACGCGGCGTTTGTGATAGATTCCACATTAAATTTGTACGAGCAGCAGGCAAACGTCAATCCGAACATGCCGCTCAGGAATTTGTATTATGTGACAGAAGAACTGAAAAAGATAACGCCGCCCGGCAGACTGCACCGGACAACGAATGTGACGATTCCGGCACCGAGGTTTGTGGTGTTCTATAATGGAACTGCAGAGCAGCCGGAGAGGGCGGCTTGCAGGCTTTCGGATCTATTTTCCGGAGAGGAAAAAGAACCGGAACTTGAGCTGATCGTTACTACAATTAATATCAATCCGGGCTGTAACGGGGAACTGTTGGCGAAATGTGAAAGCCTGCAAGGATATATGGCTTTTGTGGGAAAAGTCAGGGATAAGAGAGACGCCGGGGTGAAATTGGAAGAAGCGGTGCATCAGGCGGTGAATGAGTGTATTTCGGAGAATATCCTTACGGATTTTTTTAAGAAAAATAAGGAGGAGATTGTAGAGATGAGTGTCTATGAGTTTGATCAGGAAGTTTATGACCAGGTACTTTTAGAAAATGGAGAAGAGATTGGGGTGGAGAAAGGTATAAAACATGCGGCTCTTATTTTCAAAAAGGTACAGGATGGAGAGACAGATGATAAGGCGATAGCGGAATCCATAGGCTGTACACTGAAAGAAGTGGAAATGGTAAGAAAGCAGTTTGGAATTTAGGTGAATGGTAAGACTGGGAATCCAAAAACGGATTTCCGGTCTTTTTGTTAGCATAAGGGCACTCGCGCAGCGTGTGACCGTTGGTTAGCATAAGGGCACTCGCGCAGCGTGTGACCGTTGGTTAGCATAAGGGCACTCGCGCAGCGTGTGGCCGTTAGTTAGTATTAGGCAAAAAAATTTTGAAAAACCTGTAATGTTTTGATGTGTTTATTTGTTTAATAAGTAGAGGGGAAAAAAGCATGCTTTTTTATTTATCTCTTCTGGAGACTGAGGAACAAAAGAAAAATTTTATTGAGATCTACGGAAGGAACAGGGGGAACATGTACTGCGTTGCCCAAGGCATTCTGGGTCAGAAGGAGGAGGCTGAACTGATCCGCCGGCTTTTGAGGGAACTGCCTGCCGCGTACCATGATATTCTGGTACTGCGGTATTACTATGGATTTTCGGTAAAAGAAGCGGCAAAAATCCTCGGCATATCACAGAATGCGGCGCAGGTCAGGCTGCACAGGGTGAAGGAGAAGCTGGGGGAGGCGCTGGATGAAGAGGGGATGCGATGAAATATAGCATGGCGAAAGATCAAAAAGAGCAGAGGATAGAGAGGATTGTCAGGCTGATGTTTGAGGCGGAGCTTTACAGCATGAAGTATTTGAAGATGGAAGCTATTCGATGCTCTGGGTTTCAAAAGAAAATATTATGTTTTCAATGTATGCGGAGGTAAGTGAGGAAGATCTATTCAAAATAAAGGATGGTATAAAAGTAAAAAAATAATTTTTTGGAAAATCCTGTAAGGTTTTAGCCGGTTTGATTGTTTTATTGGTAGGGGAGGTGGTGAGAGAAGAATGGAAAGCATGAAAAAAGGAGTAAAAATAAAGCGTAAAGTAATTTTGTCATTAGTTATTGTGGTAATACTATTTATGACAGCAGGTTTCTTTGTGATCAAAAACGTTTCAAAAAATGCTGATGCTCCGGATGAAAAATATATTTTTGAGGAAGATGAGGAACATGGGGATACGGTAGATCATGAATATTTCCTAAACTCGCCGGATTGATACTATGACACAGTATGAAGAGGAGCATCGCCCGGAGTATGGAATAATTCATTCTATACGATCATTTTGACAGGAGAGGTATTCAATGGAACGTAATCAGAGAAAAATATTTGCAGCTATTTGTGTTATATTATGTTTATCAAGCGCATGCGGAAGGAAGAATGAAGTCCCGAATACGCCTGAAATTGCGGAATCACAGACGGATGAAAACAGGATCATCACGGCTGATACGATTCCTGAGAAGCCTGCTGTGGAGGAATTCAGAAGCATGGCGTTAAATAAGGAAAGCATCGATAAGTTGAAAGAGGAATATGCGATAGAAACACTGTTCGACTGTCCCTATATTAAGAGTGGGGAAATGGTGGAACTATCCCAGATCGCGCTGTATGGGCGGACGGTGGAGGTATTTATGCACGAGAACACGGAAGGATGGGAATTGGAGGAAGGGAGCACCGTAAGTTTTTCCCTGCAGTCTGTTTCCGATGGTGCAGAGCTGCATCTTCGCGGGGGTGTGGTATTGAATGGAAATATTATCTCGGAGGTGGAGATAACGGAAACGAAAGAGGTGCAGTCAATAGAGATCGGGGAAGCCGGGACTTATTATTTTTACATAATGAATTGCAGTGATACAGATCAAATGTTAAAAGATTTAAAGATACTATCGGAATAAAAAATGAGTAAGAGAAGGATGAAAAGCCTCAAATCGAATAGAGGTTTACTCGCTTATGAAATATAAGAATTATATTGAGGCTAAAGATTAAGAAATGACCATAGAGTGTCGATATTAAAAATATAATCTATTTTATGACTATGATTCAGCAAGGATGGCGGCGAAATTTCCACGGAAGGAAGAGACGGGGATTTTGCCGCTTTTTATGCAAGAGACAATGGAGGAGAGATAATATGACAGGCAGTACACTGCACATAGGCTACTTGAAACAACCTGTAGCTGAAAATATACAATGCAGAAATATCATGTATGAAGCAAAAACTACATACGAGTATATTAATCCGGCACAGGATAAATCCGGCAGTGAATCTCACTCGAGGGATTCTTATGAAAGGTCGACAGAAACCATAGAAGCGATAGAAAATATGTATGGATGCTATTCAGATAACAGCGTTATAAAAGGGATGCCCAAGAGTATTTTTGGCGACCGTTTTGGGTGGGATATGCAAAAAGATATTTCAAATCGAATGCGGGAGTTTTATGAAGGAAAGATTAGCGAGGAGGATTTAAAAGAGTATTTTGAAGTATGCTGTTCTTCCATGAGGTTATACAGGGTACAGCAGCGGCAGACATCCGGAAAAACTGAAGATGATAACAAACAGATCGTAAGTGAAATGTATGATATATTTGCAAAAGAAAATATGAGGGCGGCACAATATGTCAATTATCGTGAAGGAGAGACCATCAATTCTTCTTATGGCGGGTGGTCGGACGATTGGACATATTATAATGCCGATTATTATTACAAATGCGAAGAGATGAGAGAAAAAATAAGGGTAATAGCCGGAGATATGGCGGCAAAATGGGAAATATCTTCTTTTGATACGCAGGAAATAGAAAAGAATTCTAAATATACTTTGGATGGAGGATTGGATTTTAACAGTGGATGGAATTTCCATTTCAGGAATCAGGTTGGGAGGAGCAGTTTGGCGAAAGAATCGGTAGTTCCCCCGAAAGGATTTAAGATGTTTTTTAAGGAGAGTGTACCTCATGCGGTAAAAGGAGAAGGGATTGAGTCGATAGGTGTACTGGAGTTATCGACAGAAAAAAATGATTATAAGTGTGACGTAGTATTTGAATTGCTGTATAAAGGACTTGGACGGCAGATGTATACCGTGGATGAACTTATGAAAGAATATCTTTCTAAAGAGGATAGCCACACTGACTTTATTGAATTTTTAAATAATTTTTCAGTTTTTACCAGAGGGTATTCTTGTAGAAGTGGATTGACAGACAAGTTTGGAGATTATATACCGGAAGAATTAAGAAAGTAAGTGTATATTCTGAGTTTGACAGGCAGAGATAGATTTTCGGATATGGGCATAGGATTTAGGATCCAATAAGAACAAAGCCCGCACTGCCGCGCAGATTCTGCGCCGGTGCGGGCTTTACAGATACTAATTTTCAGCAAGACGAAACAGGATTTCCGCCAGCCCGTCGTGGTTGTTGTCTTCCCTGGTGATGATGGAAGATACCGCTTTTACTTCATCGCTGCCGTTTATCATGGCGATGCTGTTGCCAACCGCAGTCAGCATGGAGAAGTCGTTGTTGGCGTCCCCTGCGGCGTAGGCGTCCGAGACCGGCACATGGTACAGGTCACAGACAAATTTCACGGCGTTCCCCTTGCCGGAGCGGCAGTCCACAAACTCCAGATATTCCGCACAGGAGAAGACAGTGGTCAGCCTGCCCTCCATCCAGGGGGCGAGCTTTTCCTGCAACTGCTCCAGCTTTGTTCTGTCATCCAGGGAGATGGCTAACGCCTTGTGGGGCGCTTCGTCCAGATGTGCCAGAATATCATCGGCGTAGACAAATTCTATCTGTGTCTGGTGCGCGTAGTAATCCGATTCGGGGTCATGATGCCTGCAGACTGCCTTCGTGGAGGAGTAGGTCTGACAGTGGATGCCCATTTCTTCCGCGGTGTCGATGATGTGCAGCGCATCCTTCGGGTCGAGCCGCAGGTCCGCAAGATATTTTTCCTGTCCGCAGTCATAGATCACGGAGCCGTTGTAGCAGATCAGCAGAAGATCCTGATACTTGTCAAGTCCGGTCCGTTTTGCCACCTCCCGGATATTGTTGAAGGGCCTGCCGGAAGTGATGATAAATTTATTGCCCGCCGAGATATAGGCGTCTATGGCTTTCAGCGTTTTCGGCGTGATCTGTTTTTCGTCATTGAGCAGTGTGCCGTCTAAATCCGTAAAAAATAGATACATCAGTTATCCTCCTCGTCGGATGCGGTCTTGGTGTAGATCGTCCTCTTTCTTGCCATTTCGTCATTTTCCAGATATTCGTCGTAGGTGGTGATCTTGTCGATCAGGGAACCGTCCGGCAGGATCTCCATGATGCGGTTTGCCGTGGTCTGTACTACCTGATGGTCATGGCAGGAGAACAGTTCCACGCCCGGGAATTTTTTCATGCCCTCGTTCAGAGCTGTAATGGACTCCATGTCAAGGTGGTTGGTGGGTTCGTCAAAGATCAGGCAGTTGGCGCCGCTGATCATCATTTTGGACAGCAGGCAGCGCACCCGCTCACCGCCGGACAATACCTTCACTTTTTTTACGCCGTCTTCCCCCGCGAAGAGCATGCGCCCGAGGAATCCTCTGACATAGGTGACATCCTTGATCGGGGAGTATGCCGTCAGCCATTCGGTGATCGTATAGTCGTTGTCAAATTCCTCGCTGCTGTCCTTGGGGAAGTAAGCCTGCGATGTGGTCACGCCCCATTTATAGAAGCCCTCGTCGGGTTCCATCTCGCCGGTCAGGATCTGGAACAGGGTGGTTTTTGCCAGTTCGTTTCCGCCCACGAAGGCGATCTTGTCATCATGTCCCACAATAAAGGAGATATTGTCCAGCACCTTCTCGCCGTTAATGGTCTTGGAGAGGTTTTCCACAAGCAGTACGTCGTTGCCGATCTCGCGCTCGGGGCGGAAATCGATGTAGGGGTACTTGCGGCTGGAGGGACGGATATCGTCGAGCTGAATCTTTTCAAGCGCCCGCTTTCTGGAAGTCGCCTGTTTGGATTTTGAGGCGTTGGCGGAGAAGCGGGAGATGAATTCCTGCAGTTCCCTGATCTGCTCCTCCTTTTTCTTGTTGGCTTCCTTGCGCTGTTTTAAGATCAGCTGGCTGGACTCGTACCAGAAGTCGTAGTTGCCGGCGAACAGTTCGATCTTGCCGTAGTCGATGTCCGCGGTGTGGGTGCAGACTTTGTTCAGGAAATACCGGTCGTGGGAGACCACGATGATGGTATTGGGGAAATTGATCAAAAACTCCTCGAGCCAGTTGATGGCATCCAGGTCAAGGTGGTTGGTGGGCTCGTCGAGCAGCAGGATATCCGGGTTGCCGAAGAGCGCCTTTGCCAGAAGGACTTTCACTTTCTGGCTGCCGTCGAGATCCGCCATCTGCGCGGTGTGGAGTTCCGTATCGATACCGAGGCCGTTTAAGAGCATGGCGGCGCCTGTTTCCGCGTCCCAGCCGTCCATCTCCGCAAATTCCGCTTCCAGGTCGCTCACGCGGATGCCGTCCTCGTCGGAGAAATCCTCCTTGGCGTAGATCGCGTCCTTTTCCTTCATGATCTCATAGAGCCGTTTATTGCCCATGATCACCGTGTCCATCACGGTGTAATCGTCGTATTTAAAGTGGTCCTGTTCCAGTACGGAGAGGCGTTCCCCCGGCGTGATCGCGATATCGCCGTTTGTGGTCTCGAGTTCGCCGGAAAGGATCTTTAAGAAGGTGGATTTCCCTGCGCCGTTGGCGCCGATAATGCCGTAGCAGTTCCCCTCCGTAAATTTTATATTGACGTCCTCAAACAGAGCTTTTTTTCCCACTCTGTAGGTCACATTATTTGCACTTATCATTTCTATACCTATGCCTTTCTACAACCTGTTACGGGGCTACCTCTCTATTATACATAAACCTTTTGCTTTTTCAAGGAGAAAACGATATTTAAAATGTTTCTTCTGTACATGAAATTGGTAAAATTTTCTCGACTTGGGGGAAAATATTACTTTTTTGTAAAAAAACAGACGCATTCGAGGCAGAATATGATATACTGTTTATGTTAAAAAAGCTGTATGTAAAGAAAAGGAGAGAGAGTATGGCAAAATGGGTTTATTTGTTTACTGAGGGTAATGCAAATATGCGCGAACTTCTGGGAGGAAAGGGCGCGAATCTTGCAGAGATGACGAACCTGGGTCTTCCGGTTCCTCAGGGGTTTACGATCACGACAGAGGCATGTACTCAATATTACGAGGACGGCAGAAAGATCAATGACGAGATCACCGGCCAGATTATGGAGTATATAGAGAAGATGGAGGAGATCACCGGCAGGAAATTCGGTGATAAGGAAAATCCGCTGCTCGTATCTGTACGTTCCGGCGCAAGGGCGTCCATGCCGGGTATGATGGATACGATCCTGAACCTTGGCCTGAATGAAGAAGTGGTGGAAGTACTGTCCAGAAAATCCGGTAATCCCCGTTGGGCATGGGACTGCTACAGAAGATTTATCCAGATGTACTCCGATGTTGTTATGGAGGTCGGCAAGAAGTATTTTGAGGAGCTGATCGACCGGATGAAACTGGAGAGAGGCGTCAAGCAGGATGTGGAGCTCACGGCTGATGACCTGAAGATTCTTGCGAACCAGTTCAAAGCGGAATATAAATCAAAAATCGGCGCGGATTTCCCGGATGATCCGAAGGCGCAGCTCATCGGCGCGATCGAAGCCGTGTTCCGTTCATGGGACAACCCCCGCGCGAATGTATACCGCCGCGACAACGATATCCCGTATTCCTGGGGAACGGCTGTCAACGTGCAGATGATGGCATTCGGCAATATGGGCGATACATCAGGTACGGGCGTTGCCTTCACGCGTAATCCCGCTACCGGTGAGAAGGAGCTGATGGGCGAGTTCTTATTAAATGCACAGGGTGAGGACGTGGTTGCCGGCGTTCGTACACCTCAGCCGATCAAGGAACTGCAGAAGAGCATGCCGGAAGTGTATGATCAGTTTGTGGACATCTGCGCGAAGCTGGAAGACCATTACCGCGATATGCAGGATATGGAGTTTACGATCGAAGACAAGCATCTGTATATGCTGCAGACCAGAAACGGCAAGAGGACGGCGAAAGCTGCTCTGAAGATCGCCTGCGATCTGGTGGACGAAGGCATGATCTCCGAGGAGAAGGCGGTTTCCATGATCGATCCGAGAAATCTGGATTCCCTGCTGCATCCCCAGTTTGACAGCTATGTGATCAGCAAAGCGATCCCCGTGGCAAAGGGTCTGGCAGCAGCGCCCGGCGCAGCCTGCGGTAAGATCGTCTTTACGGCGGATGACGCGAAGAAATGGGCGGCAAAGGGCGAGAAGGTTGTCCTGGTGCGTCTGGAAACCTCTCCGGAAGATATCGAAGGCATGAAGGCGGCACAGGGTATCCTGACAGTCCGCGGCGGTATGACTTCCCATGCGGCTGTTGTGGCGCGCGGTATGGGCGCCTGCTGCGTATCCGGATGTTCCGCCATCGAGATGGATGAAGCGCACAAAGTATTCCGCATCGGCGCACAGGAATTCCATGAGGGCGATGTGATCTCCTTCGACGGCACCACCGGCAATATCTATGACAGGCCGATCCCGACAGTGGACGCGACCATCGCCGGCGAGTTCGGCAGAATTATGGAGTGGGCAGATAAATACCGTGTCCTGAAAGTTCGCACAAACGCAGACACGCCTGCGGATGCGCAGAAGGCACGTGAACTCGGCGCAGAAGGCATCGGCCTTTGCAGAACGGAGCACATGTTCTTCGGCGGACATCGTATCGATGCGTTCCGTGAGATGATCTGTTCCGATACATTGGAAGAACGTGAAGAAGCGCTGGCAAAACTGCTTCCGCTGCAGCAGAGCGACTTTGAGAAACTGTTTGAAGCTATGGAAGGCGACCCCGTTACGATCCGTTTCCTGGATCCGCCTCTGCATGAGTTTGTACCTTCCGAGGAGGAGGATATCAGAAAACTGGCGGATGCCAAGGGCAAGACGATGGAGGAGATCAGGAAGTTCATCGATACACTGCATGAGATGAACCCGATGATGGGCCACCGCGGCTGCCGTCTGACAGTTACCTTCCCCGAGATCGCAAAGATGCAGACACAGGCTGTGATCCGCGCGGCGATCAAAGTAAAGAAAGCGCATCCCGACTGGAATCTTGTTCCTGAGATCATGATCCCGTTGATCGGTGATGACAAAGAGTTGAAATTTGTCAAGAAGAACGTGGTGGAGACGGCCGATGCCGAGATCAAGGCTGCTGGTATTGACCTGAAATATGAGGTTGGTACGATGATCGAGATCCCGAGGGCTGCCCTGACAGCGGACCAGATCGCGAAGGAAGCTGAGTTCTTCTGCTTCGGTACAAACGACCTGACCCAGATGACATACGGCTTCTCCAGAGATGACGCGGGCAAGTTCCTGGAAGCTTACTACAAGGCAAAGATCTTCGAGAACGATCCGTTTGCGAAACTGGACAGGAACGGCGTAGGCCTGCTGATGGAAATGGCTATCAGGAAAGGCAAGGAGACGAGGCCCGAGCTGCACTGCGGTATCTGCGGCGAGCACGGCGGAGATCCTTCTTCCGTGGAGTTCTGTCACCATATCGGACTGGACTATGTTTCCTGCTCACCGTTCAGGGTGCCTATTGCACGCCTCGCGGCAGCACAGGCGGCGATCGCTGAGAAGAAGTAAGTAAGATGTTGCGTGCTGTATAAATAGCAGTTTGATTATTTGTAAGTATTAATAAAGAGAAATCCCCTGTTACTTTGTAGAAAAGCGGCAGGGGATTTTTTATGATTGTATGAAAAATTACACCAATGAGGTTTCGGTTTCGTGATAAAACAGGAGAACTCGCATGTCTAAAAACCTGCATTTTGGAACAGTTCTCCTCCGATGGAAAAGATATGTTCTATGGGGAGAACTGTTCCATCGGTAAAAATGATTCGGCGTCCGTATTCATCAATTTTCTTCACTCTGCCATAGACTGTCACATAGGCTCCGCCGTCTTTTATCTCGTCCGGCCTGAAATATGTGATTTCGCACTCCGGTTTCTGTTCCAGATTTTCCCTGATCAGCTGAAGCTGTTCATCTAACTGCTCTTTCTTGTTCTCATCCAGCTCAATAAAAGATTCGGTCAGGCGCGCGGTTTCATTTATGGCGTCTTCATGTCCTGTGAGAGCAGCGAATGGTGAAAACTGTGCAGCACGGTTTGACAGTGACATCTGCGGATGCTTTTTTGATACATGGTGCGGAAGGTTGATAATGTCGTCATAGTTGTGTTGGTCGGTATATTTCATGCCCTGTGTCCTCCGATCTGGCGGTTCCGCTCTATGGTAGTCGCTCCCTCCTGCAGATTCATTCCTTTTAAGATTGCGTTCTTACCGAATTTCTTTTTGACGGAAAGCATTGCCTCCTGTAATCGTCTTTCCCTGGAAAGCCGTTCCTCCTCCTCTTTCCGCTCCTTTTCCAAAGCGGTATAATCCGTAAACAGGTCGAGCTGCTCAAACTGCTCCGTCTCCCTCACCTGTGTCTCGTCCACCAGATGGTTTGCGACAACTGTTACTCGGCGGATCAAGAGGTTGGGATTTATGATGCTGTCATACAGATCCATGACGGCGTCCGTGATGATTTGTGTGGATGAAGTCTGCCGATGCAGATTAGCGGTTCCATGGGCGTGTTTTGGAACCTTTCGCCCATAATGATCGGTTGTGATTTCTCCCTTGTAACTGTTTCTGATTTTGGCATCAGCGAGGTTGTCGATGTCATAACCGATGGTAAGAACCATCTGATCTGTCACCAATTTCTTTTCTACCAGATCGAGGACCAGCAGGTCTGTCATTTCTTTTACGATCAATTTTCCTTTTTCTGCGTCATAAGGACACTGCAGGACCTGGCCGGAACTGATGCTGTTGGTTTCCGGTTTATAGGATTTGATCAAGTCCATGGTTGTCGGTTCCCAGCCCCAGGCGTGGTCGATCAGGAGTTCCGCGTTGACGCCGAACATATTATACAGAAGATCTTCGTTATGGTATTCATTGTCCCCGCCTAAAGAACAGCGCGCAATATCCCCCATGGTAAAAAGCCCGGCGGCTTCCAATTTTTTCTGGTATCCATGGCCGACTCTCCAGAAATCAGTGAGAGGGCGGTGGTTCCACAAAAGTTTCCGATATCGCATTTCGTCCAGCTCCGCGATACGGACTCCGTGCTCATCCGGTTCCACATGCTTTGCCACAATATCCATTGCTACCTTGCACAGATACAGATTGGTTCCGATGCCTGCAGTCGCAGTGATACCGGTGCTGTCAAATACATCCCGTATCATTGTTGAGGCCAGTTCCTTCGGCGTCATTCCATAGGTTTTCAGATAATGCGTCACATCCATAAATACCTCGTCGATGGAGTAAACATGGATGTCTTCCGGAGCGATATACTTCAGGTAAGTATTGTAGATGATCGTGCTGTATTCCAGATAAAATGCCATCCTGGGCGGCGCTGTAATATAGGAGAGTTCCAACTCAGGATGTTCTGCCAGCTCAGGGGCAGAGTATGAGGAGCCGGTAAACTGTCTGCCAGGTGCTTTGCTCCTTCTTTCAGTATTAACTTCTTTTACCCGTTTTACCACCTCAAACAGTCTTGCCCTCCCGGGGATGCCGTATGATTTCAGGGAAGGGGAGACCGCAAGGCAGATTGTTTTCTCTGTCCGGGAGGCATCCGCAACCACGAGATTTGTGGTAAGAGGATCAAGCAGCCTTTCTCTGCATTCGACGGATGCATAGAACGATTTCAAATCAATGGCAATATAAATATGGCTGTTTTGCATGTGTGATCCTCCTTCCGAAAGCAGATAAAGACATTATAACAGAATGTCTGTTCGATTTCATCTTTTTTCTGTAATTTTCAAGTAATAAATGAAGACATTTTTTTGCGGAGCTCTTCCTCCTTGGGCCATCCTACCAGGCCGGCGTTGATGAAGAAGTTGACGGCGAGGGTTTTGGTGACATTCGGGTCGATATCCGTGAAAAGACGGCGTACATAAGAGTAATAAGGATGTTCCGGGTTTGTGATCGTCTCCCGGATCGTCTTTCTCTGGGAGACAAACTCATCGCCCGCGAATTTATCCGCCCAGTCCATGATCTTCAGCATATTTTTATCAGGATCCTTGTAGATAAAGTGGAACACCTGTTACAATACGCCTGTTTTTTCTAATCCGAAATGGGCAAACAGGGATGGAATATCCAAAAATCGGACAATCGCTATACGTTTAACTGTTTTTTAAACACTCGGGACCGGTATGTCTATTGAAAAATGAGAGAGAAAATTATAGACTAAAAAATTATAGATAAAGGTTTGCTGGAGGCTGTAAAATGAAGACAGGGATTGTAGATGTAGGCGGAGGAATGCGCGGAATTTATGCGGCAGGGGTCTTTGACTGGTGTCTTGATCAGGATATACGGTTTGATCTGTGTGCAGGCGTTTCTGCAGGGAGCGCGAATGTGGCGGCATATGTGGCGCAGCAGCGTGGAAGAAATTACCGTTTTTATACAGAATATTCTTTCCGAAGACAATATATGGGGATAGGAAGATTTTTGCGGAAGAGGTCATTTATCGATCTGGATTATGTGTATGGGACTTTGAGCAATTCCGATGGGGAGGATCCGCTGGATTTCCAAAAGATAACGGACAGCGCTTCCGAAATACTGGTCGTCGCGACGGATGCAAAAACCGGTGAAGCAACATACTTCGACAAGGGCGATATGAGGCAGGACTGTTATGATATTCTGAAGGCTTCCTCCGCGATCCCGTTTGTGTGCCGTCCTTACAATGTGGACGGTATCCCGTATTATGACGGCGCGCTCAGCGATCCGGTTCCGATAGAAAAAGCATTTTCCTGCGGGTGCGAAAAGGTAGTGCTGATCCTTTCTAAACCGAAAAATGTGATCCGGACACCGGAAAAGGACGAAAAGCTGGCTGCGGCGATCAGGAGGAAGTATCCTCTGGCTGCGGAGAAACTGTGCAGGCGGGCAGCGAAGTATAACGAGAGCGTGGCGCTGGCGAAGCGGTATGAGAAAGAGGGAAAGCTGCTGATCCTCGCACCGGACGATACCTGCGGCATGGACACGCTGACGAGAGATATAGAGGCAATGAGACGCTTCTACAGTAAAGGAATGAAGAGTGCGCACCGGATAAAGGCCTTTTTCAATCAGTGAAAATAAGAAGGAGGACACAAAAAGTTCACAAAAATTGTTAGCACTCACTCTTGACGAGTGCTAACAATGGTGCTATAACATAGTCAGAACAGATGGAACGGAGAGAATGAATGAAAGATTTGGCGGTTTCTTCCCTTCCGGAAGTTCTGAGTGACGAGTTGATATTAGTCTTATAAAAAAGGAGTGATGATTTATGATGACACCTAGCATTTTTGGAGAAAACTTATTTGACGATTTCTTTGATGACCTTTTTGATCTTCCCGCGATTGATGATAAGGCGATGCAGAAAGCACAGAGGAAACTGTACGGGCGCCATGCGGCGAATATGATGAAAACGGATGTGCAGGAACATGATGACCATTATGAGGTGGATATCGACCTGCCCGGTTTTAAGAAGGACGAACTCTCTCTGGAACTGAAAGACGGGTATCTGGTGATCAGCGCAGCAAAGGGGTTTGACAAGGATGAAAAAGAAAAGAAAACCGGAAAATTTGTCCGCAAAGAACGTTATGCGGGCAGCATGAGCAGGTCCTTCTATGTTGGGGAAGATGTAAAACAGGAAGATATTCACGCGAAGTATGAGAGCGGGGTATTGAAACTGAGTATCCCGAAGGCAGAAGAGAAAAAGCCGGAGATCGAAAGCAAGAAGTATATTTCTATTGAGTAATGAATAAAGGAAGATAACTTATAGCAAGCAAAGGGCTGTCTGAAAATAGATAGCCCAAAACAGGGGGCGATATGACTCATATGAATCATATCGCCCCCGAAAGTTTTTATTTCCGCGAGCAACGAGCCATTACAGCCAAACAAAGGTTGGCTTGAGCATATTGGCGACTGCCGCGAGGGTAAAATATCCCGCAGCTTGCTGCGGAGTATTTCACTTCCTGTAACCGCATTTCGGGCATGCGCCGTTTTCGTCGAGGGCGATCCCGCAGAGCGGGCAGCGTTCCACGGTGCCCTTCACTTCGTATTCTTCCGTGGCAGCATTGACACCGCTGGTGAAAGTAAGTTTGGCGATGTTCAGTTTATCTTTTAAAAGATCATAGACGATCTTGATCATGCCTTCCACCGTCATGGTCTCCTTGGTGACCACCAGACGGCAGTCAGGGTAAGCCGTCGCCAGTTCGGTCTTGAAAGCTTCGCCCTTCATCTGGTTCTGGGGCGCGCCGTCCTTTATGCCCTGTTTCTCATAGACATCCAGAACCGCGGGCAGAAGAGGGTCGTCCTCGCGCAAGATCAGGGCATGGTCAAAGTTTTTCAGGACATTCCACGCTGTCTTCTGGATCTCGTTGCAGGGGAATACCATGTTGACGCCGGGATTGACATCATCCTCCACCTCGATCGTCAGAACGCCGGTATGGCCGTGCAAATACTGCGCCTCCCCTCTGAAGCCATAGAATCTGTGTGCATACTGCAGATCAAACGTTGTAATACTTCTCATATCAAATTCTCCTTATGTATCATATATTTACGGCCATTACGCTGCCGCATGAGCGTCATTTTTTCCGGCAGTCCGGGCAGATGCCTTTAAATATAATATCGTAATCCAGAAAATCAAAACCATGTTTATCTTTCACCCTGTCCATCAGGCCGGAAACGACATCCATATCCACATCAAAAGCCCGGCCGCATTTACAGCAGTGTATGTGATAGTGCGGTGTGCAGATATGGTCGAAACGGTCAGGACCGTCAGGGATCTCCAACTTCCTGATCTTCCCTTCTTCGACAAGGCAATTCAGGTTCCGGTACACGGTCCCTTTGCTGATACGGGGATATGTGGGATGTATCATTTCGTACACTTCATCCGCTGTGGCATGATCATGAAGATGGTTTACGGCATCCAGTACCAACTCTTTTTGAATCGTAGTTCTACGAACCATGACAGCCTCCTTATCAGTAATAATTCTTAATAAGCATCTTATATCATTAGCGGGAAGATGTCAACCAAAATTTGGGAAAACAGATCTGTCACCAGAATACTTTTTGCCGGTATCTGGAAAAGAAGCTGAGATTTACAGTTGGCAACAGATCCCGGGGAGAGTGCGGCATCATTGGAATTGATGACGGATGCGAAAGGCGAGCCATGCTTGAGGAAGAAGTGCAGGCGGCATCAGCGTGGCGGACTGGAGTGAGATCAAGGAAAAGGACAGGAGCCATCGCGTATGCCGTTCAATTAAAGGATGCCCCTCTTAAAAAGTCAAACGTCCTGCGCATAACGTCCGTCAGGATCTCAAGATTTTTCAGGGCGTCATCGCATTCGAGTGAATGGTTGCAGCCTTCATATACGGCCAGCGGAATATGGTTTGTTTCCGCGAGACGAATGATCTTGTCGATATCACTCCACGGGTCAGCGGTCCCGATAAAAGCGGCGGCGTTTTTTGGCGCGGACAGGAATGTCTGCGCCAAAGGCGTATACAGAATATGCTTTGCCTGTCTTAAATGATATTTTTCCGCGTAGGATGCCGCGATGATCGTTCCGATGCTTTTGGAGACAAAGAGCACATCGTCATACTCGTTCCAGACAACATCTGCCAGCGAGGCTTCGGCCTGGGAGAACAGCGCTTTGTAAGCCGCCTCCATTTTTTCCTGATCGCCGCGGATATTTCCGGCTTTGTAGGTATAATTTATATTTCTGTCATTTTCATATCCCAGTTCACGGGCGATCTTCCTGCCGTAATATAGAAGGGGTTTGTCACAGTGATACCCGATGCCGGGGAAGTAAACAGCTATTTTGGACATGGTATATTCCTCTTTCATTGTCGCCCTTGCAGGTCTGATCTATCAGATTTTCAGGGGAAGAAAATAGCCGACACTATCGGCAGTAGTGACGGCTAAGCTGTAAAGTTTAGTCAAATCATCTGAGGGTAGCCGCTTCTCTGGCTTTCCCTTTTTCAATATAACATATGAAGGAATAAGATTCAAGATTTTTTCTGCATTTGTCGGCATGCAGGATTGTTTCATAAAACAGTTTATGGCAATAAGACGGGTGTTTGACAGCTACATAAAGGAAAAAAGTTCTCAGGCCGCATCAGGCCTGGATTTTTTTGTCAATTTAATTGTTGCATTATATAGTATTATATGGTATTATATAGATATAT
>JAETSN010000102.1 GCA_021769625.1 [Clostridium] symbiosum | reverse complement strand
CCAGGACGGAAAGAAGGCGTATATCTTCCCGTCGTTGCTTAACCAGGCATTGACGAAGGCGGGCTATAGCCCACGGAAAACGCTTAAATACCTTGCAGACCAAGGAATCATAACAACTACACCAAAGACAGGCGGCGGCAAAGTTTACAGCATTACAAAATGGTTTGATAACCGTACTTGCAGATTTACTGAGTTTGATATAGGCAGGTTTGCAAAACAGGTTGATGCCTTAGACGAAGATGCAGCAGCAGACGCGGCAGGAGTAACGGATAATGACGGTTTTCAAACGATACCTAAAGAGCTTGAAAAGGATATTCCATTTTTTGAACAGGGCTCGCTTGATTTACCGTATTGAGAAATAAAGAGCGGAGATACTTCCGCTATTTTCCTAACAACTAAAAAATAGGTGTTAGGTTAGGTGTTAGGTTAGATGTTAGGCGAAAAATTCAGAGTTTACGCGGCTTTTAGGGCCTTATATATATTACCTTACATTCCTAACACGTATTTTATATACGTTATTGGTTTTGAAATTTGCAAGAAATTTCTCGCGCCTTGCTTACGGTGAGGGTGTATTTCCACAAAACAGGTGTTAGGTGTTAGGAGAAGCAAAGAATCCGCATGAAATAAGGATTTTTTACAAAACACCTTTGAAAATTAACAGGTGTTAGGAAATAAGCAGATGTTAGGAGGTGGCAGGCATGGAAGGGGCGGAAAAATTAGAGGTTTTTCTTGCAAAATTAAAGCTGAACAGAGAAAAAGTACCGCTTGACGTCTTAAAAACCAAGTACAAGGCAGGCTACGAGAAATTAACGGCGGATATTAAGGCGGAGGCCGTAGAGCTTATTAAGCCTATGGCAACGAGGCCGCCGGAATGGTTGGCGGATTGCAAAATAAAGACGGAGTACATGGAGGAGATCGCGGCAGCCTTTAACGGAATTTATGAGGCGGGCGGCTACGCTAAAAAAATCGGGATGGCCTTATATAAGCATTACAGCATTACAGAGGCCCTGCAGATTGCCGGAGAAGTAAACGGAGAATACCAGGAGGCGCTGCTTAAGATTTTCCACCAAAAGACCTGCCTTTATACCACGGCCGAAAACTGGGATCCGGAAAACCCAGTTACCCCCAGAATATACAACGATCTTGTGGATAAATTCTGGGACGAGGAAAAAGGCGAGTGGATAACCGCAGAGAAGCCACCAGGAAACGCTTTATTGTTATTTATAACCGGCGATAAGCCGCAAAAGGAAGGAGAAGCAAAATGACAGAGAAAAGAGCGATACACATAGCAAGGCATAAGGTCGTAGTAGAAGCAGGTTGGCATTATTACAGACCGACGTTTCCTACAAAGTATTTGGAGTTTTGGAGGATGGCGCTTGAAGCACTGATCAAGGCGAAAGCGGAGCGGCCGGTCGATATAAGCGACGGTTACGGGGACACGGTTACAAGCTGCCCCGGATGCAGGAAACCGGTTATAAATTATTATAATCCGAACGTTAAGCCTTGTTATTGTATGCTTTGCGGACAGAAGCTGGACTGGGAGCAGGAGCCGATCAGAGAGGAGGCAAACCATGAGTAAAGCTACGGAGAAATTGGAGCCGGAGGACGTCATAGAGAACCAGAAAGCGATGATAAGCAGACAGGCCCAGATCATTGATAACCTTGAGGAAGAATTAAGGATCGCCAGAAGCGACCGGACGGAGCTTGAAAGAGCCATAGTAAACCATTTTGTGAACGATTGGAGAACAGGGAGGCCAGAATGAACAGAAACAGGAAGGGCGTTATGCCGGAGATTACCAGGGAAATCTATAAGAGCGTAAAGAAGTTTGACCGCCAGCAGTTCCAGAGCTTCTGCAGGGACCTTTACGGCTACGGCTTCGAGGACGGCCGGGCCAGCGTTCCTGGAATTGACCTTACGGCTATTTACGAAGTGATCGGAGCCACGAAGGGCATCGGGCCAAAGAAACTGGAGGAGATTAAACGGAGTATTGAGGCGGCCTTTATGGAGAAGGAGGCACAGAAGGAATGAGCGACAAAGAAACCATAGACGCGGCCAACACGCTGGCCCTTCAATACTTCACAACATATAACCGGCTGCTGCAGCTTACCGGAAATTCAGAGGAAGCACTTAAACTTACGGCGTCTTTGTTTACGGCCATGTTTGAAGGGAACAAGCCCCGGCCGGAACCGGGAACGGGCGGCTTTACACTATACTGGGATCGGAGGTAAGGAAATGAAGGTATTGAGTGTATGGCAGCCCTGGGCGCAGCTTCTGGCCGCAGGGCATAAGCACAACGAAACCAGGAGCTGGCGGACAAATTACCGGGGCGAGATATTGATCCACGCAGCAAAGAAACCTTATTCACAAATTGAGCGGCGCTTTATGACGGCAGAGAGCCGGAAACTGATCAGAGAAACCCTCGGCCTCGGCTTCATAGATTGGAAGGATCGGATCCCCACCGGCGCCATCATTGGCAAAGCGAAACTTACAGACTGCAAATTGATTGACGATGCCTATTTTCAGTTTACAAGGGACCTTTGCCCGGAGGAATTTCTTTATGGAGACTTCACGCCGGGCCGCTATGCCTGGGTATTTGAGGAACCGGAGCTTTTTAAAAATCCGTTGCCGGTATCCGGAAGGCAGGGCTTGTGGAATTGGAACGGAACCATCTGGAGCAAAGACGGAAATTTATATATTGAGGAGGACAAGACATGACAGACCAGAAAATGAAAGCAATTAACGCCTGGGTGCAGCGAGTAAATAAAAATTCCCTTGAGGTACAGGACAAGCTGGCCATAGCAGGAGCCACGATGGAGATGCTGGAGAAGTTGGAGCCGATTTACGATAAATACAACGGGAAGAACGGCCCGAAGGAGGTGCGGCACCGATGATAAACTGGGAGCAGTTTAAGACAGAGGAGGAGGCCCTGGCGTACATTATGGCAGAGAAGGGCATAAATGCAACGGACGCCAGAAAGTACCTGCAGAGGAACCTGCCGAAAGAGAGCTATTACCAGGATAAGATCATAAAGCACATAAGAAAACTTTTCCCCTTGTCCGTTGTTTGGAAGGAGGCGGCTGGCGCATACAGCCGCCAGGGCATCCCGGACGTAACGGCTGTAATAAACGGCCGTTACTATGGCTTCGAGGTAAAGCGCCCCTTTGTCGGTGTTTTGAGTAAAATCCAGGAGCAGACCATAAAGCGGATCAGAGCGGCGGGCGGCAGGGCCTACGTTGTAACATATCCGGCAGAGGTTACGGAGCTTTTGAAGGAGGAGATGGAGGTGGCCAGCATTGAAGAATAAAGAGGGATATCCGGATCCCACTGCTGCCCAGGCCATAGCAAGCATAAGGCGGGGAGAAAAACGCCGGAAAAAGAAGGAGGAGCACTATGAACCGAGCACAAAGAAGAAAGCTTATTCAGATGCCGAAGGGAAAACCGAGGCACAACACCGCCAGCGCGGCGGCCAGTAACGCGCAGACCGGCGTCACGGCCCAGAACGCCCAGGGCATCATAGACAATTTACCTTTGCCGCAGCTTGTGGCCGGTATAAATAACCTTTTGAAACAGTTAGAGCAGCGGGGCGTCTCTATTTACGACTGGGACGACAACGGCCGGATGCTTTACCGGCTGCAGATGCGCCGGGGAAAGGTTTTTTACCTTGCAGCGGGAGAGGCCCCGGAGCCGGAGGCGGAAAATCCGGAAAAAGAATGACGTAAGGAGGGCATTTACAGTGAAGCAGCGTAAACCGAAGATCAGTCCGGAGGAGGCCCGGCACAACGAGGAAATAGAAGCCTTAAGCAATTATTTAAGCCAGTACAGGAAGGCGAAGCGTAGAAAGGCCAGCCTGGAAAAACGGCTTATGGAAATAAGGGAGGATATGAAGCACCCGATCAGCGCGGTCGGGTATTCTCCGATCAATGCACCAACGAACACAATCAGCGAAGGGAGCGCGAGTTTTACTTTTCGGACGACGGACTGCGAGCTCAAAATCTACGAGCAGGCAGACCAGGCCGCGAAGGACCTTTTAAAGATTATGGATATTATGGACTATTTGGACAAGAGCAGCGACGAGCGCGAGGCCCTGGAGATTTACTACATAGACGGCCATACATGGGAATTTGTGGCCGAGAAAATGGAGATAAGCCGGAGCCAGGCTTACAACCTTCGCCGCGCAGGCCTTGAAAAGCTGCTTACCTTTAAGAGGGTAAAGGAGATTGTAAGAAAATTTGAGGCGGGGGAAGCCGATAAATAAAGGCACCCCCATAATACCCCCGGTATTTTCAAGAGATTTTTTCAGAGAATATTTACGCAGCTTAACTGTAATAGCTATGCACCAAGGCCGCAGGCTTGCAGGATATAGGACAAGAGCTAGGCAGAAAGGCATAGGCAGAAAGAAAATAAAACTTTTTTATTTTTTGTACTGTTTTGGACTATTGAATGTGGTAAGATAGTAGCGTTGAAATAGAGGTTAAAAAAACAGTACCCCACACATAGCCATAATAATCCCTCCGTAAATAGGGCCGCTTTGTATGTGCCATTGCATATAGAACGGCCCTATTTCTATGCACTTATTCATACAGAGAATAAAGAGAGCAGGAGGGCGCAAGGGACACAACAGAGGAGAAAGGCAGAGGGTACAGGGCAAGCGCAGCGTACAGAGAGAAGCACCGCGTACCCTTAGACGCAGAGGCAACGCACAGAGCAAAGGCTTTTACATTGTCAAGAGGGAAGTGCGGCGGCCGTTGAGCGTTGCGACGTCGCAACAGGGAGGCAGGGCAGCAAGGCGGCCAGGGCGTGAGCGCAAAATATAAGGGCGTACCCGAAGAAAAAATAAAAAGGTACTTCCTGGCAAAAATCTGCCTTGCGGGGCGAGGAAGGCCCGGTTTTTCTCCCCATAAAATCAAAAAAAAATTTGCCGTTTCGTTACGCGAAGCGGCTTTTTACGTTAAAGGAGGCGATCTGATGAGGCTTGAGAAGCGGAAACTTTTAGACCTTAAGCCTGCAGAATACAACCCGCACAAAGCACTTAAGCCGGGCGACGCAGAATACGAGAAGCTGGCGGCCAGTATTGAGAAGCATGGATATATTGACCCCATTATCATAAACGAGGACGGGACCATCATCGGCGGCCACCGGCGCCGCACCGTTATGCTTGACTTAGGCTACGAGGAGGCCGAGGTCATTATAGTAAACCTTCCCGACAAGAACGATGAGATCGCGGCTAATATTGCGCTTAACCAGATAAGCGGAGAATTTGAAAAAGACGCCCTTATGGGCCTTCTTATTCAGCTTGAGGGCGCAGGCTACGACACCATGGCGGCGGGCTTTAATACGCAAGACTTATCGGCGCTATTTGCCGAGGTTGATCTTACCCAGGAAGCAGACGACGACCATTACGACATTGAGAAGGCAGAGCAGCAGGCGGAGGAACGAGAGCCGATCACGCAGCCCGGCGACATTTGGCAGATGGGAGAACACCGGCTCATGTGCGGAGACGCCGCCGACGCTTCCGACGTTGGCATCCTTATGGCGGGATGCGAGGCGGATCTTATTCTTACGGACCCGCCCTACAACGTAGATTATGAGGCAAAGGACAAGGCGCTGGAGTACAGCTATAAGAGGAATACCACCCGGACCAACAATGAGATCACAAACGACCGGATGGAGGACGGAGCTTTTTATAATTTCCTTTTGCAGATATTCTCCAACTATTGCGACGTCGCAAAAGAAGGCGCGGCTTTTTACGTTTTTCACGCAGACGTCGAAGGCCTGGCTTTCCGTCAAGCCTTCGACGAGGCCGGGCTTAAGCTTCGTCAAGTTCTTATTTGGGAAAAGAATCAGTTTGTTATAGGCCGCCAAGATTACCACTGGCGCCACGAGCCGATCTTGTACGGGTGGAAGGAAGGCGCCGCGCATTATTTCATTGACGACCGGTCACAAGATACTGTTTTCATTGAGGATGATATAGACTTTAAGGCCATGAAAAAAGACGACCTGATCGCATACATTGAGCGGATCCGGGAAGCGTTCATGGCCAAGACTTCCGTCCAGTTTGAGAAGAAACCGGCCCGGAGCGATATGCACCCGACCATGAAGCCGGTCGCCCTGGTTGGCCGCCTTATGGCAAATAGCAGCAGGCGCGGCGAGCTTGTGGCTGACTTTTTCGGCGGATC
>JAETSN010000021.1 GCA_021769625.1 [Clostridium] symbiosum | reverse complement strand
GCACATAGAGTCAAACCTCCTTGTTGGTTTTTAGCCTATGTGCATTGTAGCACAGTCAACAGAGTTTTGGCTCTATTTTATTTTTGGTTGCGGCCGGAGGTCCGCGTTATGAAATAGTATACTATATGCACCAACAAAATAAAATGCTGAGGTAATTTTTACCTCAGCATCAAACCATTATACTGTCCGTTTGACATTAAAATCCGGCTGCGATATTCATATTCCATAAATGCCTTTTCTGCTGGTCATTATCAGCCCTGTTTTTCAAAAGGATACACAATACCCCACTCTTTTCTCCGGGCATCCATAAATTCCATCACACGGATCGTTTCCGCATGAGGCATCTCCGGGCATTCCAGTGCACCTTCCCGTAGCGCTTTTATACAGGCTTCCACCTCGTACTCGTAACCTGTGATCTGTTTTGGTGCCTCTTTATAGAGGATCTTATTGTGCCCCTTATCATATACGGTAAAGCTCTCATAATTATTGATATTCTCAATAACTATAAAACCCTTTGTTCCCTGTATGATACCTTTTCTGTCACCGATGCAGCAGTGGGAAGCGGTCAGGGAGGCTACCCTGCCGTCCTTATACTGGATCGTGATCGTCTCCTGCTTATCCACGCCTGTCTCGGCATAGGTGCAGAAGGAAGACACTTTCTCGATCTCCGTACCAAAGAAGATCGATGCAAAGTTGATTGGATAAACACCCAGATCCAGCAGGCTTCCCCCTGCCAGCGCAGGGTCATACAACCTCTGCACATGCTCCAGGGAATAGCTTAAATTTGCGGAAAGCATTTTGGGCTTTCCGATCAGCCCCTGCTCTAACGCCTCTTTTATCATGCCGACCATGGGCATGTACCTCGTCCAGATGGCTTCCGTGACAAAGACCTTTTCCTTTTCAGCATATTCCAGCACTTCTTTTGCCTGCTTTGCATTTACCGTAAATGCTTTTTCACATAATACAGGCTTTTTATGTTTGATGCACAGCATTGCGTTTTCATAATGTTCCGAATGGGGTGTGGCAATATAAACCAGATCCACATTCTCATCCTGTAGCATCGCTTCATAGGAACCATATGCCTTTTCCGCACCATATTTATCCGCAAAAGACTTTGCCTTCTCTTCTGTTCTGGAGGCAATCGCATAAAGAGATACCTCCTCCATACCATTTACTGTCTTCGCCATCATGCCGGCGATATTTCCGGCTCCCATTAAGCCGATCTTTAATTGATTCGTCATGTTAACCTCCTTGTATATTTTGACTGTTTTGATCATAACCTGTTGCCCGAAATCCGTATTTATCGCAAAAGCTTTAGCTGCAACCGGTCTGCATTTTATTTCCTTTTCCGGGACAAATCAGATCTGTACAGACTTTTTTGTATGATATCACAGATTGGACGCGGACGGAAGCTGTGCGGTGGCATTTACGATAATTTTTACCCCTGTCAGGCTGGTCTGTTTTCGACAGTGGATAATGATCTCCATTAAAATAGGTTTTTTAGAAAGACAGAAAAAATTGATATCTGATATATCAAAATATTGCTGGATAAATAATAGAACAACAAAATGTATTTGTCAATTAGCATAAGTTAATATATTTTAGCTGAATTTTTTGTATAAAATATACAAGGTAAAAATTTATGAGAAGAGGAATATTTGTGTTAGAATAAAAACAGATAATATATTTGAAGAGGGGGATATCTTATGGCTATAGAATTAGAACCTATTGTAGAATCCGTTCCCATACGAGAGCAGATCGCAGCAATACTTAGAAAAATGATTATAAAGGGGGAACTGAAATCAGGGGATATCCTGAGGGAACGACAATTCAGTGAGTTGTTTAATGTAAGTACTACTCCTATTAAAGAAGCTTTCCGGATACTTCAGGCTGAAGGGCTGATCTATACAAAGCCTAGAAGCGGAACTTTTGTTTCTGATGTATCTGTGGAAAAAATGCTTCAGATCATTTATATGAGAAGTGCTTTGGACGGTGTCGCCGCCCGATTTGCAGCTATTCTGGCAACCGATGATGAACTGGAATATTTAGGCTCCATCCTTGAAGATATAGGAAGGATGATTGAACAAAAAGCTTCCGGAGATGAAATCAGTAATAGAAACGCCAGATTTCATGAAGAACTCCGAAATCTGACACAAAATGACTATCTGGTTCACCTCATACACAATATGAATGCTATCGACAGTACATTCCGCTCTATTGCCCTGAACAGGGCGCCTATTGAACATCATCGTTCTCATCAAGAGCATATCGCTATCTATCAGGCCATCAGGGAGAGGAATCCTGATGAAGCCGAACGGCTGATGCAGCTCCATATTCGTCGGGTAGCGCAATATGTCGTCAGTGATGAGAAATAAATGCTATATATTGTTATTGACAGGGAGAAAAAATGCAGAAAAAAAGAGTAGAAGACAGCCGGACAGAGCAGTTCAGACTGCTGAAATATGAGGATATCAGCGGAGCCAACCGTCTTTTCGGCGGAAAACTCATGGCGTGGATCGATGAGGTGGCGGGGGTCACGGCAAGGCGCCATTGCGAGGGGCAGGTGACGACCGCCTGCATTGATAACCTGCAGTTTAAAGAGCCGGCATTTCTGGGGGATATGGTGGTCATCATCGGAAGGATGACCTATATCGGAAGAAGTTCCATGGAGGTGCGGGTGGACAGCTATATTGAAGATATTCATGGCATCCGCCGTCCGATCAACAGAGCTTATGTGATGATGGTGGCGCTGGACGAGGAGGAGCATCCAAAAGCCGTGGAGTTCGGTCTGGAGCTGAAAACAGAAACGGAAAGGATCGAATGGGAGAGCGGGAAGAAAAGAGCGGAGCTTAGGAAGGAGAGAAGGAAAGAGGGGTTTTAGAGAACGGAGAAAAACCGGGCGGGGAAAGAATTGCTCCGCCCGGTTTAACGCAGTATCAGTTTCGGTTCGAGATAGACGCTTTTTACAAAATGTTCAACGGAATCATCCTGCCATTCTACGATCACATTTACGGCCGCTGCGGCCATCTCATCAAAGGGAAGGCATACACTGCTGACCGGGGGGGCGAGGAGTGCGGAATAAGTGCCGTCATGTCCTATGACTTCGATGTCTTCGGGCACCCTTAATCCTTTTTCGTATAAATATTGTAATGCGCCGACCACATAACCATCATACCATGCCTGAACGCCCGTAAAGCCGGGTAATTCCTGTTCGGCTTCTTTTAAAGCACGGTATCCTTCCGACACATCGGGGGAGGAACAGGTTTTTATCAGATATTCGGGAGGCTCTTTTTCCTCCCGGATGGCTTTCATAAATCCCTCTAAACGATAACTTCCGGCATGATAATCTGTTTTTCCTCTGCTGATGTAGACAATTTTCTTATGTCCTTTCTCAATCAGATGCCTTGCGGCAAGATATCCACCCTGGGTATTGTCCACACAGATCCGGTTAAAGCCCTGGCTGTCTGCAAGGCGTTCCACAAAGACGACAGGAATCCCACACTCCGATAAAAGCGTACGGACATCTTTTGTTAAGACATCATCTTCAAAACCGCTGATGATGATGCCGCAGACATGGTGCCCCAGAAGCTTTTTTGTCCGCTCTTTCACCGTGATATTATTCACGTGATCACAGAAGATGGTGATGGGCTGCATATCTGCTTTTTCAAGTTCATTTTGAAGAGCGTAATTTACGGATTCAAAAAACATATTGACGGGCAGCTTTTTTAAAATGACACCCACAAGTTTCTGCCTGGAAGAAAGATCCTCGCCGGGACCTTTGCCGTAGCCGGTGGACCTGACGGCATTCCAGACGGACAAACGGACTTCACTTGAAACATATCCATTGTTGTTCAATACTCTTGATACGGTTGCCGTCGAGACACCGGCAACTTTCGCCACATCTGTTAGTTTCACTTTTTTCATCAGCAATTATGCCTTTCTGCAGATCTATGGTACAAACATATAAATGCTATATAATTCCAATATGTTCAACTATATATTATCATACAATGTTTTTCATTTTTTTTCCATTATTTATTCATAAAATTTTCTTGTGTAATTTTATGGGAAACTTTAATGAAGAGTTATATAAAGAAAAAATGTGTAAATTATTTACATATAAATTCTGAAATTTTTCAAAAGATTCCATACTGAAAACTAGACAATTTTAGATGCTAAAAATTGTCTAAATTCAACAAATATGAAGATTTCTGCACTTTTTTGTTGACTATCCTTATGCACTGCTGTATAGTTTAACCAACACATAAAGTGATTTTCCTACCACGAAAAAAGGAAAATCATAAATCATATTATTACATAAAAGATGTAATGAAATTTCACAATAATGAAAAGGAGAGGAAAATGAAATTCAAAAAGATCACAGCACTATTATTAACGGCAGCACTGGTATTTACTCTTACTGCATGCGGGTCCGCTTCTGATACACCGGCTGGGGCCGCAGCGGATACAGGGACAGAGACATCCGCCGGAGAGGAAACATCTGCAGAAGAGGGAGAGCCCGCCGCTGTGAGAAATGATGTAGATTATACAGGCATCACAGATGTAAAGATTGCGCTGATAGGTGAAACCTCCGGCGGAAATTTCTGGGGAAATATAGAACAGGGCTTTACGGACGCTGCGGCATCGAGAGGATGGGAGAGCGTTTACTGGGCTCCGGCAGATGCGGAGACCGGAGACGCCGGTGTGCTTGATCTTGCGGAAACAGCATTGATCCAGGGATATAATGTTATTGCAGCCAATATGGTTGATATTTCCATATTTGAGGATTTTTTGAATCGGGCCAAAGAAGCGGGAGTACTTGTTCTTGATTTTAATAATAATCCCGGTGAAGAATATGTTGTTGCGCAGGTTGGTATCGATTCGTATGAGTCCGGCAGACAGCAGGGGGAAAAGATAGCACAGTTCGCCACAGAACAGGGACTTGAAGAAATTAATTATGTCAGTATGTCAATTGCTTCCAGCAATATAGCCCAGCAGACAGTGAAATCGGGTGTTCTGGATAGTCTTGCCGAAAATTACGGTGGTGAAGTCAATGAACTTGGAGAAGGGGAATCGGAGTCAAATGCAGCGACCGCACAGGATGCTATTGGCGCGTTGTTTATTGCGCATCCTGAAACAAATGTGATCATCTGCTGTGATATGTACAGTGCGGTCGGGGCGGCTTCCTATATTGAGGAAAACGGACTGCAGGGACAGGTGATCGCGTGCGGTTTGTCTCTAGATGAGGATGCGCTGAGACGTGTGAAAAGCGGCGCCCTGAGTGCAACTTCTTCTGTAGACACAGTATACATGGGCGGTGAACAGCTCTGCGGCGTTGTGGAACAGATCATAGGCGGCGAAGAATATGAATATAAGAATTTCCCGCCGAAAATCTGGGTGATGCCTGAAGAGGTAGATGCATATGCCGCAGAACACGGCATCAATATCGACTAAGAAAGTCAAATGTTTATATAAAAATATTTTCTGTTGGACGGTAAAGCCGCGAAGGAGCACGAGAGGAACTTTCATGAGTGCCCTTTCAAATGAAAGTTTCTCCTATGAATGTGTGACGAAGTGACTTTACTCTTTAGTGCCGTTGCGCAGCGACTTTAAAAAAGGAGATCCGTTGTTATGAAGGAAAAGAAATTATCACTTGGTGATGTTATGAAAGTAAAAGAGCTGGGCGCATTGCTTCCTCTGATCATTTTGGTCATTGTGGCCTCTTTGGTAAATCCGGCTTTTCTGAACTCAAACAATCTGTTTGATATTTTAAGGACAACAAGTTATACGACGATCCTGGCTGTTCCACTGACGATGCTGATGGCGTCCGGACGTATGGATATGTCGATCGCGGCAACGACCGCTCTGGGCGGAATCGTTGCTGCAATGGCAGAGACGGGCGGCATGCCGCTCCCCATTGCACTTTTATTAGGTATTCTTGTCGGTGCGGTTGTCGGCATGTGTAATGCGGTGCTGGTAGATTACTTTCAACTGCCCGGTTTTATCGCAACATTGGCAGTATCCAATATCGTAGAGGGTATATCTGCTGTTATCACGAACAACAACCCGGTGCCGGGTATATCCGGTTCCTTTAAAGCGATAGCTCAGACAAGACTGGCGGGACAGGTAACGATCACGGTCGTTTATGCGCTGGTTCTGGCAGTTGTCGGTTATGTTGTCATGAAACATATGAAGATCGGACGAAAGATCCTTGCGGTGGGAGGAAATACGGAAGCGGCAAATCTTGCCGGCATCAATGTCAAAAAGATTCACACAGGACTTTTCATTTTAGTAGGTATTTTTGGAGCTATTTCAGGCATTCTGTATTGTTCACGTTTCTCCAGCGCACAGCTTACGGCAGGTGCCGGAACATCTCTGACGATCATGTCTTCGGTTATCATCGGCGGTACTGCAATGCGCGGCGGTTCAGGGACGATCGCAGGTTCTGTTCTCGGATGTATGCTGTTTGCCGTTATCACAAATGCGCTGGTAGTTATGGGGATTTCCA
This sequence comes from [Clostridium] symbiosum, assembly GCA_021769625.1. Classification (GTDB taxonomy): domain Bacteria; phylum Bacillota; class Clostridia; order Lachnospirales; family Lachnospiraceae; genus 1XD8-76. The sequence goes on along the minus strand of JAETSN010000021.1, from coordinate 52,194 downwards.
CAAACTGGCAGAACGTCGTATACGGTCTGATTCTTGTTATCGCATTACTGATTGACTATTTCCGTCAAAAGAGTGCCCGCAGAGCATAGATGAGAAGAAGAACCCGTTGATTGGAAAGCCGCAGAAGCGGCAGAATGAGAGGTTAGAGTAAAAATGAACGATATTATTCTTGAAATGCGCCATGTCACAAAAAAATTTCCGGGCGTCATTGCGCTGAACGATGTATCGATCGATCTCAGAAAAGGGGAGATTCTCGGAATTGTAGGGGAAAATGGGGCAGGGAAATCCACATTGATGAAAGTGCTGAGCGGAACGTATACAAGCAGGGAGTACGAAGGAGAAGTATGGCTGGAAGGCAAAAAGCAGGTCTTTAATTCCGTTGCCGATGGGCGGAATACAGGAATTGCCATGATCTATCAGGAGGTGAGCGCTTTTCTGGATTCTTCTATCGCAGAGAATATTTATGTCGGCAACCAGCCGGGAAATATGTTTGTAGATTATAAAAAAATGTACAACGATACACAGGAACTGCTTGATATGGTGGGTATTGAAGCCGGGCCGAAGACTATCGTGCGTAAATTGAACAGCGGACAGCTTCAGATGCTTGCAATACTGCGTGGTATTTCTACGAATCCCAGAATATTGGTTCTTGATGAGCCGACTACGGCGCTTACGGATAAAGAAGTGGATGTGTTGATGAACTTTCTGGTGGATTTAAAGAAAAAAGGTGTTTCCTGCATTTATATTTCCCATAAGATGGAGGAAATTTATCGCATATGCGACCGCATCACCGTGATCAGAGACGGCAATGTGATCGAGACGCGGGAGACAAAGGACTGGGATAACAGGGATGAATTGATCCAGGCGATGATCGGGCGCAAGATCGAAAATATGTATGTGAAGACACCGAGAGAGCCCGGCGAGGTCGTGATGGAGGTCAAAGACCTTGTAGTACCCCATCCCACGATCCGCGATCGAAATATTGTAAATCATGTGAGTTTTAAGCTGCTGAAAGGAGAGATCCTCGGGATCGGAGGACTAGTCGGAGCAGGGCGCAGTGAGATTCTGGAAGGCATTTTTGGAAAGCTGACAGAGGGAGTATCGAAAACAGTGCTGATCAATGGGAAAGAAGTAAATATCACGTCTCCGAAAGATGCCATTGCAAACGGAATAGGTTTTGTGACGGAGGAGCGAAAACTGACAGGTTTTGTGGACACAATGTCGATCCTGCATAATACAAGTCTTCCTTCACTTCCGTGGCTGCCCAAAAAACTCTTTCTTGATAAAAAGACAGAAAAAGAGCAGGTGATGAAACAGTTTACGGATATGCGGGTGAAAGCGCCCTCTGTAAATTCTATGGTGGCAAATCTGTCCGGCGGAAACCAGCAGAAGGTCATTTTGGGGAAATGGCTGATGAAAAATCCGGATATTCTGTTTATCGATGAGCCGACAAAAGGGATCGATGTCGGAACTAAGGCGGATTTTTACAGGATACTGGACGATCTTGCAAATAAAGGAATGTCTATTGTGATGATTTCTTCCGATATGCCGGAACTTGTATCTGTGAGCGACCGCGTCCTTGTTATGGGCAATGGCAATATAACAGGAGAATTAAGTGCCGCAGAGATCAATCAGGCGAATGTGATGCGTCTGGCTATCGCGGGAGAATAAGTTTAAAAAGGAGAAGGCAATGAGAGGAATTTCACCGAATCCCTATTTACCTTTGTATGAATATGTTCCGGATGGAGAACCCCGTATTTTCGAGAACAGACTTTACATATATGGTTCTCATGACAGATCCGGCGGCAACTGGTTTTGTCTGGAAGATTATGTAGTATGGTCCGCCCCTTTGGATGATTTGGGGGATTGGCGCTATGAAGGCGTATCCTACAGGAAGGATCAGGATCCGCATAACAGTGACGGAAAGTGGGAATTATTCGCGCCGGATGTTGTACAGGGACCGGACAAAAGATATTACCTGTTTTATTGTATCAGAAAAAAACTGGAATTCGGCGTGGCTGTCAGCAGCAGCCCCGCTGGCCCCTTTGAATTTTATGGGCATGTGCATTATGCGGACGGGTCGATCTTTCATGAGTATATGCCTTATGATCCTTCAGTTCTTGTGGATGATAACGGACATATTTATCTTTATTACGGTTATACTTCGGAAACGATCGCGGTCAAGTTGGGAGGCAGTGTCAGCTTAGGCTGTATGGCGGTGGAACTGGCGCAGGATATGCTGACCGTGGTGAGTGAACCTGTTGTCTGTCTGCCCCGTGATGTCAATACGAAGGGAACGGGTTTTGAAGATCATGGATATTATGAGGCACCGTCCATGAGAAAGATAAACGGTCAGTATTATCTTGTTTATTCCAGTGAAGTGTGCCATGAATTGTGTTATGCTGTCAGTAAGGAACCGACGAAAGGATTTGTTTTTGGAGGCGTTATCATTTCAAATGCCGATATTGGAATGAACGGACGAAAGGATCCGGTTTGTCTTCCGGGCAACAATCATGGCGGTATTGTCTGTATCAATGGACAATATTATATTTTTTATCAGCGGCATACACAGTGTACACAGTTTTCAAGACAGGGCTGCGCGGAACCAATCAGGATTCTTCCTGATGGAACGATTCCTCAGGTTGGGGTTACCAGCAGTGGACTGACAGGCGGAGCCCTGCCTGCTTTTGGAGTATGGCCTGCGGCTTATGCCTGCCATCTGACCTATAAAGACAGCGAGGAAATGCTTTCGTACCGCAATGCGGATTCCAGTGTTTTTCCATGCATTTGGGAAGATACTTCCGTTGCAGATGAATCAAAACGGGAACAGTATATACGGAATATTACGGATGGCACGACGATAGGATTTAAATATTTTTCGGCAGAAAATGTAAGTGGTATCAGGCTTATGCTGAGGGGCAATTCTGATGGCAGCGTGGAACTGCGCTCCGATGATCCGAAAAATGGTGAGTGTCTGGCCGTAGCGGATATCAGCATCCATGCGGATACATGGCAGGCGATATCAGTACCGTTCTTCTGGAATGGGATACATGCGCTTTACTTTTTATATCACGGCAGTGGATATATCTGCCTGAAAGAAATGGAATTTATTGTCGGATAGATCATATTTGCGAGGTGTTTTGAATGTTGAGAGAAAGACCCTTTCCTTTTCCGCTGGATAAGCAGCTTCGTGTTATCTGTGATACAGATGCGAACAATGAAGCGGATGATCAATACTGTATCGCCCATATGTTGATGACGCCGCGCTTTGATGTGAAGGCGTTTATAGCAGAGCATTACGGCGGCATAAAAAATGGAGGGACAGAGCAGAAAAGTTATGAAGAAATTCAAAAGGTGATAAAACTGATGGGAGTTGCCGGTGAAGTATCCGTATTGCATGGAGCAGATGCCGGGCTTGCAGATGAATATACACCCATTGAAAGCGAGGGGGCACGTTTTATCATCGAAGAGGCGATGAAAGAAGATCCCAGGCCGTTGTTTGTCTGCTGCACCGGTGCGATTACCAATGTTGCTTCCGCTCTATTGATGGAGCCCCGTATCGCGGATAAGATCACTGTGATCTGGATCGGGGGAGATGCATACCCGCAGGGAGGAAAGGAATACAATCTGCTCGGCGATATTCATGGAGCCAGTGCGGTTTTTCAATCCGATGTGGAACTGTGGCAGGTGCCTAAACCGGTCTATATTACGATGAAAGCAGGCTATTTTGAGTTGTTAAACCATGTGTATCCCTGTGGGAAACTGGGAAGATATCTTGTGGAAAATACCATGCGTGTAGCGAATGAACATGCACAAATGATGGAAGATACGTCAACTTTGCTCGGCAGCCGTTATCTGACTATGTCCCGCGGGGGTGCAGCAACCAGTTTTGCCGGTGAGTTGTGGTGCCTTGGCGATTCGCCGGTGGTTGGCTTAATGCTGAATCATACATTGGGGCATTTCCATATGGAAAATGCACCGTGCAGGGTTAAAGAAGACGGTACATATGACTTTTCCGGCACTTCCCGACGGCAGATCAGGGTGTATGATGATATTGACAGCCGTTTTATCATTACGGATTTTTTTGAGAAAATAAAATATTATTTTGGCTAGGGGCGGCAGGGACTATAGGTCGGGACATGACTGTGATCTGATCTATGAGCGACTGCATGGCATTGAGTTATCAGGTTAAAACAGTTCTACGTACCTCTAACTTTTGCCGCATACGGCTAAACTTAATTATGAGCCGTACTCTATATCTTATACAAACAATAACGGACAGCGCGCTTTTGCGTGCTGTCCGTCGATCTTCACCGGTGTGTTTCCGCTTCCACCAGCCGGTCTGCCTGATACCGTTCGCGCAGTACCGGTTTTTCGATCTTGCCGGTGGGATTTCTCGGAATATCGTCGAAAATGATCTTCCGGGGACGTTTATATCTGGGAAGTCCTGTGCAGAACAGGTTCATCTCTTCTTCACTGCAGGTCATATCCGGTTTCAACTCGATGATCGCTGCCGCGATCTCGCCCAGACGCTTATCGGGAAGGCCGATCACCGCCACATCATGGACGGCATTGTGGGTGCGGATGAAGTCTTCGATCTGTACAGGGTAGAGATTTTCGCCGCCGCTGATGATGACGTCTTTTTTGCGGTCCACCAGATAGATGAAGCCGTCTTCATCCTGCCTTGCCATATCGCCGGTCAGCAGCCAACCGTCCTTTAAGACTTCGGCAGTGGCTTTTTCATCATTATAATAACAGGTCATAACACCGGGGCCTTTGACGCATAACTCGCCCACTTCACCCTGCGCGACGAGGTTGCCGTCTGGGGCGATGATCTTTGTCTCCCAGCCATAGCCCGGCACGCCGATGGCGCCCACCTTGTGGATATTTTCCACGCCGAGATGTACGGCACCCGGTCCGATGGATTCGCTTAAGCCGTAGTTGGTGTCGTATAAATGGTCTGGGAAATATTCCTTCCAATGGCGGATCAGTGAAGGCGGCACCGGCTGTGCGCCGATATGCATCAGCCGCCACTGGGACAACTCGTAATCTTCGATCTTCAGCCTGCCGGAATCCAGAGCCTCCAGAATATCCTGCGCCCAGGGCACGAGCAGCCAGACGATCGTACATTTTTCCTTTGACACGGCATCCAGAATGTATTCCGGTTTTGTGCCCTTGAGCAGAACCGCCTTGCTGCCGGACAGCAGGGAACCGAACCAGTGCATCTTTGCGCCGGTATGATAGAGAGGCGGGATGCACAGGAAGACGTCGTTCCGGCTCTGGCCGTGGTGGTTCTGCTCCACTTTACAGGAGTGCATCAGGCTTTCGTGGTTATGTAAAATAGCCTTCGGGAAACCGGTGGTGCCGGAAGAAAAATAAATAGCGGCATCATCTTTGTCCGTCAGCAGGATATTCGGAGAAAGGCTGGAACAGTCTGCGGTCAGCACATTGTAATCCTCTGCGAAGGAGGGGCAGTTTTCCCCGAAGTAGAACAGCAGCCTGTTAGTGCTGATACGGTCCGCAATCTCCTCGATACGGCCGATAAATTCCGGTCCGAAGATCAGCACATCGGTTTCTGACAGATCCAGACAATATTCGATCTCGCTGGAAGAGTAGCGGAAGTTCAGGGGGACGGCGAGAGCGCCGGTCTTTAAGATGCCGAAATAGATTGGCAGCCATTCCAGACAGTTCATCAGCAGGATGGCAACCTTATCCCCTTTTGTGACGCCCCTCGACAGGAGCAGGTTGGCAAAACGGTTTGCTTTTTCGTTAAACACATTCCATGTGATCTCTCGTCTGTAGTAAGGAGCGTGAGACGGCTCGATCAGTTCATATTCTTTCCATGTCACCCTGCGCTTGTCCTTTACCTCCGGGTTGATCTCCACAAGGCAGATGTCGTTTCCGTACATTTTGCAGTTCTGTTCTAACAGCTCAGTAATTGGCATTTCTTTATCCTTTCAGTATTCCGCAGCTTTTTAAGAATACAGCCTCCGTATTTTATATAAAGTTTCGGAATTCTTCAACCCGCATATTTTGCGGACCTGAAAATTTCCTTCACGCTTTACTTTAGCACTTTTAACTACTAAAGTAAAGATAAACTTTATTTTACATTTAGTTGTCTTTACGGTTTCACAGGATTTTTATTACTTGATAAGATTTAAAAATTATATTTTTTCGTTGACACGGAGAGCCGTTTCTGCTATACTGACCATACATATCTGGGATATATCTGATGAAACATCTGAAGCCACTTCGGCTGACAATCCCTGTGTGATAAAATATGGCGGATTGCGGGCGCGGTGACAAAGGAAGCTTTATTTACAGTTGTCATATACGTTCTTCTTTTCGCCAGATATGAAAGGAGAGCTATATGGAAGAAAGTAACGATGGAAAAAAGAAACTGGGGGAGATGAACCTGCTGGATGACTTTTTGTTTGGTTCAGTGGTGACGTACCCGGAGATCGGAGAGCGGTTTGTCAGGATACTCTTAAAAACTATCTTTGGCAAAAAATTTAAGAATCTCTCGATCACTGCCCAGAAAGTGTATTACGGTGCGGATACCGGCCTGCACGGAGCAAGGCTTGATGTCTACATGGAGAAAAAAGAGGAGGAGAACTCCGAAAAGAGCGCTACTGTCTACGACATGGAGCCGGACAAAAACAGCAGTGCGGCGGACAGGAAGGCATTGCCGCGCAGAGTACGGTTTTACCATGGAAAGATCGTCGCCAGAAGTCTGGAGGCGGGGGTTGACTATGAAGGATTAAAAAATGTGGTGATCATCATGATCATGCCGTATGATCCGTTTGATTTGAACCGAATGATGTATACTGTGAAAAACAGATGCGTGGAAGAGCCGGAAATGGAGTATGAGGATGGAGCCAGCACACTGTTTTTGTATACGAGAGGAACAAAAGGGGTGCCGAACGAGGCGCTGAAACAATTGTTGCATTATATGGAACATACTGTCCGTGAAAATGCGGTAAACGATGACTTAAGAGAGATGCACGGGATGGTAGAGATCGTAAAGAAGGATCCGGAAATGTCGATAAGATATTGGAGATTTTTGGAAGAACTGAATAAATGCGAAAAGAAAGGATATGCCGACGGCGAGGCGGCCGGCGATCTCCAAAGGCTGATTTCTATGGTCTGTAAAAAGATGAAAAAGGAGAAATCGCTTGAGGAGATCGCGGAAGACCTTGAGGAAGAGGTATCCGTTATTGAGCCGATCTATAATGCGGCAAAGGATTTCGCCCCGGAGTATGATCCCAAAGCAATTTTTGAACGGCTGAATACAAGTGAGTAAAGAAAGACGATAAAAATCCCGGTATAAGATACTGATATGCTTATACCGGGATTTATTTCTGCGGCTATTATATCTTGATCAGTTCCCTGCACCTGTTGATGGCGGCATATAATTCCTGCGGGCGGGGCATGGCGAGGTTTCCGGGCAGATATTCCCCGCCGGCGAAGACGGAGAAGCCTTTTGTCTCGATCCGCTTGTAGATACCGGTTATCGCTTGCTGCAGTGTCTTTTTCCCGTCAAAGTCATGGAGCTTCATGGACTTTAACATGTGGGCGAGGGCGGTGAGCTGCTCGGAATCCACGAGCTGTTCCACGTAGCGCAGATCCACCTCCGTCTTGTTGATGGAAAAGCCATCGGTTCCGTCCGTGCGCATCTTTATCCTGTTCTCCCTCGCAAAAGCGTCATCCCGCTTTACGATCCTGCAAAAATCGGGAGCTGCGGCGACGGGGAGATCGCCTGTCAGATAGGGGTAATTCTCCGCTTCCTTTTTGGCGAATGAGGTAATCTCGACAGGGCTGTATTTCTTCATCTGGACGATGCAGTCGGATTTGTGGAAATAGGAACCACAGCTTCCCGCAACCAGTATCGTGGAGATGCCGTAGGAATCGTAGAGTTCCCTGATCCGGTCGATAAAGGGGATGATGGGTTCCGCATCCCGGCTTACGACGCGCTGCATCAGATCGTCCCGGATCATAAAGTTTGTGGCGCTGGTATCCTCGTCGATCAGGAAAAGCTTCGCGCCGGCTTCCATGGCTTCTATCGTGTTGGCTGCCTGCGAGGTGCTGCCGCTGGCGTCCTCCGTGTAGAACGCCGTGGTATCCCTGCCGTTTGGCAGGTTGCGGATGAACATGGAGATATCCGCCTTCTGGATGCTCCGCCCGTCTTCCGCGCGGAGTTTCACGGCGGTATCGTCCGTGATCACATATTCCCGCCCGTCTCCGGCGATATGGTCATAGACACCTGCCATCAGTGCTTCCAGAAGCGTGGATTTTCCGTGGTAGCCGCCGCCCACGATCAGAGTGATCCCTTTTTTGATGCCCATGCCGGACAGGGCTCCCCGGTGCGGAAGCGTCAGGGTCACTTCCATGGATTCGGGCGACTGGAAAGGAACGGCGTCCTTCATCGGGAGGGAGGAGACGCCGGATTTTCTCGGGAGGACGGCGCCGTTCGCCACAAAGGCGACAAGGTCCTGTTCCTGCAGGGCTTCCCGGATCGCCTTCTGGTCATCTGCTAAAAACAGCACTTTTTCCAGAGACGCTTTCGGGCAGGAAGCGGCGAGCAGCGTCTGGCGCACACAGAGCGGCAGAAAGTCAAATAAGATCTTGATTAGTTCCCCGGCGTTGATGGTGCGCCCGTTGGCAGGGAAGCCGATCTCCATGCGGACTTCCACATCCCCGGTTGCCGGATCCACACTGCAGGCGCTGCGCTCCAAAATTTCCTGTCCCGGACGGCTGATGCCGATCAGTCCGCTCTTGCCGGAGCCCTTTGCCTTGAAGGAAAAATCTTTTACTTTCAGGTACATGCGCCGAAGCAGATAGTCCTGAAATGCGATCCTGCGCTCTTTCGTTTCATAGCATTCCTTCCCGAAGCCTGCGATGCGCCCCGGCACAAGAAGGCTTACCTTGGAAGGGGATGCAAAGGGATCCCCCTGCACGTGGTCGATGGACAGGATATACTGGTCAAACTGGTATTTTCCCTTCGTATCTTTATAGGCGGGATAACCTCTGTGGTCGATCCGCATAAGTAGATTTCTTAAATCCGCTGATTTGTTCATATTATGCCTCCTGCTTGATAAGTTGATTATTTGTAGAAATCTGAAACAATATTATAAATTATATTATCGATGAGGCGGAATGTAAAGAAGCAGTGTCTGGATTTTAATGATATGATGCTGATAATCATGCCGGCTTTAACCGGCATCCTGTGCCTGCCGTTTGCGGTAAAGGGCTGGTCAAGACGGCTGAGGGTTTAGAAAAGAAAAAGAGGATAGAAAAAGACAAAAGAAAATGTCGAGGGCAGAGCCAATGAATCTGTGAGGGATTACGGTTTATTGGCTTTTGTGCATAAAACGATATATATTTATTGAAAAACAATAAATATATATTGACATTCGATTAAACTGGTGATATAGTGTCGGTATAAAACAGGATGGAGGCAGTAAAAAAGATGATAAACAGGAAAGAGGACAAAGCGGGAGTCCGGCAAAATGGAAGAAAATAGAGGGAGCGGGCGTTATAACAGGCAGTGGGCTCCGCGGGATAAGGGAAATGTTTGGCAGTATTTTTGAGTGGACGATCATTTTAGGAGGATTTATGATACTTCCATTGGTGTTGACAGGGGCAGAGATCTATCTGGTGATAGGAGGAAGAAAAGATCAGAAGCGATATCAGAGGGGCAGGATCCTCGATATAGCGACAGTGGTGCTGGGCGTGTTGTACAGTCTGATCTATCTGAGCCTTTTCGATGAGGCATCGTTTGGAAAAGACTGGCAGGAACAGTTGGTGAACGGCCAGACGCATACGCCGGTTTATACGGGAGCGCAGCTCACCGTGATCGCGGTGATGGCGGTGGCTGTCGTAGGATATCTTGTGGTGAATTTTATTCCGCTGGATAAAATGCCTCCGCTGGTGCTTGTGCTCGGAATGGCGGGGATGTATCTGGGAACGATAGAAAGCATCGTCTGGGGGATACAGGTCTTCCGGGGAGAACTTCTTGCGTGTTATCTTCTGCTTCTCCCATTAAACTGCCTGCTGATCACGGCGAGGACAGTGGGGCATAAGATGTGGGAGTGGCAGCAGATAATTGAAGCAAAGGCTCTCTGTCTGGTACAGGATGAAAGCGGCGGGGAAAAAGCAGCCGGGGAAGCTTTGCCAGGCGAAGAGGAGAAGGGGATCCTCCGCGCCTGCAACCGGTTCCTGATGAAGTCGGAGAACTGGCCTTTGGCGGCGTTTCTCCTGATGTGGCCGCTGCTTGGGATCCTGATCGGGGTTCTGCTCTTATTCGGACAGGAACCGGATGCTCTTATCAAAGCATTTACGGAGACCAGCGACTGGACGCTGTCCCAGAGGGTTGCGCCCCAGAATATTTACTATGACGAGCATTATCTCTGTACCGTGGCGGCGGGAGGGCATGAAAAGATCGTAAAGCCGAAACGGCTGGGCGTGCGGCACGGGCATCAGGTCATCGTCAACAGACAGCTCTGTGTGGCGAACGCTTTTGAGCAGATGCTGGAGGAGCGGACGCCGCGCCTTCACAGACGGGTAAGGCGTTTTTATGACAGATATGGTTTTCCTGTCGCGAAGCTGATCCGTTCCAGATATACAGCGGATTTTATTTACTTTTTGATGAAACCTTTGGAGTGGCTGTTTTTGATCGTGCTGTATCTGACGGATATAAATCCGGAGAACAGGATAGCTTTACAATATACGGGAAAGAGTCTGGCGGACTTTGAGTGAATAAGGAGGAAAAACGCGTATGACAGAGAAGAAATGGACATGGATCAAAGGAACGAAATATCTTCTGGATCTGATGTTTTACAGCGGTATCGTGGTGACGGTCACCCTGCCCTTTACCGTGCGGTGGGTCGGGGAGCAGCTTCCGTATCTTATCCGGCATTATGAGGAGACGGTCATCATCTATTTTGTGCTGGGGATCGCGGCGGAAAAACTGCTCTGGGAGCTGCGGAAGATTTTCAAGACCGTGCTGGCGGAGGACTGTTTTGTGAAAGAGAATGTGGTCAGTCTGCAGAAGATGGGGAACTGGAGCTTCTTTATTGCGCTGATGGCGGGAGTCAGGAGTATCGTCTATATGACGATAGCGATGTGCGTGGTGATCTTTGTGTTCCTGATCGCCGGGCTGTTCAGCAAGGTGCTGAGTTTTGTGTTTGAGCAGGCGGTGGAATACAAGGAAGAGACAGACTGGACGATATAGGGGGAGGACTATGGGAATCATTGTAAATCTGGATGTCATGATGGCAAAGCGGAAGAAAAGCCTCACCGATCTGGCAGGGGAGGTGGATATCACGCTCGCCAATCTGTCCATCCTGAAAAATAATAAGGCGAAAGCCGTGCGGTTTTCCACGTTGGAGGCAATCTGCAGGGCGCTGGACTGCCAGCCCGGGGATATCCTCCAGTATGAGGAGGATGAACCGTCATCATCTGGGTGATTTTGCGGACGCCGGAATGGAAAGGAAATTCTCCGTCGCCGCGCTCTCGCTCCAAAAAAGCGTAGCGGCACTAAACTCGTGAAAGACCTCGTTAAGTGCTGACGCTTTTTAAGGGGCTCCTTGAGAATTTCCTTTCCATTCCGGCTGGTTGCAGGTGTACCGAAAGAGTGTGGCGGAATTGAAATAAGATAAGAAAGGAAACTGAAATCATGGAAAAGAATACTGTAAATATGCCTGCGGAGACCCTTGTCTCCGGAGGTGAGAACTTGTACCCTAATTTACCCGAACTGCCCGCTGTGGAGGCGCCGAAGAGGGAGCCATTTGACAAATTCGCAAAGCCGGAACTGATAAGTAAGATAGCGCCTGCGAGCCTGATCTATGCGATATTTTTCACTTTCTGCCTGTATAAAAATGCGTCGGGGATCACCTACCCTTTTTACGTGGCAGGAACTATCGGCTTTGCTGTCTATACTATCAGAAAGTCCGGTATTTCCTGGAAAGGAGAGCATATTTTAACGCTGGCGGCAAGTCTTCTGCTGGGCATTTCAAACTGTTTCACAGACAACGGCAAGATCATTTTGATGAATGAAGCGTGCCTGTTTGTATTGATGATGTATTTTCTATTGTCCGTCTATTTTGATACAAAGGATTGGCAGCTCGGAAAATTCCTGGGAAATATGCTCTGCCTGTTTTTGAAAAGCATCGGTAAAATGTTTTCTTTTTTCCCGGATGCACAGGCCTGGCAGGAGGAACATAGAGGAGCAAAGAAGTCACAGGCTCTTTATGTGTTTGCCGGAGCAGGGATATCGATACCTCTGATCGCGATCGTGCTTATCCTGCTTTCCTCTGCGGACGTTATTTTCAGGGAAAGCGTGCATATGCTGTTCGGGGATATCAACGGTTGGGATGTGTTCTGTTGCATTTTCTGGTCGGCGGCGATGTTTTTCTTCAGCTACGGCATGGTATCTCTGCTGAAGGGGCGGGAATTGAATGAGACGGTAAAAGACCGCAGGACGGGGCAGCCGGTGATCGCGATCTCCGCCACTGCTGTGATCGCGCTGATCTATGTTTATTTCTGCGTCATACAGATCGTGTACCTGTTCGCCGGGTACGGGACGCTGCCGGAGGGATATACGTATGCGCAGTATGCGAGACAGGGATTCTTCCAGCTTCTCTTCATCTGCCTGATGAATCTGGGACTGGTGCTGATCGGGCTGGGATTTTTCAAGGAAAGCAAGGCTTTAAAAGGGATTTTGCTGGTGATCTCTCTTTGCACCTTTGTGATGACTGCATCCAGCGCTTACAGGATGTTTTTGTATATCAGCGTATACTACCTGACATTTCTGCGGATCTTTGTGCTCTGGGCACTCGGCGTGATCGCCCTTCTGATGGCGGGTGTGGTCGGAAAGACGCTGTTTCACGGTTTTCCGCTGTTCCGCTACGGGCTGGCTGTGACCGTCTGCTGTTACTTTGTGCTGTCCTTTTGCCAACCGGATTACTGGATCGCCCGGTATAATATCTCATCCTATCTGAAACAGGAGGGGGAAGAAAGGGAGGGCGTCGATCTGGATACATGGTATCTGAACTCTCTGTCGGCGGATGCGGCGTCGGTCATTATGAATGAAGGAACGATAAAACAGTACCGCGAATATGAGGCGGAGAAGGGAAAATGGATGAAGGGGGAGATCCCGAATATAGATATGCCGGACTGGCAGGTCTCCTATATCCTATTGCAGAAAGAAAAGGCGGATAGGATGTCGCTTCGGAGTTATAATTTTTCAAGGGGGTATGTGAGGAAGGCGCTGGCGGATTAACAAGGAAAGGAGAGGCTTACTGCCCCTCCGCTTTTATCCCCGTATACAACTGATAATACTTCCCTTTCTCCGCGATCAGCTCATCGTGGTTTCCGCGTTCGATGATGCGTCCCTGCTCTAAGACCATGATACAGTCGCTGTTGCGGACGGTGCTGAGGCGGTGGGCGATGACGAAGGTGGTGCGCCCTTTCATCAGGGAATCCATGCCCTTCTGCACCAGCATCTCAGTTCTTGTGTCGATGCTGGAAGTTGCCTCATCCAGGATCAGTACCGGCGGATCCGCAACGGCAGCTCTGGCGATAGCGAGGAGCTGCCTCTGCCCCTGGGAGAGGTTTGCACCGTCTCCAGTGAGCAGAGTCTGGTAGCCGTCCGGCAGTCTCTTGATGAAGCCGTGGGCGTTGGCAAGCTTTGCGGCCGCGATACAGTCTTCGTCCGTGGCATCTAGTTTCCCGTAGCGGATATTCTCCATGACCGTACCGGTAAACAGATGGGTATCCTGCAGAACGATCCCTAACGAACGGCGCAGATCTGCCTTTTTGATCTTATTGATGTTGATGCCGTCATAACGGATCTTGCCGTCCTGAATATCGTAAAACCGGTTGATCAGGTTGGTGATAGTGGTTTTTCCGGCACCGGTGCTGCCCACAAAGGCGATCTTCTGGCCCGGTGTTGCAAACATCTTGATATTGTGGAGCACGATCTTGTCATCGCTGTAACCGAAGTCCACATCATCGAATACCACATCGCCGGTCAGTTCGGTGTAGGTGACAGTGCCGTCCGCCTGATGGGGATGTTTCCATGCCCACATGCCGGTACGCTCTTTGCATTCCTGAATATTACCCTGCTCATCCTTTCTGGCGCGGACAAGGGCCACATATCCCTCATCCACCTCCGGGGCTTCATCCATCAGCCTGAAGATACGGTCAGCACCTGCCAAAGCCATAACGACAGAGTTTAACTGCTGGCTGACCTGGGTGATGGGCTGGTTGAAGTTCCTGTTCAGCGTCAGGAAAGATACCAGTGTGCCGATAGTCAGTCCGAAATGTCCGTTGATGGCAAGGAGGGCACCCGTGATCGCACAGACAACATAGCTGACATGGCCGAGCTGGGCGTTGAGCGGCATCAGGATGTTGGCAAATTTGTTGGCGTTATTGGCGCTTTCCCGGAGGCTGTCGTTGAGTTTTCGGAATCCGGCAAGGCTTTCTTCTTCATGACAGAAAACTTTTACGACTTTCTGCCCTTCCATCATCTCTTCAATATACCCGTTGACCTTGCCGATGTCCTGCTGCTGCGCCATAAAGTATCTTCCCGAGAGGGATGCCACGTTGCGGGTGACAAGCAGCATGACGCCTATCATAAACAGCGTGACGACAGTCAGCGGAATATTCAGATAGATCATGCTGACAAATACACTGACGATGGTGATCATGCTGGAGGCAAGCTGCGGCAGGCTGACGCCGATGAGCTGGCGTAGGGTGTCCACGTCGTTGGTGTAGATGGACATGATATCCCCGTGGGGATGGGTGTCAAAGTATTTGATCGGCAGAGCCTCCATCCGGGTAAATAATGTGACACGAATGTCATGCAGTACACCCTGGCTGACCCGAACCATGATCTGATTATATGCCCAGGAGCAGAGAATGCCGATGACATAAATGACAGCCAATTGTGTGAGGGCGTTTTTCAGCGGTGTGAAATCCGGCGAACTGACGCCGATCATCGGCATGATATAATCATCGATCAAAGTCTGTATAAACAGGGTGCCCCGCACGGTGGCAAGGGATGACCCAACGATACAAAGAAGCACAACAACGACCGGGAGCGCATATTTCTGCATCACAAATTTTGTGAGACGTTTCAGCAGGGCGCCGGCATTTTCCAGTTTGGGTTTCGGACCCTGGGGCCCTCTTCTGCCGGGACCGTGTACTACTTTTGCCTGTGCCATTATAAAGCACCTCCCTTCTGGTCAAAATCTCCGCCGCCCTTTGTCTGGCTTTCATAGACTTCACGGTAGATCTCGTTGTTTTCAAGCAGATTTTCGTGGGTATCAAAACCGTCTATGGCGCCGTCTTCCAGAACGATAATACGATCGGCATCCTGAATGCTGGAAATACGCTGGGCGATGATAAATTTTGTGGTATCCGGGATCTCCTCCCGGAAAGCTTTTCGGATGCGGGCATCTGTGGCCGTATCCACGGCGGAGGTGGAATCGTCCAGAATCAGTATTTTCGGTTTTTTCAGCAGGGCGCGGGCGATGCAGAGGCGCTGTTTCTGACCGCCGGAAACATTGGTGCCTCCCTGCTCAATGTATGTGTCATATTTGTCGGGAAACTGTTCGATAAAGTCATCCGCACAGGCGAGCCGGCAGACGCGGATACATTCTTCCAGTGAAGCCTCCTTATCGCCCCAGCGCAGGTTCTCGAGGATCGTGCCGGAAAACAGCACGTTTTTCTGCAGAACAACGGAAACCTCATTGCGCAGCGTGTCAAGGTCATACTCCCGCACATCCCTGCCGCCGACTTTTACGCAGCCTTTCGATACATCATAGAGCCTGCTGATCAGGTTCACAAGGCTGGATTTGGCGGAACCGGTCCCGCCGATGATGCCGATGGTCTCCCCGGCGTGAATATGCAGGTTGATATTGTTCAGCACCGGTTCGGATGAATTTTTATGGTAGGAGAAAAACACGTTTTCAAAATCCACACTGCCGTCCGCAACTTCTGTCACGGCGTTTTCAGGACTGACAAGGTCAGGTTTCTCGTTCAGCACTTCCACCACACGCCGTGCGCTGGCGGCTGCAAGGGTCAGCATGACGAAGATCATGGAGAGCATCATCAGGCTCATCAGGATCGACATGACGTAGGAGAACAGGGTGGTCAGTTCCCCGGTGGTCAGGCTTCCTGCGGTGATCATCTGTGCTGCCAGCCAGGAGAGGGAGAGCATACAGGAATAGACGGCCAGCATCATGACAGGCCCGTTGTTTGCCACAACGCTTTCCGCTTTGACAAACATTTTATAGATGCCGCCGGCCGCCGCCTTAAATTTTTCGTTTTCATAGTCCTCCCGGACAAAGGCTTTGACGACGCGGATCGCCGATACGTTTTCCTGTATGCTGGCATTTAAATCGTCATATTTTTCAAAGACTTCATTAAAGTATTTCATAGCTCTGGAAATAATGAGGCTTAAGCAGACAACCAGGATCGCCAGAGCGACGACAAAGACCATGCTGAGCCTGGTGCTGATGGAAAAAGCCATCACCAGTGAAAAGATCAAAGTGAGCGGCGCCCTGAAGCACATGCGGATGATCATCTGGTAGGCGTTCTGCAGGTTGGTCACATCCGTTGTCAGCCTGGTGATCAGTCCCGCCGTGCTGAACTTGTCGATATTGGAAAAAGAAAATTTCTGGATGTTGGTATACATGGCATCCCTTACATTGCAGGCGAAGCCGGAGGATGCCTGCGCCGCGTATTTGCCTGCCAGCACGCCGAATACAAGGCCGAAGAAGGCGAGCAGGAGCATATATCCGCCGTAGCGGAAAATGTCCGGAAGGCTGCCGGTCTGAATGCCTTTATCGATCAGCAGGCCCATTGTTTTGGGAAGCAGGATATCCACAACGACTTCCAGCGCCATAAAAAAGGGCGTTAAAAGAGAAGGGAGCTTATACTGCTTCACCTGTGCAGCTAATGTTTTGATCATAAAATGCCTCGTTTCTGAAAAAAATGATTTGCGTCAAGTACGGATTGATACATATCATATGTAAAATACTTGATTTTGAGTAATAGTAGCTATTATATTCCAAAACTGTGATAAATCAATGAAGAAAAAATAAGATAATTCTAAAATTTTACAAAATTTGGTTGTGGTTGATGGCAGCGGACGCGGGTAAGAACATAAAATACTTCGTCGCCACGCTTGCGCTCTGTGAAAAACGTAGCGGACACATAAGGCGCTAAAATACATGTGAAATTTTGCTTTTAAATTTCACATTGGCCTAAGTGCCGACGTTTTTCAAAGGGCTCCTTAAGTATTTTATGTTCTTACCCGCTGGCTGAGGTGTTAACTTAGTGGCATTGATGACAATAGTTTCCTTTTTCAAACAGATAAGAAAAATTATTTCTGCGGTAAAGTACTTTCGGATATTTCCCGTTCGGCGAGCTGTTTTTGCAGCACTTCCAGGTCTTTCCCTGTCAGATTGTCGAGGATCGCCTGCTGGATCCTCGACTGCACGGTGGCGGCGATTTCGTTTGTGTTCATATTTTTATATTCTTCATAATATAAAGGTGGCAGAAAATGCACCTGTGTCTCCACGGGACCGAGTCCTTTGCTTTCAAATACTTTCCAGGAATTGACAACGGCAACGGGGACGATAGGGGCTTTGGCTCTTTGCGCGCACTTAAAAGAACCGCCTTTAAATTCACAGACCATATTGTGGTTATCGGTGTAACCGCCTTCGGGAAAGATCAGATAGTTTTTGGAGTCTTCCCTGATCTCGCGTGTGATCTCTTTCATGATCTTGAGGTTCTGGCGCACATCTTCAAGCACAAGGCGCTTGCTCTCGAGAAGATCGATAAACTGTGCCGTCAGCATCACATGGGAGCGGGCTTCGTCCATAACGATGCTGCAGGGGCGTTCGTGCATATCCACGATGCCCAGCGCATCATATTTCCCCTGATGGTTGGAATACATCACATATCCGTTTTTCTTGGGCAGGTTTTCCAGGCCGTAGGCTCTGGTGGTGATCCTGCCGGTGTGCTGCATCTGGTGTACGACCCATTTGGCATAGGCGTATCGCTCTTCGAGCGTATATCTTGCGGGACGGTTCGCCCTATACCGCATCATGGGTATGATATAAGGGCCTTTCCAGCAGTTTAATAGGATAACGTATAAAAATCGAAGCATAACTCAATGATCCCCCTGAAAAAATAGTATAAAGAAAAAAATCTGATTTGTAAAGTTTCTTGAAATTTATCGGAGCGAGTTGTTGCGGAAGGGAAAATTATGGTAGAATGAAAAATAACGGAAAACCTGACATCAGGCGGAAAGTATTGACGGCGGGTTTGGAACAGGGGGAACAGCAAATGAAAGAACAAAAGAAATATATTCTTGCGCTGGATCAGGGGACTACCAGTTCCCGGTGCATTTTATTCGACAGAGGCGGAAATATCTGCAGCATGGCGCAGAAAGAGTTTACGCAGTTTTATCCGAGGCCGGGGTGGGTGGAACATGATCCGATGGAGATATGGTCTTCCCAGTTCGCGGTGGCGACGGAGGCGATGGCAAGGCTCGGCGTGAAGGCGGAAGATATCGACGGCATCGGGATCACGAACCAGCGGGAGACCACGATCGTATGGGAGAAGGAGAGCGGGCAGCCGGTGTATCCGGCGATCGTGTGGCAGTGCCGCAGGACGGCGGAGCGGATCGATGCGCTGGTAAAAGACGGTTTTGCGGAGACGGTGAGGAAAAAGACCGGGCTTGTCCCGGACGCATATTTTTCCGCCAGCAAGATAGAATGGATCCTGAAAAATGTGGAAGGGGCGGAGGAAAAAGCAAAGCGGGGAGAGCTTTTATTCGGCACGGTGGATACCTGGCTGATCTGGAAGCTGACAGAGGGCAGGGTGCATGTGACGGATTACACCAATGCTTCCCGCACGATGCTTTTCAACATCCATACACTGAAATGGGACGAGGAACTGCTCTCCTATTTTGATATTCCTGCGTGTATGCTGCCCGAGGTAAAACCTTCCAGCTGCATCTACGGCTGCACGGACAGGCGGCTGATGGGAGGGGAAGTGCCCATCGCAGGAGCCGCCGGGGACCAGCAGGCGGCGCTGTTCGGGCAGTGCTGCTTTGAGGAAGGGGATGTGAAGAACACCTACGGGACGGGCAGTTTTATCCTGATGAATACGGGGAGGAAACCCATCCTTTCCCGGAACGGCCTTCTGACGACCATCGCTGCGGGTGGGTCGGAGCAGGTGGAATATGCGCTGGAGGGCAGCGTTTTTGTGGCGGGCGCGCTGATCCAGTGGCTGCGGGATGAACTGCGTCTGTTCAGAGATGCGTCGGAGTCCGAGGAATATGCGAAAAAAGTATCGGATACCGCCGGGGTCTATATCGTGCCGGCGTTCACCGGCCTGGGGGCGCCCTACTGGAACCCCTATGCGAGGGGTACCGTTGTGGGGCTCACAAGGGGCTGCGGCAGGGAGCATTTTATCCGGGCGGCTCTGGAATCCATTGCCTATCAGTCTGCGGATGTGATCCATGCGATGGAAGAGGATGCAGGAGTGAAGCTGAAGAGCCTGAAGGTGGACGGCGGCGCCAGCGCCAATGATTTCCTGATGGGATTTCAGGCGGATATCGTGGATACCAGAGTGGACAGGCCCAAGTGCATTGAGACGACAGCGCTGGGGGCGGCCTATCTGGCGGGACTTGCCACCGGTTACTGGGAAGACAGGCAAAAGATCCGGGAAAACTGGCAAAGCGGCAACAGCTTCTGGCCGACTATGGAAGAGGCGGAGAGGAAAAAACTTCTGAAAGGCTGGAAAAAAGCGGTGGCATGCGCGCTGTTCCAGGCCGGGGAGGAGTAGGTAAAAAATGTATCTTTATATTATGTGTTTTCAGATCGCCTGCATCCTTGTATCCGGTGTCTGCCTGTATCTTGCGGCTGCGGACGGCGGGCTGCGGGCGGAAAAATACTGTATGCCGGTGCTGGCGGTGCTCCTCGGGATTTTCCTGATGGAGACGGGCTATGGACTTTATCTGCAGGAGACCGCCATGGCGGGGCTTAAGACGGCAGAGAAGATCTGCCTGCTTGGGAAAGTGCTGGCGGGAAGCGGCTTTTTTGTGACATGTGTGTCATTATCTGGGAAGGACAGCGTCGCTGCAAAAATGGCCGTGGGTATTTTGGGGTTGACGGCAGCGGTTTTTCTGTTTTCCGATGATCTTGGCAGGCTTTTATATCTGAGACAGGAGTTTTTGCAGAATCAGTTTTTTTATTATATAGAAACGGAGCGGACGACTCTGGGGAAGATATTCCACACAGTTATGCGGTGCCTGCCTCTTGTGGGTGTGTTGTGGTTTGTGTTTTGGAATAAGGGAAGGGAAAGGAAAAGAGCGTCGGAAATGCTGCTGCTCGCGGGAGCGCTTCTCTGGGCAGCTTCGTTTATCTGCCGGAGGATGGCATTTCTGCGGCATTATGATGCGGATATGCCCTTCGGGGCGGCGCTGGCGGTCTGCATGATAATTTTTGTGGCGTGGGATGCCAAAAGGGTGTATACTGATTAGGAATTTCCTATGAGATTGACCCTCGCGGCAGTCGCCAAATGCCTGCAGGCAGTCACTTGGCTCGTTGCTCGCGGGAATAAATGCGGAAAGTGAGGAATATAATATGCTGGTACAGAAATATAAGGATATGCTGAATAACAAGTCGGTGATCAGGTCCCTCTCGGAGTTTGCGACGGCGAGAGGAAAGGAGATCGGATATGAGAATGTGTTTGATTACAGTCTGGGGAATCCGTCCGTTCCCGTACCGCAGGAATTTACGGATGTGATGATCCGTCTGCTGCAGGATAAAAATTCGATGGAGCTGCACGGTTACAGTCCCAGCCTGGGCATCCCCTCCGTGAAGGAAAAGATCGCTGCGTCTTTAGAGCGGCGCTTTGGCATGCCCTACCGGGCGGAACATATTTTTCCGACTTCGGGAGCGGCGGGAGCCATCGCCCATGCGGTGCGCTGTGTTGCGGAGCCGGGGGATGAGGTACTGACTTTTGCGCCTTACTTTCCGGAATATGGCCCGTATATCAACCTGACAGGGGCAAAGCTGAAAGTGGTGCCGGCGGACACGGAGAACTTTCAGATCAATTTTGAAGCCTTTGCCGGGATGCTTACGGAAAAAGTGATGGCGGTACTGATCAATACGCCGAATAACCCTTCCGGGGCGGTGTACTCTACGGAAACCATACAAAAGCTGGCTGGGCTCCTGAAGGAGAAATCCAAGGAATACGGCCACAAGATCTATCTGATCTCGGATGAACCTTACCGTGAGATCTTATTTGAAGGGGTGGACGCCCCCTACGTTGCAAAATATTATGAGGATACTTTAACCTGTTATTCCTTCTCAAAGTCCCTCTCCCTGCCGGGTGCCCGTATCGGTTATGTGGCGGTCAATCCCGCATGCCCGGAGGCGGCGGCCATCGTGGAGATGTGCGGTCAGATTTCCAGAGGCACAGGACACAACTGTCCCACTTCCATCATGCAGCTTGCGGTGGCGGAAACCTTAGATCTGACGGCGGATCTGTCGGTCTATGAGACAAACATGAAGATATTATATAAGGAACTGACAGACCTGGGCTTCACCTGCACAAAACCCGGCGGAACCTTTTACATTTTCCCGAAGGCACTGGAGGAGGATGCCGTGGCATTCTGCAATAAGGCCTTAAAATACGATCTGATCCTTGTGCCCAGCGATACCTTCGGCTGCCCCGGCTTCTTCCGCATGGCGTACTGCATCGACACAGAGAAAGTGGAACGCTCCCTGCCGGCGCTCAGGAAATTTGTGGAGCAGGAATATAGATGACTTATTAAAGTCAGTTAATGGCGGCGGACGCAGGCAAGAACATAAAATACTTCGTCGCCACGCTCGCGCTCTGTGAAAAACGCAGCGGACACTAAGCTCGTGAAATACCTCGCTAAGTGCCGGCGTTTTTCAAAGGGCCCCTTAAGTATTTTATGTTCTTGCCTGCTGACTGAGGTGCTGACTTAAAGACATTGGATAAGCAATTGAGAAACTGGATTAAAACTATAACCAGCCCGAATGAAAATATCCCCTGAGCAACCCTGCTAAACGCCGGTGCTTAGCGAGGTATTTTCGAGCTTAGCATCCGCTGCGTTTAGCCCGGAGCGAGAGCGTGTTGCGCAGGGGATATTTTCATTCGGGCGTAAAAGGAGCAAAAATAATGTTGGACATTTTAAAAGCCGTACTATTCGGCATTGTTGAGGGGATCACGGAGTGGCTTCCGATCAGCAGCACAGGACATATGATCCTGGTGGAAGAGTTTGTGAAGATGAACGTATCGGAAGAATTCTGGAGCCTGTTTCTGGTGGTCATCCAGTTGGGCGCCATCATGGCGGTGGTGCTGCTGTTCTGGAAAAAGATATGGCCTTTTGGCAGAAAGAAAAAAAGCGGCAGATTTTATGTGAAGACGGATATCATCATGCTGTGGCTGAAGATCATGGTAGCCTGTGTTCCGGCGGCGATCGTGGGCGTGCTCTTTGACGATAAGCTGGATGAACTTTTCTATAATCCCTGGTGTGTGGCGATCGCGCTGATCGTATTCGGCGTTGCCTTTATCATCATTGAGAACAAAAATAAAAATATGACGCCGAGGATCACAAAGTTAAAGGAGATCACCTGGCAGACTGCGGCGCTGATCGGTGTGTTCCAGCTGATCGCGGCTGTTTTTCCGGGAACCTCCCGCTCCGGAGCCACGATCGTGGGGGCGCTGCTCATCGGGGTATCGAGAACCGTGGCGGCGGAGTTTACGTTTTTCCTTGCCATTCCGGTGATGTTTGGCGCCAGCCTGTTGAAGGTTCTGAAGTTCGGTCTTGCGTTTACCGGCACGGAACTGGTGCTCCTGGTGGTCGGCATGGTGGTGGCGTTTGTGGTATCGATGCTTGTGATCCGTTTTCTCATGGGTTATATCAGAAAACATGACTTCAAAGTGTTCGGATGGTACAGAATTGCCCTCGGAGCACTGGTTTTACTGTATTTTACGTTAAAATAACGTTGACAAACGGTATTTAGTGGTATAGACTGGAAACGATGTGGAAAGTTCAGAAAGCGGTTTGCGGCGGTGCGCTGTCTGCCGGATCGTATTTACACAAGCAGCGCAGGAATGAGGTAAGTGTTATGGAAGAAACAAAGAAGACAACAGGGGCAAAAAAGACAACACTGAAAGAAACGGCAAAAGATACAGTGAAGAAAGCAACGGAAGCTGCAGCGCCTGCGGCAAAGGCAGTGAAGGAAACAGCAGCGCCTGCGGCAAAGGCAGTAAAAGAGGCAACGGCACCTGCAGCGAAAGCGGTAAAGAAAGAAACCGCAAAGGTGGCGGAAAAGGCAAAGGCTACTGTAAAGAAGACAGCGGAAAAAGCAGCACCGAAGAAACCTGCAGCAAAGAAGGAAATTGAAGCAACCGTCAGCGTACAGTTCTCCGGTAAGTCCTACACGACAGAAGAACTGGTGACGATCGCGAAGGATGTATGGAAATATGACCTGAAGCAGAAAGCTTCCGATTTCAAGAGTGTGGAACTCTACGTAAAACCGGAAGAGAATCAGGCTTATTATGTTATCAACGGCGAACATACAGGAAGCTTCTTTATTTAAAAGTTTTTAAAAATCAAATAACAGCAAAGAGGAAAACCGGAGAAAATACAGATATTTTTTCCGGTTTTTAAAATCAGGGCAATTATTATGCAGGCACTGTACGGGGGCATGCCTGATCGGAGGAGGAAATTCTTGATGGGTTTATATCGTATTATGCTGGTGGATGACGAGGAGGAAGTCCGCAAAGCCATGATCCGCAGTATGGACTGGGAACAGCTCGGATTTACGGTGGCGGGGGATGCGGAGAACGGCGAGGATGCGCTGGAAAAGCTGGAGCAGCTTGAGCCGGATGTGGTGATGACGGATATCCGTATGCCCTATATGGACGGGCTGACACTGATCGCACGGATCCGCCAACGGTATCCGTTTATCAAAATCCTTATTTTTTCCGGCTATGATGATTTTGAATATGCAAAACAGGCGATCAAATACAATGTTACCGAATACATTCTAAAACCGGTCAACGGGGAGGAACTGGCGGAAATTTTAAAGCGTGTGCGTCAGAATCTGGATGAGGAGATCGAGCAGCGGCGCAATATCAATATTTTACAGAAAAGCTATATGGGGAGCCTCCCTATCTTAAAAGAACTTTTCTTAAATGATCTGGTGCGGTGCACTTCGGACGTGGCCGGTGTAGTGCCGAAACTCAGGGAATATGGAATAGATATTCTGGATGCCCGCAAATGGCTGGCGGCAGTAATTTATATCGAGCATACGGAACAGGCGGATGACCGGGTGCTTTCCCAGCATCAGGAGCTGATCCCCATTTCCGTGAGGAGCCTGGTGGAAGATCATCTGAAACCATACTGCCGTTTTGCCGTCTTTAATTCTACAGAAGGGATCACGCTGATCGCCGCTGTGGATCAGGATAACACGGAGGCGGGGCTGATCAATCTGTTAAACGATATATGTAAAGAGAGCAGACGTCTTTTGGAGGTTGTGATCACGATCGGCGTGGGGTGCAGTTGTGATGCGCTGCAGGAAATCGGACGTTCCTACCAGACTGCGGTGGATGCTCTGGGCTACCGGGCGATCGTGGGGGACGGCAGAACACTCTGCATCAACGATGTGGAGCCGATCAGCCGGGGAAAGCTGCAGCTGGATGTAAAAGGGGAATCGGAACTGACAACAGCCATTAAGTTCGGATCCCGTGAACAGATAGAGAAGGTGCTTCGGGAACTGGAGGCCCGCATGGAAGATGCAAAGGTGCATGTGGGACAGTATCAGGTTTATATGCTGACCGTTGTCAATTGCCTGATCAGGCTGATGCAGCAGTACGATCTGAATATGGAGGAGATGTTTGACTCGGAGGAGCGCTATACGGATATCATGCGGGGCGTATGCCGCAGGGAAACCTTTGCGGATGAGCTGATCCCGGTGGCCTGCCGTATGAATGAAGCGCTGAACAGGGAGAGGGACAATACGACAAAAAAAGTGATCCTGGAGGCGAAAGCCTATATTCAGGAGAACTATGCGGACCCGGAACTGTCCGTGGACATGCTCTGCAGGCATCTGCATATGAGTCCGGCGTATTTTTCCACCGTGTTTAAAAGGGAGACAGGACAGACCTATATCAATTACCTGACGGAAGTGCGCCTTCAGAAAGCGGAGGAACTTTTGAAAAATACGGATGACAAAACCTATAAGATCGCGGAGAAAGTAGGGTATCAGGAACAGAATTATTTCAGCTATGTGTTTAAGAAACGGTTTGGCATCTCGCCTACAAAATACAGAGGGCCAAAGTAAATGAATAAGGGGACATGGACCGGAATCTGGAAAAGGGTCAGCATCCGGTATACGATATTTATTTATTTCACAGTCAGCGCCCTTGTGGCGATGCTGCTCGGCGGTATCGCGCTCTACGCGCAGATGTCCCGCCAGCTCTCTGCGGTGGTGCAGGAGGAGAGCCAGGCGGTCCTTGTGCAGGTGAACCGTTCGGTGGACTCTTACCTCAGAACGATCATGAAGCTGTCGGACAGTCTGTATTACGGTGTCATAAAAAATGCGGATCTGTCCACAGAAACGATAAATGACCAGATCACGCTGCTGTATGACAACAACAAGGACAGTATTGCCAATATAGCCCTACTCTCGAAGGAGGGAGAACTGTTGGAGGCGGTGCCCGCGGCGCGGCTGAAAACGGGACTGGATGTGACGCAGGAGGAATGGTTCGGGAATACGCTGGAGAGGACGGACAATCTGCATTTTACGACGCCTCATGTACAGTATATATTTGACAACAAGGAACAGCAGTATCGCTGGGTGATCACGCTGACCAGGGCCGTGGAGATCACCTACGGCACGTCCACAGAGCAGGGGATCCTGCTGATCGATATCCGCTACAGTTCCCTGCAGCAGATGCTGGAGGATATCTCGCTGGGGAATCAGGGATACCTTTATATGATCGGCAGCGACGGGGAGCTGATCTACCATCCGCGGATGCAGTTGATCGAGACCGGGCAGATGGACGAAAATATATCCGCCGCGGTGCAGTACAGGGACGGAAATTATAAGGAGGAATACGAGGGGGAAGAGAGGAACGTCAGCGTCAAGTCTGTGGGGTATACCGGCTGGAAGCTTTTGAGCGTGACGCCGGAGAAGGGGCTGTCTTTGAGCAATCTGAAAATGCGGCTCTTTGTGGTTTTCGTGGCGGCGTCCTTTCTGCTGGTGCTGATACTGATCAATGCGTTCATTTCTTCAAAGATCACCGACCCGATCCAGGAACTGGAAAAATCGGTCAACGCCATCGAGGCGGGGGAACTGGACAGGGAAGTATATACCGGCGGTTCCTACGAGATTCAGCATCTGGGGCGTTCCATCGGGGATATGGCAAAGCGGATCAAGATGCTGATGCAGGATATCGTGGTGGAACATGAATCCAAGCGGAAAAGCGAGTTTGATACCCTGCAGTCCCAGATCAACCCGCATTTTCTCTACAATACGCTGGACATCATCGTGTGGATGATCGAAAATGAGAAAAAACAGGAAGCGGTCAAAGTGGTGACTGCATTGGCAAGGTTTTTCCGGATCAGCCTGAGCAAGGGAAAGAGCATCATCACCGTGCGGGATGAACTGGAGCACATCCGCAATTATCTGACGATCCAGCAGATGCGCTTCAAAAATAAATTTATCTATGAGATCGCTGCGGAGGAAGAGGTGATGGATCTGGCCTGCCTGAAACTGATGCTGCAGCCTCTTGTGGAAAACGCCATTTACCACGGGATGGAATTCATGGACGGGGACGGGGAGATCCGTGTGACGGTGAGAAGAAACGGGGAGGATCTGTGGATCGAGGTTTGCGATAACGGCCTGGGCATGACGCCGAAACAGGTGGAAAGCCTGCTCAGCGAAAAACCGCCAATGCCATCCAAACGGGGATCCGGCATCGGGGTCAAGAACGTGAATGAGAGGATCCGGCTGTATTTCGGGGAAGGCTATGGGCTTGTCATCGTATCCGAGCCGGATGAAGGAACGGTTATCCGTATACACCTGCCGGCAAAGCCGTATTCGGAGCCTATGGAGAAAGAGCAGATATGATTGGGAAAAAAGGCGGTATCGCAATATTTTTGTATATGATATTTCTGGTGGTGCTGTTTTTGATGTGTTCTACGGATCTGATCATCAGGGAGCCGGAGAAAGAAGTCAGCCAGATAGCGGTTATCATCGAGGACGTCCGGGATGACAATTACGGCAACTTCCGAAAAGGGATAGATCAGGCGGCGGTGGAACTTAACGCGGACGTCCGGTTTATCACGCTCTATGACAGACTGGACAGGGAACAGCAGATGGAACTGATCGGCCGCGAACAGCAGGACGGGGCGGATGCGTTGATCGTGGTGCCTGTCGATGAGGAGCAGGTGGCGGACGCGCTCTCCGGAAAGCGGGTGAGCATTCCGGTGGTACTTCTGGGAACCGGGAAATCGGCGGAAAATGCGGCGGGAATTGTGACGGTTGATTATCGGCAGATGGGTAGGAAGCTGGCGGAAGGGATGATAAAACGTATGCCCGAGGGCTGTCCGGTGGCGCTGCTGGCGGAGGCAGACGGTTCCGACGCGGTGAGCGGCGATTTTTTAAAAGGGGCTAAGGAGGTGCTGGAGGGTGGCGGCCATACCTGCCGGACGTTAGTGCCGGAGGGGGAGGAAGGATACAAAAAGACGCTTGAGCGGCTGCCGCAGGAAGAGGCGGCGTATCTGGCGGCAAGCCCGGAGATCCTGTCCGAAGCGGCAGGTATTCTGGCAGAAGACACTGCGCTGGCAGGCCGTGTGCAGGGGCTTTACGGACGAGGAAATACATTGTCGATCCTGGGGGCTCTGGACGACGGGACGATCACGGGGATCTGTGTGACGGATGAATTCAGCAGAGGGTATTTCAGTGTTTATATGGCAGTGCAGGCGTTGGAGGGAGCGGATGGACAGGATCCGTTGGTGTTGGACTCTTATTATATAGAAAAGGAAGATTTGAGGGACCCGGAATATGAAAAGATGTTGTATCCGCTGGAATAAGAAAAAATGTGCAGGGATAAAAGCGTTCATCCTGCTGCTTTTCGTCGGCTTGTTTCTGCCGGGATGTCAGGGAGCCCAGAAGGAGGAGGAGAAAAATTCCATCCGTATCGGGATCAGCCTGTACAGGGGGGACGATACGTTTATCAACAACATCCGCAATGAGCTGGAGGAGAAGGCGAAGGAATATGAGAGGGAAAACGGCATTAAGGTGACGCTGGATATTCAGGAGGCGAAGGGCAGCCAGAATACGCAGAACAATCAGGTGGAGAGATTTATCTCCCTCGGGTGCGACGTGCTGTGCATCAATCCGGTGGACCGCATGGACGCGTCGGTGATCATCGATAAAGCCATGACTGCGGGAGTGCCGGTGGTGTTTTTCAACAGACAGCCGGTGGAGGAGGACATGAACCGCTGGGACCAGCTTTACTATATCGGTGTGGACGCGAAAGAGACGGCTGTTCTGCAGGGGCAGATCGTGGTGGATCTTTATCGGGAAGATCCATCGACGATAGATATAAACGGGGACGGCGTGGTCAGCTATGTGATGCTGGAAGGGGAGAGCAGCCATCAGGATTCCCTGATACGCACGGAATGGTCCATCCAGACGCTGAAGGACGGGGGCGTCCCCATCGAGAAGATCACCGGCGGCATCGCCAACTGGGAACGCAGCCAGGCGTCGGCCCTGATGGAACAGTGGCTCGAAGAGTATCCTGAGACGATAGAACTGGTGATCAGCAACAATGACGATATGGCGCTGGGCGCGATCGATGCGCTGGAGAGAGCGGGGATCACAGATGTAAACGTGGTCGGGATCGATGGGACGATACCGGGGGTGGAGGCGGTGGAGAGCGGGAAGCTCCTCGGAACGGTGTCCGCGAATAAAGAAGTGTACGGCAGCGCCATCATGGAACTGGCGGTGAGCCGCGCCCTCGGGGGAAAACTGCCTGAGGAATATCCCCTGACAGACGGCACTTATTACTGGCCGCCGCAGGAGATACTGGTGCACGATATGGATGACTGACTGCACAAAACGAAAGAAATTTATAAATTATCAAAGAATTTCTTATTGAAAACGGTCATAAATTCCACTATAATGAGTTTGTGAGTTGTCATAATGTACAAAGAAATGTATGTTTACACGGCTCAAACTAAAAAAACGCTCAAAAAGAGCAGAATAAAGGGAGGACAGAACATGAAGAAAAAAATTGCGTTATTACTGGTTGCCGCTATGACAGTTGCCAGCCTGGTAGCTTGCGGTAACAGCGCACAGGAAGCTCCTGCGGCAGCCGAGACAGAAGCGCCGGCTGAGGAAGCGGAAGCTCCCGCAGAAGAGGCAGAGGCTCCGGCTGAAGAAGCAGCGGCAGAGGGCGGCTCCGTAGCAGTATTCTACTATACTTACGGCGACACTTACATCTCCAGCGTACGTTCCGCACTGGATGCAGCTTTTGACGCGGCAGGCGTTGCTTATCAGGACTACGACAGCAACAACAGCCAGACAACCCAGACAGAACAGATCGATACAGCAATCGCGCAGGGCGCAAAAGTTCTGGTAGTAAACCAGGTAGATACAGGTTCTGATGATACGACAAAGAACATCATCGAAAAAGCGACCGCAGCGGGCATCCCGGTTATCTTCTTTAACCGTTCCGTGAGCGAAGATGTAGTGAGCGCTTATGACAAAGCCGTATTCGTAGGTACTGATTACGAAATGGCCGGCCACATGCAGGGCGAAATGATCGGTAATTATGTTCTTGAGAATTACGATACTCTCGATCTGAACGGCGACGGCGTGATCTCTTATGTTATGTTTAAAGGACAGGAAGGCAACGCGGAAGCAGATGCACGTACACAGTACGGCGTAGAAGACGCAGACGCTATCCTGACAGCGGCAGGCAAGGAAGCTCTTTCCTTCTATGACAGCGCAAACAGCAACAAGTATCTGGTAGACCAGGGCGGCGCATGGAGTGCGGCAGCAGCAACAGATTACCTGCAGACAGCACTTTCCCAGTACAGCGAAGCAAACAACAACATGATCGAACTTGTTATCGCAAACAACGATGAAATGGCAATCGGTTCCGTGACAGCTCTGCAGAATGCAGGCTACAATCTGGAAGACGGCAGCGCTACAGTGATCCCGGTATTCGGCGTAGATGCTACGGATGCTGCGAAAGAAGCGATCGGCAAGGGAACCATGATCGGTACGATCAAACAGGATGCTGAAGGTATGGCAAATACCATCGCTCAGATCGCTCAGAACTTCCAGGGCGGCGCAGATAAGTTTGCGGATGTTGAAGCAGACAACGTTGTGGGAACATGGCGTGTAAATATTCCTTATGCTACATACACAGGTGAATAAGGAACAAAATCTTCCGACCAGAAGTCAGAAATTTTGTGGCCGTACAATGTGTGTGCGGCCATAGAAAAAGAGTCCGGCTTGCCGGACTCTTTTACAGATGAACAGAGAAAAAGCTTTTAAAACGGAGGTGAGATGATTTGGAAAAACAGACAGCATCGTCTGACAACAAAAATGTGCTCCTGAAAATGGAGGGCATCTGCAAAGAATTTCCCGGCGTAAAGGCGCTCGACAATGTAAATCTTACCGTAAAAGCGGGTACGGTGCATGCGCTGATGGGAGAAAACGGAGCCGGAAAGTCGACGCTGATGAAATGCCTGTTTGGCGTGTACAACAAAAACAGCGGCCACATTTATCTGGAGGGGAAAGAGATCAATTTCAGAACATCCAAGGAGGCTCTCGAGAACGGTGTGGCGATGGTGCATCAGGAGCTGAATCAGGCGCTGAAGCGCAATGTTATGGATAATATGTGGCTGGGGCGTTTTCCGAAAATTTCAAAGTGGTGCCCTCTGACCAGCGAGAAGAAAATGTATGACGCCACGATGAAAGTTTTTGAGGAACTGGATGTCCATGTGGATCCCAAAACGGTCATGAGCAGAATGCCGGTGTCACAGCGCCAGATGGTGGAGATCGCAAAGGCGGTATCCTTCCACTCCAAAGTGATCGTTTTCGACGAACCCACATCTTCCCTGACGGAGGAGGAAGTAGAGCATCTGTTCCGGATCATCAATATGCTTCGGGACCGCGGCTGCGGCATCATCTATATTTCGCATAAGATGGAAGAGATCCTGCGGATATCCGATGAAGTGACGATCATGCGTGACGGACAGTGGGTGGCGACCCGCCCCGCCAAAGAACTGACTATGAACGAGATCATCCGGCTGATGGTGGGGCGTGAGCTGACGAACCGTTATCCGGAGAAGGATAATGCAGTCGGGGAACCTATCCTTCAGGTGAAAAACCTGACGGCGCAGTATTCCCTGTTGAAGGATGTTTCCTTCGAGGCGAGGGCAGGGGAGGTTCTCGGCGTGGCGGGACTTGACGGTTCCGGGCGCACGGAGCTTTTAGAAAATATTTTCGGCATTGCCACGAGAAAAGAGGGTGAGATCTATCTGCACGGCAAGCGGGTCATGAACCGGAATGCCAGAGAATCCCTCGCGAATAAATTTGCCATGCTGACGGAGGAGCGCCGTGCGACGGGTATTTTCGGCATTCGTGATATTCAGGCGAACACAACGATATCCAGCCTGCCGAAATACAAAAAAGGACCATTCCTCAGTGATAAACTTATGAGTGAATCCACCGAATGGGGTATTAATGCAATGAGAACGAAGACCCCGAGCCAGAAAACACAGATCAGGGCGTTGTCCGGCGGTAACCAGCAGAAGGTTATTCTGGCGAGATGGCTGCTCACGGATCCGGAGGTACTTCTTCTGGATGAGCCTACAAGGGGTATCGATGTAGGCGCCAAATATGAGATCTACCAGTTGATCCTGGATCTGGCGAAACAAGGGAAAACGATCATCATGGTTTCTTCGGAAATGCCGGAACTGTTGGGGGTATGTGACAGGATCCTTGTAATGTCCGGCGGACGTCTGTCGGGTGAGGTCGGCGCGAAAGAGACTTCGCAGGAAGAGATCATGACATTGGCCGCAAAATACGCATAAGGAGGGAGAGAGAGTGGCTGAGAATAAAATAAAAGCAAAAGAACAGGCTTTCAGGGAGCTTTCCTCGAAAGACAAAACAAAAAAGATAACGGATTTACTGTTGAATAATGCGATGTATATCATCATCATACTGGCTGTTATCTACATATCCATCAAAGTACCTGCATTTTTGAAGCTTCCTTCTATTGTGAACGTCATTTCACTGACAGCGGCAAAGCTTCCGATAGCGCTCGGCATAGGTGGCTGTATCGTGCTGACGGGTACGGATATTTCCGCGGGCCGCGTGGTCGGCCTGACAGCCTGCATTTCGGCGTCCCTGCTGACGACCACATTTAAGGTATTCCCGAATATGACAAGCGCGCCGCCGATCATCGTGGTCATGCTGATCATCCTCGTTTCGGGCGGGCTTGTAGGACTGGTAAACGGCTTCAGCGTGGCGAAGTTTAAACTGCATCCGTTTATCGTGACGCTGTCCACACAGCTCATCGTGTACGGTATCATCCTGATGTATCTGATGAGGGGCACAAACAACGGCCAGACATTGAGCGGCCTGACGGACGGCTACCGTTCTCTGGTTACCGGCACATTGTTTACGATCGGTACTGTGGCGATACCGAAGTACGTTCTGTACAGCATCATACTGGTGATCGTTATGTGGGTCATCTGGAACAAGACGACTTTCGGCAAGAATATGTTTGCGGTGGGTTCCAACGAAGAGGCGGCAAATGTATCCGGCGTCAACGTATCGAGAACGATCATCATGGTATTTGTACTGGCAGGCATGATGTATGCGGTCACCGGTTTCCTGGACGGCGCGCGTATCGCTTCCGCAAATGCGAATACCGGCTTAAACTATGAGTGTGACGCGATCGCGGCCTGCGTGATCGGCGGCGTATCCTTCGTAGGCGGTATCGGACGTATCAGCGGTATCGTGGTAGGCGTTCTGCTTTTGCAGATCATCTTTACGGGACTGAACTTCCTGGCAGTCGATGCAAACATGCTTTATATCATCAAGGGCCTTATCATTCTGATCGCCTGCGCGATCGATATGCGGAAATATCTTGTGAAGAAATAAGACAGGTGTAATTGCATATTGAGAGTTTTTATAAAAATATCCCTCACGCAGTCTGGCGGAGGGATATTTCTGCAAAATAGAAGAAGGAGAACGAGATGGAAGAATCAAAACAGCAGACAGAGGGGCAGGAGACAAGACAGCTCCGGGGGCTTTACAGCAAAGTGAAGATTTCTGTCAGGACACTGAACATCATCATTGTGGTGCTGGCTGTTTTGCTGGTTGCGTGTATGGCATTTGGCATAGCGAAGGGCGGGTTTCATGTCACCTTTGACTCGCAGGGCGGAACGCCGGTGGAATCCCAGGTCAGGATGCACGGGGAACTGCTGGAAGAGGTGGAACCTCCGACGCGGGAGGGCTTTGCGTTCGACGGCTGGTATCTGGACCCCGGCGGGACGATACCCTGGGATCTGAAAGAAGACACCGTGACAGAGTCTGTGACACTGTATGCGGGGTGGAGAGAAAAGTAAGGTGCGGACATGAGTGAAATAAAGAGCGGGAAGCTGTTGTCATGCGGTTTCCTGCTCTTTTTGGATATGGGGGGCGACCTGCACAGCGTGCCGGCTTTTGTTTATATATATTTAAGAATTTATTTAAAAAAACCGATTGACATGATGGTGGGTAAGTGTTATTTTATGTTAAGAAGATATTAGCACTCTATTTAAACGAGTGCTAACAAACTTCAAAAAACCGCATATACTATAGCATGATAGATAGTATCGTTTGAGAAATATGGGGAAAATAAGATAGGAGGGGTAATAATAGCAATGGAATTAGACGACAGAAAACTGAAAATTCTGCAGGCTGTTATCCGCAACTATCTTGAGACGGGAGAACCGGTGGGAAGCCGGACGATCTCGAAGTACACCGATTTAAATCTGAGCTCTGCGACGATCCGCAATGAGATGGCGGATCTGGAAGAACTGGGATATATCCTGCAGCCCCACACTTCAGCGGGGCGGATCCCGTCCGATAAGGGTTATCGCTTATATGTGGATAACATGATGCTGGAGAAGGAAAGAGAAGTGGAGGAGATGAAAAGCCTGCTTCTGGAAAAGGAAGACAAGATGGAACATCTCCTGAAGCAGATAGCGAGGGTGCTTGCAAACAACACGAATTACGCCACGCTGATCTCCGCGCCCACGGTACACCATAATAAAGTAAAATTCATCCAGCTCTCGAGAGTGGACGAAAGGCAGCTCTTGGCGGTGATCGTGGTAGAGGGAAACATGATCCGCAACAATATCCTGGAAGTGCAGGAAGCGCTGGATGATGAGACGATATTAAAGCTTAACATGCTGCTGAATACCAATTTAAACGGGCTCTCTATCGACGAGATCAATCTTGGCATGATAGCCGCCATGAAGCAGACGGCGGGTATCCACAGCGAGATCGTCGGCGGTGTGATCGACGCGGTGGCGGAAGCCATCAGGGCGGATGAGGATCTTCAGATCTACACCAGCGGCGCCAATAATATTTTCAAGTATCCGGAGCTTTCGGACGGGCAGCGCGCCAGCGAACTGATCTCGGCGTTTGAGGAAAAGAAACAGCTCACGGAACTGGTGCAGGGCACATTGACAGATGAAAAGAATACAGGTATTCAGGTCTACATCGGTGAGGAGACGCCGATGGCGAATATGAAAGACTGCAGCGTGGTAACGGCAACTTATGAGCTGGGCTCCGGTATGAAAGGGACGATCGGCGTGATCGGGCCAAAGCGGATGGACTACGAAAAGGTTGTGGACGCTTTGAAGACAATGAAAAAACAGATAGATCAGTTATATGATATGTGAGAAATATGCTGAGATCTCACACAGAGAACGCAGGAATATCGTTTTTGTATATTTCAGAAAGGAATGAGAGCTGTGGCAGAAAAGGAAAAAGATATGGTAACTTCCGAAGAGAAGACAGAAGAAACCGTTTCCGGAGAAAACGAAGAAGTTCTGGAAGCCGAAACGAAAAAGGAGCCGGAGGAGGAAACAGTTTCGCAGGAGCCGGAAGTGACAGAGGAAGAGCCCGAAGAGGCCTCAAACGGGGAGAAGGACGGAAAGGAAAAAGAAAAAAAAGGTTTCCGGAAGAAGAGCCGGGAGGAGAAAAAAACAGATGCCCTGAATGAAAAGATCGGGGAGCTGGAGGATAAAGTAAAACGGCAGCTCGCGGAATTTGAGAATTTCCGGAACCGCACCGAAAAAGAAAAGTCGGCGATGTTCGAAGTGGGCGCAAAGAGCGTGATCGAAAAAATACTTCCGGTCGTAGATAATTTTGAGAGAGGGCTTTCGGGACTGTCCGATGAGGAAAAAGAGGAACCCTTTGCGGCGGGAATGCAGATGGTCTATAAGCAGCTTCTGACGGAGCTGGATAATCTGGGCGTAAAGCCGATCGAGGCGGTCGGGAAGGAATTTGATCCGAATCTCCACAACGCGGTGATGCAGGTGGAGAGCGAGGAATACGGATCCGGTATCGTGGCGCAGGAGATGATGAAAGGCTACACCTACCGGGACAGTGTGGTAAGGCACAGCATGGTCGCGGTCGTGAGTTAGCGGCGTGAGCCGATAAATATGTGCGCTATAAAATTTATATAAAACAATAAAATTTTTTGAATAGAAGAGAGGAGAATATGTTATGAGTAAGATTATTGGTATTGACTTAGGTACAACAAACAGCTGCGTGGCAGTTATGGAAGGTGGTAAACCCACCGTTATCGCAAACACGGAAGGCGCAAGAACGACACCCTCTGTTGTGGCATTCACAAAGACAGGGGAAAGGCTTGTCGGCGAACCTGCAAAGCGTCAGGCGGTCACAAACGCCGAGAACACCATTTCTTCTATTAAGAGAGATATGGGTACGGACAAAAAGAGAAACATCAGCGACAAGAAGTACTCCCCGCAGGAAATTTCCGCGATGATCCTGCAGAAACTGAAAGCGGATGCGGAGAGCTATCTGGGCGAGAGCGTATCGGAAGCGGTCATCACAGTACCTGCATACTTTAACGATGCCCAGAGACAGGCGACCAAAGATGCCGGCAAGATCGCAGGACTGGAAGTAAAACGTATCATCAACGAGCCCACGGCAGCGGCGCTGGCTTACGGCCTTGACAACGAAAAAGAACAGAAGATCATGGTTTACGACCTGGGCGGCGGTACCTTCGATGTATCCATCATCGAGATCGGCGACGGCGTGATCGAAGTGCTGGCGACAAACGGCGATACCCATCTGGGCGGTGATGACTTCGACCAGAAGATCACTGACTATATGATCAGCGAGTTTAAAAAAGCAGAAGGGGTAGATCTGTCAAACGACAAGATGGCTCTGCAGAGACTGAAAGAGGCGGCGGAAAAGGCGAAAAAGGAACTGTCCTCCGCGACAACGACCAATATCAACCTGCCCTTCATCACAGCAACCGCCGAAGGACCGAAGCACTTTGACATGAACCTGACGAGGGCTAAATTCGATGAACTGACACATGACCTTGTGGAGAGAACGGCGATCCCGGTACAGAACGCTATGAAAGATGCGGGCCTGACCAATTCCGATCTGGGCAAGGTACTGCTGGTCGGCGGTTCCACGAGAATTCCGGCAGTGCAGGACAAAGTAAAACAGCTCACAGGAAAAGAACCCAATAAATCCCTGAACCCGGATGAGTGCGTGGCGATCGGCGCTTCCGTACAGGGCGGCAAACTCGCAGGCGATGCGGGCGCAGGTGATATATTGCTTTTGGATGTCACACCGCTGTCCCTTTCCATCGAGACGATGGGAGGCGTGGCGACAAGGCTGATCGAGAGAAATACGACGATCCCGACCAAGAAGAGCCAGGTGTTCTCCACCGCTGCGGATAATCAGACCGCGGTAGATATCAACGTATTGCAGGGTGAGAGGCAGTTTGCGAAGGACAACAAGTCCCTCGGCCAGTTCAGGCTGGACGGTATTCCGCCCGCAATGCGCGGTGTGCCTCAGATCGAGGTTACTTTCGATATCGATGCGAACGGTATCGTAAACGTATCCGCGAAGGATCTGGGAACAGGCAAAGAGCAGCATATCACGATCACGGCGGGCTCCAACATGTCCGATGACGATATTGAGAGAGCGGTAAAGGAAGCAGCGGAGTTCGAAGCGCAGGATAAGAAGAGAAAAGAGGCCATCGACACAAGGAACGATGCGGACTCCTTCGTATTCCAGACAGAGAAAGCCCTGGGCGAAGTAGGCGATAAGATCGATGCATCCCAGAAGGCTACGGTGGAAGATGACATCAAAGCCGTAAAGGACATTCTGGAGAGAACGAAAGACCAGACGGATATGTCCGACAGCGACTTAGATGCCCTGAAAGCTGCGAAAGAGAAACTGATGAATGATGCGCAGGCGCTGTTCACAAAGATGTATGAGAACATGCAGGGTGCACAGGGAGGTCAGGCAGGCCCGGATATGAGTGGCTTTACCGGCCAGGCTGACGGCGGTGCGGCAGATGCAGGCAGCGCGCCTCAGGATGACGTGGTGGATGGAGATTTCAGAGAGGTATAAAACCATAAAACCGCAGCAGCCCGGGAAGACGGGCAAAGCGGAAAACAATAGCAGCCGGAGCAATATACGAAGTGATTTACGGATAAAGCAGAAATTTGCCGTGAATCACTTCCGGCTGTGTAAAGTAAAAAGATCGTAAAAAGGAAATAAAAGAGATATATGCGTTAAGGGCATATAGAGAACCGGAATAGAGGAAGCAACATGGCTGAACAAAAAAGAGATTATTATGAGGTGCTCGGCGTTGATAAAAACGCAGACGAGGCGGCATTAAAAAAAGCATACAGGGCGCTTGCAAAAAAATACCATCCGGATATGAATCCGGGTGATGCGGAGGCGGAAAAGAAGTTTAAGGAAGCTTCGGAAGCTTATGCAGTCCTCAGCGATCCTGAGAAGAGGCGGCAGTATGACCAGTTCGGGCATGCAGCTTTCGATGGCGCAGGCGGAGGCGGCGGTTTTGACTTCAGCAGTATGGACTTCGGCGATATCTTCGGAGACATCTTTGGAGATCTGTTCGGCGGAGGCGGCAGAAGCAGACGGGGCGGAAACGGTCCGATGCAGGGAGCCAATATCCGTACTTCCGTGCGGATCAGTTTTGAGGAAGCTGTTTTCGGCTGCACGAAAGAGCTGGAACTGAGCGTAAAGGAAGAGTGCAAGAGCTGCCACGGCACAGGGGCAAAGCCCGGCACAAATCCGGAAACCTGTCCGAAGTGCGGCGGTAAAGGACAGGTGGTGATGACCTCCCAGTCCTTCTTCGGCACGGTCAGAAATATCCAGACCTGTCCGGACTGCCGGGGTACAGGTAAGATCATTAAGGAGAGATGTCCGGACTGCCACGGTTCCGGTTATGTGCCGATGCGGAAGAAATTCGCGATGGATATTCCGGCGGGTATCGATAACGGACAGTGCATCCGCAAGAGCGGCCTCGGAGAGCCGGGGACGAACGGTGGGCCGAGAGGCGATGTTCTGGTGGAAGTTGTGGTAGGGCGCCATCCGATCTTCCGGCGTCAGGATTATAATATTTTCTCCACCGTACCGGTGTCTTATGCGGTGGCGGCACTGGGCGGCGAGGTGCTGGTGGATACAGTGGACGGCAGGGTTGCCTATGAGGTGAAAGCCGGCACCCAGACAGATACGAAAGTGCGCCTGAAAGGAAAAGGTGTGCCGACACTTCGGAATAAGGAAGTAAGGGGAGACCATTATGTGACGCTGGTGATCCAGACGCCGGAGAAGCTTTCCCTGGAGGCGAAGGAACTGCTCAGGAGATTTGACGAGCTGACAGGGGATTCCCTGAACGCGGCAAAGAAGGCAGGCGAAGAGAAGCAGGCTGAGAGCGGCGGCGGGAAGAGAAAGAAAAGAAAACTGTTCTAAAAAATAAGGAGGCTCCCTTTCGGACAGACAGGCGGAATGATAAAACCTGCTGGCTGAGAGGGAGCATATTTTCTCCTGTTCTGTCAAAGCTTTTCTGTTTTCGGGTTTTCTTTTCTTGCGAGTATCCTTTCCCATGTCTTTTCTGTCTGCGCCTGAAGAAATGTGATGAGCGGCGCGAGTTCCTGGCTGGTGTCCCACGACTCCAATGCATTATAATAATCAAGACGATTCTCCTCATGAATGGTAACAGGCGGGTGGCCATGGAGGACGAGAAGATAGTTCATGGCAAGTCTTCCGGTCCTTCCGTTACCATCTGCAAAGGGGTGGATATTTTCAAATTTGGCATGGAAGTAAGCCGCCGCGGTAAGAATTTTTTCAGGATGGATATCCTGTAGTTCCTCCTTTAATTCTTCCAGCAATTCATTCATTTCCTCCGGGACATCTTCCGGGGCAGCGCCGATTTCATTTTTTCCTGTCACATAATCGTGGAGTTTGTATTTGCCGGGGCGTTCTCCGAGCTGCCAGCGTCTGCTGTCATAGGTGCCGTGGGTAAGCTGAAGCTGTAATTCCAGAATCAGCGCTTCATCCAGCGGCCGTTTGGCATGGAAGGAGCGAAGGAACAGCTCGTGCGCTTCTTTTGCATTGCGGATTTCGAATAAGGTGCGCAGATCGCCGGTGTAGGAGGTGACGCTGTCATGCTCAAAAATTTCTCTGGTGTCTTGGTATGTGACATTGGCGTTTTCCAACTTTCCGGAATGGAACGCAAAGGAGATGCTGTGGCTGTTTAGTGCCTCGGCGAGTTCTGCGTCCGTCTTTATATTTTTTTGATGCCAGAATTGTACTATTTTTTGATATTTTGTCATGAGGGTTCTCCTGATATGATCCTGTAAATTTAAATTCATTGTAGCACAGAAAGATCATACTGCGGAAATATTATTTGAAAATCCCCCGCAGTTTCAGACAAAACTGCGGCGGGATCTCTGAATCCGTCCTAGTCGAGATTCAGCTTCTTTTTGTTGATATAGATACAGACACCGTACAGGGCGATGAGCATGACTGTGGAGATGGCAATACTGCCGCCCATGACCGTCGTCATAAAATCGCGGAAGCTGCCGTCCAGAAAGGCGCCTGTACTGTAGCCGCTGCAGACCAGAAAAATGGTGTTGATGATCTGGTTTACCATATAGATACAGAACCCGGCGAGGATGGAAAAGCCCATGCGCCCGCTCTGGAAAAGCTGCCCGATCGCCATGCTGGCGGTGACCCAGAGGATGCGCCAGAGGATGCCAAGGATAGTTGCAGTGATAAACAGAAAGATCAATAAAGTGACGGACATTCCGAATATTTCGTCGACCTGCTGCGCAAATTCCGACCATGAAAAAGCAAAAACCGTGTCAAAAAACTCTCCGCCGGAACCGACCTGCAGAAGGATCAGTACGGAAACTGCCAGCAGAACGGAAGAGGCGAGCATCCAGACAAAGAGCGCCAGAATCTTCACGCTGAAGGTGGCGGCAGGGGAGACGGGCAGCGTGTGGGTCAGATAGCCCTGCGAAGAATACATGGTTTTATGGTAATGATAGCAGAGATAGATAAAATCCACACAGTAAATGCCGATGAGGGCAATGACATAAAGGACGAGTATGATCCCGTTCATAATGACGGAAAAGGTTGCCTCCGAATTGTTCCCCTGATCCAGCCTGTGCAGGGCAAAAGAACCCATAAGGGTGGCGACGACAAGAACCGCCCAGGTTGTGAACATTGTTTTTGATGTATGTTTAAATTCGTATTTGATCAATTTTCCTATCATTTAAATACCTCCCTGAATAAAGCATCAATGGATTTTTGATGCTGTATGCGGATATCGTCTACAGAGGCCTGCAGACAGATCTCCCCTTCCTTGATAAAGATGGCCTGATCCAGAATATTTTCAATATCGGAGATCAGGTGGGTTGAGATCAGGATGGAAGCGTCGGGATCATAGTTTGTCAGGATCGTCTGCAAAATATAATCTCTGGCGGCGGGGTCCACGCCGGCGATCGGCTCATCCAGTACGTATAATTCCGCCCGTCTGCTCATCACGAGGATGAGCTGTACCTTCTCTTTTGTACCCTTGGACATGGCTTTCAGTCTGTCCCCCGGGCTGATATGGAGGGACTCCAGCATCTGACAGGCGCGTTCCGGCTCGAAATCCGTGTAGAATGCCTGAAAATAGTCGAGTACTTCCTTTACTGTGTTGTTCATGTTCAAATAGGACTGATCCGGCAGGTAGGATATGATCTTTTTGCTCTCAATGCCGACCGGCAGCTTTTTTACATAAAGTTCACCGGAAGTCGGTGTGAGCAGACCGTTCAGCAGTTTGATAAAGGTGGTCTTCCCGCTGCCGTTGGGACCTAAAAGGCCGATGATATGGCCGCTTTCTATCTCAAGGCTGACATGGTTTAAGGCTGTTTTTGAGCCGAATTTTTTTGTCAGCCCTTTACAGGTTACCAGAGTGCTCATTTTTTCTCCTCCTTTAATGCTTCCTCCAACAGCTTCAGCGTTTCTTTTTCGGAAATGCCGAGCTGCTGCATGCTTTTTAAAAACTGTGAGATGGCATCCAGAGCCATCTGTTCTTTTAACTGATTTATCATAGCAATATCCTCCGTAATAAATCTGCCGTTTGTGCGTTGGGTGTAAACGAGTC
The DNA here is from genome assembly GCA_021769625.1 of [Clostridium] symbiosum. Taxonomy (GTDB): domain Bacteria; phylum Bacillota; class Clostridia; order Lachnospirales; family Lachnospiraceae; genus 1XD8-76. Next base: position 10,374 of record JAETSN010000021.1, on the reverse strand, counting down.
CTTCCCGCTCCAGTTCAGAGAAAGCCCGCTGCATGGTGTTGGGATTGACTGCCGCTTCACCGGCGAGATCCCGGACGGACGGCAGTTTATCGCCCGGAGAGTAGACGCCTGTGACGATATCCAGTTTCAGTTTTTCCATGATCTGGATGAAGACCGGGCGGTCAGAGGTCAGGTGCCATTCGTTTTTGGGCTGCTTTGTATTCTGAGTACCTTCCAATGTTATGATGCTCCTTTCTGTACCTGTGATGTACGTTGTATAAGGGTTTTTGCCAATACCGGATATAGCCGGAGAAGAGATCGCATGCAGGATCATCTCTGTGTGGCGGTATATCAGCTGTAGGGTAAGCATATACACATGTATTGCTGTATTAAGTGAATAATACAGTAATGCAGAATGACTGTCAAGAGGAAAATTAAAATTTTTGTGACAATTTTGACACGCGACTTCTTTTCGGGAGGGATATGTGATATTCTAAACAGTGAAAAGACTGCTTTGGAAGAGGGCTGTCGTTTTGGGAAACAGGAGAATGAAAGAAAGAGACAGGGAGAAGAGGAAAACGACATGAAATGGAAAAAATTTAAGATAAAGACAGTGACGGAGGCGGAGGACATCATTATCAGCACGCTCTACGATATCGGATTGGAAGGCGCGCAGATCGAGGATAAGGTGCCGCTGACAGCGCTGGAAAAGGAGCAGATGTTTGTGGATATCATGCCGGAGGGCGCGGAGGACGACGGGATCGCCTATCTGAGCTTTTTTGTGGAGGAGGCGGAGGACGGCAGGCTGCTCTTGCCGCGGACGGATGCCACGGAGGAGATGGCAGCAGGTGGAGCGGAAGTGGCGGCTGATACTGATGGAGCGGATGCGGTATATGCAGTGGGGGAAAGGATGGGTGCCGCCGGAGAGGATACGGCATTTGCGGCTGAGGGAGCAAAAACAGATGCCGGGATAGCGGCGGATGCTTTCGGCACAGAGAAGATATATGTAAAAGAAGAAACTATATTGGAAAGAGTAAAAGAAGAACTGGAGAGCCTGCGGCAGTTTATGGATATCGGCGAAGGGAAAGTGACCGTGGATGAAACGGAGGACGTAGACTGGATCAATAACTGGAAACAGTATTTCCACCAGTTCTATATAGACGATCTGCTGGTGATCCCGTCCTGGGAAGAGGTAAAGCCCGAGGATGCGGATAAAATGATCCTGCATATCGATCCCGGGACGGCTTTCGGGACAGGCATGCATGAGACGACACAGCTCTGCATCCGACAGATCCGGAAATACCTGACCGAGGAGACGGTATTGCTGGATGTGGGGACAGGCAGCGGCATTTTGGGAATCTTGTCTTTGATGTATGGCGGGAAAAAAGTGGTGGGGACGGATCTGGACCCCTGCGCGATACCTGCGGTGGAGGAAAATCTGGAGGCGAATCATGTACCTGCGGAGAAGTTTGACCTGATCATTGGCAATATCATCACAGAAAAGGAGATACAGGACCGGGTGGGGCATGGCTGCTATGATATTGTGGTGGCAAATATTCTGGCGGATGTGCTCGTGCCGCTGACGCCGGTCATCTTAAACCAGCTGAAACCCGGCGGTATCTATATCACATCGGGGATCATCGATGACAAGGAGGACTGTGTCAGGGAGGCCGTGGAAAAAGCCGGAATGGAAATTCTGGAAGTGACTTATCAGGGGGAATGGGTCAGTGTGACAGGCAGGAAGAGGGGCTGAGGGAATACAGATGTATCAGTTTTTTATAGAACCGTCGGCTGTGGATAAAGAGTATATCGAGATCACCGGACCGGATGTCAACCATATAAAGAATGTGCTCCGCATGCGCGTCGGGGAGAAGGTAGCAGCTGTGAATGAGGCGGAAGGCAGAAAATATCTGTGCGAGATCCGGAAATGGGAAGAAGAACGTATTTTATGCGGGATCTTGTCAGAGGAAGAGGCGGATACGGAACTTTCCTCAAAGATCTATCTGTTTCAGGGGCTGCCTAAGGGGGATAAGATGGAACTTATCCTGCAAAAAGCGGTGGAACTGGGCTGTTATGAGGTGGTTCCCGTGGCCTGTAAGCGGTGCGTTGTGAAACTGGAGGAAAAAAAGCAGAAAAGCAGGATACAACGCTGGCAGAACATATCGGAAGCGGCGGCAAAGCAGAGCGGGCGCCGGATCATTCCCCGTGTACATGAAATGATGCGGTTTTCGGAGGCGCTGGCGTATGCGGCGGATATGGATATCCGTTTGATACCCTATGAGCGGGCGGTAAATATGGAAGAGACAAAAAGCCTGCTCGCATCGGTGAAAACCGGGCAGAGGATTGCCGTTTTTATAGGGCCGGAGGGCGGTTTTGAGGAGGCGGAGATAGAGCAGGCAAGAAAGACGGGGGCGGTACCGGTGACGCTGGGCAGGCGGATCCTGCGGACGGAGACAGCGGCGATCACGGTTCTCTCCTGGCTTATGTACGCGTTGGAAAGTGTGTAAAGAACTTCTAGGCGGTCAAAGTACGCCCGCTAAGAAGTTCTAAGTTACACACGGAAGAATGCCAGGGACAGGCATTCTTCTCACGGATTGTTTGTGCCGCCGATGGCGGCATGCAGGGGAATGTAAATAAAGCGCGAAAAAGGGCGTACCTTTTTTCCCAATCTACATAAAATATGATATAGGATAGAAAAACGGATGTATTCTGAGAAAAGCATATGCAGGCGACTCACGATCGGATGAATACAGACTGGGAATAGGAGAAAAGATCGAAAATGGAAGTATATCTGGATAATTCGGCGACGACCCGCGTCTTTCCCGAGGTGGCGGAACTTATGACTAAAATTATGCTGGAAGATTACGGGAATCCTTCCAGCATGCATTTTAAGGGCGTGCAGGCCGAACAGTATGTAAAACAGGCAAAAGAGCAGATCGCCAGACTGCTGAAAGTGAGCGAAAAGGAGATCATTTTTACTTCCGGAGGAACGGAGGCGGATAATCTGGCGCTGATCGGCGGGGCGATGGCGAACAGGCGCAGCGGGATGCATCTGATCACCACCCGGATAGAGCACCCGGCGGTATTGAAAACAATGGAGTATCTGGAACAGCAGGGGTTCCGCGTGACGTATCTTCCTGTGGATAAGGAGGGCAGGGTGCGGCCGGAAGATCTGCTAAAGAGCATCCGCCCGGACACGATCCTGGTATCTGTGATGCATACCAACAATGAGATCGGAGCGGTGGAGCCCGTTGCAGAGATCGGGGCGCTGATCAAAAGGATGAATCCCCGCACGCTGTTCCATGTGGATGCGGTGCAGGGGTTCGGAAAATTCCGGATCTGGCCGAAAAAAATGAATATCGATCTGCTTTCGGTGAGCGGCCATAAAATTCACGGGCCAAAAGGCATCGGCTTCTTATATGCCGGGGAAAAGGTAAAACTGCATCCCATCGTGTTCGGCGGCGGGCAGCAGAACGGCATACGGTCGGGGACAGAGAACGTACCCGCCATTGCAGGGCTGGGGCTGGCAAGCCGGAAAATATACGAGAATCTGGAGGAGGACAATGATAGGATGTACCGCCTGCGGGAGAAGCTGATCGAAGGCGTTTCCGACATCGGAAATATCAGGATCAACGGCTGTCCGGGACGGGAGGGGGCGCCCCATGTGGCGAGCATATCCTTTCTTGGCGTCAGGAGCGAAGTGCTGCTGCATGCGCTGGAGGACAGAGGGATCTGCGTGTCCGCGGGAAGTGCCTGCGCCGCAAAACACCCGCGCCCCTCGGAGACATTAAAAGCCATCGGCGCAGAACGCCCCCTGCTGGAATCCACTCTGCGTTTCAGCCTTTCCCTCTTTACAACTGAGGAAGAGATAGTGTATACTTTACAGACGTTACATGAGATCGTGCCGGTGCTAAGGAGATATTCGCGGCACTAAAATAAAACATATGTGAAATCTTATTTATAATAATATAGCCGGCAGGATTTATAAATTGAAACTTTGCCAATATGCAGCACAATTGGAATACTATCCTGTCGGAGCCCCTGCCAAACGCCGGCACATTAACCAATGTGAAATTTAAAGGGCAAATTTCACATGGTATTTTCGAGTTTAGTGCCGCTGCGTTTGGCCCGGAGCGAAAGCGAGGCTCAGATAGGATAGTATTCCGATTGTGCGGACGGAAAGGACAAATCATGGAATTCAGAGCATTTCTATTAAAATACGCCGAGATCGGCATCAAGGGCCGCAACCGCTATCTCTTCGAGGACGCCCTTGTGGATCAGATCAGATACGCGCTGCGCCGGTGCGAGGGGGAGTTTTCGGTCAGGAAGGAACAGGGCCGCATCTACGCGGATGTGGTATCGGACACTTACGATTACGATGAAGTGATCGACAATTTAAAAAGGGTGTTCGGGCTGTCCCACATCTGCCCTATGGTGCAGTTTGAGGACGAGGGTTTTGAAAAGCTGGGCGAGGAAATCGTAAAATATATGGATGAAGTCTATCCGGACAAGCATTTGACTTTTAAGGTAAACGCCCGCAGGGCGAGGAAAAATTATCCGAGATCCTCTATGGAGATAAACTGTGATCTGGGGGAAGTGCTGCTGAATGCGTATCCTGAGATGCAGGTGGACGTGCATAAGCCGGAGGTCATGCTGGACGTGGAGATCCGGGAACATATCTATGTGTATTCCATCGTGATCCCGGGCCCGGGCGGCATGCCTGTAGGGACGGCAGGGAAGGCGATGCTGCTGCTTTCCGGCGGGATCGATTCTCCGGTGGCGGGTTATATGATCTCGAAGCGCGGCGTGAAGATCGACGCGGTGTACTTCCATGCGCCTCCCTATACCAGCGAACGGGCAAAGCAGAAGGTGGTGGATCTGGCGAAGGAAGTGTCAAAGTATGCCGGGGAGATACATCTGCACGTTATCAACTTTACGGATATCCAGATGTACATTTACGATAAATGCCCCCACGACGAACTGACGATCATCATGCGCAGGTATATGATGCGGATCGCGGAACATCTGGCAAAGGAAAGCGGATGTCTGGGGCTGATCACAGGGGAGTCCATCGGACAGGTGGCGTCCCAGACGGCGGCGGCGCTGCTCGTGACGAACGAGGTCTGCACCCTGCCGGTATACCGTCCGCTGATCGCTTTTGACAAGCTGGATATCGTGGAGATCGCGGAGAAGATAGGCACTTATGAGACTTCGATACTGCCCTATGAGGATTGCTGTACGATCTTTGTGGCGAAGCACCCGGTGACCAAGCCGAGCCTGTCCATTATCAGGAAGCATGAGACGCATCTGACAGAAAAGATAGATGAGCTTGTGCAGACGGCGCTCGATACACGGGAGATCATCACGGTCAGCGCGGATGTCTGAGAGGAATGTACGGCGTTCGTCTACTCGGTTCATTGCCTGCGGAAATGAAAGGCCGGAAGCTTTCGCTTCCGGCTTGCACTACAACATTTTAAATTCTATGTACAGATCAGATGAGATACGGCTGTAAAACGCTCATGATTTCATCCATTTCCTTTTCGGCGTGAATGTTCAGATCGATCGGTTTGGACAGATCCAGGGAGAAGATACCCATGATTGATTTTGCGTCGATAACATAACGGCCTGATACTAAATCGAACTCATTCTCAAACTTCGTGATCTCATTTACGAAGGATTTTACTTTGTCGATAGAATTTAAAGAAATTTTAACAGTTTTCATTATGCAGTTCCTCCTTCTTGAATTAGAGTTCCGCGAGCGCATTGCTTTGGCGCTTGCTGATTTTATGTTCTTGTTCCCTTAGTCTACTTGGAGAAAGCGGAAAAGTCAAGGCTAATTTACGACAAAATTAAAGGAATAATTATTATGAAAAGTGTGGCATTACACAACCTCGGATGCAAGGTCAATTCCTATGAACTGGATGTTATTGGTCAAAAGCTTCGGGAAAGAGGCTTCTCTATTGTGCCATTTGATGAAATGGCCGATATTTATATCGTCAATACCTGTTCCGTCACCAATATAGCAGACAGAAAGAGCAGGCAGATGCTGCATCAGGCAAAAAAAAGGAATCCGGAAGCAGTGGTAGTGGCGGTGGGCTGCTACGTGCAGACCGGCCGGGAGCGGGTGCTGGAAGATGATTCCGTGGATCTGGTGATCGGCAACAACCGCAAGAAAGATGTCGTGGAAATTCTGGAGGAGTACCTGGGAAGCTGCGGGGAAGCGGAAAAAATGGCGAAAGCCGGAAAAGGGGAAGGACAGGCTTCGGGCGGCAAAAAGACAGGAAGTAAAGCGGATAAAGCGCCGGAAGCCGGGGGAGAGAAAGAAGAGATTTCCGACAGAAGGGAAGCGGGAGATAAAGCAGATGAGGTGCCCGTGAGCAGGAAAGACAAGACGCTGGGCGGGAAAACGGTCATCGATATCAACGGGGATACGGAATATGAGGAAATGAGGCTGACCCGTACCACCTGCCACACCAGGGCTTATATTAAAATACAGGACGGATGCAACCAATTCTGCTCCTACTGCATCATACCTTATGCAAGGGGCAGAGTGAGGAGCAGAAAGCAGGAGAACATTCTGCAGGAGGTGCGGGAGCTTGTAGAAAACGGTTTTCGGGAGATCGTGCTGACCGGCATCCATGTCAGCTCTTACGGGCTGGATTTTGATCAGAAGAAAAATCCGGCGAAAGGAGAGCCCTTTCCACATGAACGCCTCTTAAATCTCCTGAAGGAACTGGATCATATAGAAGGGCTTGTCCGTATCCGGCTGAGTTCGCTGGAACCGAGGATCATCACGCCGGAATTTGTGGCGGGCTTAAAGGAAATCCGGAAATTGTGCCATCATTTTCATCTTTCCCTGCAGAGCGGATGCGATGAAACATTGTTTCGGATGAATAGGCACTATACCACGGGGGAATACTTGGAAAAAGTGGGGCTGCTCCGCAGGGCTTTTGATCATCCCGCTGTTACCACCGACGTCATCGCGGGATTTCCCGGGGAGAGCGAGGAGGAGTTTGAAAGGACAAAACGGTTTCTGGAGACGGTAAACTTTTATGAGATGCATGTGTTCCAGTATTCCAGGCGGGAAGGCACGGCGGCGGCAGCGAGGAAGGACCAGGTACCGGAAGAGGTAAAGAAGATACGGAGCGGGATCTTGCTGGAACTTGCCAAAAAGCAATCGAGAGCGTTCCGGGAGAGTTACATAGGAAAGAATGTCGAAGTACTTTTTGAGGAGAGCAGGGAGATAAACGGCATTTCCTGCCGGATCGGCTATACCGGTGAGTATATCAGAGCGGCAAAGAAAACGGCAGAAAATATTTCCGGGAAAATATGTACCGGAAAGCTGACCGGGTTTGCGGAAGGCAGCGTATTATCTGATAATTCGCCGTCCGATAATTTATTATGGTTCGAATAGTTGATTTTACTGAGCTTTTAGGGTAAAATGTGAGGAGAATTTTACTCAGGGAACTGCAGAAGTATACAGAAAACAGTATTTTTGAAGGGCATACGAAAAAGGCGGCAACAGGATATGGAAGATTTTGGAAATACAAGATTTTTTCAGGTGGAAGCGGAACAGGAGAACGGGACAAGGATCATTCTGGATACTGTGTATCATGCCTTGACGGAAAAAGGTTATAATCCGGTGAATCAGATAGTGGGTTATATCATGTCGGGAGATCCCACATATATCACAAACCATCAGGGGGCCAGAAGCCTTATCATGAAGGTGGAGCGGGACGAGCTGGTCGAGGAACTGTTGGAACAGTATATCAGAAGCAACAGATGGAAATAGCGGAGGCGGGCTTATGCGGATAATGGGCTTGGATTTTGGATCTAAAACGGTGGGCGTTGCGATCAGCGATCCGCTTCTTGTCACAGCGCAGGGTATCACCACGATCCACCGAAAAGGGGAAAATAAACTCCGGCAGACGCTGGCGCAGATCGAGGCACTGATCGAAGAATATGAGGTGTCTGAGATCGTGCTCGGCAATCCGAAACATATGAATGCGGATGAGGGAGAGCGCTCGCAGCTTTCCGCGGAGTTTAAGGAGATGCTGGAGAGGCGTACCGGGCTGCCGGTGATATTGTGGGATGAAAGGCTGACCACCGTGGCGGCGGAAAAGACACTGATAGAGGCGAATGTGCGCAGGGAACACAGGAAAGAGTTTGTGGATAAGATCGCTGCCGTTCTTATTTTGCAGGGATATCTGGATTATAAGGCGAATCAGAAAAAAGCGGAAGCAGTCAGGATGCCGGATGATGGAAAGATTTAAGAGGAAACGGATATGGAAAAGATCATGTTTACGGTAAACGGAAATGAAAAGGCAGAGCCTGGGCGCCCGGAAAAAGCAGAGTTTTACGTTCTGGAAAAAACAAGGATCGGCGGAACGGATTATATTTTAGTAACTGATATGGAAGACGGGGATGGAGACGCCCTGATTTTGAAAGATTTGTCAAAGCCGGAGGAAAAAGACGGACTGTACGAGATCGTATCTGAGGAGAAAGAACTCAGTGCGGTGGCGGCCGTTTTTGAGACGTTGATGGATGATGTGACATTTGTGTCAGATGATGAGTAGTCTTCTCTTCGGGTATGTAAAACGGAGGGAATCTGATTGAAGAAAGAAAAACTGAAAACAGCATCCAAGCTGAAGATCATCCCGTTAGGGGGGCTGGATGAAATTGGAATGAATATTACTGCCTTTGAATATGAAGACAGTATTATTGTAGTGGACTGCGGGTTGTCATTTCCGGATGATGACATGCTCGGTATCGACCTTGTGATACCGGATATTACGTATTTGAAGGAAAATGCGGACAAGGTAAAAGGGTTTGTGATCACCCACGGACATGAAGACCACATCGGGGCTCTGCCCTATGTGCTGAAGGAACTGCCGGCGCCTGTTTATGCCACGAGGCTGACGATGGGTATTATCGACAGAAAACTGGAAGAACACGGATTAAACGGCCGCATCAGACAGCGGGTCGTGAAGTTTGGACAGATGATCACGCTGGATGACTTCAGAATTGAATTTATCAGGACAAACCACAGTATTGTGGATGCGGCGGCGCTGGCGATCTATTCACCGGCGGGTATCGTGGTGCACACCGGGGACTTTAAAGTGGATTATACGCCGGTGTTCGGGGATGCCATAGATCTGCAGAGATTTTCAGAACTGGGGAAGAAAGGTGTGCTGGCGCTGTTGTGCGACTCCACTAATGCGGAGCGTCCGGGCTTTACTCCTTCGGAGAAAACACTGGGGCCTACCTTTGACCAGATACTTGAAGAACATAAAAACACGAGGATCATCATTGCCACCTTTGCGTCCAATGTGGACAGGGTACAGCAGATCATTAATTCCGCTTATAAGTTCGGAAGAAAGGTGATGGTGGAAGGGCGCAGCATGGTCAATATCATAGAGACCGCCACGAAGCTGGATTGCCTGCAGATACCGGAAAACACACTGGTGGAGATCGAGCAGCTGAAGGATTATCCCGAGGATAAGACGGTGATCATCGCCACGGGAAGCCAGGGCGAAAGCATGGCGGCGCTCAGCCGTATGGCGGGCAACACCCATAAAAAGATATCTATCGGTCCGAATGATACGGTGATCTTTTCATCCCATCCGATCCCGGGGAACGAAAAAGCGGTGACGAAGGTGATCAATGATCTGCTTGTGAAGGGCGCTGATGTGATCTTTCAGGATGCGCCCCATGTATCCGGGCATGCCTGTCAGGAGGAGATCAAACTGATCTACAATCTGGTGCAGCCGAAGTTTGCGATCCCGGTGCACGGAGAGTATAAACATTTAAAGGCTAATGCAAAACTGGCGGAAGCGCTGGGGATACCGAAGGAAAGGATCTTTATTCTGTCTTCCGGCGATGTGCTGGAACTGGATATGGAAGGTGCGGAAGTTGTCGGGAAAGTGCCGGTGGGCGACATCATGGTGGACGGACTCGGCGTGGGAGACGTGGGAAATGTAGTGCTCCGCGACAGGCAGCATCTTGCGGAAAACGGTATCATCATTGTGGTTCTGGCGCTGGATCAGGCGTCCGGGGAACTGACGGCAGGTCCGGATATTGTGTCCAGGGGCTTTGTCTATGTGAGAGAGGCAGATGAACTGATGGAGGAGGCGAGAGCTTCGGTCCAGAGTACAGTGGAGAAGTGTCTGGATAAAAACATCCATGACTGGGGTAAATTAAAAAGCAGCATCCGGGATGAACTGGCTGATTTTATCTGGAAGAGGACAAAGCGCAGACCGATGATCCTGCCGATCATTATGGAAGTGTGAAAGGAATGAAGATTTTCTAAGGCCGCAAAGGACGCTGCCTAAGAAAATCTAAGTCATTCCTCGAAGAATCGCTGAAGCGATTCTTCCACAAGTTTCACGGATTGTT
>JAETSN010000020.1 GCA_021769625.1 [Clostridium] symbiosum | reverse complement strand
CCAGCATCCTGCAAGGGGAGTATAACAAAGAAAAATAAAAAGCGGAAGTTTATCGGCTGCGGGTTTCATAACCCCATCGGTGCCTTTCGCAGAAAGGCGGATTATAAATATGAAAGAACTTTACGATGGGAAGAAAGAGAAGACGGTATCCGATGCGTGATTGAGATTCTGCAGGAGTTGGGACAGTCATGCGATAACACGAAGGAAAAATTGAAGGAGAAGTATTCTTTATCTGAAAAAGAAGCAGGGGAGAAAATCCGGCGGTATTGGAAGTAAACAGTATAAAAGAAACGCAGAATCGAGAGAGCCTGGTATAAAGTATGAAATGAGCGCTTTATATTGGCTCTCTTTTTATGTAAATAATATTTATAGAATGGATATGAAAATGAAAACTGTAAGAACAATAGAAGAACTTATTATGGAGACAGATAGTAAGAAACAGTTGATCATTTACGGAGCCGGACAGATAGGAAAGCTGGTTTATGGTTTTTTGAGAAGTAATGGAATTACAGTAACTGCATTCGCAGTGACGATGCAGACCAAAGAATGGAAATATGGTGAGATTCCGGTTCGTTCTATAGATGATGTTTTAGGTGATTATCAGGCATCAGATATAATTATCATACTGGCAGTGACAAAAACATACCATACTTCTATGGAAGAGGAACTTAAAAAACGAAAAATCAGTTCCTATATCAAGCTGTCTGAAAAATTGCTTTATGAATTAAGGAGAGAAGGGCAAAAAGAGAAAGCCAAAGAAGCAGAATTAAAAAAAGAAATAATAGAAAGAATTTCAATTGGGTATTTGACACCGGGATACCTTGATACAGATTATGCGGAACGGCGATTGGTCGTTGATAAAATAAAAGATGCTTTTTATGTGGCTATGCCGAAAGAATCAACAGAGATATTGTTGGAAGATGATACGGACGGAGCAGATTGGGAATGGTACAGGCAGTTAGCGGATGCCTGTTATTGTCCAGAGGAGTATTGTCCGGAGGTTGACCTGATTCACACGTTCAATATGGTCTGTAAAACAGACCGTAACTGGATCGCATCTTTTGAGACAACGATGCCGAGAGTATGGCCTGAAACAGAGAGTGAGGAACAATATTACTTGCAATTGGCGGAATATATGAAACGGTCTAATTGCAAATCGCTATATGCTTTTTGCAGAAATGCTTACAATATACAGAGACACAGTCTGATGCGCCACCTCCCGCCGGATGAAGTGGAACTGCTTATGGCAAAAACAAAGGTATTACATCCGCCACAGGAAATACTGATTACGGAAGAGGAGTTTGTCAAAAAGCATGAAAGAAAAGAAATTCATTTTATATTTGTGGGAAGTGCATTTTTTATTAAAGGTGGAAAAGAACTGATCAGGGCACTTTCTAAATTTGAAAACTGCTATGATTTTAGGCTTACGCTGATTAGCAGTTTGTTATGTAATGACTACTTTACAAACACTTCCAATGAAGAAGCAGCTGCATGGAAAGAAATAATACAAGAGAAACAATGGATTGATTATTATGAGTCAATTCCTAATGATAAAGTTTTAGAGAAATGTAAGGAGGCAACAATCGGACTGCTTCCTTCATTCGCAGATACATATGGTTATGCTGTTTTGGAAATGCAGGCATCTGGATGCCCTGTGGTCACAACAAATGTCAGGGCTTTATCTGAGATCAACAATGAAAATTGTGGTTGGGTATGCCAAATGCCAATAGACGATCTGGGATATTGTGCGGAACAGGATAAATCATTATTGTCAGAAATTTTGGAGAAGGAACTTGAGAAATGCTTTCAGGATATTTTCGAACACCCGGATATGATTGAAATGAAGGGACGGGCAGCTTTGGAGAGAATCAGGGAGATGCATGATCCGGACGAGTATCAAGAGAAATTGAAAAAGAATTTGTTGTAAAGGTTTGAATACTATCGATTAATCATGCGAGGTTGAAATGATAAAAATATCAGTGATCATACCGGTATTTAATTGCGAGAAGTGCGTAGAACATTCTATTCGCAGTGTTCTCTGCCAGACGATGAAAGAGTTGGAGGTGATCTGTGTAGATGATGGTTCTACAGATTCTTCTTCACGACTTATAAAGCAGATTCAGGACGAGGATGAAAGAGTTATCCTGTTTCATCAGGAAAATCAGGGAGCTGGTCCTGCCCGTAATATAGGAATACAAAGAGCGCATGGAAAATATGTTTCCTTTCTGGATGCAGATGATTATTATATGGATCCTATGGCTTTGGAGATAATGTTTGACACCTGCGAGACACAAAAAGTACCTGTCTGTGTGAGCAGAAATATGTATCGCATAGAGGATGAGAGAGAACGTATCAGTGAATTATTTGCAAAAGAGACTAGCAATCAAACTTTGAAATATGAAGATTATCAAAATGATTATAATTATCAAAGTTATCTGTTTTTAAGAGAAATATTGACTGAGAATAATATTTACTTTCCCCCCTATAGAAGATTTCAGGATCCGCCATTTTTAGTAAGGGCATCTTATATTGCTGGAGAATTCGCAGTGGCGGATACTTGTCTATATGCATACCGGGTATCAGAGGTTTCTGTACGTTATAATGCGGACAAAGTTTGTGATCTGTTGGAGGGACTGATTGATAATTTAAATTTTGCAAAACAGCATGGGCTGGATATTCTGTTTCGCAATACAGTTGAACGGTTGGAATATGAATTTGCTTATGTGATATATAAGAATGTTTCTATAGATGATCTGAGAATACTGAAATTACTGATGAAGGCGAATCAGGTAATAAATGAAAAGTGTGGATTATCAGATTATATTATAAGGCCTATCAGGATCATTGCATTATACAGAAGTTATGAGGAAAAACTATTTCAGAAAATCAGGGACCAGCAGGAAATCGCATTATATGGAGCGGGAAAGCTTACAAAAACTTTTTTAAAGTATTTGGAGAAAAAAGATTTATTTGAAAAAGTAACAGCTATTGTTGTCTCTGATCTAAAGGGAAATGTATCTCAGATTGATAAAATCCCAGTGATTTCATTAGAAGAATTTTTAGAAAAAAAGAATGGTTTTTTATTGATAACAGTAGGAAATAAAATTGCAAGAGAAATAGAATCCAACTTAAAACAAATTGGATATACAAATTATCAATTGTTGGATAATTCTTTCGGAGAAGAGATAGTATGGAGGTAAGTGAGAAGACGGGTTTATGTATTACTATGCAGACGACATCATACAGAAAATGAAAAAAGAGGAGCAGCTTATTATTTTTGGGGCAGGGAATATAGCGCGCTTGGTGTTGGAATGCCTTTTGAGTGAGTTATACAGTCTTCCCATAAAATATTGTCTGGTATCTGACATGAAGGGGAATCCAAAACAGATAAAAGGGATTCCGGTCATCGATTACACAGAGGCAGAACGGTTGGTGGGCAAAGGCGCGCTGATTCTGATAGCTATGTCGGAAAAGCATTTGGAATCTGCTGTAGAAAGTTTGTGTTTTCACGGATATCAGAACATCATTCCGCTTACTTTTGAAAATGACTTATGGAGTTTACTGCGTGGAAATTACTATCGAGCTGAGAGATTGGCGCAGAAAAAGCAATATTTAACGTTGGAAGAGGAATTGGAACGGTCTGAATATCACAAGGAAGCCGGGACGATCAGTGTTTATACAGCGAGATGTCATGTGGATAGAGCATTGAATGAAGATATTTCACGGTTCTGCTGGGAGGTCCCGATTCAGGTGGGCGCAGCGCTGACAAAGGAGAGGATCTGTGATATCTGTGATGATGTGGGAGAGCAGATATCCGAAAAAAACCGGCAGTATTGTGAACTGACAGCATTATATTGGATTTGGAAAAATGATAGGTCAGATTATGTAGGATTGGGACATTACAGGAGACATTTTGAATTGACAGAAGAACAGCTAAAAGAGTTGGTGCGTTCTGATATAGATGTTGTTTTGACGATTCCAATTATGGATATTCCCGATGTGGAAGCTATATATCGGCGGGATCATATCGGGGAGGACTGGGATGTGATGTTGGAAGCTGTGAGGACTCTTTCCCCCGAGTATATGTCTGCAGTACAGGAAATGCAAAGTGGGAAGTTCTATTACGCATACAATATGTTTATTATGCGCAGAGAGATTCTGGAAGACTATTGTTCCTGGCTGTTTCCGATATTGTTTTATTGCGAAGAACGTTGTGGCGAGAAAGAAGATATTTATCAGAACCGTTATATAGGATTTATAGCAGAGCATTTGATGTCGGCATATTTTTTGTATCATGAGCAGGATTATAAGATAGTCCATGCGAGAAAGCATTTTATATTGTAGGAAAAACATGATAAATAAGAAAGTATGGAGATAATAATATGCTGCAGCTAAAAAATGATGTAAAAAGCCTTGAAGAATTATTTGAGAAGAAGCCGCATGTCGTACTGTATGGTGCAGGAGCTTCGACAAAACTTTTTTTGCAGTCCTGTTATGATAAATTGCCGGAAAAGAGTCTGGAGTTTATCGTAGATGGAAATGATCGGCTGGATGGGACATACTGTATTGCGGGAGAAAATATCAGAGTAAAGATTATCTCCTTGAGGCATTTGTGTGAAATTTGGGGAGAGAGGGCGCAGCAGTTTACTTTTCTGATGATGCCATATTATTCCCTGCATTTTATCCGTCAGTTGGATCAAATGGTTGAGCTAAATGGAGTAGAAACATATGTCTATAGTTTTATTGCAGAAAAGAGTCCTGTTCAGAGGTTTCAATTGAGAGAGACCGAAACTCCGCAGATACCTAAGATCATCCACTATTTTTGGATTGGAGATTCTTCGATTCCTGAGGAAGATAAAAAAAATATCGAATCATGGAAGCATTTCTGCCCGGACTATGAGATTATAGAGTGGAATGAATCAAATTATGATTTCAGCAAATACAGATATGTCCGGGAAGCTTTGGAAAAGAAGCAATATATGTATGCGACGGATGCGCCCAGAAAGGACATATTGTATCAATACGGAGGAATTTATCTGGATACAGATGTGGAACTTTTAAAACCTCTGGATGATCTGTTGTATCATGAAGCTTTCATAGGAATTGATGATGGCGGACAGGTGAATTCCGGTTCCGGTTTGGGGGCAGTGAAACATAATGAGATGATAAAGGATATGTTGGATTTGTATGAGGAGTTGTATTTTGTGAAAGAAGATGGCAGCTTAAACAGCTATTACAATACCTTTTATGAGACAAAGTATCTTATCGAAAATGGATTCAGGATACAGAATCAGTACCAGAAAATCGGAACAATGGACTGTCTGCCCAGAGAAGTGCTGATGCCGGAGGGAGTGATCGGGCTTCGTGATAATTATACAGGAAATACGATTGCGCGCCATAAGATCAATCCTTATGACAAAAGTATGATAGCGGCGATACAGGAAAGACTGTATGCGGATAGTTCGGAATAGGAATTTTTTAATAAAAATTGGACATTGACAATTACATATCTTACATCAGGAAACATATAACTTTATCATATTATTAAACAAGTATAATTTTTATTATATTTACTTGTCAAACAACGCAGGCTATGCTATATTATTTCAAAAGCATATATTCTTTTGAAATTCTTATGGTGAAACTGCCATTCTGAGGGAGATCATTCCTGTCTGACTTCAACTGAAACCTGTGCTTTTTATTACCAGAAAATATTAATTGCATGGGATTTATGAGAAGCCGGGAAACAGGCAGCTTTGTTTGGGAAAATAATCAAGGGAAATATGCCGCTTGCCATGGTTTCTGTATAGGATCCCTGAAAGGAGGAAACTATGAGCAGGAGAAAGAGCAAAAAACGTATTGTAAATCAAGAGGGACTTAAAGGTAGACAGCCGGAGATAAAAGCGAATACCCGTTACAAAGATACGGTGTTCAGGATGCTGTTTCGGGATAAGGAACAGCTGTCTATAGATCAGGCGGTAGATAAAGCCGTGGATGAATGTATTGCGGAAAATATTTTGCGGGAATTTCTGCTGCGGAATAGAGCGGAGGTAAGGCAAGTGAGTATTTTTGAATATAATGAAGAGGATACGCGCCGGGCGATTGGGGAATATCAGCATGGGCAGGGAGTAATAGAAAGCAAGATAGATGATGTATTGCTGTTATTGAAGAGAAAAGGGGCTGTTCCGGCGGACTTGGAAAAAGAGATTTTGGAAGAAAGCGATATAGAAGTTTTACAAAACTGGCTGATAAGTGCTGCAGAGGTTAAGAGTATTGATGAGTTTATAGAAAGAAAATAGAAAGCCGTTCTAAAAAAGATAAAAGAAGATTTTATAATATTGAACGGATAAGAATAAAAACTCCCGATGTAAGATATGTAATTGTCTTATATCGGGAGTTTTTGGTATGCAGTCTCAAAGGACTGACAGGAATATGTCAGAAGGAAGGATGTAAGCGGAATGAACCTTGTAATATACGGTGCCCAGGCCATAGCGCTCGGCGCATATAAAGCGATAAAGCTTTTATATCCTGATAGGTCTGTCAGCTGTTTTCTGGTTTCTTCTTTGAAGGGAAATCCGGCTGTGCTGGGCGGTCTTTCTGTGCGGGAGATTGCAGAGTATGCCGGTCAGTTGTCATCTGAGGAGAAGGCGGACACGGAGGTCCTGATCGCCACGCCGGAAAGTGTGATGCCGGAGATCGAAGATACATTGGGAAATTATGGTTTCTATTGCCATGTGAGGCTTACGTCCCTGCGTTTTGCAGAACTGATGGGTTTTTATTATGCCCGCACCGGAGCATTTATGCCGTTGGCGGCACTGCCCGTCGGTTTCCATATACCAAAGATACAGATGTATATGGCGAAGTTCTATAAGGACAAGCCGTTAAGGTCAGAATATTGCCCTCCTGAGTGGATGATACCGATACAGGTGGGAGCTGCGCTGTGTGAGGAACGGGTAACAGGTACGCTGGACTGCGAAGGGGAAAATATATCCGCTAAAAATGCAAATTACTCGGAACTGACGGCCCTTTACTGGGTCTGGAAAAATCGCCTGATACAAAAGGCGGCAGGGGATGAGAATGAATACTATGGCCTCTCACATTACCGCCGCATGCTGGAGTTATCGGAAGATGATCTGTTCAGGCTGATCGATAACGATGTCGATGCTGTGCTGCCTTATCCCATGCTCTATGAACCGGATATCGAGGAACACCATAGGAGATATCTGGCAGATGCGGACTGGAGGGCATTGTGCAGAGCGCTCGAGGAACTTCAACCGGAGTATGCCGGGGCATTCCGGCAGGTTTTAGGGCAGCAGCACTTTTATAATTACAATATTATCCTCGCCAGAAGATCTGTTCTTGCGGAGTATTGCAGCTGGCTGTTCCCGATCCTGGAGCGGGTGGAACAGCTCAGCACGCCGAAAGGCTGGGAGAGACAGGACAGATACATAGGCTATATGGGCGAAACGTTGGAAACGCTGTATTTTATGCATAACAGGAACCGGCTGAATATAACACATGCCGGCTGCAGGTTCCTGTTGTGAAGATAATTTACGGACAAACTCTGTATTGATAATGCTGTCTGTGAAGATATATAGCCAGAGAGGTATTTAGTACAAAGAAAAAGGGGAAAATAAGCTATGAACTTTGAACTCACCGCATCCATGATGTGCGCCAACTACGGAAATCTGGAACAGGAAGTAAAACTGCTGGAAGAGGGAGGCATAGATTCCTTCCACATCGATATTATGGACGGACGTTATGTCCCGAACTTTGCCATGTCCTTAAATGATATGGCATATATCGCATCCGCGACAAAAAAGCCGCTCGATGTTCATCTGATGATCGAGCATCCGAACAACAACATACAGATTTTTCTGCGGAAGCTGCGCCGCGGAGATACTGTATATATCCATCCGGAAGCGGAATATCATCCTTCCACGACATTGCAGAAGATCATAGATGCGGGCCTTGTTCCGGGCATTGCGATCAATCCCGGGACAAGCGTGGAGACCGTGTATGAGATGCTGCGGATCGTGAAAAAGGTGCTTGTCATGACGGTGAATCCGGGAAATGCGGGACAGATGTACATGCCCTATGTGGGGAAAAAGATCGCCCGTCTGTTGGAACTGAAAGAGGGGATGCACTTTAAAGTGTACTGGGACGGTGCCTGCAGCTCAGATAAGATCCAGAAATTTGCGCCGATGGGAATAGACGGTTTTGTGCTGGGGACAACGCTCCTGTTCGGGAAGGAGAAGCCATACGGGGAGACCCTGCGGGAGATACGGGTGTGTGTGGACGGCACGGGGGTTGCAGTTATATGAACATTGCAGTCATACTGGCAGGCGGGAGCGGCAGCCGTCTTGGCAGTGATATTCCAAAACAATATATAGAAGTGGACGGCAAGCCCGTGATCGGATATTGTCTGGATATTTTTTTGGCACATCCTTCGGTTGAGGCGATACAGATCGTGGCGGACGATGCATGGCGGGAATATATTTTAAATTATATAAAAAAGACAGAGAAGAGAACGGGGAAAAGCAGAGAGGAAGATTCGGATGAAATCGGGGCGGAAGTGCCTGCCAAATGGAAAGGGTTTTCCGCCCCCGGGCAAAACCGGCAGTTATCCATTTATCATGCCCTGGAAGACTGCATGAGGTTTGCTTCCCCCGATGACTATGTGATGATCCACGATGCGGCGAGACCCCTTGTCAGTGATGCCTGTATTGCGGCTTGTTTTGAGGAAGTGCAAAAGCATGATGGCGTATTGCCGGTGCTTCCGATGAAAGATACGGTCTATCTCAGCGAGGGGGGGAAAAGAGTCTCTTCTTTATTAAAAAGGGAGCAGATCTTTGCGGGGCAGGCGCCGGAGACGTTTCATCTGGGAAAATATTATGAGGCAAACAGGGCGCTTCTGCCGGATCGGATAAAGGAGATCAACGGATCCACGGAACCGGCGATCCTCGCAGGGTTGGATGTGGCGATGATAGACGGGGACGAGGAGAACTTTAAGATCACGACCAAAGCGGATCTTGAAAGATTCAGACAGAAGATTTCACTGTAAAAAATTTGGAGAGCAGAAATGAAAGCGTATGTATTGCATGATATTGGAGATATCAGATACGAGGAAGTGAAAAAACCGATCTTAAAACCGGATGAAGTCCTGATAGAGGTAAAGGCCGTCGGCATCTGCGGCTCTGATATCCCCAGAATTTTTGAAAACGGAACCTACTCCTTTCCACTGATACCGGGACATGAGTTTTCCGGCTGTATCGTGGAAACCGGGGCGGAGGCAGATTCGGATTGGCTGGGAAAACGGGTGGGTGTGTTCCCGCTTCTTCCCTGCAGGAACTGTGTGCCCTGCGGTCGGCAGCATTATGAGATGTGTCGGAGTTACAGCTATTTCGGCTCCAGGACGGACGGTGCTTTTGCGCAGTATGTGGCAGTGCCGGTGTGGAATCTGGTGGAACTGCCGGAGGAGGTTTCCTATGAAGCGGCGGCAATGCTGGAACCCATGGCAGTGGCGGCCCACGCGATGCGGAGCATGGGTTTGGGGGAAGATGCCGGCCTGTCGAATGCGGGGGAAAGAATCGGCTGTGAGGAGAAAGACATCAGAGTGGAGAAGAAAATCGGCCCTGCGGAGAAAGATATAAGAGCGGAAGAGGAAACCAGCCCTGCGGTGAAGGGCGTGAAGGCGGAAGAGGAAGCTGGCCGTGCCACAAAAAGTATCGGACAGGACAGAAAAGAGACAGTAGCGGTGTGCGGGCTTGGCACCATCGGCCTTTTGCTCACCATGTTTTTAAAAGAGGCAGGGATAGATGATCTTCTTGTGATAGGAAACAAGGAGTTCCAGAAAAAGAATATACTGGATCTTGGAATACCGGAGGACCGGTATCTGGACAGCAGGGACGGAGACATTGTGCATCGTATTCTGGACCGTACAGGCGGTCTCGGCGTGGATGTGTTTTTTGAATGCGTCGGGAAAAACGAGACTGTCTCGGAAGCCATCCTTGCCACAGCGCCGGGCGGGAGGATACAGCTTGTGGGAAATCCGGCTTCCGATATGAACTTTGACAGGAATACATATTGGAAAATATTGAGAAACCAATTGACTGTGAGAGGGAACTGGAATTCCACCTTTTTGCACAGCGATGAGGATGACTGGCACTATGTTTTGAATCTGCTGCAGGAAGGAAAGATCCATCCGGAACACTATATCACACAGAGGTTCAGGCTAGATGAGCTGGAAAAAGGGCTTCATATCATGAAGGACAAGACGGAAGAGTATGTGAAGGTTATGGTCACTTTATAGAAACCGTGGTATAACAGAATTCCAGATGACAGGGTATGTTTTGGCAGTTTCAAAACATAACACCTGTCATTTTTCCTTGAGAGCGCATTCCACGGAAAGGAAGCCGTATGTTGCTGCTTTATCTGACTACAACAGTCGGCAGCGACATTTCATTATACTGTGTGGATATCATCTTGTCAAAACTGATCCGCGAATAAATACCGCTGAACTTACCGCCGTACACAAAAAGTCCCGTCAGGTTGCCGGTATCCACCCATCTGGCATCTTCCGCCGACAGGTCGATATTGTCCAGCCGGTAAGGATCGTTAAACTGCTGCAAAATATAGTGCTGTCCCTGCATTTTTTCCAGAAGCCGGTTCCATTCCTCCTGACTTTCCAGTTCCACACCGGCATGAACGCCCTGTGAACCGTAGGAATCCTCCGGTTTCATGATCCAGTGGTCTTTGTGGGCGCGGGCATCCGCCTTTACCCATGCATATTCCGCCCAATCCAGCTCGTCCAGAGAGATCGTGACGGGAACATGCGCCCGGATGAATGTCTGTTCTTTATAAGATAACAGCTGTAATGTTTCCGGCTTATGCAGCAGTTTAAATAAAATCTTATTGTGGACGATCTGGGTCCGGAAATCTCCGAGCAGGCAGACGCCCTCCGCTTTGACGGCGCTGATAAAATCGCCGACTTCCCCTAAATGTGCCAGAATATCGGAGGTGACGGCCCTGCGGTAGATCAGGTCAATCTTAGTACCGTCCTCGGCGAGACAGTTTGTCCCGTTCCATGTAAGCTTTCGGATGTCGCAGAGACAGGCAGGGCAGCCTTTTTTCTCAAATCTGTCCTTGAAAATCAGAAATTCGTTGGTGGTCGCATGTTCCATAAAATCGACGATGGCCACGGAGGGCAGCGCCCGATCGTCTCCGGCGTATTCCCGATAGAGGCGGATGGCTTCATCCACCCAGGTGTCGAACAGCTCAAATTTCTGCAGTTCATAATGTTCTTTGAACTCCTGATAAGCTCTGGAACGTTCAAAGGCAGTGTTGAGTTCCCGGTCCTCGTTCATGGCGCTTGTGCCGTCGGTGTTGAATTCACAGAACCGGAAATCCCCGGTCTCTTCATTATAAAAGATATCAATTCTGGAGATCGGGATGTTGCAGCGGTATTTTGGCCTGCGCAGGATCAGCTCTTCCAGCACTTTCGGAAAACCGAACAACTGCCGATAGGCTTCGTCCTGTTCGTATGCCGCGATCACTTTGTCAAATATTCCATAGAGGGTGTTTATCGCCTGATCAAATATCCGTATCTCCTTTCCGGTAAATAATTTCGGAAGATACAGGGTTCTGACGACCCGGTCATGGTATTTGGCTGTGGAGGAGAGCAGGTAGCTCCGGATGGCGGCAGCGCTTTCCCTGTGCAGGGCTTCCTTTCCCGCCACCAGTTTTTTGTACTGGTTGTTTAGGACAGGCAGCGGCACGATTCGGCGGATGTAACGCCGTTCCTTTTCGCCGGCCCTTTTCAGCGCGGCGCCGATCAGCCTTTCCATCCAATCTATCACCGGTCTTCCGTACACTTCGGCATGATAGCCCCGGGCGATGATATCGTTTTCCGCCTGATAGATGTCTTCGGCGCTCCAGATAAAGGAAAGTTCCCGATCGATCCGGTCCACTAGCGCTTTATCATATATGATCGTTCTGATCAGCGCGGCGTATCCGAGAGCCGCGTCGATGGGCATACTGTCTGCCACACGGTATTCGATATATTTTTTCAGCCTTACCATGGGAAAGAACATGGACAGGAGATGCTCTGCCGCGTCCAGTTCCTGCTCCCCGTAATAGTCGGCGGCGCTGCGGCCCTGAAGATCCACCACCTGTTCTCCCCTCTGGAGCAGGATGCAGGGGTTGGAATAGACATATGCCGCATATTCCCGGAAGGAGTAATGTTCTGACATGGAATGCTCAAAATAACCGCAGCGGACGGGATCCACATCCCGCCAGATCTGGTTCCTTATCAAATGGGGCTGCCATTTGTCCCCCCGTCCGAGGCCGTTTTTGTTTTCTGTCATAAGGGCTATGACAGGGGCAAGTTTGATCAGAACACGCATTTTCTGCAGGGCGTCCTCCTCGGAGGAGAAGTCGATGGAAACCTGCGTGGAAGCGGTGGCGCGCATCATGCAGCGCCCGAGGCTGCCCGTCGAGGCAAAATGCGCATCCATCAGATGATACCGCTCTTTCGGGATCAGGGGAAGTTCATCGGCCTCAAGCGCTCCGGTCTCGACAAGGGGGAAGACGCCCTTTTCCAGCATATGAAAGCCCCGCCGGGCCAGGATCCGGTCGCATTCGCTCCGAAAACCGGAGTAGATATCCTGGATCCGATCCATATCTTCCTGAGGGGAAATACTGATCTCAAGCTGACATCCCGGCTCCAGAGTCACGGTAAACCCTTCGCAGACAATGCCGAGGACATGCTCCTGCTCTCTGTAAAGCCGTCCCTCCAGCGCCCGCCCCATCTCCTCCAGACATTCGGCCGTCTCCTCATAGGAAATGGCATTGTAGTCCTGATCACAGACAAAGTGCTCCAGCTCGAGACCGATCCGCTGAAATGTATTCCGCCCCTCCTCTATAAAAGTTGCTATTTTATCAATATTATTCTTGTTATTCATATCACTTAGTCCTATCTGTGCCGTTTTCTGCCGCCGGAATCTGCTCTCGCCCTTCCGGCATTCGGCACGCCCTTTATTATAAATCCAAAAAATAAAAAAAGAAACCCCTATTTACAGCAGGAACTATCTATTATATCATTCGCAGACAGTTCAATGAATTTAATTTTGCAGCCATTTAGTTAACACCTCAGTCAGCGGGTAAGAACGTAAAATACTTAAGGAGCCCTTTGAAAAACGCCGGCACTTGGCGAGGTATTTTCGAGCCTAGTGTCCGCTGCGCTTTTCACAGAGCGAGAGCGTGGCGACGAAGTATTTTATGTTCTTATCCGCGTCCGCCCTCATTAACCTAATACATTGTCCATTACCCCACATTATTTTGGGGTATGACAATCCCCCGCATATGTGATAGAATATAACCATAAATGCTTGAAAAATAACAGAGAGAGGCAGATAAATGACTAAAATAATTTCCAAAGAAGTAAGTTTCGAACAGGCGGAAGGGTACACATACGTGGAAGGCGGTATCTGTGCGGCGGACGGCTATCGGGCAAACGGCTTAAACTGCGGTTTAAATCCCGTCAGGGAAAAGAACGATCTGGCGCTTTTGGTGAGTGAAGTGCCGGCGAAGGCGGCGGCTGTCTATACCCGGAATAAAGTAAAGGGAGCGCCCATCCTGGTCTGTCAGGAACATCTCATGAAAACTGGAAACACGGCGAGGGCGGTGATCGCCAACAGTAAGAACGCCAATACCTGCAACGCGGACGGCGCGGAGAAAGCGGAAAAGATGTGCGCTCTGGCGGCGAAGGCTCTGCAGATCAGGGCGGAGGAAGTGCTGGTGGCATCCACCGGGGTGATCGGGCAGATCCTGCCGATCGAACCGATCGAGAGCCACATGGACGAGCTGGCGGCAGGCCTGAGCAGGGATGGACATCTGGAAGCGGCAAAGGCGATCATGACCACGGATACCGTGAAAAAGGAAGCGGCGGTGGAATTTGAGCTGGAGGGGAAGCGCTGCAGGATAGGCGGCATGGCAAAGGGCAGCGGCATGATCTGCCCCAATATGGCGACCACCTTAAATTTTATCACAACGGACTGCCAGATCTCCGCGGATATGCTGCAGAAGGCGCTCTCGGAGATCGTGCAGGTGACCTATAACTGTCTCAGTGTGGACGGTGATACATCGACCAACGATATGGTACTGGTGCTCGCCAACGGTGTTGCCGGAAATGAAGAGATCGGCACGGAGAACGAGGCGTACCGGAAGTTTAGGGAGGGGCTCTATCTGGTGATGCTGCATCTGACGAAAATGCTGGCAAAGGACGGGGAAGGCGCCACAAAGCTTCTGGAATGCGCAGTCAGCGGCGCGCCGGATGAGGAGACGGCGCGGATCGTGGCAAAGAGTGTGATCTCATCCCCCCTTTTAAAATGCGCCATATTCGGGGAAGACGCCAACTGGGGCAGGGTGCTCTGTGCCATCGGCTATGCGGGAGCGGATTTTGAGATCGATAAAGTGGGCGTCAGTATCTCCAGCAAAAACGGGCGGGTGGAGGTCTGCAGGGGCGGCGCCGGGATCCCGTTTTCGGAGGAGACCGCCAAAGAGGTGCTTTCTGCGGATGAGATCACCATACTGGCAGATCTGGGACAGGGAGATGCCGGAGCCAGAGCTTTCGGCTGCGATCTGACCTATGATTATGTGAAAATTAACGGAGATTACCGTTCTTAACATACCGTTTTTTAGTATTTTGCGGAAAATTACCAAATATTCTTTTTTACAAGCAGGTAGAAATGTGATAAAATGAATGAAATATGAAACAGGACAAACAGAAAACAGGAGGAGTAAAGCTGCAGCATGACACCTGAGAGGCGAAAAAGGATAAACCGTCTGAAAAAAATGATCATGTGGACAGTGCTGTTTATGATCCTGATTCCGACTGTCGGCTGTATTGTTCTCGGGATTTTACTGCATCGGGCTAATGATTCCGTAAAAACCATGGAAGGCCAGATCGATTTTCTGGAAATGGCGCTGCAGGAGTCTGTGGATGCCGCGGACAGGGCCGCAGCTCTTTTGAAGATCAATGAGGAGATCCGGCGGGGAGCGGAGGCGGATAAGGATCATGAAATACCGGAGGAGCCGGAAGCGGTTTCCGGAAACGATGTTGAAACGGCAGGGGAAATTTCCGAAAGTGGTGCAGAAACAGTAAGAAAAGTGTACCTCACTTTTGACGATGGTCCCAGTGTGAATACGGAAGAACTGCTTGATATTCTGGCAGAGTATGATGTAAAGGCCACTTTTTTCGTGACCGGTAAGGATAAAGAGAAGTATGGGGATACCTACCGCAGGATCGTGGAGGAAGGACATACGCTGGGAATGCATTCCTACAGCCATGAGTACAGCACTATTTATGCGTCGATGGAAAACTATAGGGAAGATATAGAGATGCTGAGGGATTTCCTCTATGATGAGACAGGAGTTGTCAGCAGTTTCTACCGATTTCCGGGGGGCAGCAGCAACCAGGTCGCCCGGATAGATATCCATGAGATGATCGATTATTTAAATGCAGAGGGGATCCGCTATTTTGACTGGAATGTTTCTTCGGGGGACGCATCCAGCGCACAGCTTGACAGTGACCAGATCGTGGATCATGTGATGGATCAGCTTCCCTCTCACCGTGTGGCGGTGGTGTTGATGCATGATGCGAAGAATAAAGGAGCCACGCTGGAAGCGCTCCCGAAACTGATCGGGGAAATTCAGGAGATGGAGAATACGGAAATCCTGCCGATCACGGAGGAGACGATGCTGATCCAGCATGTTTCGAGCGGGGAGGAACCCTGAACCGATGTCATTTAGTTCATGCATATTTATATATTGTTTATTTTATGGGAATACGTTACAATAACAGATATTAGAAGATACGGAGGAAAATAAGAATGGGCTTTTTTTCGGATTTGAAAGAAGATCTTTCTCAGGCGGTGAACGAGCTGGTTTCGGACGAGGAACAGGCGATTGAGAAGCCGCTGGAAGAAGATATGGCGGCAGAAGTTCCGGAGCTGACAGAAGAACCGGAATACGCTGATCTGGAGGAGAGGGAAAATTCCCTGCCGGAGACAGCGGAAGAGCTGGGGCGGATGGTCGACCGTATGGAACTGGATATGGAGCCGGAATACGAACCGGAAGAAGGGGAAGCGGATTTTGCAGAAGAGCCGGAAGCCGAACCGGGTGAAGAGGAGGCGGATTTTGCAGAAGAGCCGGAATCTGAACCGGAAGAAGAGGAAGCGGATCCGGCGGTAGAGGAATACGGACCGGAAGAAGAAGCGAATCCGGCGGTAGAGGAATACGAAGCAGAGGAAGAGACAAAAGCCGGCGCGGAGGAGAACGCGGAAAAAGAGCCGGAAGCGGAAGACGGACCGGAGGAAGAGACAGAATACGGGCCGGATGAAGAGATGGAAGAAGAAACAATGAAAGAGGAGGAAGAACAAGTGGAAGAGATTCAGTACAATGGCATGGAGACAGAAAATTCTGAAATGACAGGGGAAGCTCTGGAAGAGACCGCACTGATCACGGCGGGTATGACGATCAGGGGTGATATTTCTTCACAGGGATCCCTGAACGTGATCGGAACCGTGGAGGGAAATATCGATATTCTCGGAAAACTGAACATCACGGGAAAGATCGAGGGGGCTTCCAAGGCGTCGGACGTCTATGCGGAGAAGGCGAGGATCAACGGCGATATACATAGCGCCGGCAGCATTAAGATCGGACAGAGCACGATCATCATCGGCAACATTTTTGCAAACAGCGCAGTGATCGCAGGGGCTGTGAAGGGTGATATCGATGTGAAGGGACCGGTTATTTTAGACACATCCGCCATCGTGATGGGCAATATTAAATCCAAATCCGTTCAGATCAATAACGGTGCGGTGATCGAGGGTCTTTGCTCCCAGTGTTATGCGGATGTCAATCCTTCTTCCTTCTTTGAGGATCTCAAGAAAGCAATGGCATAAGTGAGGGCAGTTCCCATGAAAAGGATCATGTTAAAACTCAGTGGTGAAGCACTGGCAGGCGAAAAGAAAACAGGATTTGACGAAGAGACCGTCAGAGGTGTGGCGCTGCAGGTAAAACAGCTTGTGGACGATGGCATGGAAGTGGGAATCGTCATCGGCGGCGGCAATTTCTGGCGGGGCCGTTCCAGCGAAAATATCGACAGGACAAAAGCGGACCAGATCGGTATGCTTGCCACAGTCATGAACTGTATTTATGTATCGGAGATCTTCCGCAGCGTGGGCATGATGACCAGCATTTTGACGCCTTTTGAGTGCGGCTCCTTTACAAAACTGTTTTCCAAAGACAGGGCGAATAAATATTTTGCCCACGGGCAGGTCGTATTTTTTGCGGGAGGAACAGGACATCCCTATTTTTCCACGGATACCGGCGTGGTGCTCCGCGCGGTAGAGGTGGAGGCGGATGTGATCCTGCTCGCGAAAGCGGTGGACGGCGTTTATGACGATGATCCGAGAAAGAATCCGGCCGCCGCAAAATACGATGAGGTCACGATAGAGGAAGTGATCGCAAAGAACCTGCAGGTGGTGGATATGACGGCGTCCATCCTTGCGAGGGACAATAAAATGCCGATGTGGGTGTTCGGGCTGAACGGGGAAAACAGTATCGTAAATACTGTGAAAGGAAAGTTCAGCGGAACAAAAGTTACGGTGCAGAGAGGGTAAAAATATGGATGAACGATTAAAAGTATACGATGAAAAAATGCAGAAAGCTTATAAGTTCCTGGAGGGGGATTACCAGACGATCCGTGCGGGACGTGCCAATCCGCATGTACTTGATAAAGTCAAAGTAAATTATTACGGAACGCCCACCCCGATCCAGCAGGTCGGCAATGTGACCGTGCCGGAGCCGAGGATGCTCCAGATCGCGCCCTGGGAGAAGACCCTGATCAAGGAGATCGAAAAAGCGATCATGGCTTCCGATGTGGGCATCACGCCCTCCAACGACGGCGCTGTGATCAGACTGGTCTTCCCGGAACTGACGGAAGAGCGCAGGAAGGATCTTGTAAAAGAGATCAAGAAAAAAGCGGAGGAAGGGAAAGTTGCGATCCGCAACATCAGAAGGGACGGCAACGAAGCATTTAAGAAACTGTCCAAGCAGGATGTATCCGAGGATGAGATCAAGGAATTGCAGGATAAGCTGCAGAAAATGACAGACGGCTATATCAAGGATATGGAAAAACTCATGGATGAAAAATCCAAAGAGATCATGAAAGTATAATTTGTTTACTGTATAAAACCAAACTAAGAGGGGCGGCACAGGGGTATTATCCGATGCCGCCTTCTAAGCGTAAAACGAATGAAATATCTGTGCCGCGCCAAAAGCGCAGGCCGGCACATCGGATAGATGAGGATCGGTAATGGAAGAGAAAAACGGAAAAGTGCCGCGGCATGTGGCGATCATACTGGACGGAAACGGCAGATGGGCGAAAAAGCGCGGGATGCCCAGAAACTATGGCCATGTACAGGGTGCGAAGAATGTGGAAGTGATCTGCCGTGCCGCCCATGATATGGGGATCAAATACCTGACGGTATACGCCTTCTCCACGGAAAACTGGAAGCGTCCCCAGGATGAGGTGGACGCTCTGATGAAGCTTCTGAATCAATATATGAAAAACTGTCAGAAGACGGCGAAGAAGAACAATATGAAAGTGCGTGTGATCGGGGACAAGACCGGTTTGAGCGAGCCGATCCAGCGGGATATCGCGGCGCTTGAGGAAGCCACAAAAGAGTACGACGGATTAAATTTTACGATCGCTTTGAACTACGGCGGAAGGGATGAACTGACAAGGACCATGAAAAAGGTCGCCCGCGCGGTAAAAGACGGGGAGATAGATCCTGAGGATATCACGGAAGAGTTGATCTCGAAGTACCTTGACACGGCGGGGCTGCCGGACCCGGACCTGATGATCCGTACTTCCTATGAGCTTCGGATCAGCAATTATCTGTTGTGGCAGCTTGCCTATGCGGAGTTCTATTTTACGGAGGTTCCCTGGCCTGATTTTGATGAGAAGGAGCTGCAGAAGGCAGTGGAGGCATATCAGCAGAGGGACAGACGGTTCGGAATGGTTTAAAACGGTTTCATCGGAAAGGTGGGAAAACAGATGTTTTGGGTCAGGCTCAGAAGCAGTATCATATTGGTCATCCTTGCACTGGTCACGATGTTTGCAGGCGGAAAGATCCTGCTCGCGACCATGATCTTTTTATCGGTCATCGCCTACTGGGAACTCAGCAGGGCGACCGGCGTCAGCGGGGAGGCGGACAGAGGGCGGGCTGCGGATAAGGAGCGGAAAGAGATGGCCGGAAAATGGAAAAAGAACGGGTTGGAAATAGTCGGTATCTTCGGTATCATTCTCTATTATGCGCTGCTCTGGGTGAATGAGGAGACAGGACTTTTATCGGTGCAGACAGGGATATTGTTTTCGATCGTCTGCGTCTTTATGGGCGGGATGTTCGTCTATGTGTTCGGTTTTCCGAAATTTCAGGCTTCTCAGGTGCTGGCGGCTTTTTTCAGTTTCTTTTACGGGCCGGTGTGCCTTTCCTTTATTTTCCTGACAAGGGAGCTGGGCGCGGGCACGGCCGGGGACGACAATGCGGTGGGACTGTATGTGGTATGGCTGATCCTGCTCAGTTCCTGGGGGTGCGATACCTGCGCCTACTGTGTGGGGATGCTGTTCGGAAAACATAAAATGTCGCCGGTGCTGAGTCCGAAGAAGTCGGTGGAAGGCGCTGTGGGCGGCGTTGTCGGGGCTGCCGTTTTGGGCGCGCTGTACGGATATGCGATAAGGGGAAGGCTTTCGGATGAAAGGGTGATCCTGTTTTTTGCGCTGATCTGCGCTGTGGGAGCGCTGATCTCCATGGTGGGGGATCTGGCGGCTTCCGCGGTCAAGCGGAATGCGGATATCAAAGATTACGGGAAGCTGATTCCGGGACACGGGGGTGTGATGGACCGGTTCGACAGTGTGATCTTTACGGCGCCGGTGATCTACTTTATGGCGGTGTTTTTGCTGGGGTAAAAGGGAATCGAAAGGCGGACGCTGGTAAGAACATAAAATACTACGTCGCCACGCTCTCGCTCTGTGAAAAACGCAGCGGACACTAAGCTCGTGAGATACCTCGCTAAGTGCCGGCGTTTTTCAAAGGGCTCCTTTAGCATTTTATGTTCTTACCAGCTGATTGAGGTATTAACTGGTATTGCCAGAGTGCCGACGCTTTTTAAGGGGCTCCTTGAGAATGTTGTCTTCATCTGAGCTGAGCATTGGTTGTACCTTTTACGGGCAAAAACGGATTTTGATTTGAAGACGGAGAAAATGAGGATGAAAAAGATTGGCATATTGGGGTCGACGGGGTCGATCGGGACGCAGACGCTGGATATTGTGAGGAAGTATCCGGACAGGCTGCGGGTGGAGGCTTTGGCGGCGGGGAGTAGTGTGGAGCTTCTGGAAGAGCAGGTGAGGGAGTTTAAGCCGGGGGTTGCGGTGATGTGGTCTGAGGAAGCGGCGGCGGATCTGCGGGCACGGACGGCGGATCTGGATGTTGTGGTGGCGTGTGGGATGGACGGGCTGCTGCAGATGGCGGGGATGCCGGAGACGGATATTCTGGTGACGGCTATCGTGGGAATGATCGGGATACAGCCGACCATAGAAGCAATCAAGGCGCATAAGGATATCGCGCTGGCGAATAAGGAGACGCTGGTGACGGCGGGGCATATCATCATGCCGCTGGCGAAGGAGAACGGTGTGTCCATTTTGCCGGTGGACAGTGAGCACAGTGCGATCTTTCAGTCCATGCAGGGGGAAAAGAAAAGCCAGATCAGCAGGATCCTGCTGACGGCATCCGGCGGGCCTTTCCGGGGAAAAACGAAGAAAGAGTTAGAGCGGATGAGAGCGGAGGATGCCCTGAAACATCCCAACTGGTCCATGGGAAAAAAGGTGACTGTCGATTCTTCCACGCTGGTGAACAAGGGGCTGGAAGTGATGGAGGCGAGATGGCTTTTCGGCGTGCATCTTCAGGACATCCAGGTGGTGATCCATCCGGAGAGCATCCTGCATTCCGCCGTGGAATATCAGGACGGTGCTGTGATCGGGCAGCTCGGCGTGCCGGATATGAAGCTGCCGATCCAGTATGCGCTGTTCTATCCCGACAGGTATCCAGTGCCCGGCAATAAGAGGCTGGACCTGTTCGAGACGGCTAAACTGACCTTTGAAAAGCCGGATATGGAGACTTTTACAGGGCTGAAGCTGGCCTTTGAGGCGGCGAAAGCCGGCGGGACGATGCCCACTGTTTTCAATGCGGCGAATGAGAAGGCTGTAAGCCTTTTTCTGGATAATAAGATCCGTTTTCTGCAGATCGCGGAGGTGATCGGTGCTGCGATGGAAGCGCATAAAATAGTGGAAAATCCGAATGTGGAGCAGATCCTGGAAGCAGAAAAAGAAGCGCACGGATTGGTGGAGGGCTGTCTGAAGTAAGCAGGATGGGCGATGAAGGACGACAGAACTGTACACTGTTCAAAAATTCCGGTATGAAATTTTGAAAGTTCCCGTATCATATATGTAGTAAGAAAATAACAAGAAGGACAGGAAACACAAGTGACGATCATTTTATTCATTTTGATATTCGGGGTTATCGTATTATCCCATGAGTTCGGGCATTTTATCGTGGCGAAAAAGAACGGCATTCATGTTGTGGAGTTTGCCATCGGCATGGGACCGACGCTGCTGCATATTGACAGAGGCGGGACCAGATATTCGATCAAGCTTCTGCCCTTTGGAGGTGCCTGTATGTTTGAGGGGGAAGACGGACTTTCGGACAGAGAGGACGGGGAGGCAGATGGGCCGGAGCGAGGCGGGATTTATACGGAAACGTCCGGGGGACCTGAAATGCGGCTTCCGTTGCAGGAGGACCAGGGGGGCTCCTTTCTGGAGGCCTCTGTCTGGACCAGGATCGCTGCGATCTTTGCCGGACCTTTTGTGAATCTGCTGATGGGTTTCCTGATCGCGCTGATCCTGGTGGCTTACCGGGGAACTGATCTGCCTGTGATCCAGATGATCTCGGAGGGCTCCGCAGCGGAGGAGGCAGGACTTATGGCGGGGGATGTGATCACCCGGATGAACGGGGAGAGGATCCATGTTTACCGGGAAGTCCGCTTAAATTCCATGCTGAACAGCGACGGAAAAGACTTTTCCATCTCCTATCTGCGGGAAGGCGAGGAGCATTCGGTAGTGCTGACGCCGAGGTACAGCGAGGAGGATGACAGATACTATATCGGTCTGATGGGCGTCGGGGAATATATGCCCTGCAAAGGGCTTTCCATCATCAAATATGGTTTCTATGAGTCGGAGTATGTGCTGAAAAATACGATAAAGAGCCTGCAGATGCTCGTCACCGGGAAACTGGGAAAAGATGACGTGTCAGGCCCTGTGGGAGTGGCGAGCTACGTGGGAGAGACCTATGAATCGGTAAAAGAGTACGGCTTTCTCACGGTGCTGATGACGATGCTGGAACTGGTGGTGATCCTGTCCATCAACCTCGGGATCATGAATCTGCTGCCGCTGCCCGCCCTCGACGGCGGAAGGCTTGTGTTTTTGTTTCTCGAAGTGATCCGCGGGAAACCGGTGCCGCCCGAAAAAGAAGGTCTGGTACACATGGCGGGACTGATTTTGTTCTTCCTTTTAATGGTGTTTGTGATGTATAATGATATTATGCGGCTGATACGGTAAATTCTGACACTCAGGTCAAAGCCGGAAAAGCAGCAAGATCATCAAGGGAGCCCTGACAGGCAAAATAAGGAGAAATATGGAAAAAATACTGATTATTGATGACAGCCGTTTATATGCGGTTCAATTGAAATCGATTCTGGAAGATGAGTATGAGATAACGATCGCGAGTACGGGAGAGGAAGGGCTCATGTATGCAAGTACAGGAACCTTTTCTCTGGTTCTGCTCGATGTGGTCATGCCCGGAATGGATGGTTTCACGCTGCTCAAGAAACTGCAGGAGGAAGTCATTACCCAGAGCGTTCCGGTGATCCTTGTCACGAGCCTTTCCGATATAGAGGATGAACAGCACGGGCTTGTGCTGGGGGCGGTCGATTATATCACTAAACCGTTCCACCCGCTGATCGTCAAGGCGCGGGTCAATACGCATATTAAATTATACAATTACCGGAAGCAGGTGGAACATCAGTCCAGGACCGATCAGTTGACGGGGATCGCGAACAGGAGGCAGCATGATGATTACAGCGCCGTAAAATGGGGTGAGGCAACCAGACTGCAGGTTCCGTTTTCCATCTGCATGTTTGATATTGATAATTTTAAAGCGTTCAACGATACATACGGGCATCCCGCCGGAGACAAGGTCATCATCCATGTGGCGAGAACGATATCTTCCTATCTGCAGCGCAGCACAGATTTTGTGGCGCGCTATGGCGGGGAGGAGTTTGTGGCTTTTCTCATGGGGGATGCTTCAGGGAAAGCATTTAAATATCTGAAAAAGATCCGGAAGGCGGTGGAGGATTTGCATATTCCGCATGCGCCCTCCGTGGCGGAGTTTGTCACGATCAGCATCGGCGGCATTACGCTGATTCCTCAGGCGGGGGATTCTTATGATTTTTATCTGAAGATTGCGGACAGTATGCTGTACGATGCCAAAAAATTCGGGAGAAACAGGGTTGTCTGGGCGGATGAGAGGATGAAGCAGCTGCGCGAAAAATAAGTTCTGCCCATCGGTACAGGAGGTATACAGTGGGACTGTTTGATTTATTTGGGAAGAAGATGAAAGAGGAGCTGCCGGAAGAAACAGGGGAGGCAGAACTTTTGGAGGATACAGAGGCCTATTCCGGTATACGGGTTGAGGTGATGACTTTTGACGATGAACTTCTTTTTGCCGCCAAGCTGATGGACTTTAAAAAAGATACGGCGGAGCTGTATCAGTATCCCGAGACCGGCATGCCGTCAGGCGGCGAATCCCTTCCTGTCAGGATCCGAGGATACAGTGCCTTTAAGCGGAAGGCCGTTTATATGGAGGGAGTGATCACACCCGAGATGAAGCAAATGTGGCGGGTGGAGGATATCGTCATCAAAAAGGTCGAAAATGACCGTGCTTTTTTCAGGCTGAATATGGATACGGATGCGGTCCTTACCTTGCCGGATGAACCGGATGCTGCGGAAAAGATCTGCAAACTGCTGAACATCAGTATAGGGGGCGCCTGTATTTTTTCGGAGGACGAGTACCCCATGGGGAGCAGGTTCCTGCTGCGGACCAGGCTGCTTGAGGGGGGAGCGGAATTTTCTTTGTCCTGCGAGGTGCTGCGTATCATAGAAAAGGACGAGGCGGGGTATGAATACGGCTGCCGGTTTTTGGAGATATCGGAGGCGGATCAGAAGAAGATCATACAGAGTATGTTTGCGATCCAGAGCCAAAGAAAGGATATCTGCTGACGTTTGTTTTTTTACAGGACAGCGGAATGGTATTTACCGGGTGTTGCTGCAGCACCAATGTGGTATGTGCCATTCCGCTTTGCATTGGAGGCTGTTTTTGTGCAATTTATATGAAAATCAATCATGAAATTTTGCTATATTGCCGGATGAGAAGAGGACATTTGACCTTTACGAAAAGACAAAATGCACTTATACTACCTGTAATGTCATAGATTTGGAGTGCATTTTATGGAAAAGACAAAAATACTGATCGATACGGATCTGGGAGACGATGTGGATGACGCGGCGGCGATCATGCTTGCGCTGGGATGTCCCGATCTGGAGATTCTCGGCATCACGACGGTTTATAAGGATACCGTTAAACGGAAGGAGATGGCGGAGGATCTTTTAAGGAAGTGGGGCCGGGAGGATATCCCGGTACATATCGGCAGAGGCAGAGCCCTGCTGGAAAAGGCGGAGGGCGATCCGGAGGAGCCGCTGCAGTATGCGCTTTTGGAGGCAACGGGCGGCGATGCAAAACTTCCGGTTGGAGTTTCAGAAGAGGGAAGGGATGGGAGAAGAAGTGGAACGCTCTTCCCGGAGACGGCGGCAGATTTTATAGTGGAGACGGTGCGAAGAGAACCCGGTGTCGTGATACTGGAGATGGGTTGTATGACGAATCTGGCGCAGGCTTTTCTGCGTGAGCCGGAGCTCATGAAGAAAGTACAGATCGTTGCCATGGGAGGCGCTTTTTTCAACACGGCGCCGGAGTGGAATATCGTCTGTGATCCCGAGGCTGCGGCTATCGTGGTGGAACAGTCGGAAAATCTGATCATGATGGGGCTGGATGTGACGAAATACCTGAAGGTTTCCGGGGAGCGTGCGGATCAGTGGCGGGACAGGCATTCGGAGACGATGGACTATTATCTGCGGGGCGTCGGGATCTTTCAGGAAAAGACGGGCTATCCGATCACCCTGCACGATGTGCTTCTTGCGGCGTACCTGATCGATCCACAGGTCGTTTCGTTAAAGAGGGGGGATTTTTCCGTGGAACTTGCGGGACGCCTTACCAGGGGAACCATGGTGGACCGGACGAATTACTATGAGATCGATCCGCAGATCCCGGAGAACGGGCTGCGGTATGCAGAAACGGTTGATCTGGACCGTTTCTGGAACGTGATGGAACGCTATTTTTGAGGAGGTCATAACCGCCAGACGGTTTATGATATGACAGCCGCAAAGGAAAAACAAGCGGCTGCGAAGCCAATGTAATTTAGTTAGTATTGCGGACGCCGAGAGGGAAATCAAATCCTCCGTCGCCACGCTCTCGCTGGCTCTGTTTTTCAAGAGCCTGTGAAATAGCGTAGCGGACACTAAGCTCGTAAAGAACCTCGCTAAGTGCCGACGCTTTTTAAGGGGCTCCTTGAGGATTTGATTTCCCTCTCGGCTGGTTAACGGCATTAACTGAATGACATTGGCTGCGGTGTAAAACAAACAAAAGAACAGAGAAAACGGAGGAAAAAAGAGACATGAAGAGAAAAGTTATTGCAACAGTACTTGCGCTCTGCATGACTGCGGGATTACTTGCAGGCTGCGGCGCACCGGAGCCTGATGAGGTGGAGACTGCCGGGGAGGCGGCGCCGGAAGCGGAGGAAGAGACAGCGGCACCGGAAGAGACAGCGGAGGCGGCGGAAGGCGAGAGCGCTGCGGCGGAGGGCGGCACCTACAGGGTAGGCCTGATGATCCCCGGCACACTGGGGGACAAGTCCTTCTTCGATGCGGCTTTTGCATCCATCGAGCCGCTGCAGAATGAGCTGGGCGTGGAAGTGGAATATGTGGAAGCGGGAACGGATACATCCAAATATTATCCGGCGCTGGTGGATATGTGCAAGAAGGATTACGACCTGATCCTGACGATCTCCAGCAACAATGACGATGCGCTGGTGGAGGCTGCGGAAGAGTATCCCGACCAGAAATTCATCAATCTGGACGATGAGATGACGGATCCCCCCGCAAATGTATATATCATGGGAACCAAGAACAATGAGATGTGCTATCTGGCGGGCGCTGCGGCAGCCCTGAAAGCGCAGGAACTCGGCGAGGATACGATCGGCTTTGTGGGCGGTATGGACATTCCGGGCATCAATGAGTTCCTGGTAGGCTATATTGAGGGCGCGCAGGCGATCAATCCCGATATCAAGGTAGCGACTTCTTATGTGGGCAGCTTTACGGACACTGCAAAAGGCAAAGAGAACGGGCTTCTGCTCTACAACGATATATCCGTTGTATTTGCGGCGGCAGGACAGTCCGGCCTCGGCGTGATCGACGCGGCGGTGGAAAAAGGAAAATTTGCGATCGGTGTGGACTCCGACCAGGCGGAAGCTCTGAAAGATACGAAACCGGAGATGGCAAATGTGATCATCACTTCCGCGATCAAGAACATTCCGCAGAACGCTGTCAACGTGGTGGACAGGGCGATGAAGGGAGATGTGAATTACGGTACAAGGGAAGTGTTCGGTATCGAGACAGGCGCTGTAGGTATCGCGGAAAATGAATTTTATGAGAAACTCCTCTCTGAAGATGCACGCGCGCAGATCGAAGAGCTGAAGGAGAAGGTTGTGAACGGTGAAGTGACAATGACACCTAACGAGGGAATTACCACGGATAAGATCAACGAGATCCGTGACGCAGTTCGTCCATAAATTACGGAGGGGGACCTGATGGAAAACTATCTCTTAGAGATGAAAGATATAGCCAAGATTTACAGCAACGGCATCGTTGCCAATGAGGCTGTAAACTTTAATCTGAAAAAGGGGGAAGTCCACGCGCTGGTGGGAGAGAACGGCGCGGGGAAATCCACTTTGATGAAAATCCTTTTCGGCATGGAAGCGCCGTCTTCCGGCACGGTAACTTTAAGGGGGGAGCCTGTCAGGTTCTCGTCATCCAAGGACGCGATCGCCCACGGTATCGGGATGGTCCACCAGCATTTCATGCTGGTGGAATCCTTTACCGCGGCGCAGAATATCATTCTTGGCATGGAACCCAAAAAAGGATTTTCGGTCAATGAGGAGGAAGCGGTACGTTTTACGGAGGAGATCAGTAAGAAGTACAATCTGGAGGTGGATGCGAAAGCTGTCACAAGGACGCTTCCGGTGGGGATCAAGCAGAAGATAGAGATCTTAAAGGCGCTGGCAAGAGGTGCGGAGATCCTGATCCTGGATGAGCCTACCGCAGTGCTGACGCCCCAGGAGACGGACCAGCTTTTTGATGAGCTGACCAATTTAAAACAGCAGGGGCATACGATCGTTTTTATTTCCCACAAGATCCCGGAGATCAAAAAGATTTCCGACAGGATCACGGTGATGAGGGCGGGAAAGACCGTCGGCTGCCGCAACACGGCGGATGTGACGGAAAAGGAGATCTCCAGCATGATCATGGGCTGTGAGATGGATACCTCCATCACCCGGACGCCCTGCAAAAAGGGCGACGAGGGGATCGCCGTGGACAGGGTATCCTACACCGATAAAAACGGCGTGCAGGTGCTGAAGGATTTCAGCTTCAGCGTGCGCCGGGGCATGGTCTTCGGGATCGCCGGCGTGCAGGGGAACGGTCAGGTGGAACTGATCGACCTGATGACAAAAAAACGCGGGCTGAAGGAGGGGGATATCCGTCTGAACGGGGAATCCGTGAAGAAGCTGAGCATACAGGATATCCGCAAAATGCAGTTCGGCTATGTGCCGGAGGATCGTATCGAGCAGGGGATCGCGGGACATGAGTCCATCGAGGAGAACATGATCTCCAACCGCTACAGTACGAAAGAGTTCTGCAGTAAAGCCCTGTTGAATTATAAGAAGATCGCGGAGTTTGCGAAAAAGAATATAGAGAGTTATGAGATCCGCTGTTCCGGCGGGAAACATCCGGTGGGGATGCTCTCCGGCGGAAACATGCAGAAGGTGGTGGTGGCAAGAGAGTGCAGCCATGAGCCGAAAGTGCTGATCGCGGAGCAGCCCACCAGGGGCGTGGATGTGGGCGCGGCACACATCATCCATAAGAAGATCATGGAGCTTCGGGATGAGGGATGCGCGGTCCTGCTGGTTTCCGCGGATCTGAGCGAGGTATTGAAGCTTTCCGATGTTGTCGCGGTCATGTACGAGGGTGAGATCGTGGCTTTCTTCGAGGAGACGGAGGGGCTCAACGAGGAGAAACTGGGCCTGTTTATGTTGGGGCTCGAACGCCATGATGAGGAACAGATAAGGAGGGCGATGCAATGAGCAGAGAACGTTCTTTTAATATGATAAGAACTGTGGTTTCCATGCTGGTGGCGATATTGGTGGCGTTTGTCATCATCCTGATCGTCAGCGACCAGCCCGTGGAATCCATAAAGGTATTTTTGGTGATGCCCTTTTCCTCCGGCAGTTATCTGGGGAACATCGTGGAGACGGCGGTGCCGCTTATTTTCTCCGGCCTTGCCATGGCGGTGATGTTCAAGGCGAACCTGTTCAATCTCGGCGGGGAAGGTATCTTTTTTATAGCGGGCGCAGTGGGGTCTTTTGTGGCGATCTGGCCGAAGTTTCCATCGGTGTTTGCTCCTCTTGCGGCTATCGTGGTGGGCGCGCTGACGGGTATGGTGGTGATGATGGTGCCTGGCGGCCTGAAGGCAAAATACGGCGCCAACGAGATGGTGACCAGCCTGATGATGAACAATATTCTGTTGGGCGTGGGGCTGTATCTGCTGAACAACGTGCTGCGCGATCCTGGCATGGCGTCTTTAGTGTCCTATAAATACAGGAAAAAGGCGCTGCTTGCAAACATTGTGCCGGGAACACGCATCCATGTGGGTTTTCTGATCGCGATCGCATGTGCTGTTCTGGTATACTTCTTTATGTACAAGAGCAAATGGGGTTATGAGATCAGGATGACCGGCAACAACGCGAAGTTTGCGTCCTACTCCGGCATCAATGTGGCGAAAGTGATTCTGATCGTACATATGGTGGCGGGAGCCATCGCCGGCGCGGGCGGCATCATCGAGTGTATCGGGCTTCATAAGCGTTTCGAGTGGACGGCTCTTCCGGGGTACGGTTTTGACGGGGCGATGATCGCCATGCTGGCGGGCAACAATCCCCTGGGCGTGATAGGCGCTGCCTTCTTTGTGAGTTATCTGAGAGTCGGTGCCGATCTGGTGAACAGGTCTTCGGATATTCCGACGGAGATGATCGCTATTTTGCAGAGTATCATTATCCTGCTGATCTCGGCGGAGAGATTCCTGCACAAATATAAACAGCGTTGGATCGAGAAGGGGGAGAAGAAATGAACGCATTTATGAAACTGATCTTTACAAGTGATTTCTTTTATTCTATTTTCCGCGTGACTACACCCCTGCTCTTTGCATCGATGGGTGCCGTCTTATCGGATGTGGCGGGCGTGCCGAACATTGCGCTGGAAGGTATGATGCTGATCGCGGCCTTTGCGGGCATGTATTTCAGTTATGTGTTTAACAGTGCGCTGATGGGACTTCTGTTTGCCGTTTTGTTTGCGGTGGCGGCAGCGGCAGTGATGGCGTTTTTTACACTGTACTACAAGACCAATATTATTTTGGGCGGTATCGCGATCAACAGCCTTGCCAGCGGCGGAACGATCTTCTTTCTGTATCTGGTGGCGCATGACAAGGGAACCAGCGTCTCTTTAGCGAGCAAGGTGCTGCCCAATGTGAACATCCCGCTGATCGGAGAGATCCCGATCCTGGGGCCTGTGATATCGGGACATAATGTGTTGACTTACGTGGCGGTGCTGGCGGTGATCTTTACGTGGTACCTGCTGAAGAAAACGCCGCTGGGGTATCATCTGCGGGCAGTGGGTGAGAAAAAGGAAGCGGCGGATTCTGTGGGGATCAGCGTGATCAAAACGCAGACCATCGCCCTGCTGCTGAGCGGGCTGATGTGCGGTTTCGGCGGCGCGTTCATGTCCATGGGATATGTGTCGTGGTTCTCCAGGGATATGATCAGCGGCCGTGGCTGGATCGCGTTGGCGGCTGAGGCTATGGGAATGCAGCACCCTCTGGGGACGGCGGCGACATCCCTGCTGTTCGGCGTGGCGGACGCCCTTTCCAACGCGGTGGCGACGCTGGGGTGGCCTTCGGATCTGGTGAAGACGATCCCTTACTGCGCGACACTGGCGGGGCTGGCTATTTTCTCCATTCGTGCTTATAAAAAGAATAAGAATGCTTAGAAAAAGGAAGCGGACGCCGGGAGAAAAATCAAATCCTCCGTCGCCACGCTCGCGCTCCGGGCTGCAACGTAGCGGTACTAGGCTCGTGAGGGACCTCGCCAAGTGCCGACGTTGCTGCAGGGGCTCCTTGAGGATTTGATTTTCCTCCCGGCTGGTTATTGGTTTTAACTGAATATCAAGACATTTGCAAAGGAATTGATGTAAGAGAAAAGAAGAGAAAGAGGTAGGATATCATGACAAATGATATGACACAGGATATTTTATACACGATCAAGAATCCGAGAGTCACGTTCAGGCAGCGGTTGAAGGATATGGCGAAGATCGCGGAGAATTCGGTGGAGTTGGTGCAGTATACCGAAAAATCCAAAGAATATTTCGCGAACGGGGCGATCATGGATATGTTTGAGGGGAAGTCGCCCTACCGCACCCGCTACTGTGTGCCGGATTATGAACTGTTCATGAGGCAGGGCAGTAAATTTCTGATGTTGGAGCCGCCGAAGGATATCTGGGATGCGGTGGGCAATCTGTTATGTCTGTATCATAATATTCCGGCGGACGGCGGCCTGCCTGTCTATA
Organism: [Clostridium] symbiosum; assembly: GCA_021769625.1. Taxonomy (GTDB): domain Bacteria; phylum Bacillota; class Clostridia; order Lachnospirales; family Lachnospiraceae; genus 1XD8-76. Next base: position 28,895 of record JAETSN010000020.1, on the reverse strand, counting down.
TCGGCTGTCTGGACGAACTGCTGGAGCCTTTTGTTACGGACGAAAAGGAGGCGGAGAAAGCGATCCGCTTCCTGCTCACCCATGTGGACCGGACGATCTCCAACGCTTTCTGCCATGCCAACCTGGGACCGAAGGACTCAAGAGCCGGGCGGATCATCCTGAAGCTGACAGCCGAGATGCAGCGGCCCTGTCCGAATATGACGCTGCTGTACCGGGAGGATACGCCGGACGATTATCTGCTGGCGGCGTTCGAGACGGCGGTGACGGCGGCAAAGCCCAGTTTTGCCAACGATGCGCTGTACCGGAAGGATATGGGAGATTACGCGGTGGTGAGCTGCTATAATGTGCTGCCCATCGGCGGTTGCGGGCTGACTTTGGTGCGGCTGAATATGCATAAGCTGCCGGAACTGGCGAAGAGCCCGGAGGATCTTCTCGAGAGGGTGATACCGGATGCGGTGACAGCGGTCTGCGACGCCATTGACAGCCGTGTGGATTTTATTGTAAATGAGTGCCATTATTATGAAAATACGTTCCTCTATGACGAGGGGCTGATCAAAAAAGAGAAAGATTATATGATCGGCATGTTCGGCTTTGTGGGGCTGGCGGAGTGCGTCAACGGCGTGCTGGGACTCGAAAGGCCGGAGGAGCGTTTCGGGAGAGGGAAGGAAGCGGACGATCTCGGCGAGAAGATCATGCGGCGCATCAAGGAGGAGATCGACAAACGCCCCTGTCCTTTCGGAAAGTACGGGCTGCATGCCCAGGTCGGCGTGATGGAAGATTCCGGCAGTACGCCGGGGGGAAGGATCCCCATCGGAGAGGAACCGGATCTGCCGTTCCAGATCATGAACTTTATCCGGATGCACCGGGACTGTGACGCGGGCTGCGGCGAGCTGTTCCCCTTTGAGGAGACGGTGAAGCGCAATCCCCAGTATCTGGCGGATATCATGAAGGGCGCCTTCCGGTCGGGGGCGAGATATCTGTCCTTCTACGGCAGCGATTCGGATCTGGTCAGGGTGACCGGGTATCTGGTGAAAAGATCGGATATTGAGGCATTCCGGAACAATAAGGCGACGCTGAACGAGGCGACCGTGAACGGGTCGGAGGTGCAGAGAAATCTGCATCTGTTGGATCGGAAGGTGCGTGGGGAAGAGACGTCGGAATGATCGGATAAAATATAAAGTGTCAGCCCGGATGGAACGATGAGAGATCCGGGCTGACTTTTCAGGTTAGCATAAGACTGCGCGCGGAGCGTGCAGGCGTTGGTTAGCATAAGACTGCGCGCGAGTGTGTAGGCGTTGGTTTTAACAGCTTTGTTGGAGGAGAGAGAGGATGGGGAAAACAAAAATAACGGCTCCGGTCAATAAGATCATATCGTTCAGTGCGGTGGACGGTTTCGGGAACAGGACGGCGATCTTTTTGCAGGGGTGCAACCAGAACTGCTGGTACTGTCACAATCCGGAGACGATCCATCATTGCACAGCCTGCGGGGCATGCGTGGAGGCGTGCCCTGCGGGGGCGCTGGAACTTGTGGATGAAGACGAGGGCCCGGGCGGCTGCAAGACAGCCGGGGTGAGTCATGCGGAAGTACCGATGCGGGAAAGCGGGATGCATTCTGCGGAGGCATCGGGACCGGAGGATGAGATGAATCCAGCGGAAATGCTGAAATCAGAGAGCGGAAAGAAAGACGATATGGGAGCAGGGGGAGCGGGAAGAAAACGCCATGTAGCATATGATATCACGAAGTGCTGTAACTGCGATACCTGCATCAAGACGTGCAGGAATAATGCCTCCCCGAAGATCAGGAATCTGACGGCGGAGGAAGTGATGGAGGAGATTCTGCCCTATTTTCCGTTTATCAACGGGATCACGACGTCGGGCGGGGAGTGCACGATGCATCTGGATTTTCTGACGGAGCTCTACGGACTGGTGAAGAGAGAGGGGAAGACCACCTATGCGGATACCAACGGACAGGTTCCGCTGTGGGATAAACAGGACTTTCTGCGGGTGACGGATAAGACGATGATCGATCTGAAGGCGGGAAGCGAGGAGGATCACCGGAAGCTGACCGGTATGGGGCTTTATAATCCTGTTGAGAATATCCGGCGGATGGCGGAGATGGGAAAACTCTATGAGATACGCACCGTGGTGGTGCCGGGGGTGGTGGACAACCGCCGGACGGTGGAACTCGGCAGCAGCCTGATCGCGGCTTATCCCGAGGTGCGGTATAAGCTGATCAAATTCCGTCATTACGGGGTCAGAAAAGAATATCAGAATATACAGGAGCCTTCGGATGAAGAGATGGAGGCGCTCCGTGAGCTGGCGAAGGAAAACGGGGTAAAGGAGATCATTATCACATAGAGCTGATAATCCCGCCTAAGCGACGGGGCATTAACTCTCGAGGTATTCGCCAAAAGTCCACACAAGCGCGGCAACTGGCTCATCGCTCGCAGGAATATGGCCCCGCAACCTTTCAGGAGGGCAGAAGCGGTTGTATTTTGGACATGCTGCGGGCGTGCTGCTCCGGGGAGATCGTGAGTTTTCGGCGGCAGGAGGTGATCTCATCCAGTTGTTTTAATTTCTGGACACAGCGGACTACGGTGCGGACGCTGAGGCCGATGTTGCTGGCAAGTACCTGATAATCCGGTTCTACCACCAGAATATCTTCTTCGAGATGGTGCAGGAGATAATACTGCACCAGATAGTACCGCACCCGGTCGAGCCCTCTTTTATAGTATAGAAAACCATCGTTTCCGGAACGCTGGTACAGGTCGTCTGCCACAATATAAATACAATTCCAGAGCATTTCTGTATGTGTCATCAAATATTCATAGGCGATGGCGGAATCCAGTTTTAACATTTTCATCTCTGTGGCGGCGATCACCGTGGCGACAGCCCGCGGCTTTCGGGCGGCGACTTCCAGAAGCCCGATCGATCCGGTGGAAGGAGTCAGCGTAAAGTAGCGGTAGTTGTTTCCGTCATGATAGTTGCGGGTGCCGAAAGCAAGTCCTTCCATGATAAAGAATATATAGCGGGGGAAATCTCCCTGAGCAATGATCACTTCGTTTGGGCGGTATCTGACAACGGTTCCTTTTTCCTTTAATTCTTCCGGCAAGATCGAATAATTGAATTGATCGTAGGAATCATATTTTGCCCATAATTCTTCTAACCGCAAGGAAATTTCCTCCTGTCTCAAAAGTTGTATGTTTGGATTTTCCGCCGAAAAGTCTTTGCGTATACTTTTCGAATACCGATAAAAATCCAGGAAAGCCGCGGGGCGGGAACCTCGCGGCTTTCGTTGTATTACATTACTGCTGCGCTGCGGGAGCAGGTGTTGCAAGGGCTGCTACACCGTTTGCGTCGCAGATATAAACAGCGGCACCGATGGTGTAAGGCGCGTTCGCTACCAGTCGTCCGTTCGCGTCGAAACATCTGGGCACGCCGGCGATCACCGCAGCTTCGTTTATGAGCTGATGGCCGTCCGTCTCGGAAGTGCCGTATACACCGTCGGGTCCTGCGATCAGGCCCTTCAGCATAGCGCCGTCGGCGGGATTGAAGTAGAAGTTCGCGCCGCCTATGTTCTGCCAGCCGGTCAGCATTTTGCCGTTCTGGTCGAAATAGTAGGTCTGGCCGTCTATGGTCTGTAAGCCGGTCATCATGCGTCCGTCCGCCGTGTTGAAGTAGTAGCGGTTCGTCATATCGCCGATAAAGCCCATCTGCTGCTTGCCGGTGTTCGGGTCAAAGTAGAAGGTACCGTCACCGATCTTTACCATGCCTGTCTGCATGATGCCGTCCTCATTGAAGTAATAGTTTGCGTTCTCGATATTCTGGTAACCGGTCACCATATGGCCGTCCACAGGGGAGAGATAACAGCGGTTTGTGATGTCGCCGAGCCAGCCCCTTACCATAGCGCCGTCAGCCGGGTTGTAGTAGTATTTCAGGCCGTTTACAGTCTGCCAGTCGGTCAGCATGCTGCCCTCCGCACTGAACAGGTAGTCCTTGTTGTCGATGTTGATGCTGCCCTTTACGAGATGGCCGTCCGCGGGGAACAGGTAATGTCTGCCCGTTTCATCGTTGTACCAGCCGGTCACCATGCGGCAGCCGTTGTTTCCGTCGTAATAGTACTGGTTGTCAGCGACGGTGATCCAGCCGCTCTGGATCTGCCCCAGTTCGTTAAAGTAGTAGCGGTCCTGTCCCACCTGGTTTTGTCCGATCAGGGCATGGCCGTCGGCGGCAAGGTAGTAGGTGCCGGTCTCGTCCGTAAACCAGTCGGTGTTCATGTGGCCCAGGGCATCCATATGGTAGCGGGCGCCATTAAAATCCACCCAGCCGAACTGGATGCGGTAATTATTATAGAAGTAGGTGAAGCCATCTCGCTGGGCAAAACCGACGGGGATGATCATGTTGTGATAATCCTTGTACATGTAGTTGATGTCTACGTTGCCCGCGATGCCCGCAACGGAACCCTGATAGGATGCCTGCCAGATGGAATGTCCCGGGATCTCGCAGGCGCTGGCATACTGGGCGATCCAGATATCGTAGCGCAGTGCCGGCGTCATATGGCTGCGGTAGAAGTTGGCGCCGGTATACACGATCGGATGGTAGCCCGCCGCCGCGATCACGTCACAGAAAGCATTGCACATGGCGGTAACTGTGTTGGCGTCAAGGCCTTTCTGCACTTTATCTTCGATATCAAATGCCACAGGGAAGTTGATATTGTATCCTTCGATCCACTGCAGCACCAGATTGGCTTCATTGATGGCGCCTTCCACACTGGTGGCATAGGAATAGATATACACGCCGGTTCTGATCCCCGCGGCCTGGGCGCCCATCACGTTGGCGGCAAAGGCGGGGTCGACGCCGCTCTTGGTGCTGCCGACTTTGATAAAGGCGTAAGTGACGCCGGAGGAGGGAACCGCCCCCCAGTTGATGGCGCCCTGATACTTGGACACGTCGATCCCCAGCGACGCCGCGTTGGCGACGGCGGTATTCGATAACGTGATGGCTGCGGTGAGCATCAGCGTCAGGGCTGCTTTTGTGAAGCGCAGTAATTTTTTGTGTTTTGTCATTTGAGATCTCATTGTTATGTAAATTGGATTTTTGATATATATTGTCATTCTGGTGTTATTTTGTATCGGGGTTGTATCCTGAAAGCTCACAAAGTAAAGTGTATCATATTATTTTTTGGAGGACAAGGGGGAGGAGGGGATTTTGAAGGAATTGGAAAGTTGGTGGAATCGGACGTTGGTATGACCGGACGCCCGTATGGAAATCAAATTCTCCGTCACCACGCTTGCGCTCCAAAAAAGCGTAGCGGTACTAGGTTCGTGAGGGACCATGTGAAATTTTGCTTTTTAAATTTCACATTTGCCAATTGTGCCGACGCTTTTTAAGGGGTTCCTTGAGAATTTGATTTCCATACGGGCTGGTTAAGGTATTAATTTAATGAATGCGGGAGGGTTGGCTTAATAAAATCTTAAGGGTTTGTACTGTGAAAATTAGGGAAAAATGGGAGGAGATGGATCTTGCGATCCTGGATATCATGCTGCCGGATGTGAACGGGTTTGCGATCTGTCAGAAGATCAGGGAGCGATACACCTATCCGATCATCATGCTGACGGCGAAGGATGAGGAAATCGACAAGATCACAGGGCTGTCTCTGGGGGCAGATGATTATATGACGAAGCCCTTTAGGCCGCTGGAGATGGTGGCGCGGGTGAAGGCGCAGCTTCGGCGGTATAAAAGGTATAACCAGTCCCGGAAGGAGGAGGGGGATGTCCTTGTGCATGCAGGGCTGGTGATGAAGGTGAAAACGCATGAGGCTTTTTTAAACGAAAAGGAGCTTGTGCTGACGCCCACGGAGTTTGAGGTCCTGCGCATCCTTCTGGAGAAAAGAGGGGAGGTGGTCAGCACGGAAACCCTGTTTCATGAGATATGGAAGGACGAGTATTACAGCAAAGCGGGCAACAGTATAACGGTGCATATCCGGCATTTGAGGGAGAAGATGAATGATACGGCAGAAGATCCGAAATATATCAGAACGGTTTGGGGCGTGGGGTACAAAATGGAATCGTGAGCGAAAGAGCGGGAAGATGATGCGGAGCAGCTATTCTCATCTTCGGATAAAGATCATGTTCAAACTGGTGGAAACGGCGGCGGTGGCGATTTTTGTAATATATTATATATATCAGTTGATATGGTTCAGGCGGGGCGGGGACTGGACCATCGCCATCCTGCAGTCTGTCTGTAAGATCGATTACGATTCCGCCTATTCGATCTATCAGCATGTGTTCCGCAATCATGCGACGCTGATCTGGATGGCGGCGGTCAGCATCATTTTTTTCTGGCTTTTGCGGGTCATGCTGAACGGGTTTACGAAATATTTTAAACTGATCAATCAGGGGGTGGAGGCGCTGCTGGAGGAAGATACGGAGATCCGCCTGCCGTCGGAGCTGTACGCCACGGAGCAGAAATTAAATGCGGTAAAGCGGACTCTGAAACAGCGGACGCTGGAGGCGCAGCTGGCGGAGCAGAAGAAAAACGAGCTGGTCATGTATCTGGCGCACGATATCCGCACGCCGCTGACGAGTGTGATCGGCTATCTGAATCTGCTGGAGGAAGCGCCTGAGCTGCCGGAAAAGCAGAGGGCGGATTATGTGCATATTTCTCTGGAGAAGGCGTACCGCCTCGAGAAGATGATCAATGAATTTTTTGAGATCACAAGATATAATCTGCAGCAGATCACGCTGCAGAAAGAGCGGATCGATCTCTATTATATGCTGGTGCAGCTCATCGACGAGATGACGCCGCTTTTGTCAAAGAGAAATAACAGGGCGCAGCTTCATGCAGATGAAAACCTGACGGTATACGGGGATGCCGATAAGCTGGCACGGGTATTTCAGAATGTATTGAGGAATGCCGCGGTGTACAGTTTTCCGGGGACGCAGATCGAGATTTCGGCAGAGGAAAACGGGGGGGCGGTTGAGATCGTTTTCCGGAATGAAGGGCATACGATCCCGGAGGAAAAATTGAATGATATTTTTGAGAAGTTCTATCGGCTGGATGAGGGCAGAAATTCCTGCACGGGCGGTTCCGGGCTGGGGCTTGCCATCGCGAAGGAGATCGTTACGCTGCACGGCGGGAGCATCACGGCAAAAAGCGCGGATGATAAGGTGGAGTTTAGGATACGGATCCCGGGGGGGAATAAAGCGTAGATATTTTTGTAGGAAAGAGATCATTAAAAGGGGCAGTTTTGCCGTCTCCTTTTAATGATCTGTTTGATTGTCACAGGGCAATCATGGTAGTCCGGAAATTTGAGTTGGAAGGCATTGATATAAAACATAAAAAGACCATAATTATTGTTGAAAAATGAAATAATTTAGAGTATACTTAAAATGTTGAGTATATTTGATTAGATGGAAGATCTATTTGAAGGAGATGAAAAAATCACAGGATGCCACGGATTCGGTTTGATGACTGAGGAAAATTTCCGCAATAGTATTTTGGACATGATATATTTGATATACATTCAAAGAATAACATGACGAAAGGAGAGTAACAACTATGAAAAAACAAAGAAGGAGTATTTCAAGGAAGGTGGTGCCTGCGCTGGCGGCTGTGGCGTGTATTGCATTGACAAGCTTTCCGGCAAAAGCGGCATCGGGCAATGAGGCGGCGTATGCGGCAGTGTTTGACAGTACATTTTACGCCGATCACAATCCTGACCTGCAGATTGCTTTTGGGAACAACAGGGACTTGCTGTTAAATCATTTTATTACTCATGGAATGGCGGAGGGGCGTCAGGGAAACGAAGAATTTAATGTACAATATTATAAAGGAAAGTACAATGATTTGCAGGCGGCATTTGGCGAAAATCTTCCTGACTATTATCTGCATTATATTGCGCTTGGAAAAACCGAAGGACGTGTCGGAAACGGAGCTGCTGAGGAAATCCCGGATGCTCAGGTAGCGGTGCCTGTAAATAAAAACACAATGGAAATTAATTATGATTATGACTATAGTTATGATTTTAACTATGATGATCTGTTTAGTTATTTATTCCAAAACACGGGCACTGTTTCTTTCAGCGGAGATACTTCAGGGTATGCACAGGAAGTGATCAAGCTTGTAAATGAAATTCGTGCAGAAAATGGGCTCGGCAGTTTGACCAGCACTCCGGAATTGATGAGAACAGCACAAATTCGCGCAGAAGAAACAGCAACTTTATTCAGTCATACAAGGCCGGATGGATCAACATGTTATACAGCTTTTCAGGAAAATGGCGTAAGTAATAAAACGGTTGGCGAAAACATTGCATCGGGGCAAATGTCACCGGAGGAAGTTATGCAGTCGTGGATGGGTTCCACGATACATAGAGACAATATTTTGAGTCCCAAGTTTAAGCATATCGGAGTAGGATGTTATCAGTCGGGCAGCGGGTACGGCATTTACTGGACACAGTGTTTTACGGATTAAAAGGTATTAAAATGACGGGCACAGCAGATTGATTTTGCTCCGCTATTTATTAGGAAGCAAAGAAGCCCTTTCGGATGGACGGGTTATGGAAATGCCTGTCTGCCCGAAGGGGTATTTTATGTCTGAAATATTATCGGGGAATTTCCGAATTTTAATGCTCATAAAATATTAATAAAATCTTAGCGGATCATTAGCGGGATGCTAAGGTCCCGTTAAAGTCTGAAAAACTCCCGTCTGATAGAATAGATATCAGGCGGGAGTTTTTATATGTACACAGACCGAGAGAAGAAGGTCCGGCGCATGAGTAGGGAAGATTCCCTTCTCCACTCGATTGTACAGAAAAATAGAGAAAGAGAGAAGACAGAAATGGGACAAAATCTGGACAGAAAAAAGATGAAACAATATGCGGCGGGAAAACGCAGGAGGGCAGCCGTACTGTTCGGCGGCTGTTCACCGGAATACGGCGTTTCGCTGCAGTCTGCGGCGGCGGTGCTTGAGCACATGGACAGGGCGAAATATGAGCCGGTGCCAATCGGCATCACCCACACCGGGGAGTGGTTTTATTATACAGGAGGGACGGAAAAGATCGCGGATGACAGTTGGTGCGGATCCGGGGACTGTATTCCGGTGACGGTATCCTTAAACCGCGGCGAACACAGTCTGCTGCTGTTGAGGGACGGTCATGCGGAGCGGTTTCCGATAGATGTGGCATTTCCGATCCTGCACGGCAGGAACGGGGAGGACGGAACGGTACAGGGGTTGTTTGAGCTGGCGGGTATCCCGGTGGCGGGCTGCGGTATACTTTCCTCCGCGCTTTGCATGGACAAGGACAGGGCGCACAGGCTGGCGAAGGAAGCGGGCGTCCGAGTCCCGGCATCCTACGTCCACAGCAGGCATGCGGACAGGAAAGCTGCTGTCAGCCGGGCAAGGCAGATCGGCTATCCGCTCTTTGTGAAACCGGTGAAGGCGGGGTCTTCCTATGGCATTACCAAAGTCTCCGATGAGAGTGGGCTGGCGGAGGCGATGGAGCTCGCCTTTGCCTATGATGAGAATATCATCATAGAGGAATGTATTTCAGGATTTGAAGTGGGCTGTGCCGTGATGGGGACAAGAGAGCTGACCGTGGGGGAAGTGGATGAGATTGAACTGGCGGAAGGGTTTTTTGATTTCACGGAAAAGTATACGTTGAAAACATCCGCGATCCATGTGCCGGCGAGGATATCCGTGAACCTTGCACGCAGGGTGAAGGAGAGTGCAAAAACAATCTACAGGGCATTGGACTGCAGCGGTTTTGCAAGGGTGGACATGTTTCTGACAAAAGAGGGAGAGATCGTTTTTAATGAGGTCAATACGATTCCCGGTTTTACGTCCCACAGCCGTTTTCCTAATATGATGAAAGCCGCGGGGATTTCCTTTGAGGAGGTCATCTCCGGGATTTTGGAGGAGGCGCTGTGAAAGAAAGACAACTCGGCGGATTGGACTATTTTAAACTGGCGGCGGCATTTTTGGTGGCGGCGATCCATACTTCGCCTTTCGCTTCCTTCCGTGCGGAGGCGGATTTTATTTTCACAAGGGTGATCGCACGGGTGGCTGTGCCGTTCTTTTTTATGGTGACAGGATATTTTCTTTTGCCGCAGTATGTATTCGGGCGCTCCATGGATATGCGCCCGCTTATGCGCAGCCTGAAAAAGCTTCTGTATTTATATGCGGCGGCGGTGCTGCTTTATCTGCCGGTGAATCTGTATGCCGGGCAGATACAGGATCTGGGGGTCTGGGTTTTTTTCCGCATGTTGCTGGTGGATGGGACTTTTTACCATCTGTGGTATCTGCCGGCGGCTGTTTTGGGCGTGTGGATCGTCTGGTTCTTGGGGAGGAAGGTGCCATATAAGATATTGCCAGGAATTTCGTTTGTTCTGTATCTGATCGGGCTGTTCGGGGACAGCTATTACGGGGCGGCAGAACAGGTTTCGGTTTTGGTAAAGGTCTATGATGTGCTGTTTGTGGTTTCTTCCTACACAAGGAACGGGCTTTTCTATGCGCCGATTTTTCTTGTGATGGGAGCGGGGCTTTCCCGGAGGAAGCCTACGGGAGGCGACGAGGGCTGTCATGGAGCAGCAGCCGGGAAGGGGATAGGGAGAGGAAAACACGCAGGAGAAGAGGAGTGTGAAGGGAGAAGAGAAAGCACAGGAGAAAAGGAGTGTGTAGAGAGAGGAGCGTACATAGGAAAAGAAGAGCACGCGGAAAGAAGAGAAGACGTAGGAAAGAAGGAGCGTGTCGGGAGAGGAGTGTGTACAGGCAGAGGCAGGATCGCCGTAAACATGACGGGGTTTATCCTGTCGGCGGGACTGATGACTGCGGAGGGGCTGTGGCTCCGCCGGCTGAATCTGCAGAGGCATGACAGTATGTATATCATGCTGCCCCCTGTGATGTTTTTCCTGTTTCAGATCCTTTTGGCAGTCAGATGTAAGCCGGTGAAGAGCCTTCGGACGATCTCCACATGGATCTACCTGCTTCATCCTCTCTGTATCATTCTGGTGCGGGGCGGAGCAAAGGCGGTGCACATGGAGGGATTGTTCGTGGAAAACTCTCTGGTGCATTATCTGGCGGTCTGCGCGGTGTCCGGCGCGGCGGTGTGCGTGATCGTATGGGCTGCCGGGAGGAAAAGGATGCAACGTCTTTTGGCTGTTTTTACGGGCAGGAGTGCAGCGGGAATTTCCGTTTTTGGGCAGGGGGAAAGCTGTTCTGGGAAAGAACGTGCATGGATCGAACTGAGCAGGGAGAATCTTGCGCGGAATGTGGAGGTTTTGCAGAGCCTGCTCATGTCGGAACAGTGGGCATTGTCGGGGCAATATAAGCCTGAATGTCCGGAGCAGATGCAATATGCGGCAGGGTGTATTGAGAAGGAAGATCGGCAGCTTCGGCATGCGCAGCAGACGTTTCCGCAGCTTATGCCTGCGGTGAAGGCGGACGCCTATGGGCACGGTGCCGTCCTGATCGCGAAAGCATTACAGGATATGGGGATCGGGGCTTTCTGTGTCGCCTGCGCGGAGGAAGGGGTGGAACTGAGAAGAAACGGGATCACGGGCGATATTCTGATACTCGGTTATACCCATCCGGACGCGTTCTTTCTGTTGAAAAAATACAGGCTCATCCAGACGGTGGTGGACTACAGGTACGGAAAGCTCCTGAACGGGTATGGAAAAAAGATAAGGGTGCATGTGGGAATCGATACCGGGATGCACAGATTGGGGGAGCGTTCGGAAAAGATAAAGGAGATCGGCAGGATATTCCGGCTGAAAAATCTGCGGGTGGAAGGCATTTTCACCCATCTTGGAGCAGATGAGACGAAGGATCCGGCAGAGCGGGCATTCACAAAAAGGCAGGGGGAGGCTTTTTACGGCGTACTGGAGAAACTGGAAAAACAGGGCGTTTCGGGTCTCAAGACCCATCTGCTGGCAAGCTACGGGCTGCTCAATTATCCGGAACTCGGCGGGGATTATGTGAGAGTGGGCATTGCGCTCTACGGGCTGCTCAGTGATAAAGAGGCAGGAGAAAACTGTCCGGTGAAACTGTATCCGGTGTTGTCCTTAAAAGCGAGGATCGCGGTGGTGAAGGATCTGTATCTCGGGGAGAGCGCCGGGTACGGGCTGGATCATAAAGCAGGGGAAGATAAAAAGATCGCTGTCCTTGCCATCGGGTATGCGGACGGGCTGCCGAGAAGCCTTTCGGAGGGCAGGGGAAGGGTGCTGATACGCGGACAGAGCGCGCCTGTGATCGGGCGGATCTGCATGGATCAGACGATCGTGGACGTCACCGGGATTCCCGGGGTGAGAGCGGGGGAGAGCGCCGTCGTGATCGGAAGATCCGGCGGGGAGGAGATCACGGCTTATGAGATCGCAAAAGAGGCGGGGACGATCACCAACGAGGTGCTCAGCAGGCTTGGGAAGCGGCTGGTGAGAGTTATGGATTGAGGGGCGGCTTTTTCTTATGAAGTTTTAAGGTGATAATATATGCTTCTATTATCCCCTATTATTTCAAAAAATCAATAGAACTTGAAATAAATGTACAAAATTTTACTTTTATTTCGTTTTTGACGGATACAGGAGATTATACTGATATAAATAAATGATCACCATATTCAAGTTATATTAGACTTTACACCCTGATTATGGTATATTAAATACAACTGGACAGAGATGGTTTCTGTAATCGGGAGGTGATTATATGCCAAACAATGGTGAAATTATTGAAAGAGCAATAAATGATTTTCAAAAAGTACAAGCTCATATGAAAAATGCTAAAAAAGAAAATGCTACAGAAACATATGAGGGTTTAAAAAAGGATTATAAGTCTTTAAAAGCGGTATTAACTTCTTTAGGCGTTAATCTGACAAGTATTGACGAGATCAAAGAGTAACCGGCAGGCAATGAAACAGTGAACAGAAGGGCGTGGGCTTATGATATGGCTTGCGTCCTTATTTTTTGATTGACTATACTCAAAATATTAAGTATAATAGGGATGATAAAAATACCTTGCAAAAGAGAAAAGGAGGAGAAAAAAATGCAAAAGAAACGGTTCAAAAAATTGGTTGTTATGGCTATGGCTGTCATGATGCTCGGTTCGGTATTGACCGTACATGCGGAGGATGGCGTCTACACGGTGAAGAGTGGGGATAATCTTTCCAAAATCGCGAAGGAAGTATATGGCAGCAGGGAAGAGTGGAAGACGATCTACGAGGCAAACAAAGGTATCATAAAGAATGCCAATATCCTCTATGCGGGACAGCAGCTCATGTTGCCGGGAAAATCGACAGGAACTGTAACGGAAACAACAACAGATACGTCTGCGGAGACAACGGCGGATACGGCAGCGGCCAATACGAGCGGGGCGAAGCTGGTGAAAGCGGTATGGTATTGGAATAACGCTATGGGGGTGCGGGCGGACTACGCCTATGACAGCCAGGGGAATAAGATAAAGGAAACGAGATATGACATGGGCGGACAACTGTATGACTATACAGAGTACAGTTATGACGGCCAGGGGAATCTGGTAAAGGAAGTCTGGTATTATGACGGAACGTCGGATGTGACGGAGTATACCTATGACGGTCAGGGAAACGAGTTGACATGTGCTTATTATAACAACGGTGGAGCATTGCGGGCCAGTTTGACAGAGTACAGTTATGACAGTCAGGGAAACAAGATAAAGGGAACAAGTTATGACAGCAGCGGAGCGGTGAGAGGCTGGACAGACTACAGCTATGACAGCCGGGGAAACCAGATAAAGGCAGAGGAGCGTAACGCCGATGGATCTCTGTCCGGTTGGTCGGAGTACAGCTATGACGGCCGGGGAAACATGATAAAGAATGTTTCGCATATTGAAGGGTTTGCCCCTGAATGGACAGAATATAGCTATGACAGCCAGGGGAATAAGATAAAAGAATCTTATTATAACGCCGATGGAACGATGTCAGACTGGGTAGAGTACACATACGAATAACAGTGTTCCAGTATAACTTACAGTACTGTGGGCGAAAGAAAACAGCGGAGCACATGCTCCGCTGTTTTTGAAAAAAGACAATAATTTTTTTCTGTAAAGCCTGATATTTATTGTGTGCAGGGACAGAATAAAGATTGACTATGCTCAATATATTAAGTATAATGTAAAAAATATCGATGGGAATGAGAGGAATCGGAACAAACAAAAGGAAGCTGGTAAATCCGAAAAAGCAATCTATACAATTGAAGATATGAAGGATATCGAAGAAATTCAAAAAACTGTTTGACGGATGAGGAAAATCAAAATACACGGAAAAGGAAGGAAAATAATGAAATGAATTCAAGGGACGAATTGTTGCAAAGTCTGTACGGAGCAAAAAAAATCATTGAACAGGCGGAAGAGATCACAAGAAGGTATCAGGCGACAAAAAGCAAATTGCTGGCAAGAAGGACGTTTGTTCCTGGGGGACAGTCTGTAGCGGACAATGCCGGAAAATATGTCTTAGGGGGATTGGGTGGTGCTTTTGCAGCACTTGTAGCAGGAATTTCAGTCTGTATGGGGTTTATGCTGCATGAATGGAGGGGCATGGTATCCGGGATAGGATTTTCTTTGCTGATCGTTGCGGGCATTGTGTTGATACTGCGGAGCAATAAGAAGTATTGGGAAAAGGTGAATGAAAACCGAAAGGCGGTTGTCGCAAAACAGAACGAGGAGATAGCGCGGTATAATGCGGAGGTTCAGAGAGAAGCGGAAGAGATCAACAGAGAGATGATGGAAATACGGGAAATTGCCGGACAGAGACTGAACGGGTGGTATCCGCCGGATTATATGTACTCGGAAGCAGCAGCGTTTTTTATCGGGGCGATCCAGAATTTTAAAGCCAATAATATGCAGGAAGCAGTCAATCTGTTTGATAAAAAAATATATGAAGACGAACAGCTTGAAATTCAGAGAGGCTTGTCTGAATTGCAGAGGCAGCAGAACCGTCTCCAGAAAATGCAAAATGTCATTTCAGCAGTAAATGTGTTCGCGAATTTGGGAACGGCATTTAATACGGGAAGAATGGCGGATGACGTAAATTCTATTAAAAACAGCGTATATTACAACTATAACTACTATCGCTGAAGAAGAAAACGGCGGAACATAGATAGCTGTTTTCAGGATATTGTTGATAGCACAAAGGAGTATGGCTCCAGGCGCTGTCAGCGGAAATTATACATTTTAAATATTGGCTTTAGCCAATGTATTGAGTTTGATGCATTAAGGACCAAAGATAAATTTTACTTAAATCACAAGGAGAGAATACTATGTTTTGCAGTAATTGCGGGATAGAAAATGTAGAAGAAGCAAGGTTTTGTAGAAACTGCGGCACCCGGTTGGATGATACGGACGGGGCAGGCGTTGCGGCGGGCTGGGCAGGTACTGCGGCGGGAACCGGAAACGGGAATGCGGGAACCGGACAGCCGCCCACAGCGCCAAAAATTCAGAAAACGGATGAAAAATCGTCGGGAAAAAATAAGAAAAAGCGGTTTAAAAAATTTCTGGTCGGCTTAGGAGCAGTGGCCATCGCACTGGGGGTCATCATCTGTATTGTTGGTAATTTTAGAAGAACGATCGATCTGGACAAGTATATGACGATAGAGGCTGACGGTTATGACGGGTACGGTACGGCGAGGATTTCCATCGACTGGAGAGCGGTCGAGAGAAAGTATAGGGAGCAGATTTCGTATACAAGGCAGGCGAAGTCTGAATACGGCGAATTGGCCGAAGATGTACCGGCTGTGGAAAACCTTAAGGAATTTGTAAGTGTTTCCCTGGAACAGTCTTCGGGACTCTCAAACGGCGATACGATTTCCTATGAGTGGAGAGTAGATGAGGAGCTGGGCTCCTATTTGAAATGCAAAGTGAAATGTAAAGATGGGACTTACGATGTTGAGGGTCTCACAGAAGTGAGCAAATTTGATGCGTTTGAAGGGCTGGAAGTCTCATTCTCCGGAATAGCGCCGAACGGAAAAGCCGCTATGGAGTATACAGGTCATAGGATGGACGGGTATGATTTTACCTGTGACAAGATGATGGGGCTGAAAAACGGAGATATTGTCACCATCTCGATTCCCGGGGATGTGACATATTATATAGAGAAGTACGGGGAGGTGCCTGACACCTTTGAAAAGGAGTTTGAAGTCGCCGGACTCGATGAATATGTGGAGAGCTATGCCGATCTGACCGATGATTTTCTGAGTGAATTGAAGTCGGAGGCGGAGGACGCTATATATGCCAGGACCGCAGAAGAATATGAATCCGGCATGTCTCTCAGCGGCCTGGAATATGCGGGCTATATTATGCTTGATGCGAAAGTCAAAGAATCTTATGATTATACTGATGAGGCGCCGGCGGCAGCCGAGGGAGATGTGAACGGGCAGAATGCGGTATATATTATCTGGAGAGGAACCGTTTCAAGTTCCGACGGCAAATTCAGCGCGTCAAAAATATATTTTCCGGTAAGCTTTAACAATATCGTGAACAGCAGCGGAACATTAAAGTATGGGGGCAATGCATGGGTTGAAGGAAACTCGCAGCTTGACGGTACATGGTATCGTACGCCGGGGTATGTCAATCCCTTTAACTGCTATATGGATATCGTGGAGGCGCACAGGGGTCGCTACACTGCGGAATGCGGAGACGGTTTTGAGATATATTCGGAGTATGAAGTGATAGAAAAGCTGAGCGATATTTCCGAGGAATACAGGCAGATATTGTACGCTGACGCAAAAGATCAGGTGGAGAGCGCTATTGCAAAAGATTATAAAGATAAGATGAATGCAACTGATCTGACTATAGCCGGGGAATATTTGCTGACCGCAAAGACGCAGGGAACTGATTTTGGAAACAATAATAAATATTTTGTGGTTTACTCGGCGACAGTCTCTCCGATAGGCAAATATAATAGGTTTGAGCCGACTGCGGTATATTTTCCGGTAGAGTATGACGGTATAGTAAAACTGCCGGGAGACGAGTATATGACGACAGTTTCGAGAGGGATTTATGGAAGTTCATATGTGGCGGGTAATTATTACTACGGTACTTCAGGTTATGCGGATGGAGCGGAAATGTTTGTCCAGGTGGTAAACACGAACCGCGAAAGTTATACGTATGAAGTGAGCGAAGGGCTGAAACAGTTTGGCGAATAAGCGCCCTGCTAAAGAGCGACAAAGCCCCTTCGGGCGGGCAGGTGACAGAGACCTGTCTGTCCGGAGGGGTATTTTTATGCCAAAAATATTATCGGAAAATTTCCGCAATATTGACCGGGGAAGTGTATAGTAAGCACATAAGTTTTTCAAAAGCAATGACAGCATGCAGTGCAGACATGACCGCACATTGAAAACTTCATGTCGGCCGAAGAAAAGATGCAAAAAATAAAATGACGAAGCGGGAAGGAGAGAAATATGGCAAATATATTGCATGAGACCATGCGCGGTATTGACAGGGTATGTTTAGACGATGAAATGATGAAAAACAGAAAAGTATTCTTTACAGGAAAGGTAACCGGAAAGAGCGCCAACGAGCTGATCAAACAACTGATGTATCTGGAGGAGGCGGGATGCGGGGAGGAGATCACTCTCTACATCAATTCCCCCGGGGGAGAGGTGACGAGCGGGTTGGCAGTGTACGATGTCATCCGCCTTATGGAGTCTCCGGTCAACACGGTGTGTGTCGGCATGGCGGCGAGCATGGGAGCGATCCTGTTTCTGGCGGGAGGACGCCGCAGCATGCTGCCCCACACCAGGCTGATGATCCACGATCCTTCCTATGGAGGCGGAAATATCGGCGGGAAAAAACCGCATGAGATCCAGCATGAATTGGATAAGCTCAACGAGACAAGGAAGGCCCTCGCGGAGATCATCGCTGAAAAGACCGGAAAGAGTGTGGAGGAGATTTATAAGGTGACGGCGGAGGATACTTATTACAGCGCGGAGGAGGCGCTTGCATTCGGGCTTGCCACTGGGATCATCACAAAGGAGGGAGGGTTGAAAATGTAGCGGAAAAGGGGCGGAAACGGAAGAAGATCGAAGCAGGGTAAGGAGGAAGGAAGAAGGCTATGGGAGAAGTGCTGGACAAGATCATGGAAGCATCTCGCAAAGGACGTATAGATGGCTGGGATAAAATCGAGAGGCTTTTAAAGGAGATCGCGGAGCTTTCTATAAGGGATATGGAGGCGATGCCGGGAGATAAGATCGCCGGTGACGGAAGGATCATAACGGGATATTTTTTGAGCGAGGAACATGGACTCGGGCTGAAGCAGGATATCATGGAAGGGGTGCGGCTGGAGGAGATATTATGCTTTACGGACGAGGCAAAAGTTATGATTGAGGACAAGGATTTCTTCGAGGAGCAGATGGGACTGGTGGATTATGATCTTTGCCGGAGGGAACCCGGTTGGTACACTGATATGGATCTGATACTGCATATGTTTCAGGAGGGACAGAAGACAGATCCTCTTTTCCGGCAGTTCTGGTGTATCGGTCTGGAAGATCTCATGGACGGATTGAATACGCTGGATCTTGTCAGGTATCCGGCGGAGGAGAGAGAAGGGGGATACTGTGACGATGGGAAGAATGAATATTATTGCTATTGCATTGACCTGTCGTTTGAATTGGAGGCTGCCCGGGACGCTGAGGAGGCGGATTGCACCTGTGAGCATGAGGGCATGTACCGAATGGAGGAAGAGGAGGAATACGATCGCGCCTGTGACTATGAGAGCTTGTATCGGGTGAAGGAGGAGGAGAAAGAGAAAAAAAAGTTCTATGTGGATCTGAAAAGAGACTTCTATAGAAGGGCGAAAGATCTGTGGATCGATCTGGAACACAACATAACGATCGGGGAAACGTTAGAACAGGCGCGCAGGGTGATATGCGAGAGATGGCATCCTTCGATGTCAATATATGACTTTTTCGCGAGAATATTGACGGCGTATGAGATCGTAAATTTTCTGTTGATAGAAAGTTTCAGATTCTGGGATCCGGAACATTTTGACATAGATGTCATTTTAGAAAAATACAAAAAACTGTCTGAGGAGGAATGAATATGGGAGAGAGAACAGAGAAAAAGAGGATTCTTGCACAGGGCGTCAGCGTATCGAACGACACAAGGATAACGGGCCTGAACAACAACGACCTGATCATAGGTTCCTCCGGAGCCGGAAAGACAGGCGGGTATGTGATCCCGAATATCCAGAATATTTCCGGGAGCCTCATAGTGACTGACACGAAAGGAAGCCTGGAGAAAAAGTTTGCGAAAGAACTGAAAAAGAAAGGATACGATGTCCATACGCTGGATCTGGTAAATCCCATGCGGTCCTGCGGTTATAACCCGCTGCAGGCGATCAGGCGCTACGAGGACGGCAGCTACAGGGAACAGGATGTCATCACCCTTGCGGATATTCTGATACCGCCGCTGGATAAGGATGAACCTTTCTGGGAGAAGTCCGCCGCCGCTTATCTGGTCTTTCTGATCGCGTTTGCTCTGGATGCCCTGCCGGAGAGCGAACAGAATATGTGCAGTGTCAGCAAGCTGCACCGGATGTACCTCAAAAATAACGGGGATCTTTCTTTTGCGGAATGGGTCCGGGAGCATCCGGACAGCTTTTCGGCAAAGCGGTACGACAAGATACAGGGGATCAGGACGGTTGACAAAACCTGGAGCTGTATCGTCGAGTTTGCGAACAGGGGGTTGGAGCTCTTTGAGTTCAAAGAGGCAAAATATATCTTTGAGAGGGAGGAATATTTCGACATAAGATCCCTCGGGCGGAAAAAGACGGTCCTGTTTTTCAATATCAGCGACACGGACAGGGCGTTTGACAATATCGCCAACGCCTTTTACACGCAGGCGCTGCAGGTACTGTGCGCGGAGGCGGACAAAAACAGGGACAGCAGGCTGAGGGTTCCCGTCCGCATCATCATGGACGATTTTGCCAGCAGCGCAAAGATCCCGCACTTTGATAAAGTGATCTCCGTTATCCGCTCAAGGGAGATATCCGTCAGCCTCATCCTGCAGAGCATGACGCAGCTTGAGAGCATGTACAGCGCGGCGGAGGCGGCGACGATCATCAACAACTGCGACCATCTGCTCTATCTGGGTTCACAGGATCAGCGGACTGCGGAGTTCATCGGCTGCAGAGCTTACAAGACGCCGGAGGCGGTTTTGTGTAAGCCGACGGACAAGGCGTATCTTCTGACAAACGGCGAGAAGGCACGGCTGGTGGATAAGGTGAAGCCCTACAGCACGCTGGAGCCGTAGAGGAAGAGGGGAAAAAATGTACTCAATTTATTGACTATATACAATAAATTGAGTACAATATACATAAAATTACAAGATTTTTAAACCAAAGAAGAGGAGCAGGAGGATTTAACATGGCAATTTTTGAACGGATAGGAAAGCAGTTGACAGACGCGGGACAGAGCGCGGCGCAGCAGACCAGAAATTTTACAGATGTAGCGAGGCTCAACAGTGCGATTTCTGAGAGGGAGAAAAAAATTTCGCAACTATATTCGCTCATCGGCAAGTCATATTATGAGAAACATAAATTTGACAGTGGGGCGGAGGAATCCGAATGCATCGGAGAGATCAATTCTTTATTTTATGAGATCGCGCAGGACCGCGAGAAGATCCGTCAGATCAAGGGTGTGATGACATGTGAGAAATGCGGAGCGGAAGTGTCTGCAAACTCCTCTTTTTGCAGTGTCTGCGGCGCAAGCATAAATCATGGGGATGCTGTGAGAGAAGAAGTCGGGGCGGGGCGCCGTTGTCCTAACTGCAATGCAGTTGTGGAAGAAGGCAATCTGTTCTGTATGCACTGCGGCACCAGAGTCGGTTGAACAGGCGAAAGTACAAATGTGTGAATGGAGGAAAAACAATGTTTTGCGGAAAATGTGGTTTTAAATGTGATGATGATGCGACGTTTTGCACCAACTGCGGCGCAAAAGTCGGCAGTGTTCAGCCGGGTGGCAATGCTCAGGCGGCAGGCGGCGCTCAACCGACCGGCAATGTTCAGGCAGGCGGCAGTGCCCGGCCGGCCCGCAGGAATAGGGGTAACGGAAAGGAAGGTGGGAGCAACAGAAACCGCAAGGTCGGTATTGCTGCAGTGGCAATAGCTGCCGTTTGCTTTATTGTTGCTGCGGTCAAAATTGTCACTATGTTTGGCGGAGGGGGATATGAGGAACCTGTGGAGAAGTTATTCGAGGTTATCTCAAAGGCGGATTCAGGCGTGCTGGATGTGGAAACCTATTTGGAAATGTTTCCGAAACAAATAATTGAGATTGAGCTGGAAGAATATGGATACAGCATGGAGGAACTCAAAGATGAGATCCGTAGTGAAATACGATATCAGATTGAACAAGTTAAAACTTATAAGATATCCTATGAAATTCTCAGTGCTGAAAAGGTGACGGGGGCTGAATTGGATGACGTGAAGGATGCATACAAAGATGAGGGGATAAGAGTATCGGCGGCTAAAAATGTAAAGATAGTGTGCAGAACTGAATTTCGAGGAAACAAGAAAGAGGAGATAGAGGAAATACGCGTAATTAAGATAAAAAATTCATGGTATATAGATGTTTTCAGTTTTGATGGCATTTCGTAACTTATAGCAGCTATCCGAAAATAGTGATCTGAGGCAGGGCAAGCACCCTGCCTTTCATCATCTTGTCAGATGAAAAATACGGCGGAAAATTTCCGCAATTTCTGATCCTCCCCTGTATATTGGTAAAACAGGAGAGAGAAGGCGGCTCACACAGGCTTCACATATTCCAGAATATCCGAGACCGGACAGTCGAGAATGAAACATAACGTGTCAAGCGTCTTTGTGGTGATGGCTTCCCCCTTTTTCATCCGGTACAGGGTGTTGGCGGATATGCCGTGTTTGAAGATCAGCTCGTATTCGGTGATCCCTTTCTGGAACAGGGTATTGTAAAAAGGTTTGTAGGTGATCAAATCGTGATTCTCTCCTTCAGTATTTTTATGCTTTTTGGTTTTTATTTAAAATACCATATTTAATTTGTTGACTATACTCAATATATTAAACATAATGAAATATGAAATTTTGATGAACATCTGAAAAGGACAGATAAATGCAAAAATTTTTCATATAAGAGGAGGACGAGAGGATGAAAAGATACAGCGGAGGCCAGGACATAAAAGTGTATGAGCTTGCCATTTGTTTTGCAAGGATGTGGGGCGTCGCGGAAACTTTAAGCCCGCTTCCCAATCTGGGATTTTCTGAAGTGAAAGAGAGAATGATACGGTGGGCGGAGGAGTACGTTGAGGCCGGGGAAGGGGATTTTCTGCTGTTTTTCAAGAGAAAGCTGGCGGAGACAGAGAAGGCGGATAGGAAGGAGGAGGACAGTCATTGAAGAAACAGACAGGATTTGATATACTGTATTTCGGAAGCTGTCTGCGGAGAGAGAACAGGATAGATCTTTGTGCGGAGACGAAGCGTCCGAAAGGGAGATGGGTTGATGTACAGAGAAAAACATGCCTACAATGAGGACCGGGATTACGCGGTAAAAAGTCGGCGGGTGGTATTTGAAAAGGAGATGGAAAGCCTGAAAAGGCTGATGTACGGCGGCAGCGTCCGGATCTGGCCTTATATGTCGGATCCCTGGGGAAAATATTCGGAGGAGCGGACTGTTTTGTTTGTTGAACAGATCATCAATGAGGAATGGTATGAGAGAATGCATCGGGGAGAGTACGAGCGGTATTCGCATAAACTTTCATTTTATCGAAAGCTGTTGTATTGTGTGCTCAGGATCCTGACCACGGATTTTACCGATTATCGGAGCGGAAATGTGATAGATTTCGGAGAGGCTGAAAAAATGACGTTCTCCGATGTGGCGGATGTCTTTCTGACGGATGAAGGGGCAATTCTGGACAGTTTCACGATAAGCTTTGCGGAGCTTTTTTACAGTCTTCTGACACAAAAGCCGATCAGGCTGCCCTTTAGGGACCCGAAACTTGAGGAGGCGGAGAGGCAGCTGCGGGAAGCGGAAGAAGCCTGGAAGAGAGATGGGATACCAGAGGGCGATGAGGCTGCGGAAGAAGAGCCGGATGAATTCCGGATCCTGGCAGAGGAGAAGGGGCTCGATATAGAGGAACTCGGGCAGGAGAAGATAAGGGAGTTTGAACTTGGAGAAGAAAACAGGAAAACGGAGGAGGAAAAGCTGCGAAGGACATTTCAGGAGAGAGAGCATTTTTGCCGGAATCTGGAGGAGATCGCGCTGTATGCGGAGAACCATCCGACAGAGGTTTCCGTGATGAAAGATGAACTGAGGAGGCTGCTTATAGAATTTCTTTCCGACAGGCGGCTTTCTGTTTTTGATGAGGAGGAAGCTTTTGTGGAGACGATGGTGCGGCTGAAGCAGACGGTCCGGACGGCTAAGCGGTATGCGGAGGATTAAAGGATGCGGGCAAGGGATGAATTTTACAGGGTGCTGGCTGATGACCTGACACTTTACGGCAATAGATCAGTGCTCTATGAGTATTTGGAGACGGAACAGGAAAAACGTGCGGCGGGCGGGGAGAAAAATCTGGAAAAAGCGAGGAGCTATCAGCTCAGGATCCGCTATTACAGAAGGCAGTTAAAGGAGGGGGCAATATCTCCGGAAAACTATTTGAAGGAATTGCTTGAAGTTCTGATCCAGAAGCCTCAGTTTGCCAAAAGTCCCGGAAAAAGAAATCTGAAACGCGATGGAGAGCGGATCGTCGGCTATATCAGTGAAGATCCCGAGCCTCTCATTCGGGAAATGCTGCGGCCTGTTTTAGCCGGGCTGGGAGCGGAAGAGAGAGACGGCTATATGCAGGAAATCAGGCAGGTATATGGGATACTTGACAGCAGAAAAGGATCCGCATATAAAAGGATGCAGGCACAGCTTAAGGGCGAGGGGGTTTTAGAGCCGCCTTATGAGAAGCTTATGATCGTGACAGACGCAGTGTTGGATGTGGCGCTTGCCTATGATATCAAAGAATTTTTCTTTGATACGGCTGTGGAAAAGCAGAGGGATTATACCGTTGTCAAAAGACAGAAGGAGGCTGGGGAAAAAGCTGGCGGGGGACGGGCAGAGCGGACGGATAAATCGCTGAAGCTGATGGAGAGTTACTGTCTGAAAAGGGGAAAGAGCCTGTTTGGAGAGGGAGTCGGAAAGGAGCCCGGCGATATGGAGTGCGACAGGCTGTACAGAAGCCTGCGGGAAAGAGAAAATGAGGAAGTATTTGTTCCCCTTGTGATAGATCCCCAGACCGGATGCAGCATTTGTCTGATCGGGCGGGCTTATTTTGAGGAAGGAGATACCCCGGGATCAGTGAGGCATCGGGACCCAAAAGAATCCTGTGCCTACGGCGTCCTGTTTTTTGACAATGATTTTGGGGAGGATATAAAGACAGGATATCATATCAGCAACAGTTTCGGGGAATTTCCGAATTATAATGCTGCCCGTTTTGAAGGCGAATGGTGCTATGAACAGATGCGCCAGGAGGCCGGGGAAGTATTCAGGGAATCAAACGGAACGATGCCGGCGGGGATACCGGAGATATTCAGAAGATATTTTTTGGAAGATACGGATCGGGAAGAGGAGGAGATCAGGAGAGAGATCAGGGTGCAGGCTAAGGAGCAGGAGAGGAAGCTGAGGGAAGAGGAGAAGGACGCGGCAACGTGATGGGGAGAATTCATGCTTTTTAATCGTGGCCAAAAAGTGTATAATGGATCTGAAAGGGTGTATAGGGAGGGAATATCTGAGATGAAGAAAGCACTGCCGGTAGGGGTGGATAATTTTGAAAAAGTAATAAAGGACGGTTACTGTTATATCGATAAGACAATGCTGATTAAGGAAATGCTGGATTTGAAGGGTGAAGTAAACCTGTTCACCCGTCCCAGACGGTTCGGCAAGACTTTGAATCTCAGTATGCTGCGGTATTTTTTTGAGGATACCGGGGACGGGGCGAGAAACGCGGAAAACAGGGAGCTGTTTCGGAACCTGAAGATTATGGAGGCCGGTGAGCAGTATACGGACCGGATGGGAAAGTATCCTGTATTCAGCCTGACATTGAAATCTGCAAAGCAGGAAGATTACGATATGGCTATGTATATGATCCGCGGCGCAGTCGGCACGGAGTTTGATAGACACAGGGCTGTTGTGGAGGGGGCAAAGGATGTTCTCTCGTCCGCGGAGTACGAGCAGTATATTGAGATCGCCGAGGGGAAAGCGGGGGAAGCTGCCGTCCGGGGCGCCCTGCGTCTGTTCTGCCAATGTATGTACAAGGCCACAGGCAAAAATACGGTGGTTTTGCTGGATGAGTACGATGTGCCGCTGGAAAATGCCTATTTCAGCGGGTTCTATCAGGAGATGGTGGATTTTGTCCGGGCCTTTTTTGAGGCGGGGTTAAAGACAAACGACTATCTGCAGCTTGCGGTGATCACGGGATGCCTCCGCATCTCAAAGGAGAGCATTTTCACGGGGCTGAACCATTTAAATATTATTTCCATCCTCGACAAAAAGTACAGCGAACATTTCGGATTTACGGAAGAAGAGGTGCTCGGGCTGATGGCTTATTATGGCGTGGAGAGCCGTTTTGCCACGATGAAAAAATGGTATGATGGGTACAGCTTTGGAAATACGCAGGTATATAATCCGTGGAGTGTGATCAAATTCCTGTATGACCTGCAGGCGGATATCGGCGCATTCCCGCGTCCCTACTGGATCAACACCAGTTCCAATGATGTCATTAAGGATATGATCGCCCATGCGGACGGAGAGACTAAGGGGCAGATCGAGACGCTTTTAAACGGCGGAACACTGGATGTACAGGTGCATGAGGAGATCACCTATGAGGACATGCATGAAAAGGGAGACAGCCTGTGGAATTTCCTGTACTTCACGGGATATCTGACGAAGAGGGAGGAGTATTTCATAGAACCCTCCATTTTCCTGCGGGTATCCATTCCCAACGTGGAGGTTAAGACTATTTATCAAAATACGATCATGGGATGGCTGAGAAAGAGGATAGAGAAACAGGATTTTCATGATCTATACCGGGCCATGGAAGAGAAAAACGCGGAAAGAATGGGGGAGATCCTGAATGAACAGCTCTTTTCCACCATCAGTTTTTATGACAGCGCAGAGAATTTTTACCACGGTTTTCTGACGGGAATTATGAGCCAGAGTGAGAATTATCTGATAAAATCCAACAGGGAATCGGGAAACGGGCGCCCTGATATTATGGTAAAAAGCCCTTCGCTGCGCGGCAGGGCGTTTGTTCTGGAAGTAAAGGTTTCAAAATCCATCGACGATCTGGAGACGGATGCGGAAAAGGCGGTGAAGCAGATTTATGATAATAAGTACATGGATGAACTGCGGACAGAAGGGTATCGGAAAATTGACTGTTGTGGAATTGCTTTTTATCGAAAGGATTGTGCAGTGCGGTTTGGAGAGTAGAAGTTGTCATAAATGGGACAGATGTATGTAAGGGCCTGGCAGAGGATGCCGGGTTCTTTTTATGCGCAGGGCGCACAGAGGAATTTGTTGCCTGTGCAACGTGCGCCCCGCGCGGCGAGTAGGGGAAAATCTTCCCTACTCGATTGCACGGCTGCTCGATTTTTTTCTTGCAATTTTTCACACACATGCTATAATCAATCTATCTGAAAAATCTGTTACAAAATTCTGCTATATCTGAAATTCAGTCGTACAAATATCTTTTATTCTGATCCGGCTTTGTTTGAAGCGGGTTTCTGTTTATCCGAGATTCCGGGGAACCGGAAAGGAATGCATGGTTTTATCATTTTATTTTGACAAAGGGGATTTTGCGCCCCTGCAGCAGGATGCGCTGGTGTTGGAACATGCGGCGCTCGGAAGGCGGGAGGCGGTGCTTTTAGCGGTGTGCGACGGCATCGGCGGGCTGTCGGAGGGGGAGTATGCCAGCAGCTATGTGACGATGCGGATACGGGACTGGTTTTACGGGGATTATCTGAAGCATGTGAAGAGGCGGCATGGCAGGAGGAGGATCGGGCGGGACTGTCTGGGGATGCTCTATGACTGCAACAGATATCTGCTGCTCTACGGGAAAGAGCATGGGATCAGGCTGGGAACAACGATGACGATGGCGGTCCTGTTTGGCAGGCGCTTTCCGGGGCTTCCATTTATTCCGCATGCAGTGCGGTATATGCTTTTCCACGCGGGGGACAGCCGGGCATATGCGATCGGGAAAACCTGCAAAAAACTGACAAGGGATGACAGCTTCGGCGATCATGCGCTGCACAGGTGTATCGGAAGCTTTCCATGGCAGGGGGTACAGAAAAAGCGGGGACGCCTGCGCAGGGGGGAGAGGTTTCTGGTATGCAGCGACGGGTTCTGGCGAGAGTTGGAAGAGAAAGAGATCACGGAGAGTTTAGGACGGGAAAAGGGATGGAGGATGCGGCGGAAGCTGACGGAAGCGCAGGCTGAGAAAAGACTGAAGAAACTGGGACAGACAGGGAGGATGCGGGGAGAGAAGGATAATCAGGCGGCAGCGGTCTGCTGCACGGACAGGGGAATCCGGCTGTGATAAGCTGCAGCGGGGATGCCCGGAAAGTAACGGTTGAGACAGCAATGTCACTTAGTTAATGATGCCGGACGCTGGCAAGAACATAAAATACTACGTCGCCACGCTCGCACCGGCTCTGTTTTTCAAGAGCCTGTGAAAGAACGCAGTGTACACATAAGGCGCTAAAATACTTGCATGATGCAGGCATAAAGCTAGGCATATGGGTAGATTTATGAGGGCGGATGGCGCTTGAGAAAGGAAGGACATATGTTGGATAAAATAGCAGGGCAGATCAGTGAAGAGAGGGAATCGGGAGGCTCTTTTTGTCAGGCGTGCATCTGGTTTGACAGATACGAGATCAGGGAAATGCTTGGCGAGGGCGGCACGGGCAGAGTGTATCTGGCGAGGGATATCCGGCTGGGGCGGCCTGTGGCGATCAAAATAATTGAGCAGGTGACGGAACAGTTTCGGGAAGAGGTGGCATTGCTCCAAAAACAGAGTCTGAGAATGTTGCCTGTGGTCTTTGATGCATGGACGGAGGGGGAAAGTACCGGCGTCATCGTGATGGAGTATGTGGAGGGACAGAATCTGAAGGAATATCTGGCACTCCATGAGCAGATATCCGAAAAACAGATCTACAACTGGGGGCTGCAGCTCGGGGAATTTTTAAAGCAGCTCCACAGCCGGAATCCTAAGGTATTATACCGGGATCTGAAACCGGAAAACATTATGGTGCAGCCGGACAAAAGCCTGCGTCTGGTGGATGTGGGGGCGGCGCTGCGGCTTGTGGAGGAGAGGATGTATCCGGGAAAAAGAGTGGGCACTTTCGGTTATGCGGCGCCTGAACAGTGGGAAGGAAAGATGGTGGATGAGCGGGCGGATATTTACGGGCTCGGCGCGGTGCTGTATGCCGTCATGGAGGGAGAAGAAAACCTGAAAAACGGGCTCGGCGCGGAACATGTGACGACGGTAAAAAGCGGGATGCCGGAGGGGATGGTGCGGGCGGTGAGGCGGTGCCTGCGCCGGGATAAGGGGAAGCGCTACGCCACGGCGGAGGCTTTTTTGGCGGACTGGAAGCGGTACAAAAGCGTGGGCAGAGGAAGGGCTTTCGTGATGCAGGCGGAGAAGATGCTGAAATATTTTTTCCTGTATGCGGCGGTATATTTGATATGGTACAGAGCGGGATCCCTGGCGCTTGCAGGACAGTTTATCGCCGGATATCTCTGGCTGAAAACGGCGGAATGGATCTTCCATAAACAAAATGAAAGATGGGAACAGAAAAAATCCGTGTGGTGCAGGGGGACCGAATGAAAGGGGAAAAACGGCGGCTAAGAAGCCGGAGAGCGGTTGACACAAAT
>JAETSN010000101.1 GCA_021769625.1 [Clostridium] symbiosum | reverse complement strand
AGGATAAGCTTATCTACAATCATGCTGGTTATGATTTTGCTCGTAGGCATCTCCTTACTGCTGTATCCGACGGTCAGTGACTACTGGAACTCGTTTCACCAGTCGCGGGCGATCGCCTCGTATGCAGACGCTGTGGCGAATATCGACGACAAAGTGTACGAGAAGATGTGGCAGGACGCAGTCGCCTACAACAAAAAGCTCGCAAAGCAGGGCGCGATCTGGCATCTTTCCGAGGAGGAGATGGAGGAGTACGAGGAGGTGCTGGATATCACCGGCACCGGAATCATGGGCTACATCGAGATCCCCTCCATCAAGGTGTCGCTGCCGATCTACCACGGCGTGGATGAGGGCATTCTGCAGGTGGCGGTCGGGCATATTCCGGGCAGCGCGCTGCCGGTCGGCGGCGTGGGGACGCACTGCGTCGTGTCCGGACACCGCGGGTTGCCTTCAGCGAAGCTGTTCACGAATCTGGATCAGCTCGTGGAGGGTGACATTTTCATGATGCGTGTTCTGGACGAGACGCTGACGTACGAGGTGGATCAGATTCTGATCGTGGAGCCGGAGGACGTGTCCTCCCTGGAATTTATCAAGGGGAAGGATCTGTGTACGCTGGTGACGTGCACGCCCTACGGAGTCAATTCGCACCGCCTGCTGGTGCGCGGCCACCGGATCGAGAATCTCGAGACCGCGTCGCAGATCCGCGTGACCGCCGACGCACAGCAGATCGAGCCGAAGCTGGTGGCTCTGGCGATCGGAGTGCCGACGCTGGTGCTGTGGCTGCTCTGGGTGCTGATTCATTCCAGGAAGCGCAGGTGACAAGAGGAAGCAGAGGGTTTCAGGGCAAAAAGAAAGGGCTATTCGATGAACGAATAGCCCTTCGTAAATTATCGGGATAACAATTTCTCTTTGTGTTTCCGATAAGTGACGGCAGGATTAGTGAGGGAAAGAGGAGCTTTGAACTTGCGGTAGAACCGGGAATCTTCGTCAGGAGAGGGATGAGTCTTCGCCGACACGGCATTGATGTAATCGAGTTCTCTTATTCTGTTATTGTCCATGTCAGAACACCTCTCTGTTTTCATTTATGTCGCAGGACAAAACCTGCAACATACTTTATTATATGCAGATAAGTGTGAAAAGTCAACTGAAAGTTGAAAATTGTTGTATAAAAATATTGTAAAATATTGTGTAAAAAGGAGAAAGAAATGATCGAAAAAAGGAAAAGAAAATGTAAAAAAACGGTGGAAATTAATTGAAAAACGGTTTACATACTGTTACAATAAAAGTAGTATCTATGGAGAATGAGGAGTACAAAATGAGCGGAAATATTGTTTTGCCATCTGAAGAAAACGATGTACTGTGGGAAATGAAGCGTGTCAAACACTTCCTCAGTAGTTTAGAGGAATACGACTTTTCAATTGTGGATATATTAGGGGAAATTGGGAAAGAGACTTTGATGAGAGAAGTCCTCTTTTTTTCGTTTGGAATAGAATATAATGAGAATTTTTTCCTTTTCGATAAGGAAACAGCCAGATGGGAGGAAAAGGGCGCACTGGAATCGTCAAAGCTTCAGGATAAATACGCACAGATCGAATGGTATTTTTCCGGGCAGGTAGATGGTGTGAAGCGTCGGACAGGGTGGTGCCGGCGCATTGGCGGAATACTCCAGAAGCAGTTTTACGTGTATTTCTATGTGGCAGCAGGAGATAATAAGATTGATCCATTGTTTCTGAAATGTGCGGAAGATGTGTATTGTGATTGGCTATCTGGACAGCTTTCGATTGTTCTGAATGCAACAGAAGATGCTGTCGGAATCTCCCATCTGGATCGTGGGAGAGTGATAAAGGCTCTGGGCCGTGGGATTTCGGAGAAATTCCGAACGGATATGTGGAATATTTTCGGGGTCGATGTTGATACGATAACGGAGATATCCAGTATTTACTATGAAGGGGCTTCGTGCTGTTCTCATCTTGTCTTTCTGCTGACAGATATAGGAGATGGGGAGCTTCCGAACGGCCTGACGCTCGATGTTCCGGTGGAGGTCGAGACAAAGAATATTAAAAAAATCAGAAAGCTTTTGCAGACGGGACAGAGCGGACAGTGCCTGCTGGTATGCCGGAATGCGAAGAATGTATGGGTGGTGAAGGGGCTGTATGAGGAAACAGGACTGACAGCCAGAGGCATCAGCTTTCAGATTATGGGGCATATGGTGTGGCGCATGATGGTGGGAGAAAAACTGGCTGTATGCTATATATGTGGAAAGTATAGAATTGAAAATGAACAGTTTGAGGTACGAGAGCTGAAAAGGAGATATGAAGAAGTATTCGGTAAGACATTTGATGAGAACTGCCGGGAGATTTTTGAACAGGCGATGGAGCAGAAGCACGGCACAATTTTGATTATCATAATGAAAGACGCTGCAGGAGACAACAATGTCGAGGCTGAGGTAGAGCGGCTGATCAATGATTCTGCAGGTACGAAAATAGAAGCGCGGAAGGTTCCGGAGCATTTTATTAAGAGTATGACGGAAATTGACGGGGCGCTCATCCTGGATGATGAGGGGATCTGCTATGGCTTTGGCGTGATTCTGGATAGTGACAGCAAGGTGAAGGTTAGAGGCAATCCGGAACGCGGAGCGCGGTTCAATTCGACAAAAAAGTACATAGGGATGTGCCGGGAAAAGGGAATGAAAGTGATTGGCGTGGTAGTATCTGAGGACAGGACCATCGACATTTTTACAACAAATGACGAGTTGAACGAGGTGAATCAAAATGGCAGAAAATAAAAAGGCTATGGAGCAGGATATCAGGATTATTCAGTTGGCGAAATGGCAGATACCGAAAACGAAAAGTGTAATGAAGTATCAGAAGGAGTCTACGTTTCTGTCAATCGGATATTTTGACATGGCTGATATTTGGGAGGTTTCGCGTGAGGAAGGGGTGCATCCGCTTCTTGCCGCTTATAATGTGTCGCACAGGCATCCCAAACACGAGCAGAAGACAGAGAAGAATGCCCCATTGCTGGAGGATTACACGACGCAGGAGCTGATCATTTTTACGAATGCGGATGAGAGGGAATTCGGGGGGGATCGAATAGACAGTTTTTGGAAAAACGATTCTCCGATCCTGTTTGTGTCTTTGATCCATATAGATAATGGGAGCTGTATCAGTGATATTATCGAAAGGATCCGTGAGTGTTTCAAAGGCAGACAATATCTGTACTATTTTTCATTTGACTATAGCGGAATTGTCCTTTTTGCAAAGGAAATGAAGCTTAGTGAGTACCTGAAATTGATGTTTTTGCTGAACTATGAAAATAAGGATGGGAAGAAGCTGATCAGGGATTCCTATTCCTTTTATGGTTTTAATAAAAAGAAGCTGCAAACGTATTTTGAGAGATTTGACGTTACGACTGATTTTAACGAGGTATTTGATGCGGATATACTGAGGTATAATGAAGAATTGTCGGCTTCGGTTAATATCGGGATCCAAAATTATGAGCAGTATCGGAATTTTATAGAGGAAGTGAGAAAGGTCAATTCGGATGTTGAGGAGTATGGCCTTTTTGGCAGACATGATGTCTCGCTGGTCAATGAAAAGGCGGATCTGCGATGGCTGATTTATATACAATATATGATTGACAAATACACCAGCAGCAGGCCGGGAGAGTCGAATGAGTACCTGCTTTCGACACATGAGACGTTTGTGAAGGTTCCGGATATCGGAGCGTTTCAGGATGCGAAATGTGAGGAAGATCCGTCTTACAACAGGGCGAAAGAGAGGTTGGATTCTTTATGTGAGCGTTTCATGAATGCGCCGAATAGAGAGCGGTATAATGGAGAGTATGGAATACCTGTTCAGGCGGTGAAGTTCTCCATCCTCAGTATTCTGAAAAACAGATTTGCAGAGGATTTTGTGCTGAGCATGTATCAGTCGTTCTGTGAGTTTCTTGTGTATCTTACGGAGAAGATGTATCATGAAAATGACGATGTAATGGAATTTGATAAATGTTTTAGCAATTATTTCAGGGGACTGAACTCGCTTGTAAACAGCGCGATGCATTCTGAGAGACAGTTTATACAGGCTACTGCGTTTAATGCGATTATTTATGATGTGCCGGCCAAGATTATGGCATTTTATGTTGCTGTCATTGATGATCTGCAGCAGCTTTTGATCAGCGGCGGTGATATGCGTTATACGTTCCTTTTAACGCCTAGCTTTTCGAATGAGATTTCGGTAAAAATTATTTCCTATAGTGGGGAAAAGCCGCCGCATGATCGGATCCTGATGGTGTCGATCAATGAAAGGTCGCTTTACAATCCTGGCGCGGTGGTGCGGCGGATGGCGCATGAGGTGGCGCACTTTGTGGGAGATGAGCTGAGAAATCGTGCTTTGAGAAAAAAGTGTATCAGGCGCTCTGTCATTTTTATTATTTTATCGCATCTGATGCACGGAGGCTTTCTGGATACGGATGATTTGTTTGAGTTGATTGACGGGATTGACGGGAGGATTTCTGCTCAAAGGAAATTTTCGGATGAAGAAGAGAATTATTCTGAGGCATTGTATGCTGTGATGCCGGATCTGGCACAGGAGTTTCTCAGAAATGAAGAAGTGAATGAACGGATTTATGAGCATATTCGGAAGCTGCTGTATTGGTATCTGGGGGAAGGATCGAATCAGATCAGGTATGCGGACGAGAAGAGGGAGGCGCTCCGGGAATATATTTTGTCTGTCGCAGCGTGGAACAGAGGGCTGCCCGAGGCTGTGATCGGCGATAATTTTACAGGTAAGATTTTTTCGGAAACGGAGATACAGTTTCTGGCCAGGCTGATCTGTCAGGATATCGAAAAGGAGTCGTGGTATATCAGCAGAGCCGGCTTATTGGGAAGCAGGAGTGTGGATCACAGTGTGATTGCGAGAATCGGAAGCGGTATTTTGAATGAGGTGCTTGTTGACAGGTATGTGAAGATGTTGATTGACACCTATTCGGAGGCATTTGCTGATATACAGATGGTGCTGCTGACCGGGATCAGCTATGAAGGATATTTGGAAGGATTTATTATAGAGGAGGGCCTGGAGCCGGAGGAACTCTCCATTCGCATGGAGGATATCTCGCGCATCTCTATGGTAACGCTGGCGCTGCAATTTACCGGGATATGGGGATGCGAGAAGGAGGAGACGCTGTTTTTGAAAAATTCGCAGGAAATCCGTGATAAGCTGCTGGCTTTGAAGAGGAAGATCGAAGAGCCGATTGCTATTTTGAAGGAGATGATCTCGGAGAAGGGAAAGGAGCTGCTTGCCCCGTATTGCGGAATAGCCAGCAAGTACGCGAAAAATATGTGTGACAGGGAGGAACTATGGTCATTGGAGGGCGAGAGCCCGGTTTACACGGATAATATATCCTTCTATATAAATGAGAATCTGCTGATTTATCTGGTAGAATGCATAGGAAAAAGCATAGAGCAGTACAAAAAACCAGAAAAACAGGATGAAATTAAGAAATTGAGGAAGACAGTTGATACAGTCTCTCAATTTGGAAATGTGGCAGAGGTCTATTCAGCCATATCCGGGGAGATAGAGAAATATAAAGAGAAGCTCTTCGAAAAAGGCAGGTGTTGAATTTGTTCCCATATTATCAACGGCTTTTTGAGACGGAATTGGGAATGCTGTATCTAAGGCATAAATCCAGCATTGGAGATAAGGAGAACAGAGTAGGAAGTGGCACTGAAAGGCGTGCAGCAGAGTGAGCCGAAGCTGGTGGCTCTGGCGATCGGAGTGCCGACGTTGGTGCTGTGGCTGTTCAGATATGGAATTGAGTAATTTCAATCAGAAAATACTCAGATAATGTAGAAAGATTCCTGAAGTCTTAAAATAAGGCATTATGGGAATCTTTTTCTACGTACAGGCGGAAGTGTGTGAAACTAAAAACGGATTATAAGTAATGGCCTAAATTCATCATGGAATTGCATTTTTTAGCCAAAATAAATAATGGTATGGTATAATAAAAGAACTGTACGCCGCCACGGCGGTACATAGTTACTGTGGGAAGATGAGGACGATTTTGCATGAGAAACGTTGAACTTACAAGACGAATGAAGGAGAATCCGAGGCTGCAGATGCTGCCGGTGATTGTCGCGCTGGCGTGGCCGACGATGCTGGAGCAGCTGATGCAGACGGCGGTGCAGTACATAGACACGGCGATGGTGGGGACGCTCGGGACGCAGGCTACGGCGGCGGTCGGGGCGACGAGCACGGTGAACTGGCTGATCGGCAGCACGGTCTCGGCGATCGGGGTCGGGTTCCTGGCGTATATCTCGCAGGCGATCGGCGCGGGAGAGCGTGCGCGCGCGAAACGTGCGGCGGGACAGGCTGCGATGGTGACGGGGCTGGTCGGTGTTTTCTTTACGGTTCTGACGATGGGACTGAGCGGGCGCGTGCCGGTCTGGATGCAGGTGGATGAGAGCATCCGCGGGATGGCGTCGCGCTATTTTCTGATCCTGTACACGCCGATGCTGTTCCGGTGCGCGAGCATTATCTTCGGCACGGTGCTGCGCGCGGCGGGGGACACGAAGACGCCGATGCGGGTCGGGGTCTCGGTCAATCTGATCAATATCGTACTGAATTTTTTCCTGATCTACGAGACGCGGAGCGTGGC
>JAETSN010000100.1 GCA_021769625.1 [Clostridium] symbiosum | reverse complement strand
ATATCCGGATCGACGTCTGCAGATCGTCCGGCGCGGGCGGGCAGTGCGTCAACACGACGGACTCAGCGGTGCGGCTGACGCACATCCCGACCGGGATCGTGATCTATTCCCAGACCGAGAAGTCCCAGATCCAGAACAAGGCGAAAGCCTACGCTTTGCTGCGCACAAAGCTCTACGATTTAGAGCAGCAGAAAGCCCATGACGCGGAGGCGGAGCTGAGAAAAAGCCAGGTGGGAACGGGCGACCGGTCCGAGAAGATCAGGACCTACAACTTTCCGCAGGGCCGTGTGACCGACCATCGGATCAATCTGACGCTTTACAAGCTTGACAAGATCATGAACGGGGATATCCAGGAGATCGTGGACGCCTGTATCGCAGCCGATCAGGCGGCGAAACTGCTGAAGATGGGAGAGAACTGAAAGGCTGCCCGTAGCTGAGCGGACAGTGAAGCCATCAGCGGCATGAGACATGGAAAAACTGTCAGCTCAGGTTAATCTCGGCGGCGAAGCTGTTGAAGATGGGAGAAAATTGAAAGGCCGCCTGACAGGGCGGAAAGGATAAAACGGAGCAGAAAATAGACAGGAAAAGAGGTCTGTGATGGAGTATGCAGGACTGTGTGGAAAAATCGAAGAAAAAATAGCCGAATGCCGGGAAAAGTACGAGAGGGACAGGAAAGATCCTTATCTGTCCCATGTCAGGAACAGCGAACTGGAAAGGATGGAGGCTTTTTACGAGAATATCCGAAAGGAAGGCTCATCGGCACTGAGGCTGTCTGATCTGAAAGACCGGCTTGCCGAGCTGGAGATAGAAAAGAAGAGGGAAGAGGAATATCCGTCCTTCGACTGGTACGGTGAGCATTACCATTATCTGGTTCTGGAGGGACAGTGCGACGCCTATCGGAGCATGATAGAACTATTGGAAGAGAATGAAAAGGAACGGGAAGTTACGAAAAGTAACGAAAAACAGAGAACAGAGCAGGAGGGACAACATGATTCTTGATTTCAGAACGATGGAGGAAACCGTATTGCCCAATTTTAAGGGCGGCGAGAAGCAGATGGCGGCTAAGATGTTTGCGGACGAAAAGAACCGCATTATGGTCAGCAGGCTTGTACCGGGGGCGACCGTGGGCCTGCACACCCATGAGGGCAGCAGTGAGATCGTCTATGTGTTGGAAGGCGGCGGAAAGGTGCTGTACGACGGCGCGGAGATGCGGCTCGAGGCGGGGCAGGCGCACTACTGTCCGGAAGGGCATGCGCACAGTCTGATCAACGATACGGAGAGCGACCTTGTGTTTTTTGCGGTGGTGCCGCAGCAGTGACGGCAGATGGATATGCGGGAAAATAATTTTGGCTATGAACTTGGGCGGCGGGGTAAATTCCACCGCCCAAAATATTTGATCAAAAGGGTTCATATACTGTAAAAATAAGTATTTCAGAGAGGCACAGGAAATGGCTTCACAGAAACTGGAAAATTTACTGAACCTGTCATTGGAGGTATCACCTAAGCAGAGGGAGCAGTCGCTGGAACTGCCGGTGGGTGTTGTGGAGGACAGGTGGGAACTGATCATAAAATATCACGGCGATCTGGAGGGAGCGCTGCGGCGGGCAGGCTTTCCCGATACACTGCAGACGGAATATCTGCTGCCGGGCTATGCGATCATGACGGCGGGAAGGGAAGAGATAGACAGGCTTTCCTCCCTGCCGGAAATCGACTATGTGGAAAAGCCCAAGGCATTATACGAGGGAGAGATCAGCATCGGGCAGGGAAAGCTTGCCTCGTGCGTGCAGGAGGTGACGGAGAGGGCACCCTATTTGAGCGGGCAGGGAATCCTCGTCGGCATACCTGATTCGGGGATCGATTATAAGAACGGCGCGTTTCTGGACGGACAGGGACGGAGCCGTATTTTGTATTTGTGGGATCAGACGCTGTGGGCGGATGCGGAAAATGGCAGAACGGCGCCGGAGGGCTTTTATCACGGCGTGGAGTTTACAAAGGAACAGCTCGATGAGAGCATCGTATCCGGCGCGGAGCTTACGTTTGACCGGTCCGGCCATGGAACCGGCGTGGCGGCTATCGCGGCGGGAAGGGAAGGCGTGGCGCCGCGGGCGGGGCTTCTGGTCGTGAAGCTGGGGACGGGAAGCGGGGCGGGCGGCTCCTCCCGCACGACGGAGCTGATGCGTGCCGTGGCGTGGATGATCCGGAAGGCGCAGGTGCTTGGCATGCCCCTTGCGGTCAATATCAGCTACGGCAGTACCTACGGCTCCCACGACGGCACTTCCCTGCTGGAAACCTTCTTAAACAATGCGGCGGAGAGCTATAAAACGGTGATCTGCGTGGGGAGCGGAAACGAGGGGGCGGCGGCGGGACATACGCAGGCCATTCTGGACGGTGAAAGGCGGGTGGAGTGCAGCATTGCGCCCTACGAGAGGGCATGCAATATCTCGATCTGGAAAAAGTACGGGGACGTCTTCCGGCTGGAACTGTTGTCCCCGGGCGGCGGCAGGCTGGAAATTCCACTGGATGGAGGCGGCAGGGCTGAATATGCGCTGGGCGGAACGGAGATCTTGTTCTATCCCGGGGAACCCGCCCCTTATACCAGAGTGCAGGAATACTATTTTGATCTTCTGGGGGATCCCTATGTGGAGGCGGGCATCTGGACTTTTGTCCTGACGCCGGTGCAGATCATGCAGGGCATCGTCAACTTTTATCTGCCCTCGGCGGAGGCGGTAAACCGGGGGACCAATTTTTTCCGCCCCACGGCTTCCGTGACGATGACGATCCCCGCCACTGCGCAGAAGGTCATCACGGTGGGGGCGTACAATCCGCTGTTTCAGGAATACGCGGACTTCTCCGGCAGGGGGTATCCCATGGGGGAGGAGACGGCGGGCAGCGGGAAATTCTACTATGAACAGCAGATGAAACCGGATCTGTGCGCGCCGGGGACGGATATTCTGGTGCCGGACGGGCAGGGCAGCTATGCGGTGGTGTCCGGCACCTCCTTCGCGGCGCCCTTTGTCACCGGCAGCAGCGCGCTTTTGATGGAATGGGGGATCGTGCAGGGGAATGACCCGTACCTGTACGGGGAGAAGGTGAAGGCCTATTTTATCAAGGGGGCGAAGAGGCTGCCGGGGTATTCCTTATATCCGAATGAGATGGTGGGGTGGGGGGCGCTGTGTGTGAAAAATAGCCTGCCTATGTAAAAGAGAGTATATTTTTAGGGGAATAAGCACTTTGTTTTGGCATATATGTTGCCGGATAAAGTGCTTATTATGTGTTATTTGGATTCTGTATAGACATCTGGCAAAGCTAAAATAAATAATAAAAAAATTTTTTATTTTGAAAATCAGTAAAAATATCAGGACGCATCTATTTTTCGTCCAACGCTTTCTGGTATTCCGGTCGGTCGTACCAGACAGGAGGTTCTTTCATATTTACTATAAAATGGCAGAGATCCGGTCGGATCCGGGCTTCCAGATATTCCAGAGGTCCCAGCGAACAGAGCGCCTTCCGCGTATTAAAAAAGATGGGAGATCCGGGAGCAATATCAAGAATCTGAGCGTCAAGAAAATCTGCAGAACTGATATTAATGTGCTCTTCTCCGGTCTCAAACTTAATTCCATAGTGCTTCTGAATAAAGTAATAGAGGTCGACAATCTGTTCCCGGTACGTGTCCAGATCAGGGAAAAAATCCACACGGACGTAATTTGTCAGGATCACTACAGGCTGTTCATCGGCGCACACTATCCTCTGAAGACGAAAAACTTCCGTTTCTTCTTCAATCTCCAGAGCATGGGCGACCTTGGCGTCAGCAGGAATACGATCGATCCATGCACCCCTGAATTTGAAGGCGGCTTTTTCAGGAAATTCGGTGCGTATATCTATTACATTATGAAATTTTGAAAAACCTGGCAGATCCCGTTCTCTGGGATCAATCACTTGAGTACCGGCTCCCTGGCGGACTTTGATGAGTTTATCTCTGACAAGAAGATCAATAGCATGGCGGATAGTTGTACGGCTTACAGAAAACATTTTACCGAGTTCATCTTCTGTGGGAAGAAAAGAACCTATTGGATAAACATCATTATCTATATCGGCTTTTAATTTATTATAACACTTTTGGTATGCTGGAAGTTTTGGCATCTTAATGTATCCTCTCAGATATAATATGGATTTAATTAGTGTCTGCTGAACAAGCTGTTTTATCTTGCATCAGGCAGCACATACCATAAATTCATAGCGTATACCAAAAATGACAGCAAGTATCCGCCTCTGAATCCTAAACAGATTCGACACGAATACGGATAACGCAACCGATGTAAGCTGTGTTGTTTCAAGCTTCGTCACAATGAGCCCCATGCCAAAGCAGCGTTTGCTCCGGCTGAAGAACCGTTCCACTTCTATCCGGTCAGTGTTATCCTGATATTCCTGTTTTTTGTCAGCTCCGGCGTTCTTTGATGGCCTGCCAAGTTTTGGGCCTGAAAGCCTTATGCCGTTTTTTCTGCAGTAATTCCTGTTTTCTTTTGTCCGGTATATTTTGTCTGCCAGTACGCGTTCGGGGTATCGCCCTGTCCGCTCCCGGTACTTCTCTACCGCTGCCTTCAGGCTGCTGTTTTCATTATAAGGCTCAAAAGAGATTTTCTCGATCCGGCCATAGCCTTCGCTGTCGATGCTGACATCCAATTTCGGGCCGAATTCCACCGGCGCGCTGGCTTTCCCCCTGACGATGGGGCGTATCCACGGCTGGCGTATGCTGACAATGCGCTCTTCAACCGAATGGACATGGTTCTTATACATGTATTCCTGCTGCAGGTACAGGCGGAAAATCGTCACCAGCAGGGGGATGTCTTTCTTATCTGCCGGAGCATAGCCCCTGCTGAAAAAGTTCTCCAGATACCCGATATCCCTGCGTACATAAGAAAGCTGCTTTTTTACCGCTTCACGGACTTTTTTCTCTGTGTGCTTCCGGCTTTTTACAAATGCCAGATAGTCTTTCCTTGCCTTCCGGCGGTAGCGGCGCGGGAGGGCAAGCCCATAGGATTTGCACATCCGGCAAATGATATATTCCAATTTTTCCCTTGCCTCGTTCAGGAGGGAAATGTCCTGCGGATACCGGATGTTCACTGGGGAACAGGTGGCATCGATGATGAGCGTCCCGCTGTTTGACTGCTCTTTCCCCTGTTCGGCCTCCCCGGCAGTGCCGCCGGATGCCGGCGGCGCCGGGCCGTCATCATCTTTATGTCCGAGCATATATTCATTTGCCTCATTCAGGATATCTATGGTGATCCGCTTACGGAACCATACAAGCGTGCTGGCATCAAACGGCGCTTCGGCCTGGTAGCCCGGAAGGCCAATAAAATACTGCAAGTAGGGGTTTTCTGCCAGCTGCTCCACAAGCTCCCGGTCCGAATACCGGAACCTGTTCTGGATGATCAGGGACCCGAGCGCAAGGCGCAGGGGCTTTGCCACATTCCCAGTCCCACTGGAAAACAGGGCGGCATATTTTTCTTCAAATATATCCCACGGCACCCTGGCCGCAAGCTGCACCCAGCGGTTGTCCGGGTCCATCCGGAGTCCGAGGGGCTGGTTAAAATCAAGTAATGATGGCTGGCTTCTATCTGGCGTCATTTCTGCAAGAAAATAAAAAGATTATGTCTTTATTCCATGCATTTATTATAGCAAAAAATGCTTATAAAGTCAGTATTTATCAATACTTTTAGGTTGT
The DNA here is from genome assembly GCA_021769625.1 of [Clostridium] symbiosum. GTDB lineage: Bacteria > Bacillota > Clostridia > Lachnospirales > Lachnospiraceae > 1XD8-76. The sequence continues at coordinate 6,555 of JAETSN010000100.1, read as the reverse complement.
TCAGCAGACACTAATTAACAATTTATAGTATATATGCATTGGTCAAATAAGTCAAATAATAATTGGAAAAAAGAAGGAATTGTGCAAAATATATAAAAATGGGGCGTTTATATTGTTAAAAAAGACACTTTACAAAAAAGAGAAAAAGAGTATAGTAATGTATGTAAACATAATTATGAATTTGAAGATATAGGAGAAACATAATGATGAAAAAACAGGAGTATGTGCCAAGAAAAGTAAAAGAGAGACCTCTTTACGAATTACAGTCGGTGGAAGATATCCCGGCGTCAAAGCTTTATCGGGTAAAGGTAAACGGAATAGAACAGACAGCGTATCACACGGAGTTTTTTGATTTTGTGTCCTTTTTGGGGGAGAACGGGGGATCAGAAATCGAAATTACGGTTAATGAAAATTTTGAGAAAGCTGTAATTCGCCCGATGTCTGCTCGGATATGTTTTACGAGGGAAGAAGATAAGATCAGATTCAGTCTTCCTGCCGGCGGAAGAGCGATTCTTGAACTGGATGACAGACTGGAGTCGCCCCTTTATATTCTTTCCGGCAGATATGTTGAAAAACCGGAGAATGCGACATATGTCTTTGAAAGCGGAAAGGCATATAACATCGGCTGCCTTCAGCTTAAGTCGGACGATACGGTTTATATTGAATCAGGAGCAGTTGTGAGCGGGCGGATTTATTCCAGGATGGCTGACAGGATCCGCATACTTGGAAATGGAATTCTGTATGGAGGAAACTGGCACAAGTGGGATGAGAATGGTGCGGAGCAACTGATTGTTGCAGTACTCGGAGAAGACATAGAGATACGGGGAATTACGCTTCTGGACGGAGGATCATGGCATATTGTCCCGACGGCGAGCAGGAACGTCAGGATCGAAGATGTAAATATTCTTGGAAAAGTGATCACAGGAGACGGGATCGATGTGGTCGGGTGTGAAAATGTGGTGATCCGGAACTGCTTTGTAAGGGCGAATGATGATTGTATCTCGATAAAGGCGGAGGAGTATCAGGACCCGTCCGGCTGCATGGATGTCAGACATGTCCTTGTCGAAGACTGTCTGTTCTGGAATGCAGAGTTCGGAAATGCTCTTGAGATTGGCTATGAGACGCGGTGTGATGAAATAACTGATATCGTGTTCAGAAACTGCGATATCGTACATTGCCAGTATGAAGGAAATCAGTCCGGCGGCGTGCTCACGATACATAATGCCGATCATGCACATGTCCACAATATCTCTTATGAAGATATCAGGATTGAAGACGCACAGGAAAAATTTATCGATATAAAAACTCTTGATTCAAAGTACTCAAGAGACAGGGAAAGAGGAATGATCAATGATATTTCCTTTAAAAATATAGAGATCACCGGCGGAAACTTTCCTGTATCCATTATACGAGGATTTGAAATGAAAAACGAGGTGTGCAGACCTCATGGGTTTTCATTTGATAATGTGGCGTTTCTGGGTGAAAAAGTAATGTCTCCCGGGGAATTGCGGATGGTTGTAGAACTGTCAGATGATCTTAAATTTCAATAATATGCTGATCGGTGAAGGGAAGAAAAAGATGAAAAATCAGACGATGGATATTCTGGTTGTGGGGACATACACAGAACGCAGTGCGCCGGCGGTTACAGAGCATCAGAAACTTGGAGAGGGTATTTATCTGATTCCCTATAACAGAGAAACCGGAGCTGCCGCGGGACGTTCTCTTATAGTGCATGCGCGCAACCCCTCATGGGTGTGCAGGGCAAAGAACAGGCTTTTTGCTGTATGTGAGAGAGAGGATGCGGCCGAAATTGCGGAGTATGAAATCAGATCCGGAGAGAAAGGACCTGAGGTTGAAGAAAAAGCACGGCTTCAGATGACCGGGAAGGCCTCCTGTCACATAGAGGTGGATGAAAAGCAAGAGAGGATCTTTGTCTCTGATTATGGGAGCGGGGATCTGAAAGTTATTGATATCTCGGAGCCGGGGAAACCGAAATTACTGCAGGAGATATATTTTGAGGGAAAAGGACTGCTTCCAGACAGGCAGGAGGCGGCGCATATACACTCCAGTTTATTATGCGGAAGCGATTTATATGCAGCGGATCTGGGATGCGACAAAATCTATAAGTTTTGTGCGTCGGGCAATCTGCTTGTGCAGGAGGAGAGTATAAACACTGCCCCGGGATCCGGGCCCAGACATATGAGAATTTTAAAAAGGGACAAAAGCACATATCTCTACGTAGTCAATGAACTGGATATTTCGATATCTGTTTATTGTGACGGGAAACTGTATCAGACAGTCGCCCTGACAGAAGACAGGCAAAAAGAAAGGCTTGCCGCGGATTTATGTATGATGGATGAAAAGTTTCTTTATGTTTCAGTGAGAGGCAGCGGAGAAATCCTGAATTTCAATATCGGGCAGGACGGCAGGCTGAAACTGAAACAGAAAGTGCTGATTCCGGGAGGATGGTTCCGGAGTATTTGTTCTGACGGAAGCGGAGGCCATCTGATTGTGGCTGATCAGGTAAACGGGAAGATTTATATATTCAACAGAGGATCGGAGGGGATTCTTACAGATAGGCGGCTGCTGTCAGAAGTCCCTGTACCGGTAAAAGTGTTGGTTGAAGAGATAGAGTATTAGTATGGAGGAAGATACGATGAGAAAGAAAGCGATCGTTACCGGAGCGAGCCGTGGAATCGGGCGGGGAATCGTCCGGGAACTGGCGAATGCGGGATATGATATTGCTTTTTCCTATCGGACAAGAGAGGATGAAGCATCAGCTGCAGCGGAAGAAATCAGGTCTGCAGGTGCACATGTATGGTATGCACAGGCGGATATGTTACAGCCGGGAGAAGGAGAAAAGTTCTTTGATAAGGCGGTCAGAGAGCTGGGGGGACTGGATCTGCTTGTAAATAATGCGGGAATAACTGTATTTCAGTCCATTCTGGATCTGACTTCGGAGGAGACACAGAAACTGATAAATCTGGATTTTTTAAATTATCTTGTGCTTTCAGGAAAAGCCGCCAGATATATGAAGGATCATGAAGTGAAAGGCAGCATCATTAACATTACTTCTTCCAGAGCCCAGAGAGCATATCCGGGAGATTGTGTTTACGGAGGAGTGAAAGCTGCGATCAACAGGGCGTCACAATCTATGGCGCTGGACCTTGCGCCTTATGGAATCCGTGTGAACTGTGTAGCTCCGGGGGCTGTCTGTATCCGTACTCCGGAAGAAATAATGGCTGACGGAAGAAAGGAGCTGGAAGGTTTCTGGGAAGGGCTTGGGAGCAGAATACCTCTTGGAAGAAACGGAACGCCGGGAGATATCGGAAAAGCCGTGGTATTTCTTGCCGGTGAGGGTGCGTCCTATATAACCGGAGAAGTACTGAGAGTTGACGGAGGTCTGATCCTGCCCGGAATGCCGGAAAAGGAAGAAGCAGGGAAGAATAGTTGGGGAGGAGAAAAAGTGAAATGAAAGTGCAGATCAGGAATGTTAAGGTAATTTGCTGTGCTCCGCAGGGAATAAACCTGGTGACAGTAAAAGTAGAGACAAGTGAACCGGGATTATACGGGGTGGGATGTGCCACCTTTGCACATCGTCATCTCGCAGTGGTCACAGCGGTAGAAAAATATCTGAAGCCATATCTGATTGGCAGAAATGTGGCGGATATCGAAGATATCTGGCAGTCGGTCCAGGGAATGAGTTATTGGAGAAACGGTCCTGTACTGAACAATGCTTTATCGGGAGTTGATATGGCACTGTGGGATATTAAAGGAAAAATGGCAGGAATGCCGCTGTATGATCTCTTTGGCGGAAGATGCAGGACCGGAGTTCCGTGTTATACACATGCTGAAGGAGCGACGATTGATGAATGTGTGGCCAGAGTCGGAGAATTAAAAGAAAGAGGATATCGCTGTATCCGTGCGCAGCTTGGAGGGTATGGAGGAAAGGATATGCCGTACCAGCCTCCGGAAGGGTCGTTTGACGGATGTTATTACGATCCGAAGTCATATATGACAAAAACAGTACAGCTGTTTGAACGACTCAGAGAAACTTTTGGATGGGAACTGGATCTGTGTCACGATGTACACGAACGTCTTCGTCCGGGAGATGCGGTCATGTTTGCAAAAGACATGGAAAAGTTTCGATTGTTTTTCCTGGAGGACTGCCTTTCGCCGGAGCAGATCGGATGGTTTAAACAGATCAGGAGACATTGCAGTACACCTCTGGCTATGGGAGAGCTGTTCAACAATCCTAACGAGTGGCTGTCTCTCATCGGGAAAAGAGAGATAGATTATATAAGAATTCATTTAAGCCAGATCGGGGGAATTACACCTGCGCGAAAACTGATCGCACTCTGTGACGCGTATGGAGTAAGGACAGCATGGCACGGACCGATAGATCTGACGCCCATAGGACATGCGGTGAATATCCATCTGGATATATCCTCTCCCAATTTTGGAATACAGGAGTGGGCAGATACAAACAGTCCTGCATTCGGCAGCGGAGATTCTGATGCACTGCATCAGGTTTTCAAAGGCATTCCTGAAATGAAAGACGGGTATCTGTATCTGAACGGAAAACCGGGAATAGGTGTAGATATAGACGAAAAAGCAGCAGCCGAATATCCCTGCAGTGAGGAGATAGTGACCTGGGACTGGATGCTGCCGAGACTTACGGATGGAACAGCAGTACGACCATAAAACAGAATAAAATGCTTTCCCTTCTGTCGACAGTTATGGATCCTGATCTGCCGGAGCTGTTATACAGCAGATTGCTGTGTAATGACTCCGGCTTTTTTGTGTGCAGTTTAAGGCAGGCTGTTTGATTCGCTTAATCCTGATAAGAAATTCGCCGTTTTTTCAGGGCATAGTAAGAATCATCTCCTGAGAGGGGAGCGGCGGAAAAGGACTATGTTGTTTTAGCGATGTCAGATTTTCTCTTTTTTGTTCTGCCCGCTGGGATTTCAATAGCTTTTTAGCTTCTCCGATCAGGATAATACTACAATGAAGGGCGTCGGCATTAAAGTCACAGGATTGAAAGTGGGGGAAACCAAGGTTGTGGTAACGCCCAAGTTCAAAATTCCGACAACTTCTAATGGACAAAGCGCGTATCTGATTACCCGTACAATGCCCATCACCGTCTATATTAAAGTGACTGGCGAGAAGTCAAATGCCGGATATGAGCTGACATACGATGCAAGTGCGAAACGTGTCATGTATTCGATAACGGACTGGATACAGAGAAAGCTTGGGCTAAAAGTGAATGTTGAAAAGACGAGAATCACAAGGCCGGGAAGACTGAAATATCTGGGATTCGGGTTCTATAAGGATTCCAAAGCAAAGGAATGGATATGCAGACCACACAAGGATTCGGTGGAGAAGTTCAAACGTACATTAAAGAAGCTGACAAACCGGAGCCAGATCATGCCATTTGGGGTGAGGGTGCAGAGGCTAAACTGGGCAATCAGAGGATGGATAAACTACTTTGCGTTAGGTTCCATGAAAACGGTAATGAACGATATAGACGCGCATTTGTGTACAAGGCTGAGGGTAATTATTTGGAAACAATGGAAAGTGCCGAAAAAGCGACAATGGGGATTGCAGAAACTGGGAATAGGAAAAGACCATACGAGGCAGACATCCTACATGGGAGACCGCTATCAATGGGTAGTGACGAAAACGTGTGTAGTCAGGGCAATCTCAAAAGAAAAGCTGTCACGGGCGGGACTTGTCAGTTGTTATGATTATTATTTAGAGCGACATGCTTTGAAGTTATGTTGAACCGCCGTATGCCGAACGGCATGTACGGTGGTGTGAGAGGGGAGAGAAAATCTCCCCTACTCGATCTGAAAAAAGGAATCCTAAAATGTAAATAGTATGGTTTTAGTATAAAAAATACTTTACAAACTATAAGAAACTATGTTATCATCATTCCAGACATATCTGGGAATCTGAAGTTCTGATATCACATCTGTGACAAATCATTTGTTTCTTATATGACTCCCTTATATGGAAAACTGCATAAGGGAGGAAAGAAAATGGGAAAATCGGATGAGTATCAGTTTGATTATCTGGATGACGACGAACGGTTTGCCGATCAGGTGAACGGCGCGCTTTTTCAGGGCAGGCAGGTGGTAAAGCCGAAGGAGCTGGAACCTGCGGATGCGCAGGCGGTCTATCTGGGAAGGGAGGCCGGTTCACGCAGAAATTATAAGACGGTTGCGGATAAGGCGCGGATGTGGCGCGGGAGGCTGCTCCACATACTGGCAGTAGAGAACCAGTCCCATGTGGATTACCATATGGTGCTGCGAAACATGCTCTCGGAGAGCATCGGTTACCAGAAGCAGTGGAGGCAGAAGAAGAGGGAGCATGAAAAAGAGAAAGACCTGAAAAAGGACTCGGATGAATTCCTTTCAGGCATGGCGAAGGACGAGAAATTCATCCCGATCATCACGCTTGTAGTGTACTGCGGCACGGAACATCCGTGGGATGGGGCGAGATGCCTGCATGACCTGTTGGAAGCAGATGAGGAGATGAAGGAATTTATCACCA
>JAETSN010000019.1 GCA_021769625.1 [Clostridium] symbiosum | reverse complement strand
TGTACAGAAAAAACTGACGCAGGGCATGACGCTTGGCGGCCTGAAAGGATAAGGTGGAGATATGAAATTTTGGAAAGAACATGCAAGCCTCCGGCTTGTGATCATGATCGTGTTTTTTGCGGCGGGTCTGGCGCTTGTGGCGCTCGGCTGGACGATGACGGGAGAGGCGGCAGGGCTTTTGATCATGCTGGCAGGGTTGGTCTTGCTTCTGGCGGCACTTTTAGTGTATAATAAGGCGTTCGAATAGTATGTGGATGTCATATTTTATATAACGATACAGATGACTGAGGTAGAGCGGAATGATTGAGAAGACAGAAAACAGGGGCCGGGTTACGATTCCGACAGATGTGGATGTGGTGCCGGAGACACTAAAGCTGCTCGCGCGGTGGGGAGCGGATGCGATCCGTGACTGTGACGGTACAGACTATCCAGAAGCATTGAAAGCAGTGGACGCTAAAGTATATTCTACCTATTATACGACGAGGAAAGACAATGAATGGGCAAAAGCCAATCCGGACGAGGTACAGCAGTGCTATATTATGACCGGATTTTATATGGCGGAGGGAGGGGCTTTGGAGATCCCGCTGATGAAAGGGATCAGTCCTGAACTGCTGAAGGTAAATACACGCGATGATATAAAGCGCTGGTGGGAGGTCGTGGACCGCAGTACGGGCGGGACAGTGCCGGCGCAAATGTGGGACTATGACGTGCAAAAGGGCTGTGTGATCCTCAGAGAGCCGGTGCCCTTCCATGAATATACGGTCAGTTTTCTGGCGTATCTGATCTGGGATCCGGTACATATGTATAATACGGTGGTCAATAACTGGCAGGGGATGGAGCACCAGATCACATTTGATGTGCGCCAGCCTAAGACCCATGCCCATACGCTGAAGCGCCTGCGGCAGTTTGTGGAAGAACACCCCTATGTGGATGTGATACGTTACACTACATTTTTTCACCAGTTTACACTGATCTTTGATGAATTGAAACGGGAGAAATATGTGGACTGGTACGGATATTCGGCTTCAGTCTCGCCTTATATTTTGGAGAAATTTGAAAAAGAGGCGGGGTATTCTTTCCGGCCAGAATATATCATCGATCAGGGCTACTATAATAACCAGTACCGTGTGCCGGGCAGGGAGTACAAAGACTTCATGGCTTTTCAGCGCCGGGAGGTAGCGGCGTTGGTACGGGAGATAGTGGATCTGACCCATGAACTGGGAAAAGAAGCCATGATGTTTCTGGGCGACCACTGGATCGGCACGGAGCCTTTTATGGAGGAGTTCGCTCAGACAGGGCTTGATGCGGTAGTGGGCTCTGTGGGCAACGGTTCCACTTTGCGGCTGATCGCTGATATTCCCGGTGTGCGTTACACAGAAGGGCGTTTTTTGCCGTACTTTTTCCCGGATACTTTCCATGAGGGCGGCGATCCGGTGAAGGAGGCCAGAGAAAATTGGGTGACGGCCAGACGGGCTATCCTGCGCAAGCCTATCGACAGGATCGGCTACGGCGGCTATCTGAAACTGGCGTGCCGGTTTCCGGATTTTATCGATTATGTGGAGAGCGTGTGCAGGGAGTTCAGGGAACTGTATGAAAATATCAAAGGGGCGGAGAGTTTTTGCCAAAAAAGGGTTGCGGTCCTGAACTGCTGGGGAAAAATGCGTTCCTGGGGCTGCCATATGGTACATCATGCATTATACCAGAAGCAGAATTACAGCTATGCGGGGGTGATAGAGGCTCTGTCAGGCGCGCCCTTTGATGTGGTGTTTTTGTCTTTTGACGATATCCTTGAAAATCCGCGTGTCCTGGAAGATATAGATGTGATATTGAATATCGGGGACGGCGATACGGCGCACACAGGAGGCGGCATCTGGGAAAATGCAGAAGTTTCTTCCGCAATACGGCGTTTTATCTACAGCGGCGGCGGCTTCATCGGGGTCGGGGAGCCCTCCGGCCATCAGTATCAGGGGCATTTTATCCAGCTTGCCTCGGCACTGGGGGTAGAGAAAGAGACAGGGTTTACTTTGGGGTATGATAAGTATAACTGGGAGGAAGACCGCAGGCATTTTATACTGGAAGACAGCGAGGGGGAGGTCAATTTCGGGGAAGGAAAGAAGAGCATGTATGCGCTGGAGGGGACAAAGATTCTGATACAGCGCGATAAAGAAGTGCAGATGGCGGTAAATGAGTACGGAAAAGGGCGGACGGTTTATATTTCCGGGCTGCCCTACAGCTTCGAGAACAGTCGTATCCTGTACCGCGCCGTGCTGTGGAGCTGTCACAGCGAGGGGCAGCTTCGGCAATGGTTTTCCGATAATTACAATGTGGATGTCCACGCCTATGTGAAGAACGGGAAATTCTGTGTGGTCAATAATACCTATGAGCCGCAGAGCACTGTGGTGTATATGGGGGACGGGGAGAGCTTTCCTCTGGATCTTGGGGCAAACGAGATTAAATGGTACAATATTGACAAGTGATCGATTTGTTTGCGGCTGCCTTTTACGCCCATAGGATTGACAGGATATCTGCATGCCATGATATGATGATATGGGCAGGCAGTGTGTATTGCAGAATATGTTATGTCATCGGACGCGGCGTGGCAGGATGAGAAAAGGAAGAGGGGGAAAATGATGGAGAGAGAGGACAGGGAAATGTTTCAGATCGCGGAGCAGTTTGAGACGGAGGGCGTGCCGGAGAGCGTGAAAGCACACGGGAACGGGCATATCAACGATACCTGCCTGGTGACATGTAAAACAGAGACAGAGTATAAAAAATATATCCTGCAGCGCATCAACCATGAGATTTTTAAAAAGCCCTGGGAATTGATGGAAAACGTGGTGAATGTGACGGAATTTCTGAGAAAGAAGATCGCGGAGAAGGGCGGAGACCCCGAGCGGGAGACGCTTCGCGTGATCTTTACAAAGGGCGGCGATTCCTATTATCAGAGGGAGGACGGCACTTACTGGCGGATGTACGGGTTTATTGACGGCGCCACATGTTATGACGCGGTGAAGGAGCCGGAGGATTTTTATGAGACCGCTCTGGCGTTCGGACATTTCCAGAAGATGCTCTCGGAGTATCCGGCGGGGACGCTGCATGAGACGATCCCGGATTTTCATAATACGGCGAGCCGGCTGGCAGATTTTAAGAAGGCGCTGAAGGAGGATGTCATGGACCGGGCATCTGCGGTGCAGGACGAGATCCAGTTTATACTGGAGCGGGAAAAAGACTGTCATGTGATCTGCGACATGCTGGCGGCGGGGGAGATTCCGCTCAGGGTAACGCACAACGATACGAAGCTGAACAATATCATGATAGATGATGAGACAGGGAAAGCGATCTGTGTGATCGATCTGGATACGGTGATGCCGGGATCCGCGCTGTACGATTACGGTGATGCCATCCGTTTCGGCGCCTGCACCGGGGCGGAGGACGAGAAGGATCTGACGAAGATATCCTGCGATGTGGAACTGTTTTCCGTCTATACAAAAGGGTTTGTGGAAGGATGCGAGGGGGCCCTGACCGGGACGGAAATCCGGATGCTTCCCATGGGCGCAAAGGTGATCACGCTGGAACAGGGCATCCGGTTTCTGACCGATTATCTGGAGGGGGATCATTACTATAAGATCCACCGCCCGGGGCATAACCTTGACCGCTGCAGGACGCAGCTTAAGATGGTGAAGGACCTGGAGGAGAAATGGGAGGTCCTGCAGGGGATCGCGGAGCGGTATCTGTAGGAGGTCATTGGCCTGAAGGTTTTCGATAGTCATAGATCTGGTCGAATAAGTTTTCCGCCGACCGGATCAGTTCGGCGTTGCCGACCGTGACTAAATGCTGGTTTTTGAGCAGTTCGCGCATCACCTCCACCGCCTGCTCCTGATCGCTGACGGACGCGGTTTTGATCTCAGCGGCAAGCCTTTGCAGATTTTCGACATCAAAGCCGGACAGATCCCGGTCCATCGCCTCCATATACTGATTCAGGTTTCCCGAGGGATAGGTCACAAAGGCATAGGAATATAAAATATAACTGTCCAGTTCCTCCTGTGTCAGTTCCATAGAGGCCAACGCCTCCGCTTCCCCGTCGATGACCAAAAGCGTATTGGCGATATCGGGATCGCTGTCGGCGTAAGTGTAGATGTAGTCCAAAGCTCTGTAATGCCCCATTGCCGCGCTGTAGGCAAGGCCCTGAAAGCGGATCCTGGGCACAATGTATCTGTCGCTCAACGCCATGGCAAAGGGGTAAAAACTGCCGGGGAGGCCATCGATCAGCGAGGTGTCGCTGACCGAGAAGGTGGAGGAGCTTGAGGCCTCCATGATCACTGCCGTCCTGTCCGGGTACTGCGGCAGTTCATAGTCTGCCTCCACTGACGGCAGGGAGGGCAATTCTCCAAGCATTTGTCTGGAAAGGGCGGAAATCTGTTCCAGCTCATCTTTGGGAGCGACATTCATCACCGCCATGCGGTCTCTGTGCAGGATCAGTTTCTGAACCGAATCAAGTTTTGCCGCGACCGTGTCCATAGCGTCTGGGTTTTTGTCCAGCTGCGTTCGCAGTTCACTCGCAAATTCATAAAACCGCTGTCTGGCCAGATAGTCGTAATACCGGTGGCTTTTGCTCACCCCTGTTAAGGCGAGCGTTTCGCTGAGAGAATAGGGGTCCTCCTTTGCATGATCCAAAGAGGGCAGGCGTTTGTCCAGAACCCGGATCAGCTCGTCCCTGTCATCCAGCCTTAATCCGCTCATGATCTCTAACAGCAGCTGGAGGCTTGTCTCGTAATCCTCCGCCAGACAGTACCATTCTATACTGAGCATGGGGTATTGATTTTCCCCGGTTTCCGGGTAGATGTCGCTGACGTTGAACTGATAAAGGTACTGTGCCATCAGATCATCTTTCTGCGCCTTGCTGTAGTCTCCGGCTGCCAGTTCCTCAAGCAGGATGGAATAGAGGTGGATATAATGAAGGTCCTCCTCGGGCACGGCGCCGGTATCAAACTGGATCCGGTGGAGGCTGATCTTTTCCATATCGGAAGCGGCCGCGTAATACACTGCCCCGTCGACAGTTTCTTTGGTAAATTTTGCAGCGGGCTCCGGTTCCGGGAGATCTTCCACCGGGATGACAATATCGCTGTTGGACTGTTCCGAGGCGTTCCACTCATCAAACGCCAGTGTATCTATTACCATCTGTTCCAGTTCTTCAGGGGTCATGGATGCCTTCATTTCGGCAAGGTATGCCTCCTGCTCTGCCAGGATCTGTTCTGCAAGGCCCGGTTTTGGGATGGTGGTGACCATGGCGCTGCGCGGAGCATTTTTCAGTGTGTCCGCCAGCTTACGGATCAATGTCTGCTGTGTATCCTGCTGCATTGCCGAGAAAGCGTCCTCGCTGTCAAGGAGGATATCTGTTTCACCGGTCTGCGCCCATTTTGTGCAGATCAGGGGGAAAACTTCCTCAATGACAACGTCCGTGTATTCCATTGCGGTATAGTCATCGAGCCTTTTGGTTTTCAGGACCGTCTCCACCAGCCCCTCATCAAGCCCGTTTTTGGCAATATCCGACAGCGTGCTGTCCACCGCGGCTTTCAATGCTGCGGCATCCTCCGGGTCTGCATCCTCCATCTCAAAAAGAAAGAGCGGTTTTTCGCTGTCCAGAGTGAGTTCGGTAAAGACAGGAGTCGTCAGTCCTGCCGCTCTCAGGTTTTCGTGGAGGGGCGAGCTGTCGCTGTTTAACATAGACGAGAACAGATCGTACTGTGCCAGCGTTTCCCAGTCTTGTCCGTCCAGGTCTATCCCGTAGAAAATGCAGGAGGCATCCTCGGTGGCGTCGCCTTCGTAAGCCGGAGCATAGGCGATTTCTTCCACATAGCCTGGGGCGGAGACGGGATCGTCATAGGCGCTCAGATCGGTGCCTCGTTTTTCCGCTTTGGAGAGATACTCCTCATCGAGAAATTTGAGAAAACTGCGGTAGTCCAGATCGCCGTAGACTAAGATCAGGGAGTTGTCGAAGCTGTAATACCGCTCGAAAGTCTCCGCCATATGTTCATAGGTGAGATCCCGGTAGTTGATATGAGCACGGCCGATATAATTTGCGGCATATTCGCCGGGATAGAGCGCCTGCAGAAGATTGCGCATAGCCTCTGCGTTTATGTCAGCCATGTATCCCATGTCCTCACTGAATACGGTGCCGCCCATGGAGATCGGCTCCTCCACATCATAGAGCATATAGCGAAGCGCCTCCCGCCGGAAAATGCGTTCATCGTGGAGCAGATCCGGGCTGACCATACAGCTCAAATAGGCGTCCGCCATCAAAAGGAGCTGTTCCTCGCTCTGGCTGCCCACCGGATATACGGTAAAAGGAAGGTGTGTATAGGCGTTGACATAGGTATTATAGGTCTTTCCGGCCAGATCAAAAAACAGATCCTTGCTGGGATACTTTTCGGAAGAAGCGATGATGGCGTGCTCAAAAATGTGGTTGGCGTCCGTCTCGTCCACAAGGGGAGTCCGGTAAGCGATGGAAAACGCCCGGTTGGTGTCGCCATTTTTAATATAGCAGAGCTGTGCCCCGCTCTTTTCATGGGTAAACATAAGGATTTCGGCGTTCAGCGGGCCGTAGGGTGCCGCTTCCTGCAGGGTGAAGCCGGAGATTTCCTCCCCCACAGCGGGAAGGATATCAGCATCCGCTTCGGGTGCGGCTGCTTCAGATGCGGCTGTTTCCGGGCTGCCGGGGTCTGTTCCTTTTGTGGACGGGGCGGAGGTTCGGGCACATGCGGTAAGCTGCAGGACCATCGCCAGCGTCAATAAGAATGCCGTTTTCTTTTTCCGTTCCATATGGTGTATCCCCCTGCTTTGTTGTAAATTGTTTAGTTAAGTATAACATAGCAGAATTTTCAAGTCTATGTTTTCATTTTTTTGACTTCAGCCTGCCTGAGTCAAATATGTGATATAGGAATTGCGGCATACGGATGCTATAATGGAAATATCAGAGAAGAAAGGGGTAAAAAGATGTATCAGGTTACGGCAGTTTTGATCGGAGCGGGTTTGCGAGGATGGTGCTCAGATATTCTCCGTTCTTTAAGAAGATAAGATTCTGCCAGCCATTCGGTTCCTCCTTTCCAATCTCGGGTAAAAGAAAAGAGCCGATTGCTCGACTCTTTAAAAATCTGTATGTGTTTGCTTTTATTCCCAACGGCCTGTGTTTGGTTTCCAGCTTATCTCTTCTGATGACGCATCCTCAAGCAGAGGACGGACAAAGAGTTTTATGCGTGCCATAGCTTCATCCATTGGAACCTGGATGAGAGCCTTTTTCTTTTTCAGAAACGCCTTCCACCTCGTCTGGTGCATTGGATCGTTCAAAAACTCATCTCTAAAAGCGGCGGAGTCCATTGTCAAAGGAGTCTTTCGGTTTTCGAATGTTTCAATCACAGCATTTTTTAACTTGTCAAACAAGAATGTAAATTTCGTAGAAAGCACATAGATGTCATAAAAATCTTTGTATCTGCTGTTGAGGTACCCGTTATGGATGATAGCCTCCAGCTTTTCTGCAATGGACGATTCAAGGGAGTAGGCGTTTACCTTCGGAGGTTCCATGTCAAGGATGACCGGGAACTCCATCTTTACCGCATCAGGATAAACAACATCCCCAAATCCGATATCGATCCCGACAGGTATTCTCGTATGGTCAAGATATCCGACGACAGAGATGTGGAGACCGTGATATTCCTTAAATTCTGTAATTTCCTCTACCGTGATGGAATCAATATCAAACACGAGGGCATCATCGATTTCCTGTGACAGGATGTTCTGGAATACTGCTTTCATTTCCTCGCTGCTGTTGGATATTCTACGCGCCAGAAGATCGATGTCCGTAGTTGCCCGTTCATAGTTCCGATCAAATATCGCATACAGGAAAATGCCGCCCTTCAATACGAAGTATTCTGCATATTCTGAAACGGAGATACGGTAGATTGTCCGTTCCAGCCCGTAGTAGGTGAGAGCCTCCTGAAATGTATGACCGGTATCCTTTGCAAAGTTTTTCAATCTCGCTTTAACGGCTTCTGCATTCATCACACAAGCACCTCCAGATATGTTCTGACGACCTTTTCGCACCTGAGCCGTTTTGCATAGGCATATAGCCTATCAATCTGCCTGTCTCTGCGCTTCAGGTAATTCTTAAGCACCTCCGATGTTTCTTCAATGCCGATCTTGTTCCTGTAATAGATGATATCTACGACAGTTTTTTCGATATCGAAGATGTGAAAAACATTATCGCCTTCACGAACTTCGGTAACTCCAAGATCCATGCGGGCTGGGTCAAAGTAGAATATCTTTATTTCCGGCCAGTCCGGCAGAGTGACAACCTTTTTCTTTCGATCTATCGCCACATCGATCGAGTCCGGCAGGAAGTTAGTTAGTTCATAATATCTGGCGGCACTCATGAGGCATATGACACCATTCGGCACGAAGGCTTCCGCGCTGAAGAAGTCATTCTCATCGCCTTTGTATGAAAGATTTTCATAAGTGCTTCGATTGACGCGGCGAATGAGCCCGTCTTTTACAAGCTTGCCTATTTTGTAATAGGAGTATCCCATATCCTTTAGTTCAGCGGTAGTGATGAACTTTTTATTTTCAGTAAGTCCATTCATGTGAATCACCTCTGCCTATATGATACAACAAAAAAAAGAAAGTTTCAACTAATTTCGGCAGTTAATTTTATAAGCAGAATTTAATCAAAATTTATTAAAGTCACTTTGCAGAGGTAATCTTGAAAATTCCTTCAGCGTGTCGTCACGGTGCAGTTCGGTATACATATCATTCACAGTACCGATGGTTAAAAGCTTCAGCTCACTGATTGGAATTTTCAAATGTGACAGACGGCTCCAGATGGGAGGGCGTAGTCAGGTCGCTGGCCGCATCGGGATTCTGACGGCATATTACAGAGCAAAGGCTTATTATGCAAATCCGGTTATGAAGGGCATGAGTGTGTTATTGAAAAATATGTGAAGGAAGAGAAAAAATAATATTTGCGGTATTTGTGATACAGGGAATCACAGAGCGGCATAATGCGGTTTATAAGGGCAAAAGGCAGTTTTCAAAAGTTAACTGCCTTTTTATTTTCCTTGCATATCTGCGGTATTCGTGGTAAAATAACTCGCGACAAAACGGTAATATTATACGGTGATCCAACAGGGGTTTATACCCGGCGGCAAAGTTTGCGGGAGGCGGGGCGGTTACACCGGACAGCAGAGAGAAAGGCGTGGTTATTCCTATGATAGAAGCGGCAATATACGGATACGGAAACATCGGCAGCGGTGTGGCGGAAGTGATCGAAAAGAATCAGGACAGGATCGAGAGGGCAGCAGGGCAGGGCGTACATGTGAAATATGTGCTGGATCTGCGGGAGTTTGAGGGAGATCCTGTGCGGGAGAAGCTGGTGCATGATGTGGATACGATCGTGAATGATCCGGAGGTAAAGATCGTCTGCGAGACGATGGGAGGAAATGAGCCTGCCTATACATTTACGAAGAAAGCCCTGATGGCGGGAAAGAGCGTCTGCACCTCCAACAAGGAACTGGTGGCGAACCACGGCGCGGAACTGATCAGGATCGCAGCGGAGCATCACTGCAATTATTTTTTTGAAGCCAGTGTGGGCGGCGGCATTCCGATCATACGGACATTGAACAATGCATTGAAACAGGAAAATATTTTAGATATCAGCGGTATCGTGAACGGAACGACCAACTATATCCTGACCAAGATGGAGAAAGACGGCGCGGCTTTTGCGGAAGTGCTGAAGGAAGCACAGGAGCTGGGGTTTGCGGAGCGGAATCCGGAGGCGGATGTGGAAGGGTATGATGCCTGCCGGAAGATCGCTATCTTATCTTCCCTGATGAGCGGCAAGAGTGTGGATTATCAGGAGATTTATACGGAAGGCATCACAAAACTGACAGCGGAAGACTTTATGTACGCGAAGAAGATGGGAAGGACTATCAAGCTGCTGGCGATGAGCAAGCTGACGGAGGACGGTTATCTCGCCATGGTGTCGCCGGTGCTGATCGGGCAGGAACATCCTCTCTACAGCGTGAACGGCGTGTTCAACGCGGTGTTTGTGAAGGGGAATATGTTGGGGGATTCCATGTATTATGGCAGCGGTGCGGGAAAACTCCCCACAGCCAGCGCGGTGGCGGCGGATGTGATCGAGGCTGCCAGGTTTATGGGAACCCATCTGCAGATCGACTGGGCGGAAGAAAAGATCGCGCTCGCGGACTTGCCTTCCTCCAGACGGCGTTTTTTTGTGCGGCTTGAGAGAGATAAAGTGCCGGAGGCGAAAGCGGCTGCCGAGTTCGGGAACGGCAGGGTGGTATTTCTTGAGAGCCTGCCTGGAGAGTACGGTTATATCACGCCGGTGATGAGCGAGAGGGAATTTGCGGAGAAGTTTGAGGAGATTGACGGGACGATCTCGCGGATTCGGATGGAAGGGTAGATCGGGGCATCGCGCAGGTAATG
This sequence comes from [Clostridium] symbiosum, assembly GCA_021769625.1. GTDB lineage: Bacteria > Bacillota > Clostridia > Lachnospirales > Lachnospiraceae > 1XD8-76. The sequence goes on along the minus strand of JAETSN010000019.1, from coordinate 50,892 downwards.
GTAACGGACGCCGGGAGGAAAATCAAATCCTCCGTCGCCGCGCTTTCGCTCCAAAAAAGCGTAGCGGTACTAAGCTCGTGAGGGACCTCGCTAAGTGCCGACGCTTTTTAAGGGGCGCCTTGAGGATTTGATTTTCCTCCCGGCTGGGTATAGGCGTTAACTAAAATCATTGAGGCATCGGAAGATGTTGATGTGTGATAGAAATAGGAGGTCTGTGGCTTCATGAAATATATTGTGATATTAGGTGACGGGATGGCGGATGAGCCGATAGAGGCGCTGGGCGGAAAGACGCCGCTGGAATATGCCGATACCGAGACGATGGATAGGCTCAGCGGAAAGGGAGAGGCCGGCATGGTACATACCATTCCGGACGGGATGAAGCCGGGATCGGATACGGCAAATCTCTCTGTGCTTGGGTATGATCCGAAACAGTATTATTCCGGCCGTTCCCCGTTGGAGGCATTGTCCATCGGCGTGCCGATGAAAGATACGGATATCGCGATCCGCTGTAATATTGTGACGATCTCCGACGAGGAGGAGGTTTTCGAGGAGAAAACGATCATCGACCACAGTTCCGACGAGATCAGCACGGAGGACTGCGCCGTATTGCTGAAGGCGGTGCAGGAAAAACTGCAGGATGAGACATATCAGTTTTATGTGGGCACCAGCTACAGGCATTGTCTGATCTGGGATAAAGGGCAGGTGGTGGAGCTTGTGCCGCCCCACGATGTGTTGGGACAGAAGATCGGACAGTATCTGCCGGAGGATGCGCATCTGCATCATATGATGGAGGCGAGCTATCAGATCCTGAAAGACCATCCGATGAACATCGAGAGAAAAAAACAGGGATTGCATCCCGCAAACTGCTGCTGGTTCTGGGGCGCGGGGACAAAGCCGATGCTTTCCGATTTTGAGGAAAAGACCGGCAAAAAGGGACTGATGGTATCAGCGGTGGATCTGTTAAAAGGGATCGCTGTGGGAGCCGGCATGGGCGTGGCGCAGGTGGAGGGCGCAAACGGCGGCCTCAACACCAATTATGAAGGGAAAGCGCAGGCGGCGGTGGACGGCCTTCTGAAGCAGGGATATGATTTCGCCTATATCCATGTGGAGGCGCCGGATGAGATGGGCCATCAGGGCAGTGTGGAGAAAAAAGTGCAGGCTATCGAATATCTGGATAGCAGAGTGATCCGGCCGGTGACGGAAGCTATGGATGCGTCGGGGGAGGACTACCGGCTGCTTATCCTGCCGGATCATCCGACGCCGATCAGGGTGAGGACCCATACGGCGGACAATGTGCCTTATCTGCTCTACGATAGCAGGAAGGATCTTCACTCTGAGCGAAAATATAACGAGAGGGAAGCGGCAGACGGTCCTTTTATAGAGAAGGGACATGAGATCATGGCGCATCTGTTTTCTGAATAAAGTGATATGGAACCGAAAGAAGGAGTAATGCGGAACTGGAATCAGCATTATTCCGGACGGTATCCAGAGGATTTACAGACGTAAAACGGCTGGAAATCTCTCTGCATGTAGTGATACCGGGAGGAATGATGCGGAACTGGAATAGGAGAAAAATTGTGAAAAAAGTTGTCAAATTCGGCGGGAGTTCCCTTGCCAGCGCGGAACAGTTTGAAAAAGTAGGGAATATTGTCTGGGCAGATGAAGCCAGGCGCTATGTGGTGCCCTCTGCGCCCGGGAAGCGGCATTCCAAAGATACGAAAGTGACGGATATGCTTTACGAATGCTATGCCATGGCGGAAGCGGAGAGCGATTTCTCGGAAGAGTTTGCGGCGATAAAGGCGCGCTATCAGGAGATCATCGACGGCCTTCGGCTGGATATTTCTCTGGAAAAGGAATTTGAGGAGATCGAGAAAAATTTTAAAGACAAAGCGGGCAGAGATTATGCGGCTTCCCGGGGCGAATACCTGAACGGTATTATCATAGCGGACTATCTGAATTTTGAGTTCATCGATGCCGCGGAGGTGATCCGCTTTGATGAGAACGACGACTTTGATGCGGAGACAACGAACAGAATTCTTGGAAAAAGGCTGCAGAAAGCAGACTATGCGGTGATCCCGGGCTTTTACGGCGCAAAGAAGGACGGGACGATAAAGACATTTTCCCGGGGCGGTTCCGATGTGACGGGCTCTATTGTATCCAGAGCGATTCAGGCGGATGTGTATGAAAACTGGACAGACGTGTCGGGTTTTTTGATCGCGGATCCCCGCATTATCTATAAGCCTGAGCGGATCGATATGATCACATACAGGGAGCTGCGGGAGCTTTCTTATATGGGGGCGTCGGTGCTCCATGAGGATGCGATCTTCCCGGTGCGCAAGGAGGGAATTCCGATCAATATCCGCAACACCAATAAGCCGGAGGATGAGGGAACCTGGATCGTGGGCAGCACCTGCCAGAAATCCAAGTATACGATCACCGGCATTGCCGGCAAGAAGGGCTTTTGTTCCGTGATGCTGGACAAGGATATGATGAACTCGGAGGTGGGATTCGGGAGGAAAGTGCTGCAGGCTTTTGAGGACAACCATATTTCCTTTGAACATATGCCCTCTGGTATCGACACAATGACGATCCTGGTGCATCAGGATGATTTTGTACATAAAGAACAGTCTGTGGTCTCTGCGATCCACAGGCTGGCAAATCCGGATCATATTGAAATTGAGGCGGATCTTGCGCTGATCGCCGTGGTGGGCAGGAGCATGAAGTCCTCCCGAGGAACCGCAGGCAGGATCTTTTCCGCACTGGCGCATGCCAATGTCAATGTCAAGATGATCGATCAGGGTTCGTCGGAGTTAAATATCATCATCGGTGTGAAGAATGAGGATTTCGAGGTAGCGATCAAAGCCATTTATGATATTTTTGTGCTGGCAAGGATATAAAGAGTTGAGAAAATATCGGGAAAGAGCAGCTTTGACTGCCAATGTCATTTAGTTAATGCCATTGGCTTTGGAGGCTGCTCTTTTTGGCGGCAGGGATCCACTTGCAGAATATAAAAATTGATTTAAAATATACTATCTGATATAATATCTGAAATAGGTGCCGTCGATGATCTCGGTGGCGCCAAAATCATTTTCCGTCCATTTCACGATCCAGCTTTCGGGATCCCAGTGGAGTTCTCCGTACCAGCAGGGAATGATCATGACGTCGGGATATTTTTCGGGGTTCAATTCCCAGTATGTTAACAGAATATCGTTGTATCTCGGATCGGAGATCGTCGTGTAGGAGGCTATGTTTACATCTTGGAACAGATAGCCTGTGGCATCGCTTTCCAACAGGAACACATTATCTCCTGGGGAGACATATTCCTGCATTTCGGCATAGAGGCTCTCATGCATGGCACACTGCATGTATTCCGCGAGAATGCCCTTTGCCGGGCCTTCGGAGATAATACCCCTCACCCGCGTGATGTTCTGGGGAACGTCCTGATCGCCGCGGTATTCCCAGCCTTTGATGAAGATGGAAGAAAAGCAAAAGGCAAGGAGCAGGGCTGCGGCATATCTGCGGTGAACGCCGGGAGCGTGTTTTTCGGCATAGAGAAGGAGCGAGGCAAGCCCCATGATGACACCTGGCAGGATGTATCTGACGGAGGTGAAAACGGTCAGATCCGTCAGCATCAAAACGGCGATGAAGGCCAGCACGCTGCTGACGAGCCAGAGGGATATGATTTTCCTGTTTTTCTCCTCCAGCTCCCTCACCGTGTAAAATGCAAAGATCAATAAAATAAAGTAGACAGTATAAATAAAGAAATAATCGTTGTTTGTCGGCGTGAGAAACCAATAGATGACGGGAAAAACGGCTGCCGCCATCAGGATAAGATACATGAGCAGGACAGGATATTCCCTTTTGTCCTCAAAGGACGTCCTGCGCAGTTTGATAAAAAGCCATGAGACGAACAGGCACAGGATGGCGATCAGCAGAGCCTGCCCGAACTGCAACCCATAGGCGGCGAGCCTTGAGGGAAGGGAGACTTCAGTATGCCCGCTGTTTCCGATCAGCATACAGTTCAGGTTTTCAAATATCTGCGCCGGGGACATATAGGAGAGCAGGCCCGCGAGATAGGCTCCTGCGCAGGCGATACAGGTCCCGGCAAAGAAAAGGGCGCTTTTTCTGCCATATTCCGGCTGTCTCCACAGATACCATAAAAAGAAAGGAAACAATATTGCTGCGGAAGGATAGGACAATACCATGCCGCACATCCAGAGGGCGCAGCGGAGGATAATCAGTCCTCTTTTTTTGCCCGCGGGGACAGACGGGAAAAATCGCCTGTGGGAGGATGAAGAGAAGAAAATCCCGGTGTCCGGATCTCCCAGCAGGGAGAGATCCAACAGCAGCAGCGTCAGAAACCAGATCAGCAGATTGGAAAATTCCGGCGTGACATATCCCTTTGGCAGGAGATTGAAATAGAGGATGCCGAGATAAAAGCTGTGGTCCGCAGACAGAAAGCGGCGAATGACACGATAGACGCCTACGGAGAGCATCCCGTGGATCAGGGTGCCGCAGATGCGGAGCCAGATGGCAGTGCCTGCTGTCGTATGAAAAAGGGTCATATAGATCCACATCAAAAATGCGGAAAAAAATGCGGAAGTCTGGTGGGGATCCCAGATCTGGGAGATCATTTTATCCCCGATCAGCATGCGGTAGGACATGGCGATGGCATAGCCTTCATCCATCTGATATCCGATAAAAATACATTTCAGGGCGGCAAAAAAGCTTCCGGCGAGCAGAAGGATGTAAAGCAGTTTCTTATAGTTCTTTTTTTGTGGTTTCCGGTCCATAGTTGTGTCTCCTTTTGCCGCCTGTTTTTCTTTTGCGCCCATCATAGCACAGATAGGCCCAAATTACAACTTTAGTAGTATGGTATTTCGGAGCGAAATGTGCTAATAATGGGAGCAGATACGTCAGGGAAGGCATGCCGGATGTACTTATCTGATTTATAGCAAATGACAAAAATATTTGCCGTTTGCCATATATGTGATGTGATGAAAAGGAAAAAGAAAGGAGAGTTTTGTTATGTATTTATTATCTGTTTTGGCTATTGTGTTATGTTTTACGCTGGTGGAGATCACGCAGCAGACGATGGGGCTTTTTGAATTCTGGGATAGTATGAGCCTTATTTTTCTGCTGGTACTGACGATACCGGTGATGCTCTCGGCGGGACTTTTGAAGGATTTGAACAATGCGTTCCGTCTGATATTCGGCAGGAAAAAAGAGGCAGCGCTGCTGGAGATGAAAAGGGCAAAGCTGGCGGTGGATACCATGATCAGGACGGTGATCTACAGCAGTGTTTTTGTGATGATGCTGGAGATCGTGGTGCTGCTCCACAATATGACGGAGCCATCCCGCCTGGGACCGATCATATCCGTGACCCTGCTCACCTTCTTATATGCCATGATCGTCAGCATACTTCTGCTGCCGATCGGGGCGAAACTGGAGCAGAGGATCTTGGAGTATATGCCGTCCTGTGAGGAGGGGGAAGAGCCGGAAACAGGGGAAGAACAGGGAACGGAGCCTTTGCAGTAAGGAGAGATGACGGAGAGGCATATCGGATATGTTGAGAGTGATAAAAAGATTTGGAGTGACAGCCTGCTACCTCTTTCTGATGTCGATCTTTTTTGGATTCAGGATGGAAAAACTGTTTGACATAAAACAGCTTCTGGTATTTCTGCTCGGGACAGGGCTTCTTCTCCTTCCCTCGCTGGGGGAAAAGACTAAAGGGGAGACAGGAGGGCAGAAGCTGCGACGCATCTCTTCCTGTGCGCTGTGGGCAGGCTTTTTGGAAAGTTTTCTGCTGTGCATGGCGGCGATGGAGCAGATACACAGCAGAGAGGAATTTCTGTCTGGCGTTGTGCTCTGCCTGCGGCCCGTTTTTTACGGCGTCTGTATCTGGAGTATTTTTGCGGGGGAGACGGAAGGCAAAAGACAGAATGTGCAGGAGGAAGAGAAAAAAGAAAACAGTTTCAGGGAGATCACGGCAAGCGAGAGCTATGCGTTGTTTCAGGAGATGGGACTGACAAGGCGGGAGTGCGAGATCGCGATCTTGATCTGTCAGGGGATGAGCAACGGGGAGATCGCGGAAAGCCTTTGTATTTCCGAGGCTACGGTGAAGAAGCATGTTTCCAATATTTTTGAGAAGCTGGGGTGCAGCAGGAGGGAGCAGGTTCGGCAGAGGTTGTTTTCTTAATTTTCATGTTGACATAATCGAACATTTGTTCTATTATATGATTATGGAAACGGAGAGAAAAGAATTATCAGATGGGATGAAAATTGGACATTTGGCGGCGGGGAATGTAGAGGGGCGGAAGGAACTGTCGGGAACCGGAGTGGTGAAATCGGGGGGTATGCTGTTTAAAGGGGATGATGGACAGCTTTCCGTGATGGAGAAGCTGCGGATCCTGACGGATGCGGCGAAGTATGATGTGGCATGTACCAGCAGCGGCGTGGAGAGGAAGGGCAGCGGAAAAGGGATGGGAAATACGAAGCTTGCCGGTATCTGCCACAGCTTTTCGGCTGACGGAAGGTGCATATCCCTGTTGAAGATACTGTTTACAAATTATTGTATTTATGATTGTAAATATTGTATCAACCGGGCCAGCAACGATGTGGAGAGGACTGCTTTTACGCCGGAAGAGATCTGCGAACTGACGATGAATTTCTATAAGAGGAATTATATCGAGGGATTGTTTTTAAGTTCCGGCATTATCGAGAACCCTACTTATACGATGGAACTGATCTATACGGCAATCTTCAGGCTGCGCAATGTTTACCGATTTGAGGGATACATCCATGTGAAAGCGATCCCCGGCGCTGATCCGGAGATCATCTACCGGCTGGGGCTTTTGGTAGACAGGATGAGTGTGAATCTGGAACTGCCTACCGCGGAGGGGCTTCGGAATCTTGCGCCGAATAAGAACAGGAATACGATCCTAAAACCGATGCGGCAGATTCAGAACGGTATTGTCAGCAGTAAGGAGGAGGTGGCGCTTTACCGCCATGCGCCGCAGTTTGTGCCTGCGGGCCAGTCCACCCAGATGATCATCGGCGCTACGCCGGAGAGCGATTATCAGATCGTTTCGGTGGCGGAGTCATTGTATCGGAAATTTGCTTTAAAAAGGGTATTTTATTCCGCCTTTGTCAGGGTGAACGAGGATAAGACGCTGCCGGCGCTGCCCGGGGGCCCGCCGCTTCTTCGGGAGCACAGATTGTATCAGGCGGATTTTCTGCTGCGGTATTACGGCTTTGAGGCGAAAGAACTTTTATCTGAGGCGCGGCCGAATTTTAATGTGCTGCTGGATCCGAAATGCGACTGGGCGCTGAGGCATCTGGAGCTGTTTCCGGTGGAAATAAACAGGGCGCCCTATGAGATGCTGCTTCGGGTACCGGGGATCGGCGTGAAATCGGCTCAGCGTATTGTGCGGGGGAGGCGGCTTTCCAGTCTGTGCTTTGATGATCTGAAAAAGATCGGCGTGGTGTTAAAGCGGGCGCTCTATTTTATCTGCTGTAACGGAAAGATGATGTACCGCACAAAGATAGAAGAGGACTATATTACAAGGAATTTACTGGATGTGGACAATAAACGTCCGCCGCAGCCGGATATCATAAACGGCAGGGAAGTTACCTATAAACAGTTGTCGCTCTTTGATGATGTAATGAGCGTTAGCGAGAAGAATGAGTTTGCTTATTCGGCGAGCGGCGAATGGCGATCATGAATCGCAGATTCATGATATGGCGTGGGCGGGTGGAAAACAACAGGTGTCGCAGGAGGTTTTGAGCACTTTGTCATTTCAGCGGTAACTATCCGGTCGGTTTTGAATATAAAACGCGGTGGCACGGAATGGCAGGTTGGAGGTTTTAGGATGGAAATTGTAGTATTTCTCTGTGAGAACAGTATAGAGGGAATTCTGACGGGAGTGTACGACGCCTGGACGGAGGCGATCGCTTCGGGATTTGGACACGATCACTGCAGGCTGCAGACGGAACTGGCGCAGCCGGAGCTGTTCTGCACTTACCGGGAGACGGCGGCCGATATGGAGAAGGCCGGGAAGGTGATACGGACGCTGCGAAAGAGGCTGGGGGAGGAGGTGTATGAGTGCCTTTGCTATGCCATGGCATCCCATGAGCCGGATAAGGCGGAAGCGGTCTATAAGACTATCGTGGCGGGATTGTCCATGAAACAGGGACACAGGGTATTGGATAAAGTGACCGATCCGTATGTGGCGAGATGTTTTGATCTAAAGAGAAATGTGGGATGCGAGATACATCGGGAATTGGAGTTTTTGCGATTTCAGGAACTGCAAAACGGGGTCCTTCTGGCGAAGATCCATCCGAAAAATGATGTACTGATGTATCTGGGGCCCCATTTTTCCGACAGGCTGCCGCTGGAAAATTTCCTGATCTATGATATGAACCGCAGGAAAGCGCTTTTTCATGAGAGGGAAAGGGACTGGTACATGATGGATGCGCTGGACCTGGACGGCGAAATAGCAGGGCGCATCAGCACGGAGGAGGAATACTATCAGGACCTGTTTCGGATGTTCTGCCACACCATTGCGATCGAGAGCCGGGAAAACCGGGCGCTGCAGAGACAGTTTCTGCCGCTGTATTTCAGGGATGTCATGCCGGAGTTTGCGTGAGGGAGGGAACGGGGAGTTTTGCGCGAAAACTACCGCACACCGTGGAATAACAATAACTACTCATAAATCTCTTGAATCTTGTTGCTCTGTATGTTATAGATATTGTGACGGAGAAAATAAAAGATTATGAGAAATCAAAAGTTCAGGCAATTCTTCCAAATCAATTGATCGGAATGGTTTCACAGGACGATGTATAAATTTACCCTAAATCTCAAGCGGAGAACAATGAAAATGAAAAAGGGAATGAAATACCTGACAGGTATTATCGTTTTATTGATCTTAATTTTTGCAGTGTATGTGGTTTATGTCTTTTCGGCGTATGAAAGGCTTCCTGACAACATGGTGCTGGAGATCGAAAAGAATGAGGGGGAATCTTTCCCGGAAAATGCACAGACAGGGGAAGGTGCGGGAGATCCTCTGCCGCCGAAAACATACTCCATTATGACTTACAATATCGGGTTCGGCGCTTACCTGCCGGAGTACAGCTTTTTTATGGACGGAGGGAAATCTTCCTGGGGAAAAGATAAAGAGAGCGTGGCGGGAGCAGTCTGCGGCGCCGGAAAACTGATGCAGGATGCGGCGCCTGATCTTGTGCTCTTGCAGGAGGTGGACAGGGACGGAACACGTTCATACCATATCGATGAACTGGAGCTGATGAATCAGTTTTTTGACGGGTATTATTATACTTATGCCCAGAATTATGATTCTCCTTTTTTGTTTTTCCCGCTGTGGGAACCCCATGGGGCAAACAGAGCGGGCATTGTAACTTATTCCAAAATGCCGATCGCGGAGGCAGTGCGGAGGAGTCTGCCCATATCGGAGTCTTTTTCCAAACTGGTGGATCTGGACAGATGTTATTCCGTTTCAAGGATACCTGTGGAAAGCGGAAAGACGCTATGTGTTTACAACATGCATATGTCGGCTTACGGAAGCAGCGATGAGATCCGTACAGGCCAGCTTGCAATGCTCTATGAAGATATGGAGAAAGATTATAAAAACGGAGATTATGTGATCTGCGGCGGGGATTTCAACCATAACCTGAAAGTGGAAGTAAGAGGGGATGAACCGGAGTGGGCCTATCCTTTTCCGCGGGAGAGTCTGCCCGCCGGATTCAGGATGGCGATAGACGGGGCGAAGGAGGCGGAGGATATTTCCCATAATACCTGCCGGAGCGCGAAGGAGCCGTATGATGCAGGGACCACATATACGGTGACGCTGGATGGATTTATCGTTTCGGATAATGTGACCGTGGATTCCTATCTGCATGTAAACAGCGGTTATGCATATTCGGATCATGACCCGGTGATCATGGAGTTTGAGCTGGAAGAATGAATAGACAATAAAATGATGACAAATCCCTTTTTATCATATACAATAGTCTATAGATAAAACCATAGCGAAAAGTGCAAAGTTACCGGGAGAGGGCAATATGGCGGAAAGAAAACTTGACAGACAAAGGGATTCCCTGGAGTCTATTTTAATAGAAAGCATCCACACACTGGTTTATGAGAAGGATATCAATACGGCACTGGATTGTTTTTTGGAGACGATCTGCAAATACTATCGGGCGGAGCGGGGCTATGTTTTTGAGATAGATCTGAAAAAACAGACTGCGGACAATACTTTTGAATGGTGTGCGGAAGGGGTAGAGGCGGAGATAGGCAGGCTGCAGGGAATATCTGTTGATGTTCTGACAAACTGGATGAAAAAATTCAGGGAAAAGGGAGAATTCTATATTGCGGTTCTGGAGGAGGATGTACCCTGCGACAGGGCCGATTTTGAAATTTTAAAGGCGCAGGGGATCAAAAGCCTTATGGCGGCGCCCCTTATGAGAGATGAGGAGATCGTAGGATTTCTGGGCGTGGACAATCCTGCGGAGCATATAGGGGATATGACGCTCTTGCGTTCGGTGGCGGATTTTGTGACGGCGGATCTGGAAAAGCGCCGCCTGATCGAAGAACTGCGCCAGGTGGGCTGTACGGACATGCTGACCGGTCTGAAAAACCGGAATGAATATATGTGGAAATTTAACGAATTGAAGAAGAAAAAGCCTCACAGTCTGGGCGTGATATTTGCGGATATCAACGGCCTGAAACAGATGAATGATACCAAAGGGCATGAATACGGTGATGCCATGATACAGAAAACAGCGGAGTGTATCAGAAAGTACGCGCCGGACAATGCTTACCGGATCGGCGGAGACGAATTTCTTGTTTTATGGGAGAACGTGGAGGAAAAAGAATTCAATGATACGGTTGATAAGCTGAAAAAGGAATTTGCCCGGAACAGAGAGTACAGTATTTCGATGGGCAGCATCTGGCAGAACGGAGAGGTCGATGTCCGGCTGCAGGTGAAAAAAGCGGATGTGTCCATGTATGAGGCAAAGCAGGCCCACTATGAGAATCAGCATTATGACAGACGAAGAAGAAAAGAATAAAAAATACGCCGCATTGATGCGGCGTTATTTTATTCCAGATTCAGTTTCCGGCTCATCAGATAATTGCAGAGCCAGTACATACCAAAACACAACCCGCCCATAACAAGGAGGGAGACAAACATCATGAGTATCCAGGTACCGCCGCTGATTTCGTCCATATCATAATAGTAAAAAGTGTTGGAAAGCGGGATGGTCAAAATCTGCCGGAAGATCCTGAATACAAACCGGAGGCCGAAATAGGAAAGAATGGCGCCGCCGATCTTGTGCTTCTTAAAAAGCTGTCCCAGACAGATGCAGGTATAGATATATAAAATATCAAAAAACAATGAAAGGATACCGATCAGGGTAAGCCATATAAAAAACAGGGAGACAGGGATCGGAAAAGAATCCCGCAGCCATGCCATATCGAAGGCTTCACGGAACAGATCAAAAAATTCCTGAAAAAACTGTACAATGCCGATATCCGATAAATAGGCGACGGCGACACAGGCGATGCCGAGGACGCTCAGGTAGATACAGGCGATGGAGATAAACCGCCAGAGGGCGGCGACAAGCGTTTTGGAGAGCAGCAGGTCGGAAGTTTTGACCGGAAGGGTAAACATCAGATACCCTTCATCGGTAAATAAGTTTTTATAAAAACGTATGGCAGTGCAGAGTGTAACGCAGAAAGAAACTGCCGCAAGACAAAAAATGTAGGCAAGAATGACCAGCCCGGCAAACATTTCCGTAAAAATATTGGGGCTCTGATCCCAGAAAGCGGTCATGAAAGTTGTCATAAGGATCACCGTGAGGACGGCCAGAATGATCATGGTGATCGTGGGGGCAAGGGAAAAGCTTTTCCATTCCTGTTTGAATAATTTCGTTAACATGCGAACACCTCCCGGAAATAAGCATCTACCGATTTGCCATGCGCCCTGCGCACCGCCTCTGCAGGAGCATGCATGATAGCCTGTCCGTAACGGATAAAGATCACTTCATCCAAAATACCCTCGATATCCGAGATCAGGTGGGTGGAAAGCAAAATGGAGGACTGATGGTCATAGTTTGTCATAATGGTGTGCAGGATATAATCCCGCGCTGCCGGATCAACGCCGGCGATCGGCTCATCCAGAATATAGAGCTGGGCCTGCCTGCTCATCACAAGGATGAGCTGGATCTTCTCTTTTGTGCCCTTGGAGAGCGTTTTTAACTGTGCCGCGGGCGGGATCGCCAGTATCTGCAGCATATTATAGGCGCGTTCTATGGAAAAATCCGCATAAAACTGCGCGAAAAAAGCAATGATATCTTTTACCTTCATGCCGGAAGGCAGGTAAGTGCGCTCCGGCAGATAGGAGATCACAGCCTTGGAGGAAGGCCCCGGCGGCTCGCCGTTGATCAGCACCTCGCCTCCGGTGGGTACGAGCAGCCCGTTTATCATTTTGATCAGAGTGGTCTTCCCGCTCCCGTTCGGACCCAGCAGACCGATGATGCGCCCCCGCGGGATGATCAGATTCATCTGATTGACCGCCAGTTTCGACCCATCATATATTTTCGTCAGCCCCTGAATTTCCACAATTGGTTTTGATATATCCATAGCAATCACTCCGTGATCCGTGTGAATTTATTCCCCTGTATTTCATCAATATCACTTAACTCAATATACCTCATTTTGATATTTTAAGCAACCCCGCGTTTCCAGCTATACATCCATAGAAAACCCAGCATCCCGGGCGTATGGATATCCTGTGAAGGACTGTTGAAAAACGCCGGTACTTAGCGAGGTATCTCACGAGCTTAGTACCGCTGCGCTTTTCATCAAGCGAGAGCGCGTCCTGAACAGGATATCCATACGCCCGGGATGCGTCCGCTACAATACGTATCCCAGCGGACAAAATCCCCCACTTTCTTTGTTGCGAAAGAACTCCCCTTGATATATACTTATAAAAGAGGGATATATAGATATGAGAGAAGTTATTGACAGAATTTTAGACGGAAAATTTGAATACGGAAACGGAGGACTGGAATTTTCCGAGAGCAGGATCGAGATCAATTTACGGGCAGGCGAAGATTATGAGGGGAGTTTCCATGTGTTCGGAAAAAGAGGAACTATCACAAAAGGTTTTATCTATACTTCCGACAGCCAAATGGAATGTCTGACCGGGGAGTTTTTCGGGAACGGAGAAGAGATCGGCTATATATTCCACGGAAAAGGCATGGAGAGCGGAGATGTTCTGCAGGGAAATTTTTACGTGGTCAGCAATCAGGGAGAATACACGCTCCCTTTTGTTGTGATGGTTTCAAGACAGACGCTGGACACCAGTCTGGGGACCATTAAAAATCTGTTTCATTTTGCAAATCTGGCAAAAAGCGACTGGACGGAGGCTGTAGCGCTTTTTTACCGGCCCGGGTTTGCAGTGCTGTTTGAAGGGAGCGACCGGAAATATAGAAGTCTGTACAGGGGACTTTCGCAGTATTACGGTAATGAGCGGAATGTGGAAGAATTTCTGATCGCGATCCATAAAAAGCAGAAAACCAACTATATCATCGATGAAGATAAACTGCGGCTCGAGGATGTGGCGGAGGGAATCGGGCGCCACGAGGTGCTGCTTACGAAAAACGGCTGGGGATATATCTATCTGCAGGTCGAGGTGCAGGGGGATTTCCTGACAGTGGATAAAACGGTATTGAGTGATGATGATTTTCTGGGGGACCGCTGCCGCTTTTATTATTACGTAGACAAAGACAGGCTCCATAAAGGCATTAATTACGGAAGACTGCGTTTCTATAACAGCTTTGTGGAAACCTCTGTACCGATAGAGGTAAAAGTGGAGGATGAGGATTACAGGCAGGGGCTGGCCTGCCGGAAAAAACAGGGGCTGCTCGTGAGGATCATGGAGTATTACGGGGCTTTCCGCATGAAGAAGATCAGTACGAGGACCTGGCTCACCAAAAACTATGAGATTCTGGAGGAGTGGGGGGAAATAGATGGCGCCGATCCGGAACCGAAGCTTTACCGCGCCCATCTTCTGATCACGGAGGGAAGGATGAACGAAGCGGGATGGATGCTGGATCAGGCCCGAAATGCGATCCTGCAGAGCAGAGATATGGATAATGCGGTATGGTCATACTATCTGTACTTAAGTACGCTTCGTGGAAAAGATGAAACTTATGTGAATAAGATCGCGGAGGAAGTGGCCTCTTCCTATGAGAAGGAGCCGGATAACTGGCGGCTTGGATGGCTTCTGCTTTACCTGTCGCCGGAATACGGCATGTCCTATGTCAAAAAATGGATGTTCATTAAGCAGCAGTTTGAGAGAGGCTGCAACAGTCCTGTTTTCTATATCGAGGCGCTTTTGCTGATCAGGACAGAACCGTCCCTTTTTATGGAACTGGGAGATTTCGAGATACAGATGCTGCGCTATGCGGCAAAGCATGACCTGCTGACGGATGAGATCATCATGCAGCTCCACTACCTTGCGCCCAGAAGTCAGGACAGTATGGACAGGCTTCTCGATATCCTGAAAAAAAGCTACGACAGGCGGCCTGATGCGGAGACACTGCAGAATATATGTACGCTGCTGATCAGGGGAAACTGTCGTGGGAAAGAGGATTTTCCCTGGTACGCGGCGGGCGTGGAGGAAAATCTGCGGATCACAAAGCTGTATGAATATTATATGTACAGTCTGGATATGGAGGAGCTGATCAGGCTTCCGAAGGTGATCTATATGTATTTTGCCTATCACAATAATCTGGACTGGGAGAGGAGCGCTTACCTGTATGCTTCGCTGTTGGATAACAGGGCGTTCATGCCGGATCTGTACGAGAAAGAGCGTTTCCATATTCAGGAGTTTGTGGTTCAGATGATACAGAAAGGGTTGATCAATAAGCACCTCGCCTTTTTGTATAAAAAGGTGATCCAGGGGGATGTGATGCTGGAGGAAGCGGGGGAAAAGCTGGCGCCGCTTCTGTTTTCGGTGCAGGTCAGAACATCGGCTAGGCAGATGAGAAAGCTTTTGGTATTGTATGAACGGGAAGTGGCAGAAAAAAGTTTTGCGCTGACGGACGGACAGGCAGTTCTGCCTCTTTATGGGGAGGAATATACGATCCTTTTGGAAGACGGTACGGGAAACCGTTATGTGCCGGATGAGACCTTTGAGATGGAGCGGCTTTTTGCGGAGGACGGACTTTTGTCAAAGGTTCAGGAGAGGGATTTCGGAACAGTCTCCCTGCAGATGCACCTGTGCGGTGCTGGTTCGTTGCATGTCACGGAGGACAATATCAGGCGGTTTGAGAGCCTTCTTGCCAGCGACGGGGTGGCAGCAGACTATAAACAGACCATTATTCCGGGCATGGCACAGTTTTATTTTGACCATGACAGGATGGAGGAACTGGATCTGCTTCTGGAAAGGATTTCCCCGTCTCTGCTGGATACATCCAGAAGGGGAGAGATGGTACATTATCTGGTGCTCCGGGAAAAGCTGGAAAAAGCGGCGGACTGGATCCGGGAGTACGGGATGAACGGCATTTCGCCAAAGACGCTGCTCCGGCTTTCCTCGAAGATCATACAATCTTCCGATAAGTCGAGGGATGAGACTATCCTTTCGATGTGTTTTTATGCTTTCCGGAAAGGAAAAGCGGATATGGTCACCCTGGATTATCTGATGGAGTATTATCAGGGAAGTACAAAGATCCTGAGGGATATCTGGAAAAGCGCAAAGGAAAAGGGGATGGATGTACATAGCTTCAGCGAGCGGATCCTGCTTCAGATGCTGTATTCGGGCTGTTTTGTCGGCGAGATGGCGGACATTTTCAAAGCCTATATTGAGCGGGATACAGATATCGCGCTGGAGAAAGCCTTCCTGTCCCAGTGCTGTTATGATTACTTTATAAAGAATAAAGTGGCTGAAAGCCTGATCTTTGAGGAGCTGGAAAGGCTGCTGCGCACAGGGGAACAGATGCAGAAAGTGTGCATCCTTGCCTATACCAGATACTACGCGGAGAACCGGAATAAGTTCAGGAAAGATGGGCAGAAGATCATGGAGGAGTGCCTGTATCATCTGACGAAAGACGGTGTGATACTTCCCTATTATCTGGAATATACGGATATCTGTCCGTTTGTGCGGCGGTTTTGTGATAAAACGGTTTTGGAACACAGGACATTGCCCGGGCGGAGAGTTTACCTGCATTATATGATAGAACAGGATGAGGAAGAAGATTTCAGAAAGACAGAGATGAAAGAGGTGTACGAAGGCGTCTTTAGCAGTATGTTTGTCCTGTTTTTCGGGGAAAAGCTGGTCTATTACATAGAGGAAGAATATGAGGATGAAAACGGCAGGCAGGAAGAGATCACGGGCAGCGGAAGCATTACCCGCAGTGATATGGATATGGAGATGCCCGGAAGCCGTTTCCAGATGATGAACGATATTATGATCGCGGAAGTACTGCAGGATTATAATACGCTGGATGATATGCTGAAGGAATATGAGAGAACGGATGCGATGCAGCGAGCGCTGTTTCAAACGGAAATATAAGGAAAACTGAGGGATGTTGCTGGAAAAAAGTCTGGAAAAAAAGAATATTAAATATATGGTGGGATTTGATCTGGGGGACAGGGACGCCCAGATCAGCTTTTGCAGTACGCAGCAGACCGAGGCCGAAACGGTGCCGGCGGTGGCGGGAACCCAGCAGTATAATATCCCGGTGGTGCTCTGTAAACGAAAAGGGACAAGACAGTGGATCTACGGCAGGGAAGCTCTGCGCATGGCGCAGGACGGGGAAGGGATCTTTGTCGATAATCTGTTCTCGGGAGCGATAGAGGGGAAAAGGATACTGATAGAGGGGGAGGAATTTGATTTTCTGACCCTGCTGACTTTGTTTGTGAAAAAGTGTTTCGGGCTGTTTTCTATGATAGCGCCGATCGATAAGATCGAGGTGCTGATGTTTACGGCGAGGGCTCCGGAGAGCAGTGTCGCCGCGGTGATCCAGCAGGTCGTGGAATCTCTGGATCTGAGAAACACCAAAGTATTTTTTCAGAATCATGAGGAAAGCTATTACTATTATCTGCTGCATCAGGCGCCGGAATTCCGTCAGTCCGGATCTGTGATACTGGATTTTGAGGAGATACTGCGGGCCTGCCGGCTGGAATGGAACAGGCGGACAACGCCGGTGGTATCTTTCGTCACAGGGAAGGAATGTCCGGAATGTATACAGCCGGTCTGGGCGGAGGAGGAGACAGAGAAAAAACGGCAGATGGAAGAACTGGATGAAAAGGCTCTGGAAGCTGTGATAAGCGTTTTTCAGAATAAGCAGGTCGGTTCGGTCTTCCTGATCGGAAGCGGATTTCAGGAAAACTGGGCAGACCGGATGCTGCAGTATATCTGCCGCGGCAGAAGGGTGTTTAAAGGCAATAATCTGTACAGCAAAGGCGCTGCCTATGGCGCTTTGGAAAAATTCTGCCCTACGAAAGAAGGCAAGGAACATGCTTTTCTCGGAAGGGAAAAGTTAAAGACCAATATCGGGCTGCAGGTTCTGCGGGAAGGCAAAGAGGTCTATCTGCCGCTTCTGGATGCAGGCATCAGCTGGTATGACGCGGTATGCGAGAAGGAATTTTATCTGGAATCGGGCAGCAGTTATCAGGTGATGTTGACGCCGCTGACCAATGTATTTCCTGAAAAGGAGGCGGCGGGGAAATATCCGGTAAGGCATGAGAAGGTGGAACTTTCGGGACTGCCGCTAAGACCGGAGGGAGCAGCGAGGCTCCGTATTTCGATGCGTATGGAGCAGCCGGAGATACTGCACATAAAGACGGAAGATCTGGGGTTTGGAGAACTGTACCGGAGTTCGGGGCTTATCTGGGAGAAAGATGTCACATTATAATAAGATGAAGAGAGTATAAAAATGGGAAGATTGATCGAGACGGTGGGGAAATATGCGGAGCACCCTTATCATATAGCACAGACAGATTCATCGGTATATTGCGTGGAGGAACTCTGTTTTGTATTGTGCCAGAATACATTTCTGCTGGACAGGGGGATCCTTGACCTGAATCTGGCAAAATGGCTGGATGAGGAATGCGGGTTGAAAGAACTGGCGAGGCCGCTCTATACCCTGATCAGTCAGAATGGTTCGCCGAGTGCTTTTGTGGGGATGATACTGGAATATGCTCATTTCGGCACCGAGAAAAAGCGGCAGGAGACGGAAGAACTGCTGCGGGTGAGCGCGGATATGGATGTCTCCACGCGAAGAAAACATTTTGCCGATTATCTGGTGGCAAATAAGCGTTATGTGCAGGCTGTTGCGGAATATGAGAAATTGCTGGAAGAAATGCCGGCCATGAATCATGTGATGCGCTCGCAGCTTCTTTATAATAAGGGGGTGGCTTTTAGCCGGCTGTTTTCCTTTGAGGAGGCGGCGGAGGCGTATCTTGCGGCATATCAGGAGAATCCGGATCATGTGGAGGCGGCTTTCGCTTATCTTACGGCGCTGCGCATGAGATGTTCTGAGGGGGAGTATATCGCCTTTATTGCGGAACATCCGATGTGGCATGATCATTCTCTGGAGGTGGAGAGCCGGATGGAGAAGAGCAGAAGGGAATATGAGGAATCAGACGCCTGCAGAGAACTGTCAAAACAGCTTTCCGGGCATGATGCGGCGTATTATGGGATGATATCGGAGCGTCTTGCGGGGATGCGGAAGAAATACAGGGAGATGGTGACGCAGCCATGAGTTTTTGGAAAAGGATCTTTAGGAGAAAAGGAAAAAACAGTATCCCCGGTGTGATCGAGGAGGGGGAAGAGCGGTCGGTACCTGTCTTTCACCGGGAGAATATCAATATCCACAATAAGCAGGAGAGAGAACAGTATATCAGGAGCGCGCTGGAGCAGATCGCCGATGCGGAGCGGGAGCTGCGCCATCTGGAATATGAATATAATCTGGTGACATCCCATCTGACAGACATCGAGGAGTTGGAGCGCCTGCCGGAGATGATGCGGATGGATATCAGGGAGGTGGCGGAAAAGCTGTGTACCATAGAGGAGACGCAGGCGGTCTACAAGCGGAAGAAAAACCGTATATCGGATGAAGAATTTTCCCAGATCGAGCAGGTGGAAGGGGATGTGGAGGACGGCATCCGGAAACTGAGGGAGGCGGAAGATTACCAGAAGCTGGTAAAGAGCGATATGCGCAGGTTAAACGGGGAGCGCCACGCCTATGAGTACCGGCAGGAAGAACTGGAGCATGAGCTGAAAAATGCTTCCGGTATGGCGATGATCTGTTTCGGCGCGCTGGTGGCATGCCTGATCATTCTGTTTGTTTTACAGACAACACTGCGGCTCGATATGAAGATCGGGTATGTACTGGCAGTCGGTATTGCTGCGGTCGTGATTTTGAAACTGTTTTTGAAACACGGCGATGCGGGACGGGATATCGTCCGGGTGGAGAAGGATATCAACCGGCTGATCCTGCTGCAGAATACCGTGAAGATACGGTATGTAAACAACAAAAACCTGCTGGATTATCTGTGCATGAAGTTCCGTGTAAAGCGGTCGGCGGATCTGCAGACTCTCTGGGATATGTATACGGAGGAGAAGCAGGAGCGGGAGAAGATGGAGCAGGCTTCTCAGGACTATGTATATTATCAGAAAGAATTTTTAAAACTGCTGCGCAAGGCCCGCATCAAGGATACCAGTGTCTGGCTGCATCAGGTCAGGGCGGTGATCGAGGAGGGGGAGATGATGCAGCTGCGGCAGGGGCTGGTGAGACGCAGAAAATCCCTGCGGGAGCAGCTCGATTATAACAGGGAGCTGGCAAGGACGGCGCAGGCGGAGGTGACGCAGGTCAGCGGAAAGTATCCGAAATACAGAGACGAGATACTGGGGCTGATCTCGGAATACGAGAGAAAACAGAAGACGGCGGGAGCTGTCAGAAAATAATATTAAAAAAGAAGAGAAGGAAGGAGAAAGAGATGGCGGTTTACAAATGCGGCGTATGCGGGTATACGTTCGATGAGGAGAAGGAGGGCAGGGCGTTTTCAGAGCTGGAAAAGTGTCCGATGTGCGGAAAGAGCACAGAGGTTTTTGAAAAAATCGAGGAAGCGGAAGAGAAACAGGGGAAAGAGGACTCATGTGAGGTATGCGCATCGGATCTGGATTATCCGGCGGAGACGAGGAAGCGGGACAGCAATTACCGTTATATAAAACAGATTCACGAGATGGCGGTGACGGGAAAGCCGATCATTGAGGCGATGGGGACGCAGATGCCCATGCCGAACTGGGATGATATCCTGATTCTGGGAGCACAGTTAAATCCGCCTCCGTTGGATGAACATGCGCCGGTAAAGACCATGACGGTGATCGGAAAGAATGCGAAGCGCCCGATGATACTGCAGAGCCCTGTCTACATATCCCATATGTCCTTCGGCGCCCTTTCAAAGGAGACAAAGATCGCGCTCTCAAAGGGAAGTGCGATGGCGCATACGGCTATGTGCAGCGGGGAAGGCGGTATATTGCCGGAGGAGATGGAGGCGGCCTATGCCTATATTTTTGAGTATGTGCCGAATAAATACAGCGCGACGGACGAAAATTTAAGAAAGGCGGACGCCGTTGAGATCAAGATCGGACAGGGGACAAAGCCGGGGATGGGCGGGCATCTGCCGGGCAGCAAGGTGACGCCGGAGATTGCGGCGGTGCGCCAGAAACCGCTGGGACAGGATGTGATCAGCCCCTCCAAATTCCCGGGGATCGATACGAAGGAAGATTTAAAGGCACTGGTTTCGGAACTGCGCAGGCGCTCCGACGGGCGGCCCATCGGCATCAAGATCGCTGCGGGAAAGATCGAGAAGGATCTGGAATACTGCGTATTTGCGGAGCCGGATTTCATTACGATAGACGGCAGGGGCGGCGCTACCGGTGCATCTCCGGCTCTGGTGAGGGATGCCACCAGCGTGCCCACGATCTACGCGCTGCACCGCGCAAGGAAGTATCTGGATGCGGTGAGATCGGATATCTCCCTTGTGATCACCGGAGGATTAAGGGTATCCTCCGATTTCGCGAAGGCGCTTGCCATGGGGGCGGATGCCGTGGCTGTGGCTTCCGCGGCGATGGTGGCGGCTGCCTGCCAGCAGTACCGCATCTGCGGATCGGGACTTTGTCCGGTGGGTGTGGCGACGCAGGATGAAACGCTGAGGGCGAGGCTGAAGATAGATGCGGCGGCGCAGAGGGTGGCAAATTACTTAAACTGCTCGCTGGAAGAGTTAAAGACCTTTGCCAGGATCACCGGCCATGACGATGTGCACGGGCTTTCCCTGGAGGATCTGTGTACGATAAACAGGGAGATTTCGGAGCATACCGATATTGCGCATGCGTAAGCTTTCGTCCGAAAAAGCAGATAAGTGGTATAAATTGAAGGGAGCCGTTCAGGCTCCCTTTGGTAAATTACGGGTTTCTTAGTACTGAGAGAGCATGGAATGGTAATTTTACCTTACTATGATGGAATCCGTGTTGACAGTTTCCCTGCGGTATGGTAATATAAGAACGCTTTAGTCTGATAAATTGATAAACAACTAAAGGGCAAAGCGGAAATATTGGATGACATACGAGGAGGAACATTATGAAAAAAGTGACGGCACTTATGTTATGCGGCGTACTGGCGGCGGGAATGCTGACGGGCTGCGGCGGCAAGGAAGAGGAAGGAAAGACTTTTACGGTAGGTTTTGACGCGGAGTTCCCGCCCTACGGCTATGCGGATGAAAACGGCGAGTATACCGGGTTTGACCTGGAGATGGCGCAGGCGGTCTGCGATCTGGAGGGCTGGGAGTTAGTAAAACAGCCGATTGACTGGGACGCGAAGGATATGGAGTTATCTTCCGGCGCTATCGACTGTATCTGGAACGGCTTTACGATGGACGGGCGAGAGGATGATTACACCTGGAGCGATCCCTATATTGACAACAGCCAGGTTTATGTGGTGGCGGCGGATTCTGGTATCAGCACTCCGTCGGATCTGGCGGGGAAAGTCGTGGGGGTTCAGAAGGACTCCTCCGCTCTGGCGGCGTTGGAGAGCGAAGAGAATGCGGCGCTTCTTGCAAGTTTCGGGGAATTGACCCAGTATGCGGATTACAATACGGCGTTTATGGATCTGGAAGCGGGAGGCATAGACTGCCTGGCGATGGATATCGGGGTGGCGGCATATCAGATCGAGTCCAGAGGGGAAGGCTATGTGATGCTGGAGGAACGCCTTGCCTCCGAAAAATATGCGGTGGGCTTTTTGAAGGGCAATACGGAGCTTCGCGATCAGGTACAGAAGGATATTTACAAACTCTATGAGGACGGCAAAGTGGCGGAACTGGCAGATAAGTACGGGCTTACCGATTTCCTCTGCATAGAGGATTACAAGTGAGATCACGGATATGGCGTGACGGCGGATAAGGCGGGATGCAGCAATGAATTTCGGAACAATACTTTTACAACTTGGCGAAGGGCTTGCGGTGTCGGTGGAGATCTTCTTTCTGACACTGCTGTTTTCGTTACCTCTGGGGCTGATCGTGGCTTTCGGGCGGATGTCGAAAAACGGCATTTTAAGGACGGCTACAAAAGTGTACATATCGATCATGCGCGGCACACCTTTGATGCTGCAGCTCATTGTGGTATATTTCGGTCCTTACTATCTGTTCCATGTGCGGATCTCGGCGGCTTATCGGTTTATTGCGGTGATCATCGGGTTTGCGGTGAACTATGCCGCCTACTTTGCGGAAATTTACAGGGGCGGCATAGAATCCATGCCAAGAGGGCAGTACGAAGCGGCGCAGGTTTTAGGCTACAGTAAAATACAGACATTTTTCCGGATCATCCTGCCGCAGGTGGTCAAACGGATCCTGCCCTCCGTGACAAACGAGATCATTACGCTGGTGAAAGATACCTCTCTTGCCTTTGTCATAGCGGTGGCGGAGATGTTCACCGTGGCGAAGCAGATTGCGGCGGCGGAGACAACGGTGGTGCCGCTGATGATCGCCGGGGTGTATTACTATGTGTTTAATCTGGTGGTGGCGGTAGCGATGGAGAGGATCGAGAAGCATTATCGGTATTATGAGGGGTAGTTGGAGGGCGGACGCCGGGAGGAAAATAAAATCCTCCATCGCCGCGCTTTCGCTCCAAAAAAACGCAGCGGACACTAAGCTCGCATGTGAAGTTTAGATTTTCTTGGACGCTGTGCTTTAGCGTCTTAGAAAATCTCTTCACATTGGCTAAAGTGCCGGCGTTTTTTAAGGGGCTCCTTGAGGATTTTATTTTCCTCCCGGCTGGTTGAGGTTTTAACTGACAGGTGAGGTTGGATTTTACATATTTGATATACGGAGAAACGATGGGAACGGAAAATTTACTGGAAATTGAGCATATGCGGAAGGCGTTTGACGAACTGGAGGTACTGAAAGATATTTCCCTGACGGTGAAGAAGGGGGAAGTGGTATCCATTATCGGGCCTTCCGGTTCGGGGAAGTCTACGCTGCTTCGGTGCGCTGCTCTGCTGGAGAGGATGGACAGCGGAAGCCTTGCCTATCTGGGGCACACGGTCTGTGCGCCGGGACAGGGAGAGTCGGGTGAGGCTGTCTATGTTTCCAAAAAGGAACTGAGGAAGTTTCATCGCTATTTCGGACTGGTCTTTCAGAATTTCAACCTGTTTCCGCATTACAGCGTGCTGAAAAATATTACGGACGCTCCGGTCAAAGTGGCGGGTATTCCGAAGCAGGAGGCGGAGGAGACGGCGAGAAGGCTGCTTGTGCAGCTTGGACTGGCGGATAAAGCGGATGCCTATCCCTGCCAGCTCTCCGGCGGGCAGCAGCAGAGGGTATCCATTGCGCGGGCGCTGGCTTTAAAACCGGAGATCCTGTTCTTTGACGAGCCGACCTCCGCGCTGGACCCGGAACTGACGGGGGAGGTCCTGAAGGTGATCCGCCAGTTGGCGCTGGAACATATGACGATGATCATCGTCACCCACGAGATGAGTTTCGCCAGGGAAGTGTCCGACAGGATTATATTTATGGAAGGCGGCCTGATCCAGGCGGAAGGAACGCCGGATGAATTATTCCATTCATCCAAAGAACGGGTGCAGGAATTTATCGGGAAATTGTCAGACAGTTAGGCGGAGATTTTTTCAAGAGTAAAGCCGCTTGTTTTCATTTCTTTATACGCGGCAGATTCTTTATCCGAGGTAAGAATCATATATTTTTGAAGCCTTGCAAATTCTTCGATATTCTTCTGCATCATTTCAATTTCTGTCATATGATCACCTGCTTTCAGCCTTGCAACCTATATTGTTATAAGGGCAGTATACTATGTTTTGGGTGCAAAGTCCATATTACAATTTTTCCGACAACTTTGGTTGCATAAAATCCGTTCATGCGTTATGATAGGGAATGGATAACAGGTAACCACATACCATCAGGAGGAAAACATGAAAAAATTAGAGCAGCTTTATGAAGGAAAGGCAAAGAAAGTATTTAAGACGGACGACGCGGATCGGCTGATCGTGGATTATAAGGATGATGCCACAGCTTTTAACGGCGAGAAAAAGGGCACTATCGTGGGAAAAGGCGTGATCAATAACCGTATGACGAACAGGGTGTTCCAGCTTTTGGAAAAAGAAGGCGTGCCCACCCATTATATAGAGGAACTGAGTGAGAGGGAAACCCTTGTGAAGAAGGTGGAGATCGTACCCCTTGAAGTGATCATCCGGAATGTGGCGGCAGGTTCTTTTTCGAAGAGGCTCGGCGTGGAGGAAGGGACGGCGCTGAAGATCCCTACCATCGAGTTTTCCTATAAAAATGACGATCTGGGAGATCCCCTGATCAACAGCTATTTTGCGGTGGCGCTCGGGCTGGCGACATGGGAGGAGATCGAAACCATCAAGAAGTATGCCTTTCAGGTGAACGATGTTCTGAAAGCCTATTTCCTGCAGGCAGACATGAAGCTGATCGATTTTAAGATAGAGTTCGGACGTTACCACGGCGAGATCATTCTGGCGGATGAAGTGAGTCCTGATACCTGCAGGCTCTGGGATGTACATACGAATGAAAAACTGGATAAGGACCGTTTCCGCAGGGATCTGGGAAATGTGGAGGAAGCCTATAACGAAGTGTTCAACAGATTGGGATTATAGGGATGCCGGGAGAAATTTTTGTTAACGAAGAGTTAAATGACGATCTGCGGGAAGAGTGCGGCGTTTTCGGCATCTATGATTTTGACGGCGGAAACGTGGCGGAAACGATTTATTACGGCCTTTTGTCCCTGCAGCACAGAGGGCAGGAGAGCTGCGGTATCGCGGTTTCCGATACGAACGGGCCGAAGGGGAAGGTCCTTTCGAGCAGGGATATGGGGCTTGTGAACGAATCTTTCAGTGCTAAAAAGCTGGGAAAACTGATCGGGGATATCGGCGTGGGCCATGTCCGGTATTCCACAGCCGGTTCTTCCTCAAGGGAAAACGCCCAGCCTCTCGTGTTAAACTATGTGAAAGGTACGCTGGGGCTTGCCCACAACGGCAATCTGGTGAACGCGCCGGAACTGCGCCGGGAACTGGAGTATACAGGCGCTATTTTCCAGACTACCATCGACTCCGAGGTGATCGCCTACCATGTGGCGAGGGAGCGTCTGAATTCCAGGTCCGTCGAGGAGGCGGTGGCACGCGCCATGAAGAAGATAAAGGGTGCCTATGCGCTGGTGATCATGTCGCCCAGAAAGCTGATCGGGGCGAGAGATCCCTTTGGCTTCAGGCCGCTCTGCATCGGGAAGAGGGATAACACCTATATCCTTGCTTCAGAGAGCTGTGCTCTGGATACGGTGGGCGCGGAGTTTGTCAGGGACGTGGAACCGGGGGAAATCGTGACGATCAGCCCGGAGAAGGGGATCGAATCGGATAAGAGCATGTGTATCAGCCCGGAGGAGCATGGCAGATGCATTTTTGAGTATATTTATTTTGCAAGGCCGGACAGCCGCATTGACGGCGTCAGCGTCTATCAGTCCAGAATCCTTTCGGGAAAATATCTCGCGATGGATTCGCCGGTGGAAGCGGACCTCGTGGTGGGAGTGCCGGAGTCGGGAAACGTGGCGGCGCTCGGGTATTCGCTGCAGTCCGGGATTCCCTGCGGACAGGCTTTTGTAAAGAATACTTATATCGGCAGGACTTTTATCAAACCAGGGCAGAAGAGCCGGGAGAGCAGTGTGCAGGTGAAGCTGAATGTCATCCGGGAAGCGGTGGAAGGCAAGCGGATCGTGATGATCGATGATTCCATTGTCCGGGGCACCACTTCGGACAGGATCGTGCGCATGCTGCGGGATGCCGGAGCGAAAGAGGTGCATATGCGCGTCAGTGCGCCGCCCTTTTTATGGCCTTGCTATTTCGGCACGGATGTGCCCGCAAGGGAGCAGCTGATCGCCTATAACAGGAGCATAGAGGAGATCCGGCAGATCATCGGCGCCGATACGCTGGGGTATCTGCGGATCGAGAGGCTCAGGGAGCTGGTTGGCGGCCTTGGCATCTGCGACGGCTGCTTTACGGGAAATTATCCGATCGACCCGCCGGAAGAGGACATCCGGGGGGAATATGTACAATGATACCGGGGTTCAAAAGTTATGGACGGCATGCTTGCATGCCAGTACATGGCCTTGGAACCCGAACAAACATGAGCAGGGAGCTTGAAAAGGCGGATTGCGAATGGCTGCAGAATGGCGGGAGCTCGAAGAGCGGAGCCATTCGCGGTATTATCATATAGTATACCAGAACAGGAGGAGATGATTGTGGCGACGGACAGGTATGTGAGCCCGCTTTCGGAGCGGTATGCCAGCAAGGAGATGCAGTACATTTTTTCGCCGGATAAGAAGTTCCGGACATGGAGAAAGCTGTGGATCGCCCTTGCGGAGACGGAGAAGGAACTGGGGCTGGATATCACCCAGGAACAGATCGATGAACTGAAGGCAAATGCGGACAATATCAATTATGATGTGGCGAAGGAGCGGGAGAAAAAAGTCCGCCATGATGTGATGAGCCATGTCTATGCATACGGGCAGCAGTGCCCGAAGGCAAAGGGCATCATCCATCTGGGGGCGACCTCCTGTTATGTGGGCGATAATACGGATATTATCGTGATGACGGAGGCGCTTAAGCTGGTCAAGAAAAAACTGGTCAACGTGCTGGATGAACTGGCGCAGTTTGCGGATACTTATAAGGGACTGCCGACGCTCGCTTTCACACATTTCCAGCCGGCGCAGCCCACCACGGTGGGAAAGAGGGCGACGCTCTGGATGCAGGAATTCTGCCTGGATCTGGAGGATCTGGACCATGTGCTGGGCGGCATGAAACTGCTGGGGTCCAAAGGAACCACCGGCACGCAGGCTTCCTTTATGGAGCTGTTTGACGGGGATCAGAAGATCATCGACATGATCGATCCGATGATCGCGAAGAAGATGGGCTTTAAGGAATGCTATCCAGTGTCCGGCCAGACTTATTCCAGAAAAGTGGATACGAGAGTCCTGAACGTGCTGGCGGGGATCGCGGCGTCCGCCCACAAGATGAGCAACGATATCAGGCTGCTGCAGCATCTGAAAGAGGTGGAGGAGCCCTTTGAGAAAAATCAGATCGGTTCTTCCGCGATGGCCTATAAGAGAAACCCGATGCGGAGCGAGCGGATCGCCTCCCTGTCCAGATATGTGATGACGGAGGCGCTGAACCCTGCCATGACTTCCGCCGTGCAGTGGTTTGAGAGAACGCTGGATGATTCCGCGAATAAGCGGCTTTGCATTCCCGAGGCGTTTCTGGCGATAGACGGCGTGCTGGATCTTTGCCTGAACGTGGTGGATGGCCTTGTGGTTTATCCGAAGGTGATCGAAAAGCGGCTGATGAGCGAACTGCCCTTTATGGCGACCGAGAATATTATGATGGATGCGGTGAAGGCGGGAGGCGACCGGCAGGAGATCCATGAAAAGATCCGCCAGTTGTCCATGGAGGCCGGTAAGAACGTGAAGATCGAAGGCGGTGAAAATAACCTGTTGGATCTGATCGCGGCGGACGAAACCTTCGGGCTGACAAGGGAAGCGCTGGAGGCCTGTATGGAGCCTTCCAGATATGTCGGGCGCGCGCCGGAGCAGGTGGATGCTTTCCTGAGTAAAGTGGTGCTTCCGATCATGGATGAGAACAGGGAACTGCTGGGGATGAAGGCGGAGATCAATGTCTAGTGTGAAATACAAAACTTCACACAGAAGAACGCAGGGACAGCGTTTTTCATGGATCGTTTGTGCCGATGACGGCGGGATGGCAGAAAGCGTGAGCGTAAGATATAAAAATTTCATGGAACAGATAAGCAGCAAATAAGATCACTGCGTGCGGCCTGCGGGGCGGGATTGAAAAACGGCGGTGAAGAATGGAGAAAAAAGATGGTTAAAGCAGTTGTAGGAGCAAACTGGGGAGATGAAGGAAAAGGCAAGATCACGGATATGATGGCGGAAGACGCGGATATCATCGTCCGTTTTCAGGGCGGTGCGAACGCGGGGCATACGATCGTGAACGAGTACGGCAAATTTGCGCTGCATACGCTGCCTTCCGGTGTGTTCTACGGACATACGACAAGCATCATAGGAAACGGTGTGGCGTTAAATATTCCCGTGCTGTTTCAGGAGGTGAAGTCGATCACCGAGAAGGGCGTGCCGATGCCGAAGCTGCTGGTTTCCGACAGGGCGCAGATCGTGATGCCGTATCATATCCTGTTTGACCAGTACGAGGAGGAGAGGCTCGGCGGAAAATCTTTCGGTTCCACAAAATCCGGTATCGCGCCTTTCTATTCGGACAAATATGCGAAGATCGGCATTCAGGTCAGCGATCTTTTTGATGAGGGGACGCTGCGGGAAAAACTGAAAAAAGTATGTGAAATGAAGAATGTGATGCTGGAGCACCTGTATCACAAACCTCTTTTGGATCCGGAGGAGCTGCTCTCTACATTGCGGGAATACAGAGAGATGGTGGAACCCTATGTCTGCGATGTGTCTCTTTACTTGCATAAGGCGCTGAAAGAAGGAAAGACAGTTTTGCTGGAGGGGCAGCTCGGTACGCTGAAGGATACGGACCACGGAATCTATCCGATGGTGACGAGTTCTTCCACGCTGGCGGCCTACGGCGCGATCGGCGCAGGTATCCCGCCCTATGAGATCAAACAGATCGTGACGGTCTGTAAGGCATATTCCTCCGCTGTGGGCGCAGGGGCGTTTGTATCTGAAATTTTCGGCGACGAGGCGGATGAACTGAGACGCCGCGGCGGCGACGGCGGCGAATACGGCGCGACCACGGGACGTCCCCGGAGAATGGGCTGGTTTGACTGTGTGGCTTCCAAGTACGGCTGCCGCCTGCAGGGAACAACGGATGTGGCGTTTACGGTGTTGGATGTGCTGGGGTATCTGGATGAGATCCCGGTCTGTGTCGGCTATGAGATCGACGGGGAAGTGACGACGGATTTCCCTGTGACATATAAGCTGGAGAAGGCGAAACCCGTGCTGAAGACATTGCCGGGCTGGAAGAGCGATATCCGGGGTATTAAGAAATATGAGGATCTGCCGGAGAACTGCCGGAATTATATCGAGTTTATCGAGAAACAGATCGAATATCCCATCACCATGGTGAGCAACGGGCCGGGAAGAGAGGATATCATCTACAGGGAGAGCAGCTTGCGGTGAATGGTATGATCAGAAATATTATATTTGATATCGGCAATGTGCTGGCGGACTTTTGCTGGGAAGCGTTCTACAGGGGACTTGGCTATGAGGGAGAAGTGCTGGAGAGGCTGGGGCGCGCCACCGTGAAAAGTCCCGTGTGGAATGAGGTGGACAGAGGCGTCTGGAGCGAGGAAGAACTGGTGGAGGGATTTATCCGAAATGATCCGGCCATGGAGCCGGAGATCAGGCGGATCTTCCAGAATGTCCACGGGATGGTGTCAAGGCGTGAATATGCCATTCCGTGGATCAGGAGCCTGCGGGAGGCGGGCTACCGCTGTTATTATCTTTCCAACTTCAGCTATAAAGCCCACACGGAATGTGCGGATGCGCTGGATTTTCTGGAATATATGGACGGCGGCATCTTATCCTATCAGGACAAGGTGATCAAGCCCCAGAGGGAGATATACCAGCTTTTGTTGGACAGGTATGGACTGAAGGCGCAGGAGTGCGTATTTTTGGACGACACGGAAAAGAACCTTCCGACGGCTGCGGAGCTGGGCATCAAAACGATTCTGTTTCAGGACAGGGAGCAGGCGGTTTCGGCGCTGAAAGAACTGGGTGTGGATACACTGTAAAATATAGAAAATGATTGAAGGAGATAAATGACAATGGCTTTATTAAAGAAATGGCGGGATATGGCATATTCAGAGACCGCGAACAAAGGTGATCTGCAGAGGTTGTGGAATCAGTATTTCGAAGATGAGAAAGGGATCTATGCACAGCTTCTGAAAAATCCGGACGAAGTGGTGAGAGGGACCGTAAAGGAGCTGGCTGAGAAATATGATGTGGATATCATGACCATGACAGGTTTTCTGGACGGTATCAATGACAGCCTGAAGGAGCAAAACCCCATTGAGGAGATGGAGGAGGATACCGAGGTAAACCTTGGGTTCGAGAAGGAACTGCTGTACAAGAACATGGTGGCGGCAGGTGCGGACTGGCTCTACAATCTGGAGGAGTGGGAGCCGATCTTTGACGAGGAAAAGAGAAAAGAGCTCTATAAGGAGCAGAAATCATCCACTACTGTTGTGAAGGAGGAGAAGATCTATCCGAATGATCCCTGTCCCTGCGGCAGCGGCAAGAAGTATAAGAAGTGCTGCGGCAGAGGGAAATGAGCCACACGCTGTTTATCAGGACAGATTCATAGAAAGGAGCGGGAAATGGCGGAATTAGGGAAAAAGGAACAGCTTGTTTTTGAGATCACACAGCTCGAGTGGGATATGTTCCAGCATGTCTATAATACGGGGGGCAGGGCATCCTGCCAGGACAATCCGGATACTTTTTTTAAGATGCGCATGAGCCAGTGGCTGGCTTATTCGGAAGAGACGCTGGAGAGTTATAAGGAGGATTGTGTGCGCGCCATTGAGAACGGGGATAATCTGCTCTGGCAGAAATATGCCCGCATGATGGAGACGACCTATCCCGAGGAGTATGAGAATGTGAAGCAGTATCTGCCGGAAATCTCGAAGGAGAGCCGGGAGAAGATCGAGGAGATCGTGAAGATCCATATGGAGTGGGACGCTTATATGGCGGAGCACTATCCGAATATCAGAAAGCGCGGGAGGGTGGCGACCACCGGGGAGGATGACCCGATGGCGGGTTCTTCCATGGAAAGCTATCTGCGCTGCGAGCTGATGTCCTATTCCGAGAAGACCAGGGAGCTGATCTATAGGGAGACGAAGGAGGCTTATGAGCAGGGGGAAAACACCCTGCGGGATATCATTGCCAACGAGACCAGGTTTTATGGGTATGAGACGCTGGATGAGGCGGAGAAGAAACATGGGGAGATTGCGATATAAAGGGCATTGACAGCGGACGGGTATAACAGTGAATTGATTTTTACTGGTGCGGCTGTATTGCAAAACCGGTATCCCATATGATGTTATGAAAGATAGCAAATATAGTGATTTTAATTTGATATTTGTCCATAAAATAGGAATAATTTGAGTGGATGCTCCATAAAATTTTCATGAAAAGTCCTGTTGACTTTTCTCTTTGCGCTTGCTAGAATGTAGGTACAAAGAAAGTTTACCACTGACCGATATGTGGTATATAAATGGTCGGTTTGAAAGTTTACCGCTGACCGATATGCGGTATATAAATGGTTGGGTCGAAAGTGTAGTCCTTCGCCGTAAGGCGGAGGACTTTTCCGTGATGAGGGCAGACAAATGAAGAAAACAGGCTTTTATATTATCAAAGATCAATTTTTTGAAGATATGCCCGATCCGTATCTCAAAGGAAACAAAGCGGGAAACAGACCGCATTATTACTGTTTTGAAGATACAAGTGCCGGAATATACTGGATGATACCATTGTCCAGCCGCATTGACAAATACAAACAAATTATGGAGAAAAAAGAAAAAGCCGGGAAACCTTGCGATATTCTCCATATCGTTAAATTGGATGACAACCGGAAGAGCGCATTTCTGATACAGGATATGTTTCCAATAACGGAAGAATACATAGAGCGAGAATACACAATCGCCGGAAATCATCTGATGCTAACAAGTGAGCATACCGCCAAAGAGATTGAGCAGAAAGCAAGAAAAGTCATGGGCATGTTGAAACGCGGCATAAAATTCACTCCAACACAGCCGGACGTTATGGCAATATTGGAGAATTTGAGGAAAGGCAGATAACAAGGAGAAAATCTGTGATACCCGTATGTGCCTATTTGCTATGAAACTGCAAATACGGTGAAAATATGGATATTATGGATATGAAAATCCTTGAAAAACAATCAAATATTTAACAATTATGTTATAGTTATAGGGAGTTACTGCAAAGTTATTTTTATTCCGCCTGCTTTAAAAGTGCAGGCGGCGTCTCGCCTCCTCGCGGACTCTGGGGAGCAGGATGATCGTGACGATGGCGATGATAAAGACGACGCACACGGTGAGTACAATGGCGGACCAGGTGATCCGCATGGGGCTTTCCAGAAAATTCCGGCAGAGCAGTTCGATGCCGATGCAGAATATGGGGATCAGGGAAAAGATATAGAGCGTCATCGGGAAAAAGGAGTGCCCTATTTTTGAGATGAGCACCATAAAAAGTTCCAAAAGGAGCGTGAACAGGGCAACGATCGGCAGTCCTAAATAAAAGAGCCAGTCTGCGGAACCGGTCAGGCGGGAGATCAGATACAGGTAGAAGGAGACTGCCAGTCCGTCCAGTAAAACGGCGAGGTAGGGCGAAAGCTTTCTGTAAAAGATAAAGGGAATACAGATCACCCAGATGACCACACAAAAACCGATCACCAGCAGGGACCAGAGGTTTCGGGAAAAGACCAGTCTGTTTAAAAGGCCGCAGGTGAGGCTGATCGTAACCAGAAGTACACTGACAAAGATCGCGGCATCCTTTCTGCGGACAGGCTCCACCTTTCCTCTCTGGGCGGGATAGGGGGAGGATGCCTCAAAATAGGGTATGTTGTTGGGATCAAGGACCGGAGTGTTGCAGAGTGGGCACTTCTTTAAAGAAGGATCCAGTTCTACTCCGCAGTGTACGCAATATGACATAATATCTTACCTTTCTGTTTCATTGATCTATTTTGGCAAATGCTGTTATCGGCCAGAAGTCTGTTTTTCAATGCTGGTATAATTGTCTCAGAGTGTTTCCTGAGTGCTTCTTGCTGTGATGGGAACAGACTGCCAGGGTTTTAGGTTTTTCGGCAACTTCCTGTCTCAGGATGTTTCCCGGTTGCTTTCTATTGTTACATGGATGCCGTCCTGCACCAGCCTGCGGAAAAAGTACCGTTCCACATCGGCTTCCTTGATGCTGCTGGCAAAACCGATGGTCAGGGTGTCCTGAAAGCTGATGATAGCGCAGTTGGTGCGGCGGGAAAAGGGCTGACCCATGCAGATGTCGAACCGCTCCAGATAGGGGATCATATCTTCCGGCACTTTGAGCGCACCCATATTCGTCAG
This sequence comes from [Clostridium] symbiosum, assembly GCA_021769625.1. Classification (GTDB taxonomy): domain Bacteria; phylum Bacillota; class Clostridia; order Lachnospirales; family Lachnospiraceae; genus 1XD8-76. The sequence continues at coordinate 17,165 of JAETSN010000019.1, read as the reverse complement.
CCCGGCGGAGGAGTTTTTATCCTGTACCCGGGTATAGAAAAGCCTTACCACAAAATCCTTTAAGAACAGCGGGACGATCCGGATCAGCGGATGGCGCTGCGTAGCGGCGTTGGTGGTGATATCCCCACGCAGAAATTTTTCATTGATATAGTACTGCATATAATTGTGGACATGCAGGACGATCTCTTCAAAACTATATTCTCCCAGTCTCGGATCTACGGAAGGGTAGATCATTGTAATAAAATTCCGCAGCGTTTTGGATGGGAAAAATCTGCGCAGATTGACCGGCATGGCGATCCTGACCGGCAGGCGCTTTAACGGTTTGTCGCTCTCCTGTTTTTCCAAAAGGGCATAGAGCAGCACGGCATTCAGATATTCCGTGATAGTCACATGGTACTGCTTTGCCACATTCTTTACCTGTGATGCGGAGAGGATCCCGTTGATGATATTTAATGTATAAAAAGGCTCCTTTGTCCCACGCACCCGGTAAGTCTTTTCACTGGGGCGGGGCGGCCGCACATCGGCGTTGGAATACCGCATATAGGCATCTTCGAGTTCTTCCGGGTCCGGTTCTTCCTGAATGTCGAGGACGAAGCCGCCGCATCTGATGGAAGCGCCGAGTTCCCTTAAATATTGTGCGGTGATCGTCTGCAAAAGATACATGCCGCCGGTGCCGTCCCCGAGAGAATGATGCGCCTCTAAAGAGATCCGGCAGTCGTAATAATATATACGCAAAAGATAACGGTTGTTAGCTTTAAAAGGCATAGGCATACAGGGGTTATTGATATCCCGCTGCACAAAAGGCCCGGGCCTGTTGTTCGGCTCTAAGTAACGCCAGAACAGTCCCTTTCTGATCGCGGATTTATAGGTGGGAAAACGGGGCAGCGTCTTGTCTACCGCTATTTGGAGAATGTCCGGTTTTATCGGTTCTTTTAAGAGAACGGAAAGCCGATATACAGAGGAAAAATCCCGACGCTGCAGCGTCGGATAAACGATCGCCGACAGATCCAGTTTATACCAGGTGGTCCGCACCGGTTTTTTGATACGCTTTTCTTTTTTCATATAAACAGTATACCCCTAAAATGGAAGGGATGGCAATAAGAAAAAATTTTATTGATAGCGGACTGACAACCAACTTAAAAAACGTAACAATTTTTTTTAGAAATTTTTTGAAAAATGTCAAAACCTATTGAAATTAAGAGGAAAATCATACATACTAACATATGTGGCTTTCTGTTATTGGCGGAAAGAATAAATAACTAGTGTTATGAATAGATTGGAATTATGATATATGGCGATCAGCAAAAAGAATCAGGGTCTTTTAAATCTTGTGAAGAGAGTGCACGGTATCGTGGAAAATGCGGACATTGAAAAACACCGGCAGTCTCAGGATCAGCTCGGCGCGTTATTCGGGCAGAATAAGGCGATCCTGATCAAGGAAGTGGATATTGAGGGGATGTACGGGGAGTGGCTCTGCGTCAACAGGGCGCATATGAAAAAGTATGTGATCCTGTACTGTCACGGCGGCGGGTATGCCACGGGCAGCAGCCTGTACGGGAGGACGCTGACGACCAGACTGGCTTCTTCGACCTCCATGGATGTGCTCAGTTTTGATTACCGCCTTTCGCCGGAGCATCCTTACCCCGCTGCGATCGAGGATGCGATGACGACCTGGAACCATCTGATGTTGTTTGGCTATGGAGCGAGGGATGTGATCCTTGTTGGGGATTCCGCCGGCGGCAATCTTGCCCTTGCGCTGACCCATCAGTTAAAGAAAGAAGGACGGCTTCTGCCGAGGGGGATCGTTTTGCTCTCACCCTGGACGGATATGACCGGATCCGGCAAATCCCACCAGACGAAGGAGGGGATCGATCCGGTGCTGGACGCCGCCTATCTGGAGGAAGCGATCGAAAACTATCTGGGAAAGGATTATCCCAGAGAATTGCTGAAGGACCCCTCGGTTTCCCCTTTGTTCGGGGATTTTGAGGGATTCCCGCCGACCTATATCCAGGTGGGGGATCAGGAGATCCTGCAGAGCGACAGCGTGCTTTTGTATAAAAAGATGCAGCAGGCGGGGGTCAATGTGACACTGGATGTTTTTAAGGGCATGTGGCATGTGTTCCAGATGTCCCCGTTTAAGACGGCGACGGAAGCCATGGACAAAAATGCGGAGTTTATATTCAGTATCTGCAGGTGATATCTGCAAATTTATCAGGAGTTATGATCATGGAAATGGAATTCTTACGGAAACTCCCCACTCCTTCGGAGATCAAGGAAGAGTTTCCTTTACATAAAGAGATCGAACAGATCAAAGCGGAAAGGGATGTTGTATTAAAAAATATTTTTGAGGGGAAGGATGAGAGGCTGCTGCTGCTCATCGGTCCCTGTTCGGCGGACAACGAGGATGCCGTGCTGGATTATCTTTGCAGGCTGCGGAAAGCGGCGGAAAAGGTCAAGGATAAGATTTTTGTGGTACCCAGAATTTATACCAACAAGCCCAGGACCATCGGGGCGGGATACAAAGGGATGCTGCATCAGCCGGACCCGGAGCGGGGGACAGATATGCTAAAGGGTATCATCGCCATCCGCGAAATGCATATGCGCGCGGTGAAAGAAACGGGCTTTACCTGTGCGGACGAGATGCTGTATCCGGAAAACCACCGTTATTTATCGGATCTTCTCGCCTATGTGGCGGTGGGGGCGCGTTCCGTGGAGGATCAGCAGCACCGGCTGACAGCCAGCGGGCTCGGGATTCCGGTGGGAATGAAAAATCCTACAGGGGGCGACCTCACTGTGATGATGAATTCCATTATCGCGGCCCAGAGCGGCCATACCTTCCTGTACCGGGGGTGGGAAGTGCGGACGAAGGGAAATGCCTTTGCCCACGCCATTTTGCGGGGATATGTGGATAAATTCGGCCGGAATATGCCCAATTATCACTATGAGGATCTGCGGCATGTGTTGGAGATCTATCATGAGCGGGAATTTCAGAATCCGGCGGTGGTGGTGGATGCCAACCACTCTAATTCAGGCAAGGATTTTATGGAACAGATCCGCATCAGCAAGGATGTGGTGCACAGCTGCCGCATGTCCGGGGAGATCCGGCGTCTTGTGAAGGGGCTGATGATAGAGAGCTATATCGAGGACGGTGCGCAGAAAGTGGGAGCGCACTGTTACGGGAAGTCCATCACCGATCCCTGTCTCGGGTGGGATAAATCGGAGAGACTGATCTACGAACTGGCGGAAGAATGGTAAGGAAGGAGTGGAAAACAAGTGGTATTCAGCAGTCTGGAATTTCTGTTCCTGTTCTTGCCCCTGTTTTTGCTCGTATACTACCTTTTGCCCCTGAGAGGGAAAAATGTTTTTCTGTTTCTCGGGAGTCTGGTCTTTTACGGTTTTGGGATAGAGTGGAACGCTTACTATATGGCGCTCATCGTCGCTTCCGTCGTCCTGAATTTTCTGGCGGCGAAGGGCATTGAGCACTGCAGAAGAAAAAACAGAATACGAAGAGGAGAGGAGACAGCAGGAAAGAGCAGCGCGGGAGAGAAAGTGATCCTGATCCTGAGCCTGTGCTACAATTTTGGTCTGCTGCTGTTCTTCAAGTACGCGGGATTTTTTGTACAGAATATCATCCTGCCGATCGGCATCAGCTTTTATACCTTTCAGATCACTTCCTATCTGATTGATGTATATAAAAGAAAGACAAGGGCGGAGCAGGATGTGATAAGGCTGGGAGCCTATCTGACGATGTTTCCGCAGCTCATCGCCGGTCCTATCGTCAATTACAGCGAGGTGTGCAAACGGCTCAGAAGAAGAAAGATCACGCTGATCGGCTGTAATCACGGCCTGCAGTTTTTTACGCTGGGGCTGGGCTTTAAGGTGCTTTTAGCCAACCAGCTCGGGAATCTCTGGGAGGATATCCAGACCATCGGCTATGAGAGCATATCGACGCCGCTTGCATGGCTCGGGATCCTGGCGTACAGCCTGCAGATCTATTTTGATTTTTACGGGTATTCGCTGATGGCGGTAGGGCTTGGAAAGCTCTTGGGTTTTCGGATTCCCGACAACTTCCGGCAGCCCTACATGGCGCTGTCCATGACGGAATTCTGGCGCAGATGGCATATCACGCTGGGGCGCTGGTTCAGGGAATACGTGTATATCCCGCTCGGCGGTAACAGAAAAGGAAAAGCGAGACAGTTTTTTAATCTGCTCATCGTCTGGCTCTTGACGGGCCTGTGGCACGGTGCAAACTGGAATTTTCTCTTCTGGGGACTTCTGCTGTTTCTCATTATTTCGGTGGAAAAAGCGGGACTTTTGAAGGTGCTTGAGCGGTGGAAGATACTGGGGCATCTCTATATGTGTTTTCTGATCCCGGTGAGCTGGGCGGTATTTGCCATCACAGATCCTGTGATGCTGCAGGTCTATTTTCTGAAACTGTTTCCCTTTATCGGGGGCGCAGGCAACCAGAGCATCGTGTTTTACGGGGATTTTGAAAAGTATATCGGTATGTACGGGATAGGGCTTGCGGCAGGACTGATCTGCTGTACCGGTCTTGTGGAAAAGATCTTTATAAAATGGAGAAATAAGTTCTGGATGTCCCTTTTACTGCTGATCATTTTCGGCGCGGCGGTCTTTTGTATGTACCGGGGGCTGAATGATCCGTTTTTGTATTATAGATTTTAGAATGGCTGGAGAAGAGTATGCGGAAATATCATTATCTGGTCTTGTTTATGATCGGATTTCTTGTGCTATGGCCTTTTATGCTGCACAAGTTATATATAGAACAGGCAAAAAATGTGGAAGCTTTTGTGGAACGGGCAAGAGTGGGCAATACCGCGGGGCCGGGCGAAGAAACGGCCGTTTCTGATGTGTCGGGCGGGGAAGCACAGGAAGGGGAGAATAACGAGGCCGCAGGGGAGGAGCCTTCGGAGCAGATGGCGGCAGGGCAGGATCCGGACAAAGAAGATTCCCCGGGGGACGAAACAGACGGGATGGAGGGAACAGGGGAGTCCGGCGAAGCCCTGGAGGCAGGAGAAGAAGAGCAGGAGGAAGAGCTGCCGCCCGAAGAATTCTTTCAGGATACGCTGTTTATCGGGGATTCCCGCACCATGGGCCTGGCGGAGTATGCGGATATCGAGGGTGCGGTGTTCTTTGCCAACACGGGCATGAATATCTACCGGCTCTATTCCCTGAAAAACGCGGTGCATGATCAGGAGCTTTATCTGGAGGATATCCTGACGGAAAAACAGTACCGGAAGATCTATCTGATGCTGGGGATCAATGAGCTGGGCTATGACGCGGAGCAGACCGTAAAGCGTTTTGAGGAGGAGGTTTTAAAGCTCCGCGGGCTGCAGCCGGAGGCGGAGATCGTGCTGGAGGCAAACCTTCATGTGACTACGGCGCGGTCGGAGCGGGACGCGATATTCAACAACGAGAATATCGACAGGATTAATGAGAACATCCGGCAGATCGCGGAGAAATACGGATTTTCCTATATTGACGTCAATGAGATATTCGATGACGAGACAGGCGGCTTAAACCCGGAATATACCCATGACGAGGTGCATGTGCTGGGAAAATATTACCAGCAGTGGGCCGACTGGATCAGGGAAAACGGTATATAATGACCATGAAAAAATAAAAATCTTTTTGAAACTTTTGACAGGATGCATCCGTCTAATGGGTACAGATCTGTAAAAAGAGTTTTGGAAAGATTTTTTTAGTTATGTAGAGCGGAGGCAGAGATGACGGAGAAGGAAAAACTGATTCGGGATATCTTATTGGAAAATTATGAAAGCTATTACAGGCTGGCTTTCAGTTATGTGCATCAGGAGGCGGATGCCATGGATATCGTGCAGGAGGGCGCCTACAGGGCCATGCTGAAGGCGGATACGCTGCAGGAGGCGAGTTATGCGGGAACCTGGGTGTACCGCATCATGATCAATGAAGCGAAGGAATATCTGAGAAAGAACAGAAAGGAATATGCGGAGCCGGAGGAAATAGCGGCGGGGGATAAGGGCTATAACGATCTGGAACTGAAGGAAGTGGTGGATCAACTGCCGGAACAGGAGAAGACGCTGATCATCCTGCGGTTTTATGAGGATATGCAGCTTTCGGAGATAGCGGAGATCCTGCAGGAAAATCTGAGTACGATAAAGAGCAGGCTGTACAGGACCCTGAAGAAGCTGAGGGAAGAGTTGGAAGTCCCGGCGTAGGAGAAACATTACAGAAAACTGCAGGCCGGAGAATAAGGAGTATATCAGCAAAACGCGGAGATATAGATATATCGCGGGAAGAAAATGAACTTGAAAGATAAAGGCTGCGCCGGCAGAACGATCGGACAGGGCAGGTTTGAAAGGTATATGAAGTTTCTGAATATAAATGATAAGCGGACATATATCCCGGAAGTGGGAGGAAAGGCAGGATATCATATGAGAGATCACAGAGATATAGAGGAAAGGCTGTCGGAGGGACGGAATGATTATCAGCAGATCCCTGTGCCGGATGAGATGCGGGCGAAGGTGGAAGCCGGGATCATGCGGGCAAAGGCAGAGAAGGAAGGACAGACGATGAAAGAGAGAGAAGAGGAGAGGGAAACGAAAGTGGAGAAACGTCAAAAGGAAAGTCGTTTGGACAAAGATCTGGGAGGAAGCAGAAAGGATAGGAAAAGGAATAAAAAGAAAACGGTAAGATTCCGTATTGCGGCGGTGGCAGCGGCAGCAGCGGCTGTCCTGATCATTTTACCGAATACGGGAGCCAGCGTGGCCCATGCGATGGGTTCCATCCCGGTGGTTGGGAAGCTGTTTCAGGCGGTGACATTCCGGGATTATCAGTATGAGAGCGACCGGTTTGACGCCAATGTGGAAGTACCGCAGATCGTGGTGGATGATATGGCAGGAGAAGGGGAGAAAACCCCCGGACAGGATCAGGAGAAGGATAGTGCGGCGGGGCAGAGTAAAGGAGAGATTTCCGATGAGCTGCAGGGAACACTGGATCAGATCAACTTTGATATCGAAGCGGTGACAAATCAGCTGATCGAAGAGTTTCAGGCATCGGCGGACCTTGGAGAAAGTTACGGTTCTCTGGAGATCCACCATGAGACAGTGACGAATAATGACCGTTATTTTACGCTGAAGCTTTCCATGTATCAGGGGGCAGGCAGTGGATTTGAGTCCTATAAATTTTATACCATTGATAAAAGGACCGGAAAGCAGGTGCAGCTGGGGGATCTGTTCCAGGAAGGCAGCGATTATAACGAGAGGCTCAGTGAGAACATTAAAGACCAGATGCGGGCTGAGATGGCGGAGGATGAGAATAAGATCTACTGGGTGGATTATGAGGATGTGCCCGGATGGAACTTTGAGAAACTGAAAGAAGACCAGAATTTTTATTTTGACGAGGCGGGGAATATCGAGATCTCCTTTGACGAGTACGAAGTGGCGCCGGGGTATATGGGGGCACTGGAATTTACGGTGGAGAGGGAGGTGTTTGAGGATATTCTGAAATAAGGGATGGTTGATACCGGACGCAGGCAAGAACATAAAATACTTCGTCGCCACGCTCTCGCAGGCTCTGTTTTTCAAAGGGCTCCTTAAGTATTTTATGTTCTTGCCAGCTGGTTGAGGTGCTAACTGAATAATATTGTGCGGATCGGATGCCCGCTATTTTGTGATATTCCTGCAGAAACTGATATAAGTGACCGCGAAATAGACCAGATAGATCCCGAAAAACAGGGCGGTGCTCTTCAGGAAGAAGGAACCGGAGGATACCGGCACGCCGGTTGCCATCACAAAGCGTTTCCCCGCAAAAAGCATCAGCTTTCCGCTGATCAGGACTGCCATCAGGGCGGGACACAGATAGTATGCCGCCAGTTGTTTCAGGACAAGGCGGTGGATCCCGGACTCGTTTATCCCCAGTTTGGACAGGATGTCGTAGCGGAATTTACAGCCTGCCGAGTCGCTGAGCTGCTGTGCGGACAGCACGGCCAGTGCCACGCAGAGAAAGACCAGCCCGATATAAAACAGCGGGATCATGAGGGAGGCGAGCATGTAGGTGAGGGAAGATCTGAGATTGTCTTTCACTTCGTTGACGGCGTTGAAGACAAACAGGATATCCGAGCCATAACACCTGTTACCATATAAGGCGGGATCAGGACTTTCTCCCCCGATCATGTCGTCGTTTATCTTTTCATATCTCAGTTCGTCCAGTTCATCCCGCAGGGTGTAGGGGGCGGAACCGTCTATATCCACGGCGAGTTCCGCGTAATAAGGATACATGCGCGCAAGCACCCGGTCGGGTACGATGATCAGATAATCGCCGCCGTTATGCCCGTCCTGTGAAAAGGGTTCCGCATAGATGCCGCCGCAGGAGAGGGACAAAAAGCCGTCTGCATCGGCAAGTTTCAGATCGTCCCCGACCGCCTGCACTTCTTTTTCCAGGCGGGGCTTGATCTGCAGGGCATATTCCGCATCGCCGAGGCTTATCTCCCCATAGCCCAGCATGGCGCGGAGTGTATTGTAATCGGAAAGTCCCATGTATGTGTCATAAGTGCAGTAAACGCTTTCGTTTTTCAGTTTCTGCCTGACCGCATCCATGTCGGGGCTGCCGTCGGGATTTCGGAACATGGCGCCCCACTCTGCCAGATGGGTCAGCATCCAGGCGTTTACCTGATTCCCGCCGTCGGTGTAAATGCGGTAGGGGAAGACATCCCGTATATCTGTCCTTTCTTCCAGAAACTGGATCTCCCGCTCAAAATCGTCCGCGGGATCGGGGCTGTAGAGCAGGATATCAAAAGGAAATTTATGATCGGACAGCGTGTTGTGCCAGGCGCTGAACATCAGGGCGAAAGAAGCCCCCATCAGCGCCAGCGTGAGAAGCGCGGTCAGGGTTCCCATGGTAAACTGCATGGTGCGGACTTTTCCGGAAAACTGCCGGAGCAGAAACAGGTTCTGTCCTTTGTAGATCCTCCTGCCGCCCTTTCGGATATAACAGATGATCTGGGCGGAGATGCCGATGTAGAACAGATAGATCGTGAGGACCAACCCGATCAGAAACAGGGCAACCTGCATGTCGTTCGAAAGAGCGCCGAAAAGCGTCCAGAAAAGGAATAGAAACAGTATGGACAACGGCAGGAAAAACTGTTTCAGCGCTTCATGCTTTTCCATGATCTGTTCGTTCTTGCGTTCCGCTTCCAGCAGGTCATGAATATTCATTTTTTCGAATTTCCGGCGGCAGCGGAACAGGGAGAAGATAAAGCAGCAACCGTAAGACAGCGCGGTCATGATAAGGGTGCCCGGGTGGAGCGCGATGCGAAGGCGAAAGGGCAGCCGGAGCATGGAAAATAAAACTGCCATCAGCCCCTGCTGAAGCGGGATGCCAAGGCCGATACCGAGCAGCAGGGAAAAGCAGCCGAGCAGGATGTTTTCCCGCAGATACAGTTTTGCCATAGCGCTTTTTTTCATGCCGAGCAGGAGATAGATGCCGAATTCACGGCTTCTCTTTTCCATCATAAAGCGCACCATATAGCCGATCAGCCATGCCGTGATCCACACGATGAATACGGTGGCAAGCGTTGTCAGAACCTCCAGCATATCTTCCGCATTCCAATATTCCCTGATCTCATTCTGAAAGAGCAGGCTGTTAAAGGTGTACATCAGCGCGCTGACAAGCGTCATGGTCAGCAGATAGACCAGATAATCTTTAGCGGAACGTTTCATATTGCGGAAAGCCAGTTTATTTAACATCGGATAATTCACCTCCTGTCAGGGAAAGCACGTCCAGGATTTCCTGTAAAAAGTGCCTGCGGGACTTCTCGCCGCGCACCAGTTCATGAAAGATCTTTCCGTCCCTCAAAAACAGGATCCGGCTGCAGTAGCTGGCGGAAAAGGCGTCGTGGGTCACCATCAGGATCGTGGCGCCGAGCGCATGGTTGAGATCGGTGAAAGTTTCCAATAAAGTTCTGGCGGAGAAAGAATCGAGCGCGCCGGTGGGTTCGTCCGCCAAAAGCAGCACAGGATCGTTTGCCAGCGCCCTTGCGCAGGCACAGCGCTGCGCCTGTCCGCCGGATACCTGATAGGGGAACTTCCTGCGGACATCTTCAATGTGCAGGAGTTTCAGCAGGTTATCGCATGTTTCCCGTATTTTCTTTTTGCCGCCTCCCTGCAGGGTCAGGGCAAGGACGATATTTTCTTCTATGGTCAGGGTGTCGAGCAGGTTGTACGCCTGAAAGATAAACCCCAGATTGCGCTTACGGAATTCCGAGAGCGCATCTTCAGAAAGGACGGTAATATCTGTATTTTCGTAGAGGATGTGGCCGGAACTCACCCTGTCGATGGTGGCTAACAGGTTTAAGAGGGTGGTCTTGCCGGAACCGGAAGCCCCCATGATCCCCATAAATTCCCCCTTGTCCACGGTGAAACTGAGGCGGTCGATGGCCTTTGTCACATGGGCGGCGGTACCGTAATATTTTTCGATGTCGCATACTCTGATGTAGCTGTTCATAGTGATGGCTCCTTATGCATTGTGTTTTCACCCGGGATAAGACCATGATAACACAGGGAGCGGGGATTTTGGTATCAGGATAGGTTAAAGGCAGGTTACATTTTTGTAAGATAGGGACGCGGTGATAATATGCCGTTCATTGTTTTAAGGTGATGACGGTGTGGAAAGTAAGAGATTCCTGATCGTAATACATCTGCATATCGCCATGATATTTTACAACTATTTTTTGAATACTTTTTATACCAAAACCGTGTTTGCGTTTGTTGGGCTTCGCAGTGATCAGCCTGCCGTTTGGTTCCTTATTGGGATTTTTTCTGCTGGAATTAATAACAGTTATTATGATAAAAGGAGTTTTTTCATGTTTGCAGACGCTGATCTCTATAAAAGAACCGGGAATGCATCCTGCAGCTTCCACTGCATTGTCCAACAGGTTGCAGAACAGTGAAGTGATATCCGTGTTTGCTATAAAATCAATGGTCCCGCTTCTGATATCGGCATGAAAAGCAATATGTCTGTCGAGGCACTGACGCCCGTATCTTGCCAGAATCGCATTCAGCATTTCATGGTCGCACAGCCTCGGCACTTCCTTTAAATCGGAAGACCGCATCAGTTCATGGATATATTCCTTTATTTTATCGTGTTCCCTTCTATCGTTGAGCGTATTTATGGACTGAAGGTGCTTTTTGATATCGTGTATCATGATACTTTGATTCTCATGCTGGGAGAGCAGCATTTCATAATATTGTGCAGAATCGGATTCCTTCTGGAGCAATAACTGCATTTCCGTGAATTCCAGATTCTTTTTTCTGTTGTGCTGTTCGATCCCGAATGTGAGCAGATTGATCGCCAGCAGTAAGACAGCGCTCAGCGTCACCATCCAGTTCAGGCCGGACGGGAGGTCAAAGGAATCGGTGATTTTCGTAAAGGTGATCATGGCAAAGATTGAAGTTATGGGAACGGATGCCAGTAAAAAGGCGGATCTGTCCTGCTGTTCGCCGCGATTTTGCAGTCCCTTCAGGAAATGCAGTATGACATAGATAACCGTGAAAAACATTAACTTTGAAAATATGGCGAATATGGCAAGAAAATGAAAGCTTTCTCCTTTTTCAAAAAAATGCGGTGAAAAATATCTGATAATATAATATACCATCACTTCGCAGAGTATCATCACGGATGCCAGTATGGAAGAATGAAAAAAGGCAGAATAAGTGTTCAGGCAGTATTGCGTGACAAGAAAAATAAAGTTAAAGACAAAATATAAAGCGATATTCACTAACTTTGAGTCAAAAAGCGAGGCGGCAAACAAAACGAGGTAAAGCCCGCACAGTGTGATGCACCTCTTTTTTGTGGTTTGTCCGGCGGCAAAAAGCCCGGAAGCGTATTGCCAGAGTATAACGGCTTCTGTAAGAAAACTAAAAAAACAGCAGATGATCTTTCCCATGTCATGCTCCTTCTATGCTTATCAGTCAAATGAGGCGTTCTATCTTGTGCTTTCCAAATAGAGCAGATAAGCGTTTTTAAATGCACTGTATTTTCTTTTTGTCAGATATGCCTGAAATTGGTTGTCTGCTAAACGTATAAGGGAATGGTCAAAATCTGATATATGCTCAAAATTAACAATAAAACTGCGGTGTGTCTGAAAAAAACAGTTTTCCGGCAGCGTTTCCAGCCAATATTGCATATTATGGATGGAATCAAAATCGTGCAGGGTGGTATGCACGATCACATTTCTTCCCCGGGCCTCGATCATGATAATGGATGAGGCGAGAAGCATGTGAAGGCCTTGTTTTGTTTCGATCGGCACTTTGACTGTTATGGTGTTATACAGGTCGACAGCATCTTTCATATTACGGAAGAAACGTTTCCTGTCCAAAGGTTTTGAAAGATAACGGAATACATGGAAACGCATTGCTTCGTCTAAATATTCGGGGTAGGAGGTAACGATAAAGATAATGATCCGCTCGTTTGCCTTTTTAAGCTCCTTTCCGACATAAATTCCATTGATGCCGGGCATTTCTATATCAAGAAAAAGGATGTCTTTGTCTTCTTTATCGGCCAACAGAGATTCCCCGTTTAAAAAACTGCTTATCTCAGGGCATTTTAGTCCCTTTGCTTCAAAGAATGTTTTGATATAGCATTCAATTTGTCTGATTATCAGAATATCATCATCACAGATCGCTATTCGCATTATTTTCACCTCGCACATATTTCTTACAGTATACATTAAAAATGGAAATGTTCCAGTGGATCTGCACGAAAAGACATTTTTTTGTCAATTTTGGTGCGGGAGCGCCCAAAAAAGGGCAGGTAACGTCGTTTCATGCAAAACCTGTTGCAATTATGGAAAATAAAAGGATAATGAGAATTGGCATTGTGCCGCAGAAAACTGGAAAGTGAGGAGAAAAAAATGTTAAAGAAAGCAATTGGTACAAAAGGGATTTTTTTATCAGCCGGCCTCGTCATGGTGATGTCACTATCGGGATGTGCGGGTGATACGGCGAAGCAGGACAGTACAGATGCTGTTATTTATGAGGAAGAACAGCCTGAAGATCGGGAGACAGAGCAGACGGAACAGATAAACACGGAACATACGCCGGACAGTGCGGAAACGACAGTTCCGGCGAAGGATGGCTCGGAAACAAAAGAGACACCGACACAGAAAGAGGCTGGATCACAGCCGCAGGCGGAAACATCAGTCAAATTGACGGATAATGGAAAAACGTTTTTGGCACAGATGTGTAACGAACTGAATGATTTCAATTCCGGACAGACATTGGATGAAAAATTTTGGCGGGATTTCCTGTTTTATTCCTATACCGGCGGAACATCAGAAAATGCGGTGACAGAGCAGGTATATCGTGAGGATCTGGGATTTGAGGAAACGGTTGTAAAAGTAAGCCTGCAGGAAGCACAGGAGCGTGTGAAACTGGCTTTTGGCGTTGAACTGCCGGATGTAAGGCCGTCTTTTGAGGATATGGAAGAAGGCCAGACTTCTTTTTATTATAAAGACGGTTATTACTATATTGGTGTTTCAGGCCTGCCGGATTATCAATATACATTTTCAGAGTGCGCGGCGGATAAGGAAAACAGTGCAAACACTATTGTAAAATATACAATTGATTTTATGGGGGAGAGCAATGTCGGCACAGTGACATTCCGCATTTCGCCGGAGGATAATGAAAATGGGTTTGTGATCCGTTCAAAGACTACAGAGTTTATGAAATAATTTTGTAAACCAAAAGAAACGAGCAAGCCGCTTGAGCAATAGCTGTACGGTCGAAAAACTCATTTCTTTATATTACGATTCTAAAAGGATTCAGCAGTTTTGTCAAGATGAAATTTCGTTTTCCGTAGTTTTTAATGCATAACTGCTCAGCGGAAAAGTCAGCAGCATTTTCGTCCCCTCGCCGTATTTAGACTGCGCCGAGAGGGCGATGCCGAGCCTGTCGCAGAGTTTTTTGCACAGGTAGAGCCCTATACCGGTAGCCTTTTCGTGGTCCCGCCCGTTGCTGCCGGTAAAACCTTTCTCAAAGATCCGCGGAAGGTCCTCCGGGCGGATGCCGGTCCCGTTGTCCTCCACGGCGAGGGTCACGCTGTTTTTGCTGCGGTGTGTCTCAAAGCGGAGGACAGGGGCGGCGCCGCAGTATTTGATGCTGTTTAAGATAAGCTGGTTCAGGATAAAGGCGATCCATTTTTTGTCGGTGAACACCTTGTCGGCGCACAGGACTTCCGCCTGCACATGGTGCCGGATGAGCAGCAGGCGTTCTTTCCCCAGGACCTCATGGACGATCTTTTGCAGATCAGTCTCCCGGATCAGATAATCCTGATACACCTGTTCGGAGCGTGCGAGGTAGAGTATGACATCCACATAGTTTTCAATCTTGCCGTTTTCTATGCTGATGCTGCGGAGAAGTTCCGAAATGGCATCTGTCGTCATGCCGCCCGCGCCGGTTTTCCGGGCGTTTTCGCCGAGCAGCGAGATGGCGGTGATGGGCGTCTTGATCTCGTGCACCCAGCTTTCCAGATACTCCCGGTAATCTCTCTGCGCATCTTCCAGCGCGTGGATCTTCTCGATCACGGATTTGTTGGATATGCGGAGCATTTCCCGGTAGAGTTTATCTTCCAGCAGACAGGAATCCGGCAGCACTTCGGAGAGCAGATAGGGCTTGTCCATATGTTCCAGAATATCGGCAGCCTCCCGAAAGTATTTCCGGCGCTGCAGATAGACGGCAGCGAGCCATGCGCAGAGGATCATAAACCAGAACAGGCAGATCAGCATGATATTTGCGCCCGCATAGCCCGTGATATGTAAAAAACCTGCGAGCAGGGACATGCACGTAAGGTGCAGCAGCAACAGAAGGGTTTTGTCTTTTAAAAATGCGGAAAATTTCATATGCGGTATCCCATGCCTCTCTTTGTCTCGATAAAATCATGCAGCCCGGCGGACTTCAGCTTTTCCCGGAGCCTTGTGATGTGGACGCTCAGCGTATTGTCGTCCAGAAAGATCTGATTTTCCCACAGATATTCCACCAGATCGGTCCTTGCGACGAAGGTTCCCGCGTGTGTGAACAGAAGATGCAGGATCTTCATTTCCGTTTTGGTCAGGTCAAGAGACTGCTCCCGGTAATACAGGCGGCATGCTGCGGGAGAGAGCGTTACATCTTTATACTGCAGGGAAGAGGCATCCGGGCAAGTCCCCTGTCTGGCGGAGCGCTTTAAGACTGTGCCGATGCGGGCGAGCAGAAGGGCGGGTTCAAAGGGTTTTGTGATATAGTCGTCGGCTCCCTTCAACAGCCCGGTCAGCTCGTCCATGGAATCGGTGCGGCAGGTCAGAAATATGACAGGTATGTCAGATCCAGAACGGATCTGTGTGCAGAGATCAAAGCCGGAGCAGCCCGGCAGATTGATATCTAAAAGGACCAGATCCGCTTTTTCCAAAACGGCAGTCTGTGCGGCATCCGCGCAGGTATCCGGCGCGGCGACCTGATACAGGGCGTTCTCCAGCAGGATCTTCACTTCCCTGCGAAGGAGCGGATCATCTTCAATGAGCAAAATTTTGTAGGGCATAATATGTTCTTCTTTCGTCTGATGTTTTCCGGGATCAAAGCATGCTGTCCGGTGTTCTCTATCCCGGCATGCGGGGATTGACGTTTTACTCAGTTCACGTACCGGATCTGCTGGGTGTCGATCAGTCCGTAGATGCTGAGCGTCCTGCGGCATTTTTCCTTTTCGGTCATGCGGATGGCGGTGATCTGGCTGTTATGGTAGGTTCTGTAGTAATAGATGCCTCTGGTGGTATTGGTGCAGCAGGAGTAGAGGGTGAGCTCATCCATGCCGCCCTTTGTCAGCGTCGTTCCCTTTACGACGGAGACGGAATCCAGAATATGGAAAAACTGGGTGACGGAGTCCTTTTCGCTTTCCGCGCAGTCGGAGTTAAATTTGCTGAAGGCGGCTCTCACAAACCGTGAGGTGGGGGAGGCATCCCCCGGCAGGCCGATGGCGCCCATGCCCATACCGTATTGTTTCAGGTTTAATTTGCTGGAGAAACGGTTCTCCCCATAGCAGGGGGACAGGTTCATATAGCAGTTCAGATTGTAAAGATGGTAATAAAAGGGCGGTTCATTGGTCATGATACCCACCGGATTGTCATAGACTTTCAGTCCCTCCGCCGTCTGCTCCACGACAATACATTCCGTATCGTCGCTGATCATCCAGTGCAGCGTTGCCACCGGGAGATCTTCCGCGAGGGGAATATCCGTGATGTTCAGATCGGACAGTACAGGGCGTATCTGGGCGACGGCAGTGTACTGCCCGAGGAAGTACGGTATTAATTCATAGGGGGTTAAATTGAGTTTGGACGGATCCGGCGCGCCGAAACGGGCGCTGATGGGAAAATTTAAACCTGCCATGGACAAGCCTTTTTCATTGGTGGCTTCCGCGTAAAGCGGATAGCAGTCCGCAAGGGATGCCATGCCGATCATGGCGTGGCTTGTGCGGATCGCGGAACCGTTTTTCAGTTCAAATCCGTAGTTTCGCGGCGTGATCACAACTTTTTCCTCAAAACGGTATTCCAGATCCAGATTTCGTCCGAAATAGTGGTCTTTTGTCTGAAAATCGATACAGGTACACATAGCGGGCTCCTTTCATGGCATCTGTTTTCATAATATGCCTGCATTTGCTTTGCATAGATGTTTTTCTTGCCTTTTCATCATTATATACTATTATATACGTTTATGCAGATTACAGTTATAAAATTTACTGTGCAAAATGCACAAAAAACGACATGGATTTTTGTGAGAGGTTACGCGTTTAACCTTTGAAAACGGAACAGGGCGCGGGTATAATGAAAAGGAATCCGAAGAAACAGGTATGTCCGGATCACGGAAAAGAGGCGGAGTATGGAGAACGGAAGGGTCAGAATATCGGATATCGCGGAGGAATTGGGCTTAAGCAGCGCAACGGTGTCCAATGTCATTCACGGAAAGACAAAAAAGGTATCCGAAGAAACGATAAAAAGGGTGCAGGAACTGATGGAGAAGAGGGGTTATATTCCCAGCATGGCGGGTATCCTGCTGGCACAGAATCACTCCGGGATCATCGGCATTATGGTCAATGACCATGAAAAATACGAGGGGCATACGCTGGAGGACCAGTTTATTTCAGCA
>JAETSN010000099.1 GCA_021769625.1 [Clostridium] symbiosum | reverse complement strand
CCGATGGATCATCACGCTCCGCGGGGCAGGGCAGGGGTGGCGCAGAGGCCGCAGGGGAAATCCTCGCAGCAGAGACGGCCTAAGTGCTGCCGGGGAATGGGAAAGCGCCTGGGAACCGTATCAACATTGCGATTCGCGCGCCGGCGGACGGACTCCGCAGTGCGCAAAACTGTATGGGGGAGTGTGCAAATGCATTATTTTGTCGTATCTTTTCAGATCATTTTTCCGATTCTGTTCTTTATGGCGCTGGGGGTCGTGATCAGGCAGACCGGGATGATCGGAGAGGATGCCTTTGCTCAGATCAACAGGCTGGTGTTCCGGGTGTTCCTGCCCATTAAGCTGTTCCAGGAGATTTATGAGTCGGATTTCGGCAGGGTATTTCAGCCGAAGCTGCTCCTGTGCGGAATCCTCTGCGTCCTGGCCACTTATATACTGGCCTGGGCCGTGGTGTGCCGTTTCGTGAAGGACAGGCAGGATGCGCCCACGCTGATTCAGATGATTTACCGAAGCAATTATGTGCTCTTCGGGCTGTCCGTCGCGGAGAATATGTACCCCGGTGAAAATTTAAGCCTGGTTTCCGTGTTGGCGGCTTTTGTGGTGCCGGTGTTCAACATATTGGCGGTGGTGCTCTTTGAGGCGTTCCGGGGGCAGGAGAGACCTTCCCTCCCTCATCTGTTGAAGGGAATCATGAAAAATCCGCTGGTGCTGGGGAGCGCGCTGGGGCTTCTGGTAAAAGGGCTGGGTCTGGAAATCCCTGCGCTGCTTCTGAAACCGCTGACGCAGCTGGGAGCCATTGCAACGCCTCTGGCAATTTTGTGTGTGGGCGCCACGCTGACCGTCGGCTCTTTAAAAAAATACAGGAAATATTTGGTCTGGGCTGCGCTGGGCCGCCTGGTGATCGTGCCGGGCGTTGCCCTGGCCGTGTTCCTGGCCCTGGGGATACGGGGAATTGAGCTGGCAGGACTGTTCCTGATCTGCGCTACCCCGGTGGCCAGTTCCTCGTATCCGATGGCCAGGGAGCTGGGCGGAAACGGAGAACTGGCAGGCCTGGGAGTCGCCGTGAGCAACGTGGCCTGCCTGTTCACATTGTTTTTATGGATTACGTTTTTAAAGTTCTTTGCATTGTGTTAAAGGATGCGGAAAGAATCCGTTAACGGGACGGGAGATTCTTAAACTTTCAGGAGGTTTTTCCCACCGGTTTAAAAGCCTCCTTCGGACTGCCCCATCCGCCAAGGCTCCGGCCGTCCCAGGAGAAGTAGGTGGAGCAGGTGGTATGTATGGGAGCGATCCCGCGGATGCGCTCTTCCACGCTCTTTTTTGCATCGATAAGACCTTCCTCCATGAGGACGTTGCGGACCTTACACAGGAAAACTTCCCCCTCTCCGGTTCGGAAGGACTGCGCCACCTCCAGCTCGAAGACGACCGGGCTGTGGGCCAGAGTGGGCACATGCAGTACGGATCCCTCCTCCGTTTCCAATTCAAAATCCATTTTGCCCTCGTCATAGCCGCTCGTGTTGCCCAGATAGTCCGCCAGAGGGAGCATCTGCTCCGTAACCAAATTCGCGGAGAAGATCCGGTTCTGACGGATTCTGTCTCTCGTCAGCTTATCTTCCCCGATACACATCATCACGCCCAGTTCGGTGTCCCAATAGTAACTGAACCAGCAGAAGAGGCCGAAATTAGGCGTATTGTCTTCTTTATAGGTGCCATACAGAAAAAGGGTTTGGGGACAGAAATCGTTTGTTGCCGGTACCGATCGTTTACTCATAGCAATCCCTCCATGCCGCGTCCTGTGCGGCTGCGCAACATGAATCTTCGATTCATGTCTGAGAAATCGCGCATGCGGTTTCTCCTCTGTGGTTTGTGGTTCCATTTGGGCCGCCTGCGGCACAAATTGTTGTCTCAAAAATTGGCCATCAGGCGTATCAGGAATGATAAGCAGTCCCTATGCCCGATGCTTCTTTCTAAAAAAATAATACTATATAGTACTAAACGTGTCAAGAGCGGATCAGAATATTTCCGCGGCAAACGTAGGAATTGCCCTGCGGCCCCCGCGCCACCCCTGCCCGGCCCCGCGTCGCGTGATGATCACAGAGGGGACCATCCAAAAACGCCGGCACTTAGCGCAATGTGGTCAACTTAAGACCTCAGGCGCTCTCCCGCCTGCAGCCTCGGGCGCCCGGCAGGGAGCGCCCATGGCCTTAAGTTGACCACATTGGGCACTTAGCGAGCGCGTCTTTTGCGAGCTTAGTACCGCTGCGTTTTTGGCTGAGCGAAAGCGGGTCCCCGATGGATCATCACGCGACGCGGGGCCGGGCAGGGGTGGCGCGGGGGCCGCAGGGCCATTCATGCGTTTGTCCTGGGATCAGAATATTTCGGGGATGGATTTCGGGAAGAATTGTGATATGATATTTACGTGGAGGACAGAAAGGTGATCGAAACAAAAGGCGGGTTTTTGGTTTCACAGATCAAACAGATTCAGGGGCGGATTTTCGGCAGGCTGCTGGTCAACGCGGGCATTGAAGAATTCAACGGCGCGCAGGGACGGATCCTGTATGTCCTGTGGCAGGAGGACGATCTGCCCATCGTCGAACTGGGAAGAAGGACAGGACTGGCGAAAACGACTTTGACCGGTATGCTCGACCGGATGGAGCAGCAGGGGCATATCATAAGAGAATCGGATCCCGCAGACCGGCGGCAGATCCGCATTCGGCTTACGGATCATGCCCGCGTTTTGGAAAAAAGGTACGAACAGGTTTCCGAGGAAATGAGTATTCTGTTCTACAGGGGGTTTTCGGACGAAGAGATCAGGAAGCTGGAAGCCGGACTTGAAAAGATCCTGGAAAATCTGAAGACGGAGGAACGGGCCCTCAGGAACTGATTTGTGTCTGCATAAGGCGGGAGAATTGGCAAAGAAAACGGAGGAAACGATGCTTACAAGAGAGCAGAATATATTTTTGGCGAAGAAAACTTTTGTAGAGCTGGTATATAACACGGCATATATAGAGGGATGTAATGTTACCTTTCCGCAAACGCAGACGATCATAGACGGCGCCGTGGTAAACGGCGTTACGGTAGGCGATATTCAAACAGTGCTTAATTTACGCGATGCGTGGAAGTATTGTATAGAGAATATAGACAGCCCGTTGAACCTGGAATATGTTTGTAAAATAAATGAATTCGTTTCCAGGAACGAGAGTCTGCAATGGGGGATATTGAGGAATGGAAAAGTGGGCGTGGGCGATTTTGTCCCTTCCATACCTGTAAAAGAAGAAGTGATAGGGGCGTTGAATCGAATCGTGCAAATAGAAGATCCTGTGGAGAAGGCTGTCGAATATTTTGCCTATGCCTGTAAACAGCAGCTCTTTTGGGACGGAAATAAAAGGACGTCCACAATAGTAGCGAGTAAAATTCTAATCGAATCGGGGAACGGTATACTGACTATTGGAAAGAAGAATGCCGAGGAATTTAATCTGACTTTAAATAACTGGTATTTGAAGGACGAATGTCGTCCGCTCAAAAACTGCCTGAAGAAATGCATAAAAACCATAGAATTCGGATAAAAGGACTCGGCGTTTTGCCGCGGATCCAACGGGACGGGAGAAGATAGGTTGAAAAGAGGCCCGACGGCTTTTTTTCAACCCGGCAATCTGTGCCGCAGGCGGCCCAAATGGAACCGCAGACGAGGAAACCGCATTCGCGGTTTCTCAGACATGAATCGAAGATTCATGTTGCGCAGCCGTGCAGGAGGCGGCATGAGAGGATTACGATGGATAAGATTGCGGTGATCGATACGGAAACGAATTGGAATGACGAGGTGATGTCGATCGGCGTGGTGGTCGCCGATTCGGAGACGAAGAAAAAGATTGATCTGGTGTATTACATTATTGATCCGGAATATCAAGTAGGCGGGATGTATTCAAACGAATTACGGCTCGATGATAAGACTGCCCGCATTACGGACAGAAAACGCGCGTTAAAGGAGATCAGGGCGTGGCTTAACACCTACGATATCCGCAAGCTTTTTGCATACAATGCATGCTTTGACAAAAGGCATCTGCCGGAATATGCGGAGTATGAATGGTATGACATTATGCGCCTGGCCGCATACCGTCAATATAACACGGCGATCTTAAACGGTGCGGATTGTTATAAAACCGGGAGGCTGAAACGGGGATATGGGGTGGAAGCCATACTGAAGATGCTGCGCGGGGATAAACGCTATAGGGAAACACATAACGCGGCCACGGATGCGCAGGACGAACTGGAGATCATGGAATTGCTGGGCTATGGAATTCGGGAATATTCGATTGCGCTCGTTTCGGACAAATAATAAGCCCATCGTTCATCCGGAGAGAAGAAGGAGGTAAACCTTGAAAAAATTATTTTCCTATGCAGACAAATATTTACAAAAAAGCAGCTGGAAAGAGATGGCTATGCTGAAATTCTGCCTATTTTCCATGGGAATTCTTGCAGGAATGCAGATACCGTCTGGGAATAAAAAGAAGGCCGGGATTCTCGCGGGCCTTGTCTTTCTGATCACCTATATTCCTCTTATGAAAAAGTTTGCCGAGGTCGTGGCGGAAAAAGACGAATGAGACATCGCCGGGACAGAAGCCGCTGGCGGAATCGGCCATCAATTTGGGCGTATCCCTATGGCTGGCCGGAAAGATCGGCGTGGCCGGGACGGAAGAGGACGCCCGGAATTCGGGCGTCCGGCATCTGTACGGGCCGGTTTCTGTTACTGAATACGGAACCGGCTGATCAGATGATTCAGTGTCCTTGCCTGATTGGATAATTCATTGGAAACGGCCGCGCTCTCCTCAGCAGAGGCGGAATTTGCCTGTATCACTCTGGAAACCTCCCTGACCCGGTTTTCCACCGAGATGATCATTTCGGACTGCTGAACGCTGGCAAGAGAGATATCGTCCATCAGGGTTTTAATTGACTGAATACATTCGTTGATATCCTGCATTGTGGAAATGGTTAAGTTTGTGGACTCCGCACCCGTTTCAACGTCCCTGATGGAACGGCCGATTAACGCACCCGTGTTCTTGGCGGCTTCCGCAGACTTGGCGGCAAGATTTTTAACCTCATCGGATACCACGGCGAATCCCTTTCCTGCACTTCCGGCCCTGGCCGCTTCCACTGCAGCGTTCAAAGCAAGGAGATTCGTTTGGAATGCAATATCCTCAATCGTCTTGATGATGCTGCCGATTTTGGCAGAAGACTGACCGAGATTTTGGGTAGCGGTATTGAGCTGCTCCATCTTTGTATCAGCCTCTGCCGCATAATTTGTTGCCTTGTCAACCAGATCGCTGGCATTGCTGCAACGGACGGTGCTGTTTTGGATTTGTTCTGTGATATCCGTGATATTGGATACGAGCCCCTGGATGGAAGCCTGCTGCTGCATGGTTCCCTGGGACAGGGCCTGCGCACCTGCAGACACCTGGTTTGCGCTGTTGTTTACCTGATTTGCAATCTGGATAATATTGCGCATCACATCCGTGAGATGGGATCGGATACTCTTCAGGCTTTCGGCCAGGATCTTGAAATCGCCGATATAATAAGCTTCATTCTTTGCGACATCCACGGCGATATTGCCGTCTGCCATTTCTCCCAGGATTCTGCCAATGTCGTCGATCGTCATTCGCAGGCAGTCACAGACATGATGGAGCGTCTGTGCAATCATGCCGATTTCATCCGTCCTGTCGTAAAACAACTCCAGATCCTGGTCCGCGGACAGTTCCAGGTTGCCGAGACGCCGGATGGCTTTCTCCAGAGACATCAATTCCCTGCCTTCCCGATGCAGAATCAGCAGTGTAACACATATAATGACTGCCGCTACCGCTGCACACAGGATAGCAATCGTAATGCGTACAGTTACCACCTCTCCAAAGACTTCGGAGGCATTGTCCCGAACCATGAAAACCCAGTTCCGGTCTTTCAGATATTTGTAGACGACAAGCTGATTTGTCCCGTTTTCATCTTTGTAAGAATAAGTGCATGCCTGCGTACTGCCATCCTCTTTGATCCGCCGGAGGATTTCCAGATAACCGCTGTCAGCCGTCTGCGTGTTTAAGAGATTTTCATCCTGATGATATAGATACATGCCGGTATCCACATTTAAAAATACGTATTCACTATTCGGCAGGCCTTCGATATCCAATCCCAGCAATACATCCATCAAATGACTGGCATAGACGCCTGCACCCACATAGCCGATACACGTCTGATTGTCGAAGATGGGATAATACATGGAAAGAATCATACTCCCGGTTCCGGGGGACTTCATGATTCCCAGATTGGTCAGCTGCGGACGGGCCAGAATGGTACTGCGGAACTCGTCCAGTGATTCGCCGCTCCGTGTAGTTATTCCAATCGCTCCCTGGGATGTATGGGTCAGGATATATGTATCGGGAGTGCCGATATATAATCCTTCAAAGATACCCTTGACAGCCGCAAAGTCTTCCGTATATTTCTGCCCTCTTTGAAGGAGGGCGGGATCCGTGGGATTGGAGAGTAGATCACGGACCTCGCTTCCCAAGGCAAAGGCCTCCATATATTCTTCTGCGGATGCGACATAGTCGTTTATGATGGACGCCCTGGATTCCACGGCATCCATCATTTGGTTGGTAATATTATTTTCAACGATGGAAGCAACGCGGCTGGAGACAATGAGCCAAAGAAGCAGCATTCCCGTAAAAATGATTGCTGTGGTAATAATACCGATCCGTGTGGCAAGTTTACGATTCGCTAGAAATTTCATAATGCCCCCTCTATAGTAAAATATATAGGTAATATTAGCAGATATTGCCGTATTTTTCAAGCCATTCTGCGCACGACACCAGGACAAACGCATGAATGGTTACTTTTCACGGGGTGGGGAAAGTATAATTGATAATTGTGCAAAACGCTGAAATTAAAAAAATAGTTATCCACTCCAAAGCGGCTGATTTTGAGGAAATGTGGATATCCATCCG
>JAETSN010000098.1 GCA_021769625.1 [Clostridium] symbiosum | reverse complement strand
AAAGTACAATTTTGTGTTTTGGGCAAAAAATAAGCCTCAAGAGACTTTTTAATCATTTTGGAGCTCCAATTTCATAAAAAATGGTGATTAAGAAGTCTCTTCAAGCTTATAACACCCGCCGCCAGTTTATATTTTTTATACTGCCGTACTGCAAAATGTTCCGGCTTCTCTTTTTCCAGTTCCTCAAACAGTTCATCCACGGCGTTCTTAAATTCTTCATCATCCTCCCTTGCTTCGGACGCATTGATAAATTCAAGCAGCGTGGAGAAATTCTGTTCTTCTTCCGGTGCTTCATAATAAATGTAGCCGATCAGCGCACAATACAGAAGCCTCTCGGCTTTCACCCAAAAATCCTCGGAAGATTTCTCTCCGTCCCCTTTTGTATTGGCAATGATGGTATTTACCAGTTTCAAAATATCCTTTTCAGAACGGATATATTTGAACGGGTTATAGTGCATACTTTTCTTGAAATTGATCGTATTCAGAACTTTGATTTTATACGGCTCATACACGATTTTTCCATTCTTATCCCGGACAGGTTTCCCATCCTTCATCTTCGGGGAACCCCTCTTTAGCATCTTTCCACATTCAACCAGAATCGTTCCTTTCGGATCAGTGACAACATACGAAACTCCCGGTGTCATCTGCATCAGATTCGGCTTCACATAAAAGCGTGTTTTACCGGAACCAGAGCCACCGATAATAATTACATTTTTGTTTCTGGCAAATTTAGGAAGCTTCGGGCGGCTGTTCATGGTAAGCCGTTCCGTCTGTGTCAGCAAAATATTATTCTCAAAGACCGGATCAATAAACGGCGCTATATCCTTTTCATTCCCCCACCGGGCAGAGCCATATTCCTCTCCCCTGCGGTATTTCTTTGCATTTTTCCCTTTCAGGTATACCGCCATCTTTACCGCAATAGCAGCAATTACTCCTGCGGCAAGGTCATACGCATGGATGCTCGGCAGCACATCCGCAAACGCTAATTGGAAATTCAAGAACAATACTCCCAGGCGTTCCACCAGCGAACCTCCAACACAGTGCCGGTATAGCCATGCCACCCTGTCTACCAGATAAAATACAATCACATAGGGAATATTCAGCATGATAAGCCGCTTTCCATCTATGGGCGGCATCCTGCCCCTGATACCGCCTGTCAGTTTTCTTATCAGTTCCGGGATGCCCACATCTGCTTTCTGTTTCTTTCCACTCAATGCTCCGGCCCCCGTTCCTTCTGTTTGGTTTTTTCCCGTTCCCTGTGCTTTGCCATACGCTCTTTTGCAAGCTGCAGTTTCTTACGGATGGACGGCTTTTTACTCTTTGTAAGCTGTTTTCCGGAATACTCCCTAAATGCGGCTGTCATTACATCCACATCTTTTGCCTTAAAGAATACAAAATACCGGGGCGGCGATACGGAAGTATCTTTTTTCAGGCTGAAATCAATGCTGTACTTCCGGGCGCATTTTTCAAATGATTTGATATTCCCGTCCGTCACTTCAATGTTAGTAAGCTGGCAGTTCTGTTTCATCAGTTTCTCCATGCTCTGTTTCCCACGATAGACCGCCGTATCTTTCCCCTGTTGCTTCTCCATCTTTTTTTCTGACTGTTTCTGCCTACCCGCCCGCTTGTCCTGTTCCATCTTCGCAAGGGCTTTCGCCATCGCATTTTTTAAGATACGGGCGCTGATCTTTCCGCCATTGATACAGAGCGACACGGTCTTCTCATTTACTTCATCCTGCATAACAATCACCTTCTTTCTTTGTGGATGTTTCCCTTTTCCGGCGCATCTCCCGAAGGATTTTCAGCAGGCAGTACCCGATACACGGGGAACACCTGCCATACGGACAATTCCCGCAGTTCCCCGGCTTATCCTGTGAAAATCTCTGATTATCCGCTTTCCTTTCCCGCATCTTCTCTGTCCTTCCATTCCAGTTCTTCCAGCCACCTGTCCTCCTGCGCCCCGGCACGGATACAGCAATAGAGGAAAAAAGCTGAAAGCAGCCCGATTGCCGTAATCCCGATGATAATTCCTTTCATTTCTGTCCTATCCCTTTCTCATTAAAAAATGGCGTTCATGGAATGCGAAAAGCAGACCACAAACGCCCGGTTATCCGTTACATAGATATTTTATTTTTTCTTTTTTTTACGAAACAGCGCCACAGAACCAGCCACGCCCATAAGTGCAAGGGCACAGAGTGCCAGCCACAGTGTCATATTCGTATCATCCCCTGTTTTCGGAGTATCAGCTTTCGGTGCAGGCTTTGGTGTTTCCTCCGGCTTTGCTTCATCCTTCATCACAACCTTCTGGATTTCCCCGGTATCTTTTACCTCAAATGCCACATCTTCCGCCACAAGATAGCCTTCCGGGGCGGATTCCTCACGGAGAATATATTCCCCTATCGGCAGCATCTCGATATAATGCGGTTCGTCCGTAGACGTCCAGGTCTCCACCACGTTTCCTTCTTTATCAAGGATCGTCAGCTTAGCCCCCGGCAGTTCTTTCCCGGAAATATCCGTTTTGGAAATTTCCACCTTTGTCACATCGTCCTTCATCTCGATCTTCTGAACCTCGGCAGTATCTTCCACGGTAAATGTAATATTCTCGGCAGTTACATAGCCGTCCGCAGGCAGAGTCTCCGTCATGGTGTATGTCTCGCCCACAACCAGCTCCCTGATGATATGCGGCTCTTTGCCGGAAACCCATTTGTCTACCACCTTTCCGTTTTTGTCCGTCACAGTAAGATGTGCCCCTTCTACCTCTTTTCCATCGGTCAGGGCAGTTTTGGTAAACTCGAATACCGTAGGCTCGTCCTCAAAGACAAATTCATAGGAAATCGTCTCTTTTTCCGCATCTTCATAAGTAAAGGTAAATTCCTGCACTTCGTCCGTAGTGGCAAATCCCGAAGCCGGAGTTGTCTCTTTTACAGAGTAAGAAAAACCAATCGGCAGATCTGCAGCAAAGGTCAGCTTTCCATCTTTATCAGTTGCTTTCTCCTCAATGACAGTTCCTGCCTCCATGATTACCTTTCCATCCTTATTGGTAATATCCTCGCTTGTGACTAATGCAAAGACCGCCCCTTCCAGTACACGGTCAGAGTCCTTCTCCTTTTTCAGTATGGAAACCGCTGCCCTCTGGCGGTTATTCTGCCAGTCTGAAGAATAGGTAACTTCCTCCGTATACTGATCCCGGTAAGTAAGGTCAACCTCACGGATTTTCCCATCCAGCACATACCCCTCGGCAGTTTCCTTTTCTTTTACATAGTATTTGCCAAGTGGAAGACCGGAAAGTCTTGCAATCCCGGTTTGATCCGTAGTAATCTCCGCAACCAGATCATCCTTCTTGTAATAATCATCACTTTCCTCGTCAGCCGCTTTTACATCCTCCAAAGCATATACTTCAAAGGTTACGTCTTTCAGGGAGCCGGATACATACTCAAACAGATGGGTGATCCAGCCGCCAACAGAATCCAGCACAGACACATCTTCCAGGAACTCTCCCTTTTTATTGATCAAGAGAAGTCCTGTCGGTACATCATCCTTCATCTCCACTTTCTGAATTTCTGCCGTATCTTCCACGGTAAATGTAATTTCCTCCGCCTGCAGATACCCATACGGAGCCAGTTCTTCCCGCAGGGTATAAGTTTCTCCCACGGTCAGACGCTTAATGATATGTTCCTCTCTTTTGACGGATTTCCATGTATCTACTACATTTCCGTCTTTATCAAGCACGGTCAGCGTTGCGCCGGAAAGCTCCACGCCTGTTGTAAGGTCTGTTTTCTTTACCGAAATGCAAGTCGGCTCATTCTGAAATTCAGATGCCAGTTCCACGGTTTTCACATCCTGTCCCTGATAGTTTGCGGTCACTTCAATGACTTCATTAGAGGTAACATAGCCTGCCGGGGCAGCCAGTTCTTTGATATAGTAGTCTCCAAACGGCACATCAAGGGCAAATACAGTCTTTCCGTCCTCGCCGCTTAGTGCCTTTCCAAGCAGTGCGTCAGCTTTTACGATCACTTCCCCATGAGCCATAATGTCATTTTTCGCATACAGCCCGAACACAGCGCCTTCCACTTCTGCATGGTTTTCTGCATCCCGCTTTACAACGGAAATTTCTACTTTCTGGCGCTCATTATCAAAAACAGCCTCCTGCTTGATTACTGGAGTATTCTGGTCTGCATAGGAAAATGTGACAGTCTGCGCTTCTTCGTTCAGCACGAAACCGTCCGGGGCTTTCGTCTCTACAACCCGGTATGTACCAAGCGGCAGGTTCCCCAACACCGCTTCGCCGCTTTCACCCGTAGTCAGCGTTGCCACCAGCGTATCCTTTGCATATTCCAGAATCCGGTTTCCTTCAGCATCTTTCTGGAAATCTGCCGTATAAATATCCTCTGCAGCATAGACCTCAAAGACAGCTCCCGCAAGGTTTTCTTCTGCGTATGTAAAATTCTTATCAAATCCATCCAGAACTTCGCCCTGCTTCACGATCTTTAATTCGCCCTTTACCGGATGGTTTTCATAAACCACCTCAATAATCACATCGCTGGAAACACTGTCTATCTGGTAAGCGGTATTGGAATCCACCGCCACCTCATAATAATTTTCATTCAGTGTATATCCAAATGGGGCATTCACTTCCTCAATTCGGTAATTTCCGATTTTGAGATTCTGCGGCAGGATGAGATACCCCTGTTCATCGGTAAAGTAAGACTTATGGGTAACTGTGGTAGGATATGTTGTTACCTGTTCCACATATTTTCCCGTATCCAGGTTGAATACCTTAAACTCTGTATTCTTTGCCAGAACAGGCTTTTTCGTTTCATCGTCCTGCTTCACAATTTTCAGCTTCGCCTCAAACTCATCATCCAAAAGCACACGCCATACCTGCGGTGTATTCGGGTGATGCTCTTTAATCGTGACAATAAAATCATCCACTGGAGTATAATTGTGCGGCGTGGTTGTTTCCCTTACCACATAAGTTCCGTATGGGAGTGCAATACTGCAGGCATATCCCTTTTCATCCGTAAAAATCTCCGTTGCACCGTTCTCCCCAAGCACAACAGGATCAGCAGAAGAAAAGTCATAACTGCCATCTTCTTTTGTTTTCAAAGAAGAGACAAGATATGCCGTAAATCCTGCACCGGACAGCAGATCAGCGTCCGTCTTGCCATTGTCCGCCGCCTTGATGATCTGGAAAGGCTGCTTCTTCACCTGTTCCGGTGAAACACAGTCCCTCTCTACTGTCGCTACAAGATCTCCCTCATAATCGCAGATCAGCTCATGCTCTGCTTCATCCGCCAAATAGCCCACTGGCGGGGTAATTTCTTTTACAAAATACTCCCCAAGATACAGATTGCTGACAGATGCCTCCCCATTTTTATCCGTAGTGAGTGTTGCCACCTGTTCCCCGGCTTTATAGATTACGCCCGTCGCACCATCCGGATGCACGATGTCCTTACGGGCATACAGCCCATACACCGCCTTTTCCAGTGTAGCGTCTCCCTGGGGCTGGTTCGTATTGGTTTCCTTATCCTTTTTCTGCAGGGAAATCTTCGCATTGACACTCTCATTGGTAAAAGTATGGTCAAAAGAAACTACCGCCTCGCTGTCATTTGTATAGGAGAATGTAAAGGAATACACTTCTTTCGTATTTCTCACATATCCTTCGGGAGCCTGTTCCTCTTTTACCTCATATCCAAATCCTATCGGAAGGTCTGCGGCAAACATGGCCGTTCCATCTTCCCCGGTTACGGCTTTTTCAATCAGAGTGCCTTTTTTCACAACCACCGTGCCATCAAAGGAAGTAATATCGCTGCCAGCGTACAGTCCAAAAACGCCTCCATCCAACGGATTTTCTGTATCTTTGTCCTTCTTCGTTACAGTTACCTTTGCTTTCTGGCGGTCATTGGTAAAGGTTGTCTCGGAAAATACAACTTCCACATTTTGCCCTGCATAGGCAAGCGTCACGGTCTTTTCTTCCCCGGCATTGTAAAAATTCTCCGGAGCCTGCTTCTCTTTTACCACATAAGTACCAAGATGCAGGTTTTTCAAGATTACCGCACCATTGGAATCCGTAGTCAGATTTTCCTTTACCAGATTGCCTTTCTGGAATACCAGCGCACCATACGCCGTATGAATATCTGCTCCGGCATATACGTCATAAATAGCTCCCGGTTGTCTATGGTTCTCATAACGGAATGCCACACCGGAATCCGTCACATCCGCACCTGACAAAACCTGCCCTTCCTTATAAACCGTCAGTTCCCCAAGCTGCTCTTCATCCGGAACGGTCACGGAAGTTGTCTTGTTTGCTATCAGTTTCACGTTATAGGCAGTTGTATTGATACGGTAGCCTGTCGGGGCAGTAATCTCTTTCAAATACACCGTATCCTGCGTCTTGATAATCTCCGCCGTGGATGCTCCATTCTGGTCTGTGGCTGGCATTTTTGTGATAAGCTGTGTACAATCCTTGTCACTGTAAATACCGAATACCGCACCGGACAGCTTCGCATCCGTCTTTTTGGAATCCACTTTTACTACCTTTACCTTTGCCAGTTCCAGCCATTTTACAGAAAAATCCACATATTTCTCATCTGTAACGCCTTCCCCAAACACCAATGCTAAATCCTGCGTACTACTTCCCGTAGTGATCTTATACGCAGAATAATCTTTCGTGATGCTCCCTTTCATGGTAGCCGACCAAGTTCCAGACACATCCTTTGTCTGTGTCAGTGGGGCAGAAAGATAAAACTTCGTGCCACCGCACACTTCCACTTCTGCGCCTGCTTTGCTTGTCTTGCCCGTAGTTACGTTATGGAATTTTACGCCCTCCGGTAGCTTCATGGTGATTGTCTGCTGTGTGTCCGCTTTGAACGTGATTTCTTCCGTCCTCTGGCTGTTTCCATCCACGTAAGCAGTCACATTTGCCTTTGAAAAAGACATCGCCACATCCGGAATATCCGGCTGGCTCACGCAATAGTTATATAACTCCATCGCAAGAGCCTGTCCGGTACTGTTGGTTCCTTCAAAAGCATCGCTGCTCCCATT
>JAETSN010000097.1 GCA_021769625.1 [Clostridium] symbiosum | reverse complement strand
GTCCCAGCATGGAGAGCCTGGGCCGCTGCCGCAGTCTGCTGTGCCGTCACCAACGCCGAGCTGACCTCCGCCAACCTTGCGTTCAGTTCCTCGATCTGCTTGTCCTTTACAGCAAGTTGCTCGCTTTTCCGGTCTAATTCTCCCTGCAGCATAGCGATCAAAGTGGTTTCGCAAGTTTCGCAACTTGCTTTCGCCTGTTGCGAAACTTGCTTTCGTTCAACACCTAAATAATGCTGATATATGGCGGTTTTTTGACTTTCGCTGATTGCGAAACTTCCTTTCGCATCTTTCGCAACATGGTTTCGCCTACACCATGCACGAACTGCCTGTTCCGACACGCCACATTCTATTGCAATTTCCGTTATTACACCCGCCAAATATCATCACCACTCTTTCATCCGGAGTTAATCTCAAAACAAATCGCTATGAGATCCCGTCCTTATCAATTTCAAAATCAAAGTCTGCCGAACAACTTTATAGACCAACAGCCAGTCCGGCTCGATGTGACATTCTCTCATGTCCTTATAATTTCTGGAATTAGTGAGAGCATGATCTCGATACGCCTCCGGCAACGGCTGCTCGTTACACAACAGCGTGATCACTTCCTCCAACTTCTTCGGATCGCAGCCTCTCTTGATCGCAAGCTTGTAATCTCGTTTGAACTGCCCCGAAAACTCCGGCTTAAGCATTCAGCGCCTCCATCAGATCTGCAACGCTATCAAACGGACCATACATATCCTCTCCCTTTTCTGCCGCCTCCATCGCCGCATAGGTAACAGCATTCGGCTCGTCAACCTTGACTTCAAAGGGAAGTCCATGACACCTAAGTGCCTGTCGATAAAAAATACCCGTTGCCGTACTCAAATCCATTCCGAGGGACTTAAAGAGAGCTGCCGCCTGTGCTTTCAGCTCCGGCTCCATTCTTATCGTCATATTTCCTTTAGCCATAATAGCACTCCTTTCCTCGTCATTTTTAGCTTGCACTAATATTATATTCAATATTCGTGACATTTGCAAGTGCATTGCAAATGTTTTTTTGCAACTTTTCTATGAACAGTGCTTTCTATATGCTAACACCGCAGCGTGTACATTTAGGGGGTGAAAAAGCCTTATTTCGCGCGGTTTTCAAGCCTCGTTTTCGGTGGGGTAATATAAAAACCCTTACCCGCCCCGAAAACGCCTTGTAGGGCGTTTCTGGGGCGTTTACAGCCCTTTCTTAAATTCCTCCACCAACAGATCGCTCAAAGCCTGTGATGGGCGTATTTTGACCGTTATATGCCCCTCCGGTACGGTGTCCCACCATTTGCGGATCGTTTTCGGATCAAGTCCGGTGTCCCTATGACAATCGGCCTTGCGTCCCTCTGGATGCTCCTGCCGCCACGCATAGACTTGCGCTTTCTTTTCTTCTGCCCCTTTTCTTCTCCATGTGCCGCCAGGATAATCCACTTCCTGCACCGCCCTTGCTCTTTTCAAATGCTCTTTCTGTGATCTACCATTCCTCTTGTTGCGCTCGATGCGAACATCGGTCAGAGCTTCAATATCGGAAATCGTGAAATTGTAATACTCCTTGTCGTAGGCTTCCAGCGCACTCCGTATATCTTCCTCGGTCAATGCGTTCTCATGCTTCACCATCTGCAGATCATCAAAAGCCTCTTTCATATCCTGCCGGAGCTGCTGCTTCGACACACCGCATTTGTAAGCATAGATAGCAAGGCACATCAAAAAGAAATACCGATGCCCGCCCTTTATCTCTCCGATCTGCCGCAGCCACCAATGGTAGAGCGCATACGGATCATCACCATGCACCTTTCCGGCAATATCCCACTTCTTGCGTCCTTTCTCGCCTCTCACAACAACACGCTCATACCACTCCGGATATGCCTCCCTCGCCTCAGCTCGTGTCATTTTGGATGGGCTGAAAGGCTTATTGACATCCACCCTGTTTTCTGGCTTTGCGTAGGCGTTCAGATAATCCAGCGTTACCCGTTCTCCGGTACGGAAAGCGACCAGCTCCGTCCCATGCTTGTCATTGATGCTGCCCACCATGCGGAAGCTCTGATTGATGGATTGATACTGGATCGCCTTGACCTGCGAAGTGCTGCCATACTCCCATAGCCGGAAAGTGAGGTCATATTTCAGACTTTTAAGCTGAATTTTTATATTCGGGTATAGGTCAATCGGCTGCTGGAAAACATAGTAGATATGCAGCCCTGTCCCCGACAGAACAAGGAAAGTCGGCATCGGCAACCGGCGCACTCGCTCCGGATCGCCGCCAAAGCGCAGAAAGAGGTTGCGCAGCTCGGCAAGACCTACGCCATCCAGATCGAAGATCAGAGCATACATCCGCTGGGCGTTCTCCAGCCTGTTCTCCTTTCTGCGATATGCAAGACCGCTGCACAAAGTAAGGCTGTTCCCCTCGACAAACTCCATGTAATCCTGTTCCCATGTGTCGTTATACATCTTCCTGCGCCGGAGCTTCTTATCCTCGCTCTGTTCGTCCCGATACAGATACACAGCGTTCGGATGGGAAAAATCCGTGTGCCGTTCTCCGGAGTTCTCATTGTCCGGAAACAGCTCTTTATAAAACTCATAGCCTCCGACCTCCGGATATTGTGCGCTCAAATACTCGTAGCAGCCTCGATAATTCTCGGTCATATTACCACCTCACAAAAGAAAAAGTACCAAAAAGAAAATCCGCTGCGGCGGGGATCGCCTGCGGGCGGGAAGGGGGAAAAGGGGGAGCAAAAGAGCGGCGGCTACGCCGCCTTAAAGAGAAAGTCACCTCCCCCTTTTCCCCCTCGCTGCGGGGCATTGAAAGTGCCGCCACTATGGAAAACCCGATGGGTTTACCACAGTGGCTTGGAAAACCTCTAACGAGGTTTACCACACTTCCAACACCCCTCCGCTCACCCCCCTTTTCCCCTCCGACTTTCTCCCTTTCAGAGAGAAAAAATATAGGTTGGGAGTACCCTTACAGGGGGCTTAGATTATCAATACAGCAATTCCCTATTTTCAGTTGTTATTATAGCCTGTCCGAAAGAGATTTTCAAGCCCTCCGGACAGGCTTCTTTTACAGCTCCATGCCGCCCATTCCTCGCTGGTGCTGCTGTTGCTCCTGCTGCTGTCCAATCTCCGGATCGGGCAGCAGCTCCCTCGCCTTTTCAAGCAGAGGACGCAGACGCTCCGGCAAGTGTTCTTCCAAGAAGTCCAGCATCCGACCGATGCCGTCCGTCAGACGCTCGGTGAAGCTGCGTTCCTCCTGCAGCTCGGATTGCAGATAATAGTTTTCATCGCGCAGCCTCCGGTTTTCCTGTTCAAGCCTCTGCTGCCGCTGCGCTTCTTCCAGCCGCTTCTTCATGGACGGCACCTGTGACCGCAGACGGGTGTTTTCCTCCGTCAGCTCCTGTACCTTGTGCCGATCCGTCACGCTGCGCAGTGCCATTTTCTTTAGCTGCTCGACCTGATCCACCGTCACGCCCTTTACTGCCCCTGTGAGCGTCTTTTCCGGCTGAATATCATGCAGGGGTGCATTTACCCTGTCAGCCTCCTTTAAGAGCCGCACAGTGCCTTTCAGAGCGTCCCGCTGCCGTTCCAGCTCAGCAACCTCCCGCTCTACTGCCGCTGTCTGCTGCTGCACCGCTTCCAGCCTCGCAGCCGCTTCCTTGAACTGCGGCAAGTCCATGTGCGGTCTGTTCGTGCCGAGAGAGATAATTTCAAAATCGTGCCGCTGGGCGATCTCCGTCAGAGCTTCTTTCTCCCGTTCCATCCACGCCGCCCATTCGGTCTGCTTTCTGCCGACACCGACAAACCCCTGCTGCTTCAATGCCTGTTTCATAGATACCCTTGTAGAAAGTCCTCTTGACTGCTCCGTTGCCACAGGGATAAAATCGACATGGAGATGGGGCGTTGCCTCGTCCATGTGCAGCACCATATTGAACACCCGCAGATGGGGGTTGCGTTCTGCAAAAGACTCCGCAAAATCTTTCAGAGCTGCCGCCGCCCGTTCTCCGTCCGGCGTACCGCACCCACAGTCGCTCATGTTGCCGATCTGGAAGATCGCTTCATGGAACAGCTTTTCCTGTTTACTCTGCCGGATATGCTCATAGTAGTCCGGTATCTTATCTCTCGTTTTGGTTTTCTTTGCGTTGTAGGCTGCGAGAGCTTCATCAAAGACCATATGATAGACCTGCTTCAGATCCTCGTTGCAGAAAACAATGTTCTGCTCCGTCCGGCTCCGGTCTACATTCGCCGCTGAGAAGCTGCGGTTGTTGTGCCGGATGCTCCCTGCACCTGTCATACCCGAAATCGTAACTCCCATAAAATCGCCCCCTTTCCGCTTATTCTTCCGTCCTCTATTTTATCATAAATTTCCGCTAAAAACAACCTCTTTGTTACTTTCTGGTGAGAAAGTAACGCAAAAGCACTTTCACACCGCCACCCCATCGGTGCAGCGGTGTGAAAGTGCTTTGCGCCCCTAAAGGGGAGGGGTTGCCGGAGCTGCTTCACTGCCGGCTCGTGCCTGCTGCTCTGCCAGCTCCGGAGGGGCGCTGCCCCTGCCGTCTGCGGACGGCTCCCCGACCTTCATCCCACCGATAAACTGGAAGTTGTCTAAAATAGTAAAGCCGTACCGCTTACTATTTTTTCTTTTACTGCTGAAACAGTATCTTTGATTGAATGCGTAGTTGTATCTATAACATTTAATTCATAGATTCCCAAATTGGAAAATTGCTCCCACATGGTTTCTACCAATTCGATATTTGTCTTTCGGTCTAACTTTGAGCGTTCAACAGCTCGCTTCAACCTCTTCACCAAAACTCTTTACATCTCTAGCGGACATTGTTCTCTCTCCTTGTTTTTGATCGTCACGGTAGGCCCCCGCCAACTGGCCACAAGCAGCGTTAATATCGGAGCCAAATTGCGTTCGGATATTGACGCTAATTCCTGCATTATGAATGATACGGCAAAAGGCCTTTATTCGTGTGTGGCTTGAGGGCACCATAGTTTCCGTAACTGTCGTTTGATTGTATGGGATTAAATCTAAATGGTATAGTGGCAAATACTTTTTGTGTTTGAATAACAACTTGGTAAGTTGCTCTGCGTGTCTGTCGCTGTCATTGACATCCTTTAGCATGATGTATGCCAAAAACACCTTGCGATTTGTTTGCCGAATGTGCTGATCTAATGTATCCAGTACCTGACCAAGGGGGTATGTTTTAGTTATTGGCATGAGCGTTTCCCTCAGACGGTCAGTAGGTGCGTGGAGGGAATAGGCCAGATTGACTTGCGGATATTCTCTTGTCAATTTTTGAATACCCGGCACGATACCGATAGTCGAAATGGTGATGCGTCGCTGGGACAGCCCGAACAGTTCCGGGGCGGTCAGATCATGCAGGGCTTCAAAAACTTGTGGATTAGCGAACGGCTCTCCCATTCCCATAAAAGAGATACTGTTGATACTGCATCCTTGTTGCATAAAATATAGGATTTGGTCGGTAATTTCATCCACAGTCAAGTTTCTGCGTAATCCCAAAGTCCCTGTTGCGCAAAACTTACAACCGAAGCCGCAACCGCTTTGAGATGAAATGCAAAAGGAGTTCCAGCCCTCTTTATAAAACAGGCCCACCGTTTCCACACGGTTTCCGTCCGACAGTTCAAACAGCACCTTGTCAGTTTGCATTGATTTCTCATGATGGATCGCCTTGATCTCCACAACAGTTTCACCAAACTGCTCCACCAACTTTTCGCGCAGCGTTTTTGGAAGCAACTTCATATCTTCAAAACGCATAATTCCTTGTAGGAACACAGCATCAAGCAGTTGCTTATAACGATACTCAGGTAAGCGCATATCCGCTATGAGCTGTTTCATTTTTTATACTTGGACATAATTATATTTTCTCCTGCTTATTTAATCGCAATCTTTCCTGTCTTGGTACTAAAACAATTCATCCAGTAAAATATAATATTTTATTTTCTCCCAATCAGGCTTGATCCCCAGTAAGTCAAAAAATAGCTCGACATACTGTTCTTCCCCGATATCCTCCCTGATCGACCGGACGCAGAAGGCAATGTCATACCACTTGTCCGCCCTGCCGCTTCTCCCAAGATCAATAAAGCCACTTACTTTGCCATCTTTCACAAAGATGTTGCTGTCTCCCAGGTCGCCGTGGGAAAAGACAAGTTCCTCTTCGGGCTTTTCCGTCTTTAAAAAATCATACAGCTCGCGCGGATCTTTAAATGGAGTGTCTTCTTCCCAGTTTTCGCAATCCACATCGGCCAGATCGTTATTCAGTAAGTAATCCAATTCGGCTAAGCGGCTGTCTAAGCTATTCGTATAGGGACAATCCGATATGTCGATGGAGTGAAAGAGCCTGATGCACTCCGCATACAGCTCGATAATCTTTTCAGGGCTTTGTTCATCTTCATACTCTTCCGAGCAAAGGACGCCATCGGCCTCACTCATGAGCAGATTGCTCCAGCCATCATGCCGTTCAAAGTGCAGGACCTTTGGAACAGGCAGCTTTCCTTCCAGCCATAGCATCATGTCCTTTTCCCGTTCCACATCATAGGTGGTCCCTTTATACCGGCTGTCCGTCATTTTTAAATATAGGTTTTCATTTTCTCCCACCAGCTTATATACCTTAGCAGGAGACATTCCTTCCGTATCTTTTACGCAGCGGTATTTTTCGATCAGTTTTTTCAATTCCGGTGATATTCTCATTTTAGCCATTTATTATTTCCTTCCTCTTTTCTACAGTATTTGTAGTTTTTCCTGTCCCCGGCGCACCTGTGATTACAATAATTCTACCTTGATTCATCTATATTTTACCTCCACAACTTCCGATTTGTCGTTCTGTTTAGTCCCCAAAGAACCTACTAAACCAGCTACGCTTTTGAACCGGTTCTGTCTCACGCTCCGGCTGATCGGCTCCGGACTTGCCGGAAAGAAGCTGCTGATGCATTGTCCCAGCATGGAGAGCCTGGGCCGCTGCCGCAGTCTGCTGTGCCGTCACCAACGCCGAGCTGACCTCCGCCAACCTTGCGTTCAGTTCCTCGATCTGCTTGTCCTTTACAGCAAG
>JAETSN010000096.1 GCA_021769625.1 [Clostridium] symbiosum | reverse complement strand
TCACAAGCTGACCGCTCCCCGCTCCGGGGAGGTTCTTTAAAAACTCCATATATATTTCTTGACGTGCCGCCGCCCGCCAGAAAGCTGTATTGTTCCTACTAATTGGGGATAACACACTATATCCCCGAGGGGGACTGCCGCATCGAGAGCAAGAAGATGCTCGCCGCCCTGAATTTTATGCTGCGCGGCATTCCCTTTATCTATCAGGGGCAGGAGCTGGGCATGGAGAACATACCGTTTTCCTCCATCGAGGAGGTGGACGATATCTCCTCACTGGACGAATACCGGGTTGCCCTCGACGCAGGCCTCACTCCTGAAGAGGCATTAAAAGCCGTCGCGCGCTTTAGCCGTGATAACGCCCGCACGCCGATGCAGTGGTCGAACGCCCCTCATGCCGGTTTCACCACCGGTACGCCATGGCTGCGCGTCAACCCCAACTACACTGCCATCAATGCCGCCGCCCAGATGGATGACCCGGACTCCGTCTTCCATTTTTACCAAAAACTGATCCGGCTGCGCAAAGATCCTGCCTATAAGGAGACGATCGTATACGGCGCTCTGGAACCCGCCCTCCGGGAACAGCGCAATCTGATGGCGTACTACCGCAGAGGCGAAAAGACGCTGCTCGTGATCGGCAATTTCCAAAACGAGGAGCAGGCTGTAACGCTTCCCCTTCCTTATAAAAAGGTGCTGCTGAACAACTATGCGGATATCACGCGGGAAGAAAACAGGATACTTTTATATGGATATCAGGTGTTATTATTAGAAATGTAGAAAAACCCCTGCGGCTTTCCGATGACCGCAGGGATTTCGCTCTCCATTAGCTCAGCCCATACAGGCTGAAAATGGCTTCCAGATAAGGGTGTACATGTCTGGTCTGTTCCGGTTCAAGTATGCCCATGCACGGATCCACAACATATCTCTTCCCATCTACTGTTACCACGCTCCAATGATACAGGATCATCCCGTTATAGCTCACCGCCGCATGTTCCCATTCAATGCCGAGCATTTCATACATCAGTCCTGCCGTTCTGGTACAGCCACTGGAATCGGCACCGCCGTAATAGAAAAAGCCATATGCATTGCTGAAATACGGCGTGGCATTGGTATATGCCACATCTCCTTCCGCCAGCGCATCTGTGATCATCTGGGCGACAAAAACCACCTGCGGTCCCTGCCCCTGTCCCTGGCTCATTCCCTGGATCACCGGTATCCACGGCGCCATATTATTATAGATTTCCGCAAACTCTGCGTCTGTCATGGAATCCCTCAGATCGTTATAATGAGGTAGTTCCTGCAGTGGAACCACCCCCGGCAGAGCTGCCGCCACAGCCGTATCCGTACCTGCGACTCCGTCCACCAGTTCACCCGCCTCGGCGCCGGCATAGGGCAACCTGCCCTCCAGCCTTCCATAGGAGACATAGTGCGTGTACAGCGCATTCGCATCCACTCCCACCGCCGCAGCCACATCGGGATAAGCCGCCGCATAGTATGCGGGATCAAATTTTCCTGCCGCCTGTGCTTTCACCGGGGTAAACAGCATCACTCCCGCTGCCGCAGCCATCGCCAGCATTGCTGTAACCAGTCGTTTTCTGTTTTTGGTTTTCATCTTTTTCGTCCTCCTTTATGATAAATTTTATGATGTACCCTCTGAAATCCCTTTTATTTTTCCGGCTCCCCCTTCATCGTAGACACGATGATCTTTGTCTCAAAATCTTCCCTGCTGTATTGAAAACTGATATCTCCGCCGTATTTTTCGACAATGCGCCTGACCTGCTCCGTCCCCATTCCATGTATTTTCTTATCCGCTTTGTCTGTGATAAACCGCTGCTCCCTCAATTCAGGATACTTGGAACTGCTGTTCACCATTTTCAAAAGAAACATATATTTGACATTCCATATCTTCAGATAGATGTTCCTTCTTCCCGGCTCGCATTTTTCACATGCCTCTATCGCATTGTCCAGTAGATTTCCAAGTAAAATGCCCAGTTCCGCCTCCTCAAAAGGATACTCGTATATATCAAGCTCCAACTGGAACACAATATCTTTGCTGTCCATCGCCTGTTTTTTATAGTTTATGATAAAATCCAGAAATGGAAGCCCGGTCCATACCTGCCGGTTCTCCTTTTTCAACACGGCAAGATGTCTGCCGAGAAAGTCCTCTGCCTCCTCATACTTTTTTTCTTTCACACAGTAATACAAATATTCCATTGTATGATGATACTCATGCAGATATTTGCGGTTCTTTCTGTATATTTCATGAATCTCTTTATTCTGTCTTTGCAGCAGTTCCTGTGAAATATCCAGCCGGTCATGATCCAATTTTACCTCACGGTAAGCTGTCCGCAGCAATAAGTAATGCATGCATAAAAAGGTGCCGAAAACCAACATGACACTGAAAATAAAATCCATTGTGTGAAAACCTATTTTTCCGGGACGCATGCCATATCCCAGCAAAAACCACAAAATGCACGCTATAGCCAGCGTCAATCCCTTTTCTTTTGATATCAGCGCATATACAGACCTTATATAACGTATAAATGCCTCTTTTTTCCCTGCCGCAAAGGCAGCCGCGACCGCTAAAACCAAAACAGTGTACCAGATGCATTCCCATATCGTACGGCTGCCCCTGTTAACTGCGATAAGCGATCTGCCCAACACCATACATTCCAATATCAATGCCGGCAGCTTTAAAAAGGAAATACTGATCAGGTACAGTAGCTGCATCCGGAAAACAGTTGAAAATTCCGCCTCAAAAAAGCAACAATATACTAATGAAAATTTAACGGAAAACGCACAGACAGCGATGTTGGAAATATAGGAATCACAACCGTTCCAAACGTATGACATACTCAATATAACATATACAGCTCCCCAGAAGCACAGAATCCATTTCCTCTTTTTTCTGACTTCCGGATATATATTATATAGTATCCATGTCCCAAACAGTATTTCCACGGCCTGAAACAGCGCATAATATCCCCGTATCATATCAAAGGCCACCGTTCATAAAAGCGTTCATGACGCTTTGCCACTTAGCCTGACTGACCGGAAAGTTTTCACCGTTTTGGATATACACCCGACGATCCTTTACCGACTGCACCTGCCCCATATTCACTGCGCAACTGCGATCGATCATCAAAAACTCTTTGCTCTGAAGCTCCTCCAAAACTTCTTCCAGCGATTTTCGTGTCCGGCTTTCCCCGTTTTTATGTACAAAGACCACATATTTTCCTTCCTTTTTCAGATAAAAAATATCCCTGTAAAATATCTTTTCCTGAAAACTGTACCATCTGATCAGATAAAACCTGTCATGCTTCCTGTTCTTTTTCAATAACGGTTCCATGGAACAGTAAGCCTGCGGAAGTTTTTCTTCCAGCATCTGCTTTGGAATGTAACGATAGGTATTGACTTCATACGCTTCCACCGCATAATTTACATAATTCGTAATATAGATCAGGATCGGCTCCGAAAAGCTTCGGCGTATCTGCTTTGCCGTCTCCAGTCCGTCCACATCCGGCAGTTGGATATCGAGTAAATATATGTCAAAACATACGCCTCTCTTCAGTTCATCCAGAACATCCCGCCCCTTTTCATAGACATGGATCTTATATTCCATTCCCATCCATTCCATGCATGTTTCCGTGATCCGGCAGATACGGTCGATATATGCGGCTTCATCATCCAGAACTGCAATGTTTAACATCTTTCTCTCCCTGTTTTTTCTTATACCCGGCGCCCTGTTTTCATTATAGCATACTTTTTTCGGCAAATACTATTTTGTCCTCCAATCGCCTGATATTGTCCCTCAAATGTTTCTTTTCATATCATTGCCCCCGTTTCTCAATTCTGCTATAATCTGTTTATAACAATCAGGTCCACATAACATGATCAGGGGGACATCCACATGTACTTTAGGCGAATGAAAAAGGCTTTTTTGAATCTTCCTTTAACCTCAAAACTGAAATACATCTACACCGCCCTGATCTTTCTCTGTATTTTCTGCAATCTGCTGATCCTGTACGGATTTTTTTCGCGGGAGATGTCAAAAACCGTCTCCACCCTCACCTCACAGACGGTGGAGACCGTGTCCCAGAATGTGGACAGTTCCCTCTCCGTGATCTCCAAGACCTCCACCTATCTGCTCGGGACCGCCGAGGTGCAGAATTACCTGCAGGATATAAACCACTCCGAGTATGCCATTTTATCCAAGCAGCTCCGCAACTTCCTCTATCTGACAATGGAATCCATGCCCCTCGCCTCCTCCATCATCGTGATGCAGCCCTCCGGCGCCTACGAGGGAGCGGCGCGGTATGCCCTGCCTTCCATAGAAATGGACTCTCCGGAAAGCGCGCCATGGTATGAAGAACTCTGCGGGAAAAAGGGAGCCCCGATCTTAACCGTCAACGCGGACGGCTACCTGTCTTTTGAGGACGGCAAAAACTATATCACGCTGATCCGCCGGATCAACAGCACGGAGGACGCCAGGCCTTTAGGCTATCTGTTCATCAATATTTCCGTGGATTCCCTTCTCTCCTTCGCCGGGGAGGACGGCAGCGGCTACACGGATTTCTGTGTATCCTCCGGGGAAGATATCATCCTGCCGTTTTTAAACGATGATCTGAACCTCTGGCTGGAACAGATTTCCATAGATTCCCTTCCTGCCAGAACGGCGACAAATTTAAACCACACCAGATACATGCTTCTGAAATTCCAAACTTCCGGCATGGACTTTCACTACATAGCCGCAGTCAACTACCATCTTTTTACCGGCCAGCACAGAGCCTTTATCCTGATCTCCATGATCCTTCTGCTTGTCAGCTTTGCCTTTTTCCTGCTGATCGCATTCAGCACGAACCGCTATGTCACAGCGCCCCTCTACCGGCTTATGAACGCCATGAAGAAGCCGGAGACAGGCGATTTCAACCACGCCAATGTAACGCCTTATCATGACGAGATCGGCCAGCTCCAGAATGCCTATAACGATATGGTGGATAAAATACAGCAGCTTTTGGAGTCCAAAGTCTCCGAACAGAAACGGCTGCGCAAAGCCGAACTGAATGTGCTGCAGGAACAGATCAAGCCCCATTTTCTCTATAACAGCCTGGGCGCCATCTCCTATCTGGTGACCTCGGGACAGAATGAAAAAGCTTACGACCTGATCATCTCCCTGTCCGAATATTATCGGGAGAGCTTAAGCAAAGGGAACAAGATCATCCCCCTGTCCACCGAGATCCATATCGTCCAAAACTATCTAAAGCTGCAAAAAGTCCGCTTTCCGGATATTTTTACCGATGAATATGAGCTGCAGGAGGATATCCTTTCCTGCCAGATCCCCCGGCTTATCCTGCAGCCTTTGGTGGAGAACTCACTGTACCACGGCATCATACCGACCTGTGACTCAGGCGTCATAAAAATATGCGCTTACACCGAAAAAGGCAACCTGATCCTCCGCATTTCGGACAATGGCGTCGGCATGTCCCAGACTGATCTGGAGAATATCCTGAATGCCGGGCCTGACAGCACATCCATGAGCTTCGGACTGAAAGGAACCATAGAACGGATGCAGATTTTCTACGAAACACAGGATATCTGCACGATCGACAGCCGGCCGGATGAAGGCACAACGATCACTTTTTCCATACCGCTGACGCGCTGCCGCATCGATTCCGAAATGGAAACGGATAATACCTGATAACGGTTCGGCTCCGAACAAGCGCAGCATTTGCTGAACTGCATTTACGGCCAAGCCCGTGGGCATACCTGCTCTTTCCTTCATTACAATATTTGACAGATCGGAGAAACAATATGAACAGCTCAACCCTCAAAGTTATGATCGTAGATGACGAAGAACTGGCGCGCAAAATGCTGATCACCGGCGCTGACTGGCATGCGATGAATATGGAGATCATTGCGGAAGCCGTCTCAGGACAGGACGCGCTCTCGGCTATGGAGGAACAGCTTCCCGATATCCTCTTTACCGATATCAAAATGCCCTATATGGACGGCATGGAACTCAGCAATATCGTGACCAGAAAATATCCCCATATCAAGATCGTCATCACCACGGCATTCAAAGATTTTGATTATGCCCATCAGTGTATCTCTTTGGGCGTCTCCCATTTCCTGTTAAAGCCGATCAACCGCAGCGATCTGGTATCCACGCTTTTAAAACTGCGGGAGCAGATCGAAAACGAAAAACAGCAATGGTTTGAATTTGACCATCTGAAGAAGATACTGAAGAAAAATTATGCCATTCTGCGGGAGAGGTTCCTGCTGGAATTCTGCGAAAACAGTACGCGTTCGGCTTCCACGGAACAGCAGATCTCCTACTATTTCCCCGAGGGCATTCCCTCCTACATCCAGGTGACGCTTCTCGAATCCCACGCCTCCTATGCCGGCGACCTGACGGAGGAAGAACGCCTGCTGCAGGATATGAAAAATCTGGAATTTATCAAGAAAAATCTGGAGGGGAACAGGGATGTGGAAATCTTTGCGGACAACAACCACCATCTGGTGCTCCTGACGTATTCGCCGGATGTGCAGGTGGTGTCTTTATGCGAACAGTTAAAACGCAGTATTTCCCAGACTTCAGGCAACG
Source organism: [Clostridium] symbiosum (assembly GCA_021769625.1). Taxonomy (GTDB): domain Bacteria; phylum Bacillota; class Clostridia; order Lachnospirales; family Lachnospiraceae; genus 1XD8-76. The sequence goes on along the minus strand of JAETSN010000096.1, from coordinate 999 downwards.
ATATCCTATTCGGCATCGGCAATCACTATGACAACTTTTATCAGGCGGAAACCTCCTTCAGGGAAGCGCTGGAATCCCTGAAATTCAGCCGGTATATGCCCAACCAGCCCATCGTCATCTATCAGAATGACCTCCATGTGCAAAATACGGGCTGGACTTCCTCCCCGGCGCAGTTGGAAGACATCAAATTTTATATCAAGGCGGGGCTTCCCGATTCCGTCCAGAAATTGCTCCCCTCCCTCTATCTGGCGCCGGACGGCAGCCTGCTCTCGCTGGAACATGCCCGCATTCTGTCCATGACGCTGTTGTCCTCCGCCGTCAATGTGGCAAATGATATCGGCATCCCTCTGGACGATCTGCTCTCCGATCCCGGCAATTCCTTTATCCGGATCCTGTTGGAGCCTTCCAGCCTGAATCTCCGAAACAAGACCGGCTCCTTTTTGACCCTCCTTGCCACCCAGATCGCCGAGTGCAGGACAAACAAGAGCAAGTCCGCCCTATGGGAAATCCTGCAGTACATTCAGGCAAACCTGACGGACCCCTCCCTTTCTCTCGGCTCCGTGGCTGAACTATTCCACATGAACGACAGCTATTTAAGCCGCACTTTCACAAAGGAACTGGGGTTCAGCTTTTCCAAATATTTAAACAGGCTCCGCATGGAACGCGCCATTATGCTGCTTCGCACGACGGATCTGAAGGCTTATCAGATCGCGGAGGCGGTCGGGATCCCGGACGCTTATTATTTCAGTAACTGTTTTAAAAAGTATACCGGGAAATCGATACGGGATTATCGGAAAGGGGGGAGTTGATTGGATTGGTTGGTTGGCTAAGCCAGACGCCCGGATAAAAATATCCCTTCATCGCCACGCTCTCGCTCTGTGAAAAGCGTAGCGGCACTAAGCTCGTGAAATACCTCGCTAAGTGCCGACGTTTTTCAAAGGGCTCTTCAGGGATATTTTTATCCGGGCTGGTTATGGTTATGCTATTCAATTCCGGAAT
>JAETSN010000018.1 GCA_021769625.1 [Clostridium] symbiosum | reverse complement strand
TCCTTTGCGGGATCTACTGTTTTGTCAGGGCGGATTCCATTTTATCGCAGGATCAATTTATGACACTTTTCTTTTTCCTGTCAGTACCTGGGCACCCTCAACGATCAGGATGACAGCCAGGATGACAAGCGGAACAATGATCACATCCTGCAGAATGCATGTAAACAATGCCGTGCCTGTCGCTCCTTCCATAATGGAAACGATATTATTCTTGAAGGATAATACCAGTGAACAGAGCGTTGCGGCGGACATGAAGATGATCGGGAAATACAGCATGCCGTTTTTCCTGCCGATCTTCTTCAGATAAGTAGCTGCGGCAAGGAATGCAGGAACAGCCACGAGCTGGTTTGCCGCACCGAACAGCGGCCATACTTTCTGGTAGCCTGCAAGACACAGGATAAAGCCGCAGATCGCGGTGATCACTGTCGCCATATACATGTTGGACAGGATGTTCTTTTCGCCGCTCTTGCTTGTTGCAAACAGCTCCTGGAACATAAATCTGCCAAGTCTCGTACCTGTATCCAAAGATGTCAGACAGAAGCAGGAAACCGCCAGCATGATGATCGTCTTTGTCGCCGCTACCGCATTTGCGGAGAAGCCCATTACTTCAAAGAAGTTGGCGATTGCCGTACCGAAGATGACTGTCGGGGAAATTGCCTCAAGTCCCAACATTTCCTGTACAGCAGCCTGCGTGCCGTTGGCGGAAAGCGTACCGATAGCGATCAGGGAGATCACAGCCAGCACACATTCGATCAGCATGGAACCGTAACCGACCAGCAGTGCGTCTTTTTCATTATCAAGCTGTTTGGACGTTGTACCGGAACCGATCAGAGAATGGAAACCGGAAATAGCGCCGCAGGCAATGGTGATGAACAGCACGGGGAACAGATAGCTTCCGCCCACCGAAAAGCCCGTAAATGCAGGTGTCTGGAATGTTGTGGCCGCAGGATTGATGATCGTTGCGCCGATGATGCCGATCACAGCAGCCGCCATCATGAAATAAAGCAGGAAAGAGCTTAAGTAATCTCTCGGCTGCAGCAGGATCCATACCGGAGCCACGGAAGCGATCATGATGTAGACAAATACAAACGCGATCCAGAAATTCTTGGGCAGATCCAAAGGGAATGCCAGACCGAGTCCCACGCACACTGCAAGGAGCAGGACGCCCAGCACCGTGGCAACCACCATCGGCGCATTTTTCCTGTATACAAGGAAACCGAATGCGATAGCCAGCGGGATAAACAACAGGGAAGCTGTAGCAACGGAACCGTTGCTCGCACTGCCGCCGTGGCTTGCACCGATAAAGGAATTTGCCACGATATCCGCAAATGCCGCGATGACCAGAAGCAGTACCAGCCATGCAAATACGGTAAACAGCACTCTCGCTTTTCTGCCGATATTCTCCTCGATCACCTCGCCGAGGGACATACCCTTATGGCGAATGGATACAAAAATGGAACTGAAATCCTGAACTGCGCCGAAGAATATGCCACCGATCACAATCCAGAGGAAACAGGGTACCCAGCCAAAAAATGCTGCCTGAATAGGTCCGTTGATAGGGCCGGCACCGGCGATAGATGAAAAATGGTGTCCCATAAGGACAGCAGTTTTTGCCGGAACATAGTCAACACCGTCTTCCAGTTCATGGGCAGGTGTCGTTCTGCTGGGATCGATACCCCAGGTTTTTGCCAGATAACGTCCATAGGTAAGATAAGCCACTATGAAAATTACGATGGCAAGTACGATTAATAATAATGCGCTCACACTAATCCCTCCTATAATTTTTATTTGGGGAGTATTTACTCCTCTTTAGTGTTTTTAGAGCCTTATATAAAACGCCGTTGAGCGTCCACATAAGCAGATGTCATTTCGGATCCTGCTGCTTAAAGCTTTCGATCCCCTGTTTTTCCAGCGCTTCCCGATATCCCGGCTTCCCCGCCTTTACCTCTTCGAAAACGCTTTTATAGAGTTTTTTGAGGGTTCTTCCCGCACCGTTCAGGCAGACACACTCATCTTCCATGGAAGCCGCTGCGATCCGCCCCTGGGAATAACCTCTGATACTGTGCATATAGCTTTTTTCAAACTTAAACTTTTTCACTGCCCTCTTCACTTCGGGGGACAGTGCTTTCTCCGCTACTGCGGCTATCGTAATATAGGAATACATATGGTTCGGCTCAGGAAGCTTTTCTCCTTTTAAAATCAGTGTCGGTTCAATATATTCTCTGATCGCCCGTCCGTATTCCTCCAGATGCGCAAGTGTCAGTTCTTCCTCATTCGCAAACAGGATATGTTCATAACTGTCCGCAGACCACATATTCGCTTTCCTGACAAGCACGTATTTCTCTATGTGGGAAAAAAAATATCCGTATGCCGGATATTCTCTGCCGAGAATCGTATATGGCTGATAAATATCAAACGTACCTGAATATCGAAGAAGCAGTCTGTCCAAATAATCAGCTGATTTCATTCTGTTTTATACCCCGTTGTACTGTCTATGGTATTAAATTATTATAAACTTTCTAAAAAAATACTGTAATTAATTTAGCACACTAAATTGAAAAATTCAACAAAAAAATGCACGGTAAATGCATTTTTTGCTGAAAATCCTTATTTTCTGATTTTTTGTTGAATAAATATGCAGAATTTATATGAGAATTTCAAGAAGATGTCTGAAATAATCCGGAAGAGGTGCGTCAAATTCTATATATTTTTTGGTCCTCGGATGAACGAAACCGATCACTTTTGCGTGGAGAACCTGCCCCTCACATTTTACAGGACTTTTCCTTCCGGAAGCATAGACTTCGTCCCCCAGAATGGGATAACCGATATGCGCCATATGCACTCTGATCTGGTGGGTCCTGCCGGTTTCCAGACGGCAGGCGATATAAGTATATTTCTCAAAACGCTTCAATACACGGATATGAGTCAGAGCCCTCTTGCCGTCCGGAACCACTGCCATCTTCAGGCGGTTCTTCGGATCCCTCCCGATCGGCGCATCCACGGTCATCTCATCCTCTTTCAGGACACCGTAAACAACCGCATGGTAGATGCGGCCCACGGAATGCTCTTTTAGCTGCGCGGCAATACTGTTATGCGCCATGTCGTTTTTACAGATGATCAGGGAACCGGAAGTATCCTTATCGATGCGGTGCACGATACCGGGGCGCATGACGCCGTTTATGCCGGAAAGGCTGCCTTTGCAGTGGTACATCACCGCGTTGACAAGAGTGCCGCTGTAGTGTCCCGGCGCAGGGTGTACGACCATGTGTTTCGGCTTGTTGACCACCAGGACATCGTCGTCCTCATATAAGATATCCAGAGGGATATCCTCCGCCGCAATATCCGGTTCCACATTTTCAGGAAGCGAAAAAGCCACTTCATCCTCATCTTTCACCCGATAGCTTGCCTTTACCGGTTTTCCGTTTACGAAGCACCCCTTCTGCGCTATCATCTTCTGAATATAAGAACGGGTCAGCGAATCGATACAGTTTGTGATAAATTTATCGATCCGCTCCCCGCTGCTCTCTTCTGTCACTTCAAACTTAAATTCATCCATTCTTTTTCCCCGTCAAACATAAGGGCAGTACGTTTCATGCACTGTCCGCCGGTCAGTCCTTATAATTTGGCGTTCTTAGCATTTTCTGCTTGATGCTGAGAAAAGCAAAATCCTCTTCCTTGTAATAAAACAATATGGCAAACACAAAAACCGCTGTCGCACAGGTGACATAGATATCCGCCACATTAAAGATCGGGAAGTCGATCAGCACAAAATAGATAAAATCAACGACATAATCCTGTACTGCACGGTCGATCATATTGCCGATGGCACCGCTGGCAACCAAGACCAGGATCACATGCATCAGGTTGTATTTCTTATGGCAGGGTATACGGATCAGTACAAAAGCGATCACAAACAGGATCAGCACTTCTATAAATATAAAAAATATCTTCTGATTCTGCAGCATGCCGAAAGCCGCCCCTTTGTTCTCAAGATACTGTAATGTGAGGATATCCGGCAAAAGGGGGATGTCCGGCTTCCCTTTTAAGTTGAGCACCGCCATTTTTTTTGTGAACTGGTCAAAACAGGTCAGCAGAACCATAGCGATCAGATCGATGGCCAATATGATTATTTTACGCTTCTTCATGAATGATCAAATCCTCTACTGCCTCAAGCAGTTCCTTTTCCGTTACCGTTTCTTCAATAACCGCTTTGCCGAGCCTTTCCAGCAAAATAAACCGAAGGGTGCCCGAGGCATTCTTTTTGTCAGATTTAGTATTTTCTACCACTTCCTGCGCCGTAAAGCTGATCTCCCGCAATGTGATGGGGAGATGGAAAGGTACAAACATATCCCTGATCTCCAGATACTCATCCTCCCCGATCAGATGACGCTTATACGAAATATCTGCCGCGGCAATACAGCCGAGTGCGATGCACTCGCCGTGCAGCAGTGAAAAATTGCTAGCTTTTTCGATACCGTGCCCGATCGTATGGCCGAAATTGAGAAGTGCCCGCTCCCCCTGTTCTGTCGGGTCTTTCTCCACCACTTTCTTTTTGATCACGCAGCTCCTGTATACCATCTCCTGCAAAACATCGGCTTCCCTGTCATCGATCTCATAGATATTCTCAAGAAGCCACTCATAATATTTCCGGTCTTTGATCAGTCCGTGCTTCATGACTTCCGCAAAACCGGAGGCAAACTGCCTCTCGTCGAGCTCCTTTAATACCGAGACGTTTGTGTAGACAAGACGGGGCATATGGAAGGCGCCCACCATATTTTTATACTGCTCGAAATCCACCCCTGTTTTCCCGCCGATGGAGCTGTCCACCTGGGACAAAAGTGTGGTCGGGATCTGCACGAAATCGATTCCCCGCAGGTAAGACGCCGCCGCAAAACCCGTGATATCGCCGACGACGCCGCCGCCGAGGGCGATCAACATATCTTTTCTTGTGATCCTTTTTTCAATCAGGAACCGATAGATGTCCGATACCGTTTCCAGCGTTTTATGCTCCTCCCCCGCTGAAAACACATAAAAAGAAAGCTCTTTACAAATTCCCTGTAAAAGTTCCTTTATTTCCGCACCGAAAAGCGCGTCCACGTTGCGGTCCGTGATCACGCATAGGTTTCTCTTTTTTAATAAGCTTTCCCCGTCCTCCTCCGGAAATAATTTCTGAAGTTCTTCAGGAAGCTTTTCAAAAGAATGCTCAAAAACAATGTCATAACAGGGCTTTTTCTGATAGGAAACGGAAAGCCGCCCATATTCTGTTGTATCTTTTGTTATCTCAGCCATATTCAACTCCTTCTATATAAAGTTCCGCATATGCACCTACAGTACACGGTTGGCGGAAGACGCTTCGCAGCCGTTTACGTCTGCAAATCGTCTTGTGCACTGTATGGGCATATGCTGTTTTCCAGTTCCGCAAAAACATCCTGCAGGCCGGAAACATCCTCTCCGGCATCTTGCAGGATGCTCTCTTCTTTTTTCAAACTATGTATGCGATCATTATATCGGCATATCCAGGGAGGAACCGATGATCTCCTGGAAATCCCCGGAAATATCCACGCTGGGCGGCGTGATGATAAAAATATAATGTGATATCTTCTGCAGATTGCCGCTGATTGCAAAGCAGGAACCGCTTGTAAAATCGATGATCCTCTGGGCGATCTCCATATCCAGCCCTTCCAGATTTAAAACAACGGTTCTGTTTGCCAGCAGGGTTTCCGTGATTTCCCGGCCGTCTTCCACAGAAGTGGGCTTAATGACACAGACTTCCATTCCGCCGGCGCTCACCCTTCTCGACTGTTTCATCGGCGTTATTTTAGGAACCGTCTTCTTTACAGGTTTTTCTTCTTCAGGTTCCGGTTCAACATCTTTCACCAATGTCGGTTTACTTCTCCGCGGAGCAGGTTCTGCCACCTCGTCATCGTCATCATAATAGTCATCATCGTAGTACCCGCCGTCGTCTTCATCATTCAGCTTCATATAGTTCAAAAACTTGTCCATTACTCCCATTTAATCACTCTCTCCTTATCGTGTCCCGAAGATGCCGGTCCCCACCCTCACATAAACAGCACCGTCTTTTACCGCCTGTTCATAATCTCCTGTCATCCCCATTGATAGAACACTCATATTTACATTATCAATGTTTTTCTCCTTTATGTCAACAGATAATTGTTTTAAGTTGGCAAAATGAATCGCATTATCCTCCGGTTTTTCGACAACAGGAGCTATTGTCATCAGTCCCTGAATATGTACATTGGACAGCTTTGCAACCTCACGGACCAGATTTTCCGCCTCCCCCGCCAGAACGCCGAATTTGCTCTCCTCCTGCGCCATGTTCACTTCTATCAGAATGTTCACATGTACCTGCTTTTTCTCCGCCTCTTTCTGGATCTCCTGCGCCAGCCTGAGAGAATCCACGCTGTGGATCAGATAAGCTTTATCCACCACATATTTTACCTTGTTGCGCTGCAGATGCCCGATCAGATGCCATCGGATGTCCTTTGGCAGAACCTCGTACTTGTCGCACAGCTCCTGCACCTTATTCTCCCCGAAATCCCTGCAGCCGCAATCATAAGCCTCCTCGATCATGGATACCGGCTTCGTCTTGCTCACCGCGATCAGCGTGACCTCCCCCGGATCCCTCCCGGCTTCTCTGGCCGCCGCCCTGATATTTTCCTGTACCCTGCTCAAATTTTCTTTGATCATATTGAATCTCTCCTGATATATAATTTATACATATTATTTAAAACACTGACGCAGTACTCTGAAATAGTGCTCATAGTCCTGATCCTCTGACAGCCCGGAGACCCCTCCGTCGCCCGCCTCCATGATCCTCCATGTACCGTCCGACAGCTCCGCAAAATCCACCGTGTAATAGGGACTGCCCAGATTTCTGTATTTTCCGAGCAATTCCTGAGGGGGCTTCGGCGCATAATTTCCCTGCCCGGAATTCCTGCAGACCGTGGCGATCTCGTGGTTGATATAAAACACGCGGTATTCGTTCGTATGTTCCCCGTAGTGCTTCAGATCAAGGTATTCCTTGATACATATCCCTCCTGTGAGCAGATCGCCGCGATACTTGTAAAAAGCTTCATCATCCAACCCTTGTATACCGCCAGATGCTCTTCCTCCGGCTCATCAGGCGTGATATACCTGCAGGGATTTTCTTCCTACGAACTGTAAAATCATCTACCGAATGCCTTTTTTGCCATGCCCCTGTCGATTATCCTCTCAATATCCCTGTCATAGACATATACAACTTCCGCTTCCTCTCCTCCTACTGTCCAGCTATACATCCGGCATAGTAAATCTACAAAATTATCCTCTTCCCTGTCGTAAATATTTTCTATTACATCTATCTGATGTTTCAATCCCCTATAAGGTATCTTCTTCCCATACAGTAAAGTGTTTCCTTTATAATACTCCACCTCGATCACCATATTTTCACCCACGATCATAAAGACATCTGATCAAATACCACTAATATAAAAGCCGTTATAATTCTTTACCTTTTTTAACCAGTCAATTAAGATTTCATAATCTGTCACTTTGCTTTCAAGAATCTCTGCCGTGATCGACTCCACCTGATCCGGACTATAATAGGTGGCCCCATATAACTCCAGGCCGCGCTCCAATTTATGATTGTTATCGCTGTAATAAATACCACAATGAAAGATATCTGCATATTCTACTATAAAAATATCAATATCACCTATATAAACATATAAGGAATCATCCAGCCAACAATCAATTCCATCTTCCGGCAATAAATCCTGAATTTTCGTTCCCGGTTTCATATTACAGTATTGAAACTCAATGAACAAAGTACCGCCGATTTTTTTCCGCTCCTCCTGAGAAAGAAAAATATGCGGTAGATTCTTCTTCCAGATCGGAGAAATGAATGAACGAACCATGTGAAACATTATAACCCCCTCCGTTCATCTTTTGTCATGTATCGATACCCAGCCGTCAGGTGTTTTCATCCCTTGAACTGCCCTTCGAAAAACGCCGGTGCTTAGCGAGGTACTTTCGAGCTTAGCATCCGCTGCGTTTTTCGCAGAGCGCAAGCGCGGCAGAGAAAGGGATGAAAACACCTGACGGCGTCCGCACCCACACACTCACATCACACACACCTATTCATCCCCATTCACACTAAGCCTCTTCTCCGTCACAAACTGATCCGCCACCACCGTGGACGCCTCCAGTGCGATATAGTCATAGGGCCTCAATCCGTACTGCGTGTTGGACTCCACAATGGAGTACTCCTCATTGTCATACAGAACGATGATGCGCTTAAAGTCTGCATATCCCTTGTTGATATTGTAGACGCCTGTCAAAGACGCCTGCTTGCTCACAGTGAGTGTCTCCGCCGAGTCCTCCTTGTAAAGGACATCCCCGACTTTCAGCACACTCTCATCCACATAATAGACGCCTTCCCGCTCATCCATGTTGTAGATGGGCGTTTCCACGAACTCCGTGGTGATCTCATTATCCTCCGTAAATGTCTGGCGCATGACCCCCAGTTTTTTGTCATTTCCGTGTTCCACGATATAATCCTCATCAATCAGGAAGAAATTCCGCTGTGCGATGGCTGAATTGGGGATCTTTAATCCGGTATCCTCCTCCAGCACAAGTTCCACATCGACAAAACGGTCCGTGATGTAATTGATCATGGACGTGGTAAATCCCAATCCCACAAAAGTGATGCCTTCCTCCTCATCGCGTCCGTAAACAGTCACTTTTCCCCAGGTCTCATACTGGTCCTTCATAAACTTCACTTTCACATATTCCGCTTCCTGAAGTTCCTGTACTCTCTCTTCCGAATCCACACAGATCACAACTTCCCAGTCTTCCTTTGAGACAAGTTTATAGACGGCATCGTTTTTGCCGAAACGGTTTGCGGCAAGAAACTGGTTTTTCGTATAGTTTTCCTCGTTAAAACTCTCCAGTGTGATCTCCTGGGGCGTCAGGTCTTCATAGCCGTCGCTGGAAAATACCACCGCGCCCGCTTTGTCCGCGTAACATCTGCTGATGCCCGCAGCGCCTGCCATCTCATTCATTGCGCTGAGCACGGTACGATTGCTGAGCTTTGCGATCTCGCTCTGGAGATCATATTTAAAATCATAAACCGTGGAAAACTCCGTCTCATCAAAATTACTGCGGTAGTTTACGATCTTCGCCTTTAAATTGTTGTAATCCGCATTTGACAGATTCTCCTCCTCCGCGGATTCGTTCATCAGCTCCTCCAGCTTGCTGGAAGAATCCACCGCATATACCAGATCGCCGCAGGCCACATGGGTGCCCTCCGGCGCAAAATAGTAGACATATCCGGCATCGATGGACTCATAGAGCGTTTCATCCCTGAGCGCGATCCCGCGGTATACGTTATTCACGGTAAGGGAACCCGTCTTTACCTCGTAGCCGCTCAGATGCTCCGTCTGCATATACATGATGATACAGATGATGATGTAGATGAACATCACCCCGAAAATGATCATACCTATGTTGACATTTAATGGTCTATGGTATTTTCTGATATTAGAATGATTTTCCTGACCCAAAATGATATCCTCCCTGCCGAGTTTGCGGAGCAGATCCCGCAATGCAAACGAAGCTCACAATACCGAGTTCACGAAATGAATCCCGCAATGCAAGCTTACTTTCTCTGCTATTCGAGTTTGCAAAGCAAATCTCGCAACGTGAGCGAAGCTCACAATACCGAGTTCACGAAGTGAATCTCGTAATGCAAGCTTTGCTTGCTATGCTATAGAAAAGCCCCGGATGTCTTCCGAGGCTTATGTAACTACTTTATTGTCTTGCGTAGAAAACTTCGTCCATTATACAGAATCCGCAATGTAAATCCCGCAATACAGGCTTTGCCGGCTGCACCGGGTTTGCGAAGCAAATCCTGCAATGTGAGCAAAGCTCACTATGTTATAATGCCACCAGTACGTTGGATTTCAAAGATTCGGGTAACTCATGCTCATCCAGAGAAACGCTTAAAATAAGCTTTACGCCAAATTTTTCGCTGATCGCGTCAAGTTTTTTTACAGTCGGTTCGATATCCATTCCCTCAAGGCAGGCAATATTTAAAAAACTGTCAAAATACATCTGTTCGAGATCATGATCCTGGGAAATGATCCCGCAGATAAAACCGATAAACTCATCCGCATCGGAAACCATATACTCGGATACATCGATCAGCCTTACTTTATTATTAAGTTCAAACATATGCTTTGTACTCTTATCCAGATAAGCAATGTTGCCGGAAACTGTCTTTATCTCGGTATTTACTTTATCCAGCAATTGTTTTGTTTTCCCTTTTCCTTTTCTTCCTACGATTAACTGAATCATTAAAAAAACCTCCTGATGTAAGTAGTTTTAGTACCCTGTATAAACGAAGGCTGTTCTCCCATTTACACAGCCTGGCCTAAATTCTGTTTCCATTATAAGTTATTTTACTGAAAAAAACAATAAGTATTATGTTTATTTTTGGATGATGCCCAAAAGGTCTGTCATTTCCGCATACATGACCGCACGTTCCGGAGATTTCAGGATAACGGAAATATAGGATTTTCCCGATGTATCGCTGGATAACAAAACAAGACAGTTCCTTGCCGCGCTTGTGGTGCCGGTCTTTCCTCCGAGCACGGTGATCCCCACGGGCGCCGCAGCCTCCCCGTTAAAGTACCAGTTGGTGGAAGGCTTGTCAAAACTGATCTCCCCGCCGTTTGCATCATAATAGACCGTCTTATAGGAGGACATGCCGATGATCTCCTTAAAGAGTTCGTATTTGCATGCCTCGTTAAAGATCAGATACAGATCGTACGCCGTCACATAATGGCTTTCGTCAGTCAGGCCGTTCGGGTTGGCGAAATTACAGTTTGTCGCGCCGATAGACCTCGCTTCCTCATTCATCATCTCGCAAAAATGCTCCGCGGTACCCCCATACTGTTCCGCTATCATGATCGCCACATCGTTCGCCGATTGGATAAGGAGAATGCGCAGGGCCTGATCCAGCGTCATCTGATCACCCGGTTTCAGGCCGCAGAGCGTCGCGCCGGATTCCGTGATCGTGACATTGGAGGAAGCTGTCAGCATATCCTCCCGGTTTCCGTTTTTTAAGGCGACCAGAGCCGTCATCACTTTGGTGATCGAAGCCGGGTAAAGCTGTTCGTGGACATTTTTAGCATATAACGTCTGCCTGTCTGCAAGCGAAAACAATCCCGCCGCCTCCGCCTCCGACATATCGACAGCGTCCTCATTGTAGTTCTCATTGGCGATACACAGATCGGCAGCAAAAGTTCCTGCCCGCCCCGCCTGATCAGCACTGAGAACAGTAAAGCTGCTGTTTGCAGAATATGCGTCATAGGGCATCGCATAGCTGCTGTTTCCGCAGCCGGTCAGGAAAAGCAGACAGAAACAGATACAGACTGCTGTCATATTCTTTCGTGTTATTCGAATTTGAAAAGCAGATCCCGCATTGTAAGCCCTGCCCGCAATCTTACTTGTACATTTCACGCCACTCCAAGTCTCCTCTGTCAAGTGCCTTTACTAAAAGTTCCGCCGATGCGAGGTTTGTGGCAAGCGGGATATTGTGCGTGTCGCACAGCTTGACAACATTATTCACATCCGGCTCGTGGGACTTCGATGTGAGCGGGTCCCGTAAGAAAATAACCAGATCGATTTGATTGTGCTCAATATCGGCCCCCATCTGCTGTTCTCCCCCCAGATGGCCCGCCAGATATTTGTGTACATTCAGGTTTGTCACCTCTTCGATCAGCCTGCCTGTCGTTCCTGTGGCAAACAGATCATTTTTGCTCAAAATACCCCTGTAAGCAATGCAGAAGTTCTGCATCAGCTTTTTCTTTGCATCGTGCGCAATCAATGCAATGTTCATAATTCCTTCTCACCTCTTCTTTAATGTAATAACTTTCTGTCAATTGGCAACATTTTAGTCGTTCCTTGCTCTGCGGCTTACCCATCTTACGTTAAGGACAAACCCCATTCCCAGATACATACTGACAAGGGAAGTAAGTCCGTAACTGACGAACGGCAGCGGAAGACCTGTATTGGGAATCAGCCCGGTTGCAACCCCTATATTGATAAAACTTTGAAAACAAACCAGGCCGGCCATTCCGCCGGCTATCACATGCCCCGCCATATCCCTGGCTTTCCATCCGATCAGGGCACATTCCAGTGCGATCAGGAACTCAAGGATGATGATCACACAACTTCCTAAAAATCCCCACTCTTCTCCTATAACAGCAAAAATAAAATCCGTCTGGGCCTCCGAAATAAAATTTCCGTTTTTTACGGAACTGATTTCGTTGTTGTTATAACCTTTTCCAAGAAGCTGGCCCGAACCGATCGCCATCATGGAATTATTCTGCTGATATGCTTCCGCATCTTTATATTCTTCTGGGTAAAGCCAGGCAAGAATACGTTTCTGCTGATAGTCCTGCAATATCTTCTGATCCGGCTGAATGACTATCGTCAAAAAGATGACCGATACCGGGACCATAATGGCAAAGACTGCCAAAATCAGTTTATAACTTAATCCCCCGAGATACATCATAACGCAGAAAATGACCGCGATCATGATCGTCGTCGACAGATCCTCCAATACGACCGGCAGCATCGGTATGGCGATCAGCAGCAGGGATAACAGGATGATACCAAAGTTGTTTAATCTCCCCCTATTTAACATAATAAACTGTGCAAAGAATAAAATCAACAAAATTTTAGCCAGTTCTGAAGGTTGAAAGCGAAAAGTTCCTATCAGAAGCCATCTTCTCGCTCCTCCGGCATCATCGCCCAGGGGGCTTAACACCAGTCCGAGTAAAACGATGGTGACAATATAGATAAGCTGGTAAAATTTTAATACGAAGTGATAGTCCACAAAGGAGACTATCAGCATCAGGAAAACCCCCAATGCCATGCCCATAATCTGCCTTCCCTGCACTGACTGGCTGGCACTTCCGATCGCGAAAATGCCAAGCGCAGTCAGGGAAACCACTAAAAATATCAATTTAAAATCATAATCCCTGATAAAACCGCGGATCCCGTATTTTTTAAACATAGATCATCTTCCTTGCTGTAGGGTATTTCACTTGTGAGGTGCGGAGGACAGATCCAGGATCGGGATATTCACATACAAAAACGGCGATTTTCTTGCCCCTTTGCTGTTTTTCTTGGTGATCTGGACTTCCATGCTTTCCTCATCTATCTTCATGTAACGCGATATCACGCCTGCGATATCATTTTTTATCATATTCATCATTTCCGGCGAACAGTTTACCCTGTCCGAGATGAGCAGGATCTTCAGCCTGTCCTTCGCTATATTGCCGGAAGTTTTTTTCTGAAAAAACCGATGCAGCTTCATATAAATCCCCCTCCTTTAATTTCTCCGGAATATCCCGGTCACCTTAGTCCAGAAAGAAAATCCCTTTTCAAATTCGATAAAAGGCACTTCCTCCCCCAAAACCCTGTGACAGATATTCCGGTAAGCCTCTCCCGCCAGCGTGAAATTCCCGACAACGGGTTCCCCCTGGTTCGTGGAGATCACTACACTTTCATCATCCGGCACGATGCCGATCAAAGGTATGGACAATATATCGACCACATCCGCCGAGGACATCATATCCCCCCGCTTTACCAGATCATAACGGAGCCTGTTGATCACAAGATCGATCTTTTCAAAACAGTTCGCCTCCAGAAGGCCGATGATCCTGTCGGCATCCCTGATGGCGGAAACCTCCGGCGTTGTGACAACGAGCGCCCTGTTGGCCCCGGCAATGGCATTCTTAAAGCCCTGTTCAATTCCCGCAGGACAGTCCAGAATGATGTAATCAAACTGACCTTTCAGCTGATCGATCAGCTTTACCATCTGTTCCGGTTTTACTGCGGATTTATCCCTTGTCTGGGCAGAAGGCAAAAGACATAGGCCCGGATGGCGTTTATCTTTGATCATAGCCTGTTTCGCGCGGCATTTTCCCTCTGCGACATCCACCAGATTATAGACGATCCGGTTTTCCAGTCCCATGACCACGTCCAGATTCCGAAGACCGATATCCGTATCGATCAGCAGTACCTTCTTTCCCAGTTTTGCAAGACCTGTTCCTACGTTTGCGCATGTTGTGGTCTTCCCAACACCGCCTTTTCCTGACGTGACGACAATTACTTCACACATATACGCTCTACCTCACTTTCTGTACTTCACCGCCTCGGCGATAAAATTTCCCGTGATCTTGTCGTCCTCCGGGCCATTATGTCCCATTTTTATTGACTCATCCAGTCAGCCCCATTGACCACTTTGGTCACTGCTGCTGACGGTGATCTGGCCCAGCAATTCTTTTGTGACAGGTTTTACGATGATCTCATCCCCCTGCAGGGCTGCCATCTTTGGTGATTTTTTATAAGAATCCGGCCACAATCGTTTCTCCGGTTTCTTTTTATATTTGTGGGAGCCTATTTTCAGCTTCTCGGGCGAGAATTCAAGGGCACATACAAAGTGGCTGTCCTCATCTTCAGCGCCGACCCCGGCTTGCACTTCCCCGAAAAGCGAGCCTAATACGATAACATCCTTGCGGGAAAAGACTTTTGCCCCCGGATTTACGTCTCCCAATATGATGACGGAATGCTCCGTCTCAAGGCTCTGGCCTTTTTTCAGCGTTCCGCGGTAAAACTGGCCGTCCAGTCCCGGTTCATCCTGCGGCATATTTTCTTCAAAAGCCTCGTCCAACAGGTACTGGATCCTTTCATCCTCACCGATCAGACAGACGACCTGCAGATCGGAATTCTCTTCTATCACATCCAAAATGGCATCTTCTTCTTCCTGTGCCAGTTCCTTTCCGGAAAGAGCCAGCCCTACCTGCATATTTCCAAAAAATGCCTTAGAGCTCTGGAATTTTTCTTTCAGCTCTGCCAGAAGTGTTTCCATCTCCGCATCCGGTTTGATATGAAGCGCCAGGCCCTTTCGGTAACTCTTTAATGTAAAAGAACGCTCCCTCATTTGTATCCCCCTTATATATTCAGAAAACGGCAGATATCAGTCACTCTGAATCGCGGTATTTCTGATATTATCCGCAGCCTGGCCTGTCAGGATATTTTCCTCGTCGTCCAGTTTGAAATAATATACATAAAAGTCCTTTGCCGTCTGCGCGGCGTAGGATGATGAATAACCGTTCGCAATACGCACCGTGACGGATATCTCCGGATCTTCATAGGGTGCGTAGCTGACAAACAGGGCGTGGTTCGGATGTCTTTCAGACTGCTCCGCGGTACCTGTCTTTCCGGCCACATTGACGCCTACATCCCCGTAGTAAGCCATGTTTTCCACAACGCCGCGCATCCCCGCATGGATCGCATCCCAGTAACTTTGATCCATCTCGATCCTGTTGCGGACATTGGCGCTCCGATCTTCCAGCAAAGAGCCGTTTTTATCCGTGATCTTGTCGATCAGCGTCAGGTCATAGCAGGTGCCGCTGTTGGCGACCGCGGTCACATAGCGCGCGAGCTGTGCCGTGGTGTAGTTGTTGTTGCCCTGTCCGATGGCGGAACGCACGGCGTCCTCCGTGGACAGCTTGGGATCGGATTCTTCCAGTTCCAGACCGGAAGTCTCGGAAAGTCCGTACATATCCGCATATTTTGCCAGCATGTCGGTACCCCGCTCGCTGTTGTAGGAATCCCCTGCGGATCCCAGCCTGTATCCCACTTCATAAAAGAAATTGTTGCAGGAACGCTGTATGGCGCCGCTCACATTCAGCATGCCGTGCGCGCCCGGGTAAATATGACAGTGAGGCGGCGGACTGATCTTGTCGAAAGGTCCCTTGCACCCCAGGGAAGTCGTGGTGGTGATGACGCCTTCCATCAGCCCCGCCGTGGCGGAGACCATCTTGTAGGTAGAACCCGGCGCCGTCCGCTCCTGCGTCGCCCGGCTGTACATGGGTCGGGCTTCGTCATTCATGAGCTTCGCGTAGTATTCCGCATCTATGGAATTGGCGAGCCGGTTTGTATCATATCCCGGATAGGAAACCAGCGCCAGCGTATCTCCGGTACCTACATCTGTCACTACCATGGAACCGGAACAGGGCTCCAGCGCCAGCTGGGCCGGTGTGATGTCCAGATCCTTGATCCTGTCAAGCATAAACTGATAGGCCGTGATATTTCCGTTAAACAGCCGGCTTTCCACATCAGAATCCACTTCCACGATCTTCTGCTCGCAGAGGATCTGACAGATCTCCCTGCCGCTCACAACATCGTTTTTGATCATGTAGCGATAGATCCGTTTTTCAAAAGTGGCGTCTGTCTCCAGTTTTTTTAAGATATAATCGACAAGCGTTCTGTAAATTTCCCCGGAATCAGCATAATCGTTTTCCAGATCGAGTTTTGTCACATCGATCCACCGTTCGGCGATGCAATGCCGCAGATACTGCTCAAGCGGAATGTTTTCATCCTGCCGCCAGGCCAGATAAATCTCATCCGTCTCATCGATCTCGCTTTTCAGCAGGATATTGTTATCTCCCAGAAGCGTTACGATATACAGCATGTACACCTGATACTCGGTCGTAAGCTGGTCATAAGGCGTTTTTGTGACAAGGAGCTCATCCCGAAGCTTCTCCAGAACTTCCGCCTGCTGTATCTTATATTTTTCAGCAACCGCCTTTTCCGTCTCCCGGGCATTTTTTTCCGAAAAATGCGAAACATCTATGATACTGTTTTCGATCAGCGCATTATATACGTCATAGATCGCGATCATGATCTTTGAACTGCCTGCGTTTTCCGCCGGGACATATTCTTTGATATTCTGGATACGGGAAACCAGAATACCGGCGATCTTCTGCTCCAGGATGTTATAGGCCGCGGACTGCAGCTCTGTATCAAGGGTCAGGTAAATATCGTTTCCAGCAATGGACTCCACATAGTCTGTCGATTCGATCACCTTACCGAAATTATCCACATAGATCACCTCGGAACCCTTTTTTCCCCGCAGGACATCCTCCATAGAAGCTTCGATCCCCGCCACGCCAACCTGGTCATTCAGGGCGTAAGTGGAATCCCTCTCCGTATATTCCGCAAGCCGCTCGGACGGGATCTTTCCGGTATAGCCGATGATATGGCTGAAATATACACTGTTCACATATTTCCGGACCGTATCTTCCGCAATGCTGACACCGTCCAGATACTGTATATTTTCACTGACGACAGCCACTGTCTTTTCGTTGACGTCGGTGGCGATCGTCGTCGCGATATACTTCTGATAACTGTTGGCCGAAAGCGCAAAACGGATCGTCAGGATCTTCAGGATCTCATCTTTGGTAAATCCCTCGCAGGGCGTAAACTCTATCGTGCCGTCTTCGGTCTCCGTGTAAGTACCTACGCCGTATCTGTCCGAACTGCACAGATAGGCGATCGTCTCATCCGGTGACGCGGTCTTTTCCTTGTACTCGAGCTTATTGACATCGGCCTTCCCGTATACATCCCCCAAAAAACGCAGCAGCGCGTTGTCGCTTACGCTGTACTGATAATTGCCGGAGGAATCCAGATAAATATCAAAATCGCTCGTCACCTCATCGCCGCTCTCCTCTATCATATGGATCACTTTGCGGATCGTCTCATTGATATCCCGGTTTTTGGTCCGGCCCGATTCGTACACATCTTCGATCGTTACAGAATAAGCGAGCTCATTATAGGCGAGAAGCCTGCCGTTCCTGTCATAGATATTGCCCCGGGTCGCCGGGATGGAACGTTCTTTTCTTATAGTAAGCTGAAAGTTTTCCAGATAGGAAGCCCCGTTTACGATCTGCAGTGTAAAAAGCCTGTGGATCAGAACGCCGCCGCAGAAGAATATCGCAAGGATCAGTAAAAATTCCCGGGAAAGCACCATATTCAGTATCTTATCTTTTATTCT
The DNA here is from genome assembly GCA_021769625.1 of [Clostridium] symbiosum. Lineage (GTDB taxonomy): Bacteria > Bacillota > Clostridia > Lachnospirales > Lachnospiraceae > 1XD8-76. The sequence continues at coordinate 48,500 of JAETSN010000018.1, read as the reverse complement.
ATCAAACAAAGTCTGTCTCACTCCTGTTTTCATCCACATTCAACCGTTTGTAAAAATACAGTAAAATAGGATAAAGAATAATGCTCATCACAATCGTATATACTGTTTCGGGCAGGATGATATGGAAAAAGAAATAAGGGAAATTAAGCCTGCCGCGCAGCAAAAACAAAATAATATAGCACACCATGCCGTAGGAAAGATCGCTTAAAGTGATCAGTGCCAGCGGAAGCTTGATATCCTCCGGATAAAAGATCCTGCTGAACTTTCCGTTTAAAAAACCGATGTACATATAAAGCAGCGCATATAGTCCTATCACATCACCGAAAAAGATATCGATGAACAGCCCGCTGATAAATCCCGCTATCAATCCCTGTTTTTCCCCGCGCATGAAGCCTACGGAGGTCGTGGTGATGATCAGCAGGTTAGGGCTGATGCCGCCGAAGCTCAGCTTTTTAAACATCGTGCACTGCAGTAAAAAGCAGAAAAACATGATAAATATGAATAAAACTGTCAATAATTTTTTACGCATCTATTCCTCGATCGTCTGTTTCTGTTCCAGGATCACCAAAACCTCTTCCAGATGGGAAAAATCCACCGCCGGCGTCACATAACCGGATTTGGTCAGATTGTTGGAATCCGTATCCAGACTGGATATGTAACCGATCAGAATCCCCGGCAGATAATGATCGCTGATATTGGACGTCACGAGCTTGTCCCCTTCCACCACCTGGTTTTTCTCATCGATCAGTTTGCCGAATTCGATCAGCCCCTCCGCATAGGTTTCCAGATTGCCGGTGATGACAAGGTTGTCGGATGTGGAGAGCACCGTGCCGCTGACGCTGACATTGTCGCTGATGATCGTCGTCACCTTCGCCCAGTTCTTGCCCGTGGAGGTCACTCTTCCTACCAGCCCGGCTCCTGCTATCACATTCATATTTTCCTCCACCCCGTCGTCAGTCCCTTTATCTATGACAAAGGAATGGTACCAGTTGCCGCTGTCTTTGGAGATCACCCGCGCGCCGATCTTTTCGTAATCGGCGTACTCCGCATCCAGCTGATAGAGCTGGCGCAGGTTTGTCAGTTCAAAACGGTCCTGCTGCAGGGCGATATTTTCGTTGGTCAGGTCCACCACCTGCTGTTTGAGCGATTCGTTCTCTTCTATTAAATTCTGAATCTCCTGCAGCATCTCCGTCCGCTCGTTTAAATAGCTGCCGACTTTGGCAATACCCTTCTCAAAGGGTACTACAAGAAAGCCCGCCGCATAGGACAGGGGCGTGCTCAGCGCCGAAGTCGTAAAGGTGAGGATCATCAGCCCTGTACACAGGATTGTTAAAATAAAAAGGAGATATTTACTGGGTAATGTAAATTTTTCTCCTTTTGGTCTTACTACTGGACTCATTTGCTCATTCCTTCGATAGAATATGCTACGGATTTATAGTTGTCATCCTTGATGATCTTTGCAAGGCCGAGAACCACGCTGTTCATCGGTTCTGCCGCCACGTTGACTTTCAGGCCGGTCCCGAGACTGATCAGTTCTGCCAGATGGTTTACCTGCGACGCGCCGCCGGTCAGGTAGATACCGTGCCGGTAGATGTCCGCAGCCAGTTCAGGCGGCGTTCTCTCCAGAATGACTTTCACATTGTCTATGATCATATTGAAATTCTCGGTGAGGCAGGTGTCCACAAGGCTGGTTGGGATCTCGCGTTCTACGGGGAGCCCTGTCACAATATCCCTGCCGAACACCTGGGCGCCCTTTTCTTCCTTCTCCAGATCCGCCAGCGCGAATTTTACGTTTTCTGCAGTCTTCCCGCCGATCAAAAGGCTGAATTCCTTCCGGACAGCCGCACGGATGGCATCGTCAAACTTCAGACCGCCCACTTTGATCAGGCGGCTTAATACGATGCCGCCCAGAGAGAGAATGGAAATCTCCGTGGTATCGTATCCCACGTTGACGACGAGCACACCCTGGGAATTTTTTACATCGATATCCAGCCCGAGGCCGTCGGCAACCGCTTTTTCCACGATCATGATACGTTTGGCCTTTACGCCGGAATCACGGATCAGGTCATAGAAAGCTCTTTTTTCCACCTCGGTCACATCGGTGGGAACAGCAATATAGAAATCGGCAGGTTTGATCGTTCCTTTGGACAGATCGGTGATAAAATAACGGACTAACGTTTCCATATTATGGATATCCGCGATGACGCCGTTGCATAAGGGATAGGAAATCTGGATATTCCCCGGCGCCTTCTCATACATCTCATAGGCGGAATCGCCGTATGCAAACAGGTTCTTTTTATTTTCGATGGCGATCATATTCTTCTCGACCATGATAGAATCGTCGCCCCTGTTATAAATCTTGATATTGTTTGTCCCCAGATCAATGCCGAAAATATTGTTTGCCAAAACTGTGTACTCCTTTCACTTCACGCAGAAGCGTTACTCCGTAAAATATCCCTTTTCCCGCAGACTGCAATATGTTTTATCTCCGATAATGATATGATCCACCAGCGGGATCTCCATCATTGCACCGAGCATTTGGATCCGTTTTGTGATCTCCAGATCCGCCTGGCTGGGCGAAGGGTCTCCGCTGGGGTGATTATGCACCAGCATAACCTGTACCGCTTTTTGCTGCAGTGCTTTCAAAAATAATTCCCTCGGTGAGACAATGGATTCCCTGACCGTTCCGATCGAAAGCGTATCGTCGCAGATCAGCTGCAGTTTCTGATCCAGCATGATCAGGATCACTTTTTCCTGTTCTTTATGCCGCAGGCTTTCTTTATAATACTGCCAGACGGTTTCGGGCCGGTCAAATCGCAGCCCTTTTTTCGCCTCGGTCCTGGAGATCCGCCTTGCCAGTTCCGCCAGACATTTCAGCCTGATCGCTTTCACCTCGCCGATCCCGGGAATCTCCATCAGTTCTTTCCACGGAATATGGCAGAGCCCCAGCAGATTTCTCTCCGGAAAACTGTCCAGAATGCGGTTTGCCACTTTCACCGCGTTCTGTTCCTTTGTCCCGGTCCTGATGAACACGGCCAGCAGCTCGTCGTCTTCCAGTTCCTCCGCCCCATACTCCTTCACCACTTCGTATGGAAGCATATCGTATGAATGCATACACCTTTCCCTTTCCACTCTCCGGGCAGGGCTATGGTCTGTGATCCGGCCTCTTCCATTCCGTTCCCCTTATGCGGGGATTCCCCCAAATCTGGAAATTCTTTTATAGTATTTACAATATCTGGAATACTATACCGCCACGCGCTCACATTTCGCACTTACAACATACTACCACAAAATTCCATCCCTGTACATAAAAACCCCCACTTTTTTAGACAAAATTTGTCCTCATAAATTCTAAAGTTTTGATAAAACCAGTCCTTTATCGACAAGGGACTGCACAGACCGCATGATCCCGAACTTCGCGTGCTGCCACGTGATACCGCCCTGAAAATAGGCTGCGTAGGGCTCTTTTAGGGGCCCGTCGGCGGACAGTTCAATGGAGGAACCGGAGACAAACGCTCCCGCCGCCATAATGACTTTTGCGTCGTATCCGGGCATGTCCCAGGGCTCCGGGCGCACATGGGAATCCACCGGGGAAGCCGCCTGGATCCCCTCGCAGAAAGCGATCAGCGCCTCCGGTTTTCCGAAACTCACCGCCTGAATGATATCATACCGTTCCTCCCTGCTGTCGGGCACCACGGAAAAGCCCAGCTTTTCATAGACATTTGCCGCAAATATGGCGCCTTTCAAGGCGCTCGCAGTCACATTCGGCGCGAGAAACAGCCCTTCGTAGAATGCGCTCAGGATGCCGAGGGAGGCGCCCACCTCCTTGCCGAGTCCCGGGCTGGTGAGGCGGTATGCCGCATTTTCCACACACTCTTTTTTCCCGACGATATAGCCGCCGATGGGAGCGAGCCCGCCGCCGGGGTTTTTGATCAGGGAACCCACCGCCATATCCGCTCCCACATCGGTGGGCTCTATGGTTTCCACAAATTCCCCATAACAGTTATCCACCATGCAGAGCACGTCCGGCTTTATTTCCTTCACAAAGGCGATCAGTTCCCCGATCCGCTCCACGGACAGCGTCGGCCTTGTGGCATAACCTTTGGAGCGCTGTATCGTGATGAGTTTTGTCCGTCCGCTTATCGCCTTTTTTATGCCATCATAGTCAAAACCGCCGTCCGGCAGCAGATCCACCTGCGCATAGGTGATGCCGTACTCCGCCAGCGAACCTTTGGAGGGACGGATACCGATCACCTCCTCCAGCGTGTCGTAGGGCTTGCCCACCGGCGATAAAAGTTCATCTCCGGGCCGCAGGTTGCTCATCAGTGCCAGCGCCAGCGCATGGGTGCCGCAGGTGATCTGGGGGCGCACCAGCGCATCCTCCGTGTGAAAGATGCCGGCGTATACCTTTTCCAGCGTATCCCTACCGAGATCGTTGTAGCCGTAGCCGGTGGTGCCCAGCATACAGGCCTCCGATACCTGATTTTCCTGTAAGGCTTTTAGTACCTTCAACTGGTTTGCCTCGGATACGGCGTCGATCTTCTCAAAGCGGTCCGCAAGGGATTCCCAGATATCCTGACAGAACTGGTAGACGTTCGGGGATATCCCCAGATCTTGGTAGTATTGGTTTTTCTGTATGTTTTGTATCATTTGCCTGTTTCCTTCCTGTATATATGCTGACAGCTATTCCTTTTCATGGCTGCCTGTTTTGCAAGCAGCCTTTCAAAATTTTATGCATCTACAGCGCTTCTATCAATGCCGCGGGATCTATGATCGTTCCCAATTCATAGGATTTCCCCTGATATTCTATAGTCTGTATCGTTCCGGTCTCGAAAGCCTTCTGAATAAACAATTCCGGCGTCAGATCATCATTCACCTGCACACAGAGTGCGTAAAGCCCCGCCAGCCACGGAACCGACCAGCTAAGTCCCCCGGAGGAGGCGAATTCATAGCCGTCCGCCGTATACCATGAGGCGTATGTTCTGGCGTCCATCGGCACGAGCAGCATATGAGACGCGTCAGCCATCTCACCGCTGTAGAATGATCCACTCCAGAAATTTCCTGGGCGGTACGAGGAGATGTCATCCGGATCCGCAGCCAGTTCTTCTTTTCCGAGTCCCATCAGCGAAAAACCGTAATTGTCCTCCGTGGATGTGGTGATCACAAACACACCGGCATCCTTCGCCCGCTCGATGGCGGCGCGAACCGCATCCGCCCCTCTCTCGGAAGTAAATCCTCTTGAAATCGAGATAACGCGGATCTTTCTTTCCTTTGGCAAAAATGTGTTGATCTCCAGAATCCGGTCGATACTGTCCGCCATATGATTCAAGTTTATCTTCATGCCTCCGGCGCTGTATCTGCCGAAGGTGGAGGCAATATAATAGACGTCCACGTCCGGCGCCACACCGCAGCTTTTTCCCACCGCGATACTTGTCACAGCGCTGCCGTGCATCTGCGCGCCGCTGTCACAGCAGTGCAGCAGTTCATAGTTCATCAGGTTATCCGCATACTCGATATGTTCCGGATTCAGCGCCTGATCCACGATGGCGATGCTGACGCCCTTTCCGGTTATACCCTTTTCATGCAGCGCCCGGATGCCGAGTCCCGGATTTTTCCCGATCTCCATGATCTTAGCCGGATCAAATCCTTCCGGCAGGACTTTGGGCCAGACTGTGGCGGAATCAAAGGTCGCCTCCGCCAGAAGATCCGCCTCTTTCGCCAGATCAAAGCGGGAGATATCATAATTTCTCACATCAAAGCCCATATTGACGTCACGCGCGGGAAGTTCAGCTAACGTTCCCCTGTCCCAGCCGGCATATTCTTCCCGTCTGTAAAGCCTTTTTGTTCCCGTCCTGTAATCTTCGTCGGCGATCTGCCCGGTGACGGGCAGCATGAAGCCGCCTGTCAGATACCACGCTGAAAATCCTCCGGTCAACAGTACTGCAGCCACAAGCAAGACGATCAGATACTTCTTTTTTTCCTGTTTCATTTGACTTATGGAACGAAACATCAATATCCTGCGCTCCGTTCATCTCCTTTTTATATAGATTTTCGATATATCGACAATCTATATAATATATCGGAAGCTATTGTATGTCAAGGACTTTGCAAATGATTCAGCTATATTAGGAGAAGCCACTACTATTCACCGACTTGTCAATACAGTACCCCAAATTATATTCCTATTTGGGCGGACTCTCTGTCATCTCTGAACAGTACCAGCAGCCCATTCTTCTTTCGTGAGGCAGGTCACATGTTCCGTGCGGATGTCATTCATCAATTCCCAGTGCATGTCTTTATTGGTGTGATGATAGCGAAAGCCGCATTTTTCCTGCACTCTCTTTGATTTGTTGTTTCCCTCAAAATAGCCGCACCAGAGTTTCTCCAGCTTTAACTCTTCAAATCCGCAGCGGATCAGCTCGTTCACCGCCTCCGGGATTAGCCCCTGTCCCCAGAATGGAACCCCGATCCAGTAGCCGATCTCCCCCTCCATCTCAGGCAGATGCAGATTGCTCTTTTTCCCGATCGTGATGGCGGCGCAGCCGATCGCTTTATTATCCTCTTTCAGGCAGACCGCATACACATGCTCCTCCGAAAATACGGTCCGTATGACCTCCCGGCTGTTTTCCACGCTGGTGTGTACAGGCCAGCCCGCGACCGGGCCAACTTCCGGGTTTTTCGCATATTCGTACAAATTTTCCGCGTCCGCTTCTGTCCAGGGACGTAAGATCAGCCTCTTAGTCTTTAATTGATCTGACATGATGATCACCTGTTCCTCTCCTGCCATTTTGATATCCTTTTTCAGAAAAACTTTTGGCAAATGATATTCAAAATGTAGTGAATATGATCGCTTTGTCCACTTTCCATACAAAAGGAAAAGTTACAGCGTCACTACCGGCTTTCCGTCCTTATCAAGCAATGCGGTAAGGCCTGCGGCATTTCCGTTCCTGTGAAACACGTAATTTACGCCTGTTTCAGTATCCACCCATATCTCTACCACATTAATAGTACCCTGACTGTATATTTTTTTAAATCGGTCCATATATTTCTTCCTCCTGTAAATTCAAATCATTTTACTGCCGGGATATATTCCCGGTTATATCAGCTTTGATTCGATATATTTTTTATAGTCTTTGAGCAAAAACGTCAGAAGTTCCTGCGCATTTTTAAACCGGTCCTTCTCCACCCATGTCACCTCCTTCTCCCGTCGAAACCATGTGAGCTGCCGCTTCGCAAAATGCCTGGTCTCTTTTTTGATCGTATCGATCGCTTCCTCCAGCGTGCAGACGCCCGCCAGATAGTCCAGTATCTCCTTGTAGCCGAGTCCCTGCATGGAGACCAAGCTTCTGGTGCAGCCTCGTTCTTTCAGCGCTTCCACCTCCGCCACGAGTCCATCTGCCAGCATCTGGTCCACCCGCTTTTCGATCCGCTCATAAAGAAGTTCTCTCGGCTCGTTCAATACATAATAGCGGAACAGATAGGGGGAACTTTTCCGGCGCTCTGTCTCATTGTGGCGCGACAAAGGATAGCCGTTCAGCTCGTAAAATTCCAGCGCCCGTATGACCCTCTTGATATTATTGGCATGGATGTTTTCCGCCGTCACCGGATCGACTTTCGCCAGTTTCTCATGAAGATATGCCGCCCCTCTTTCTGCCGCTTCTCTTTCCAGCCGTTCTCTGACAGTTGTGTCACTTTCCTCCGTAAAAGAGATATCGTACAGCACAGACTGGATATAGAAACCCGTCCCGCCGGTCAGGATCGGAATATTGCCTCTGTCATAGATCTCTTCGATTGCCTTTTTCGCAAGCTTCTGAAAGATCATGACGTTAAACGGCTCGTCCGGCTCTAAAATATCCAGCAGATGGTGCGGAACGCCGTCCATCTCTTCCTTTCTGATCTTCGCGGAGCCGATGTCCATCCCTCTGTAAACCTGCATCGAGTCCGCGGATATGATCTCTCCGTTTATGGCTTTCGCAAATGCGATGGAGAGGGCTGTCTTTCCGACGGCGGTAGGACCCGTCAGGACGACAAGCGGGCGTTCTGTATGAAGTTTTTCTCTGTTATAGTGTGGATTCTGAACATTCATTTTTCATCATCCTTCTGTCTGCCGCGTACCGATCAGTACCTTTTTTCCTTCAAAGGCAAACCCGTACATTCTGATCCGCTCTTTTGGAATTCCCTTTGCCGTGAGCGCCGCTGCGTATTCTTTGTCCTCAATCTGCTTCAGCGCATTCTCCAGTGTCTCCTCCAGATTTTTCTCTCTTCTTGCATTTTGGACTTTAAACTCCAGAATGATGGCGTCATCCTGACTGCCGATGGGTTCCAGCACCACATCATACCGCCCGAACCCGCTCTCACGATTGGAAGTGACCATGTATTTCCCCTGCAGTTCCACAATAAGCCCCAGCACAAACTACATTTCTTCCCATCTGAACACCCCACTGAAAAAATCCGTCATACAAAAGTTTCCTCTTCAGTATAACGGATTTTTCTCCATAGTACAATAAGTGAAATACCCCGCAGCAAAGCTAAATGTGTTCTGGAGGACACACGGGTATGCACCCTTGCGACAGTCGCCAAATATGCATGCGAACACGTCTGTTTGGCTCGTTTTCCACGGAAATAAAGGTAATTCAATCAGTTCACACAATGCGCTTAAACTTTTTCTCCAACTCCTGCTTTGTAAAGGAAATGATAGTCGGTCTCCCGTGCGGACAGAAGTACGGATTATCCAAAGTCAGCAGTTCATCCAGCAAAGCTTCCATCTCCGCTGCGCTCATGTTCATGTTTCCTTTCACCGCCGCCTTGCACGCCATCGTCGCGATCCGGTCCTCCGTGCTTTTCGCACGCCCCGTTCCTGTCACGGAAAGTTCGTCCAGCACTTCCAGAAACATATCCTTTATCGTGCTGCCAAACAACTCCACAGGGGCGCTTCGCACCGTGATCTCATTGCCGCCGAAATACTCCAGTTCAAACCCCAGCTTTACAAAGGCATCCCGATAGCGGTCCAATATTTCCTGTTCCCTGCCGGATAAGGAAAGCACCAGGGGCGGGTAGAGGTTCTGTGACAATACCTCGCTCTCCCGAACCGACTTCATGATCCGCTCATACTTTACTTTTTCATGGGCGGCATGCTGATCGATCATCAGCAGCTTATCCTCAAAGACGACAATCCAGTATGTATCAAAAGCCTGTCCCAGAATCCGGAATTTTTTGCGGGAAGTTTCGGAGATGATCCTCTCTTCAAAGAGGTTTAGCTGTTCCGCCTTAACTATCGCCGGATCCTCATCAGCTGGGGGAAGGATTTCTGAATTGCCTTCGGCACGCTCTATATTTTCTGCATTGAGCTGATATGCCGCACTCTCTTCCGATACTCTGCCGTTTGCCACTTTTTGAAAATCCACAAACCGAAGATCCGTCGCCTGCCCTTCAGACTCTTTTCCCGTATGTTCTGTGTATTCCGCATTTTCCGTATCTTTTATCATTTTTGTATCTTTTATATTTTCTGCATCTTCAATATTTTTTATATCCTCAATATTTCCTGCTTTCTCAAAATAATTTACGGCATCAGATGTCTTCTCCGAACTTCCTGCCTCCCCGAACTGATCCACAGAAACGCCAAAGTTCCTCTGTCCTTTCTCCGGTGAAATCTCCCCTCGATCATCTTGGTCTTCCTCCTCCTCGTCATCGCCGAAATCCACAAAGAAATCCTTTGAAGTCACTTTCGGTCTCGCCGTCGGTTCGGTTGCCCCGGGCAGGATACTTTTTATACTTTCCGCTCGGATATCCTGTCTGGCTTTCTGGAAAGGTTCCAGCGCTTTTTCCTTTTTCTCCTCCTTTTCGGGCTCTGTCAGCGCGATCTCCGGTATCATCTCGTGGGCGTCGAGCACTTCCTTTACTGCCTGTACCAGAAAGGCATAAACGCGCATCTCCTCCGTAAAGCGGACCTCCATCTTTGCCGGATGGACATTGACATCCACTCTCGAAGGCTCCACCTCCATCATCAGCACGCAGAACGGATATTTGTGCTGCATCAGATAGGATCTGTATCCTTCCTCCAGCGCTTTGGAGACAAGATTGCTCTTGATAAATCTGCCGTTCAGGAAATAAAGTTCGTAATTTCTGTTGGAGCGGTTGCAGGAAGGCTTGCCGAGATAGCCGAAAAGCCGGATGCCGTCCCCGCTTCTATCTATCTCGATCAGCGCATCCGCCATATCTTTTCCATATAATTTATATACTGTCTGTTTCAGATTTCCGTTTCCCGCAGTGGAAAACTTCACCTGATTATTCTGGATAAACTGAAAAGAGATATGGGGATTCGCTAACGCCAGATGTTCCATCAGGTCCGCCACATAACCGCCCTCGGTGGCGGGCTGTTTCAAAAATTTCCGCCTTGCCGGCACATTGAAAAACAGGTTGCGGACGATGATCGTCGTCCCCTCCGGCGCGCCGACCTCCTCGAAATCCGTCTCTTCGCCGCCCTCGATACTCAGCCGGACGCCGGTCAGTTCTTCCTTTGTCTTTGTGATCATCTCTGTCCGGGAGACAGCGGAAATACTGCTCAGCGCTTCCCCACGAAAGCCCAGGGAGTGTAGTCGCATAAGGTCATCCGCATCCTGGATCTTGGATGTGGCATGGCGCAGGAACGCCCTGCGGATCTCAGACTTTTCGATCCCGCCGCCGTTGTCGCTGACCCGGATGAAACTGATGCCGCCGTCTTTTATTTCCACGGTGACCGCGCTCGCCCCTGCGTCGACCGCATTTTCCACCAGTTCCTTCACGATGCTCGAAGGGCGCTCCACCACCTCCCCGGCAGCGATCTTATCGATTGTCTCATGACTTAATATGTGAATGGATGCCATCGTTCTCCCTCTGTGTGATGCTCTCCCTTGACCCAAACGCGGAAGATCATCTACTGCGCCGTCTCCGCCAGATACCTCGCCACATAGACCCCGCTCGCCGAAGCATGGGACAGCGAGTGCGTGACGCCGCTGCCGTCCCCGATCACAAACAGCCCTTTGTGCAGGGTCTCCAGATTCTTGTCAAGTGCTACTTCCATGTTATAAAACTTTACTTCCACGCCGTAGAGCAGGGTGTCGTCGTTCGCCGTGCCCGGCGCGATCTTGTCGAGCGCATAGATCATCTCAATGATGCCGTCTAAAATCCTCTTTGGCATCACAAGGCTTAAGTCTCCTGGCACCGCCGCCAGAGTGGGCGTCAGGAAAGATTTGGAGAGACGTTTTTCCGTGCTTCTCTGCCCGCGGATCAGATCCCCGAACCGTTGCATGATCACGCCGCCTCCCAGCATATTGGAAAGCCTTGCGATGCTCTCCCCGTAACCGTTGCTGTCCTTGAAGGGCTCCGTAAAATGCTTGGATACCAACAGGGCAAAATTGGTGTTTTCCGTCTGCAGCGCCGGATCCTCATAGCTGTGCCCGTTCACGGTGACGATCCCGTTGGTGTTTTCGTTCACCACGGCACCCTTCGGATTCATGCAGAACGTCCGCACCTTATCCTGATATTTTTCCGTCTTATAGACGATCTTGCTCTCGTAGAGTTCATCCGTGATCGGCGCAAAGATCTCCGCCGGAAGTTCCACGCGGACGCCGATATCCACGCGATTGGACAGCGTCGGAATCTGCAGTTCATCGCAGACCTTTTCCATCCACTTGCTGCCGCTCCTCCCCACGGAAATAATGCACTTCTCACCCGTAAAGGAAGTATCGTCCGTCACCGCCTCATAGCCGCCGTCCAAAAGCTTTATGCTGCGCACCGGCGTCAGAAAATGAAAATCTATTTTCTCCTTCAGCTCATTGTATATATTTTCCAGCACTTCAAAGTTGATATCCGTGCCCAGATGACGCACGGAAGCGTCCAGAAGATGCAGGTTGTTCTGCAGGCAGAGCCTTTTAAACTGCGTATTTGCCGTGGAATACAACTTGGTCTTATAACCGCCATAAGATACATTGATGCCGTCCACATACTCCATCAGCTCTATCGCCTTTGGCTTGCCGATATACTCATGGAGCGTTCCGCCAAATTCGTTGGTGATATTGTATTTCCCGTCTGAAAAAGCCCCCGCCCCGCCAAAGCCGTTCATGATCGCGCAAGTCTTGCAGCCGATACAATTTTTCACCTTATCTCCGTCGATCGGACATTTCCTCTTGTCCAGCGGATTCCCCGCCTCCAGCACCGCAATCTTCCACTCCGGTTTCTTCTGTGTCAGCTCATAAGCCGAGAAGATCCCGCCCGGTCCCGCGCCTATAATTAATACATCGTAATCATACTTCATTATACTAATCCTCCATTTCTGTTCTAAATTTCTATCCCGGCGTCCGGTGGTACTATTTCCACCGATTCTTCAGCTTACTCTGCAGCCGGTACAGCGTGTTCATCGCATCCACCGGCGTCATGTTCATCACATCCGCCTCCATCAGTTCCTGCAGTACATCCTCGTCCTTCACCGTATCAAAGAGCGAGAACTGCTGCAGATCCACCTCATCATAGGTCTGCATCTTCTTATTGTCCGTCTTTGTATCCACCGCGATGCTCTGCACCTTCTCGGTGATATCATTCTCGTCGAGCTGCGCCGCGATCTCCTTCGCCCGGTCGATCACCATATCCGGCACGCCCGCCAGCTTCGCCACCTGGATGCCGTAGCTCTTATCCGCGCCGCCCTTGATGATCTTTCGAAGGAACACGATGTCGTCCCCCTTCTCTTTCACGGCAATACAGTAGTTATTGACATTGTTGATCTTTCCCTCCAGCTCCGTCAATTCGTGATAGTGCGTTGCAAAAAGTGTCTTTGCGCCGAGAAGCTTTCGGTTGCTGATATGTTCGATCACCGCCCAGGCGATGGACAGCCCGTCGAAGGTGGACGTCCCCCTGCCGATCTCGTCCAGGATGAGCAGGCTGTTCTTTGTGGCGTTCCGCAGAATATTCGCCACCTCGTTCATCTCCACCATAAAGGTACTCTGGCCGCTCGCCAGATCGTCGGATGCCCCGACCCTTGTAAAGATCCGGTCCACCAGCCCGATCTGCGCAGATTTCGCGGGAACAAAACTGCCGATCTGCGCCATCAGCACGATCAGCGCCGTCTGCCGCATATAGGTGGATTTTCCCGCCATATTAGGACCGGTGATCACGGCGATCAGCCGCTTGTCATTGTCCAGATAGGTATCGTTTGTGACAAACATGTCATTTCCCATCACCTGCTCCACCACCGGATGCCGCCCATCCTTGATATGAATCAGCCCCTTTTCATTGATCTCGGGCCGCACATAGTGATACCGTTCCGACACAAGGGAGAGCGAGGCGAATACATCCAGCCTTGCCACAGCTTTTGCCGTCTTTTGGATCCGCTCGATCTCCCCGCCGATGGTATCCCGTATCTTACAGAACAGGTCATATTCCAGCGTGGAAAGTTTATCCTCCGCATTCAGTATCGTATCCTCCAGCTCCTTCAGCCGGGGGGTGGTATAACGTTCCGCATTTGCCAGCGTCTGCTTGCGCACATAATCTTCCGGCACCAGATTTCTGAAGGAATTGGTCACCTCAAAATAATAACCGAACACTTTATTATATTTGATCTTCAGATTTTTAATACCGGTACGGTTCCTGTCCTCCTCCTCCAGCGCCGCCAGCCAGTTCTTCCCCTCCGTTTTCGCTTTGCGCAGGGAATCTATGGTCTCGTCGAACCCGTCCTTGATGATGCCGCCCTCCCGCACAAGGATCGGCGGATCTTCCTCTATCGCCGCGTCGATCAGGGAAAACAGATCCTCCAACGGATCGATCTCCTCCCGGATCTCCTTGAGCAGCTCTTTCTGAAAAGACTCCAGCACTGTTTTGATCGGTTTCATCATGCCGAGGGAATTCCGGAAAGCGATCAGGTCTCTTGGATTGGCGGACTGGTAGCTGATCTTTCCGAGGAGCCGCTCCAGATCGTAGACCGGGTTCAGATACTCTCTGATCTCGTCCCTGCTGATAGCGTCCTTTGTCAGCTCCTCCACCGCATCTAACCGCGCTTCGATCTGCTGCTTATCGATCAGCGGCTGTTCGATATAACTGCGCAACATCCTCGCCCCCATGGCGGTCTTTGTCTTGTCGAGCACCCACAGGAGCGACCCTCTTTTCTGCTTCTCCCGCAGGGTTTCCGCCAGTTCCAGATTCCTCCTTGTGGCGGAATCCAGCAGCATAAACTTACTGGTCAGATAGGGATAAATGTGGGTGATGTTGCTCATGGAGGATTTCTGCGTCTCATACAGATACCGTAGCAGCGCTCCCGCCGCCAGGATTCCCACCGGAAAATCCTCAATGCCAAGCCCTGTCAGTCCTGCCACTTTGAAATGCTTTTTCAGCTGCTTTTTTGCCCCATCCTCGTCGTAATAGTGGGCTTCCAGCACATTGACCGCGATTCGCAGGCGGTTCCTCATATCCTCTATGGAAAGGCCGGAAACCAGAAACGCATCGTTGCAGATGATCTCCGACGGCGCATATTTGCTGATTTCATCCAGCAGTTTATTGTTGTCTTCCAGTTCTGTTACATAGTAATCCCCGGTAGAGATATCGGCAACCGAGACACCGATCCTGCCGGGAAAATAAGCGATACTCATCAGGAAATTATTGCGGGATTCCTCCAGGGACTGGATATTCAGGTTTGTCCCCGGCGTGACGATCCGCGTCACTTCCCGCTTTACCATACCCTTCGCCAGCTTCGGATCCTCCACCTGCTCACAGATCGCCACCTTGTAGCCCTTCTCGATCAGCCTGTTCAGATAGGTGTCCACCGCGTGGTAGGGCACGCCGCACATAGGCGCCCGCTCCTCAAGGCCGCAGCTCTTCCCCGTCAGCGTGATCTCCAGCTCCCGCGACACGGTGACCGCGTCCTCGAAAAACATCTCATAAAAATCGCCCAGCCTGTAAAACAAAATACAGCCCGGATACTGATCCTTTGTCTGCAGATAATGCTGCATCATCGGCGTCAGTTCCGATAATTCTTTCTCTGTCAGTTCTTTAGCATTTTCAGCCATGTTTCCTCCTCTGAATCAGCCTGCAAACCGGCGTCCGGTGTTTAATAACATCGGTTCGCCGATATAATAAAATCCCTCACATCTCTTGAGCTTCACATCCACGATCTGGCCGATCAGGGAACTGTCCCCGGCAAAATGCACCACCGTATTGCCAGACAGCCTTCCTGTCACCAAAGAAGCGTCCTGCTCGTTGACCTCCTCCACCAGAACAGGGAGCGTCTGCCCTTCAAACCGCTTTACGCGCGCTCTCGCCGTCTCCTGCACACAGGCGAGCACCCTGTCGAAATTTTCCCGCACTTCGTCTTCCGGCACCTGTTCCATGGCGGCAGCCGGCGTGCCTGTCCTTTTCGAGTACACAAAGGTAAAGGCATTGTCAAACTGCACTTTCCGGATCACATCTATCGTATCGTCCACATCCTCCTTCGTCTCTCCCGGAAAACCGACAATGATATCCGTCGTCAGGGAAATATCCGGCATCTCCCGCCGGATCTTTTCCGCCAGCGCCAGGTAGGATTCCTTTGTGTAACGCCGGTTCATCTTCTGAAGGATCTTTGTGGAACCGGACTGCAGCGGCAGATGCAGATGCCGGCAGATTTTTTTCGATTCTTTCATCACCTGTATCAGTTCATCGGATAAGTCCTTCGGATGGGAGGTCATAAAACGGATCCGCTCGATCCCATCGATCTTTTCCACCTCCCGGAGCAATTCCGGAAAAGTCATAAATTCCGTGCCCTTCGGTTCTTTTCCGTAGGAATTGACGTTCTGGCCGAGCAGCATGACCTCTTTTACGCCGTCCGCCGCAAGATTTCTGACCTCCTGCAGGATCTCCTCGGGGGCTCTCGAACGCTCCCGCCCCCGCACATAGGGCACGATACAGTAGCTGCAGAAATTATTGCAGCCGAACATGATATTCACGCCGGACTTAAACGGATATTTTCTCTCCACCGGCAGATCCTCCACGATCTGGTCCGTATCCTCCCAGATATCTACCAGCATGCCTTTTTCCGTATAACACCGGTATAAAAGCTCGGCAAATTTGTACAGATTATGTGTGCCGAAGACAAGATCCACAAAGCTGTAGCTTTTCTGCAGCTTCTGAATGACCAGATCTTCCTGCATCATGCAGCCGCAGAGCGCTACCTTCATCAGCGGATTTTTCTTTTTATAACCGTTTAGAACGCCAAGCCTTCCGAAAACACGCTGGTTTGCGTTATCCCGCACGGTGCAGGTATTGTAGATCACAAAATCCGCTTCCTCCGAATCCGCCTCGGCAAAACCTGCTGTCTTTAAGATCCCCGACAGCTTTTCCGAGTCCCGGGCATTCATCTGACAGCCGAATGTCTGGGTAAACGCAGTCGGGCGGCGTCCGTTTTCCCTCTCAAACTCCCGAACCAGTTCCCGGCATTTCGCCATAAAGTAATACTGGCGGGCAGGTTCCTCGGCGGGCGGGCATAAACGGATATCTATTTTGTCTAAATCGATCTCCTGATACATGATTACCTCTTTCATCAATATATTTTGTCCGCAGAGTTGATTATACTTTATTTTTTGTTTTTTTACAAGGAAAGACATTCGTTTACTTTTTTGCTTTTCAGTGATAAAATAGGCTGACGCTCATTAGACCGTGTCCGCAGCCGAACATAGTATTTTTATGACAATTTCGCTTTGCTCCGAACCGGTATGATAGCTGTCGATATCACAGCACGAAAGACGAGGACCGCTATGTATCACATCATTGTCAACCCCGCTTCCCGCTCCGGTAAAGGACGGGACATATGGAAAAAGCAGATCGAGCCCGCTCTGGTAAAAGAGCAGGTTCCTTATCGCAGTTATCTTTCCGAAAAACCGGGGGATGTGATCAGGATCGCAAAAAAGATCTCGGCAGTAGCCGGGAACGATGCGCCTCTGCAGATCATTGTTCTGGGCGGGGACGGCACGGTCAATGAAACCCTGCAGGGCATCGAAGATCCCTCCCGCCTTGTTCTGGGTTACATTCCCACAGGTTCCAGCAATGATCTGGCAAGGGATCTGAACATACCGAAAAAGCCGCTTGACGCGCTGCACCGGATTCTGCACACAGGCACACCCACGCCTATGGATTTAGGCATTGTAACTTATTCTGACGGTGAAATACGCCGTTTTCTTGTGAGCTGCGGCATCGGATATGACGCCGCCGTCTGTGAAAAAGTGGGACGCTCCTCCCTGAAAAACACGCTGAATAAGATAGGGCTCGGCAAACTGATCTACCTTGTGATCGCCCTGAAGATATTGTTTGCAGCGGGATCGGCATCCGGAAAACTCACTCTGGATCATGGAACACCTGTCGATATCGGCAATATACTTTTTATCGCCTGTATGCTGCACCGCTACGAGGGCGGCGGCTTTATGTTTGCGCCGAAAGCCGATGCCCATGACGGCATTGTAAACCTCTGCGCCGTCGGGGATATCCCGAAATCTCTGATCCTCTTCGCCCTGCCCACCGCATTTTACGGGAAACACTATCGATTTCAGGGAATCACACCATATACCGCCAAAGATATCGTAATAGAGTCCGCCGCGCCGCTCTGGGTACATACGGACGGGGAAGTCACAAGGAAGGAACAACGCATTGCCGTCTCCTGTAAGAAAGACGCTTTTTTCATGCTGCTGTAAGGCCAAAACCGATGCCGGCGTTTTTCAAAGGGCTCCTTCAGCATTTTATGTTCTTATCTGCTGACTATGATGCCAATGAAATGAGGTAAGCCTGATCATCTATCCGATTTCCTGCCCCAACCGGATCAGCTTTTCATAGACGGGGATCATATCCGGCTCCGTCACCTTTGTCTTTATTTCCGAGACCGGCAGCCATGCCACCTGCGAATTTTCGTCCTCTTTGATATGCAGTATCTCCTTTTCCTCCGCCTCAAACAGATAGCTCAGATTCAGGTGCAGATGGGAGGTGATATACCGCCCTCTTTTCACGTGCCCCCAGACCGGCAGCACATCCACCGCTGATAGAAACCCATTCTCCGCCTTTTTGCCCAATACTCTCAGCGTCTCGACTCCCGTTTCCTCTTTCGCCTCCTTTTCGGCGACAAGAAGCATGTCCTCCTCGCCGTCCGCATGCCCGCCGGTCCAGGACCAGGAACGATAGATATTGTGATAGGCCATCAAAACCTTGTCCCGCTCTTTGTTGAAGATCATGGAGGAACCTGTCATATGGGCAAAGCCGTTTTCCCTTGTGAGGATCGTATCGGGAAAAGCCTCGATGTAGCGCAGGATCATCTCTCGGTCGGCTGCCTCCTGCTCACTGCGGGGACGGTACTGTTTTAACTCCTCTATGTAATTCATCTGCTTTCCTCCATGTAACTCATATTTTTTCCGAAATCATCTCAAAATCCGATGTAAATTCGCCCGTCCCTGCTTCCCGACCAGCTCCACCACTTCCAGATCCCGCAGGATCAAAAGGCAGGTCTGCGCCGTATCTCTGGGGATGCGGGCGCATTTTGCCAGATCCTGGGATGTGAATTCCTCCGGCAGGCTATCCGGCAGAAAGTACCTGTAGTCTTTTTTCGTCTCCAGCCGGACGATATCTTTCAGCTTCCCCGGCAGACGGTCATAGCGCGAGGCCCCTCGCTTCTTATCTCTGCTCCAGCCATTCAACAGTTTATATTCCTCCATATCCATCAAAAAAACATGGATGGACAGGTTTGGATCCACGAGATAAGGACGGATCTTGTACAACTCCCAAAATACATCATAGGCGTTTCCCCTGCGCGGGGAACGCCTGCCGCCGGTGATGGCGCCGGTCTCCTGATCCAGCCAGTATATTTTTTTCTCCACTGCCACAGGATAGATCACGGTGACATGATACTTTTTTAAAAAAGCATCCAGTTTTCCGCGCAGTTTGTTGAACGCTCTTGTCTGAATCTCCCAGATATCATCGCCCACCGCAATATCCGCTATGTAGCGCCCTCTTTTCTGCTCCTGAAAGTCGTGGTCATAACAGTAAAAATCCTTGATCACCTCATGGATCGTCTTCTCCTGCAATGTACCGAAGCCGTTTTCCTCCTTCTCCCGGGACAAAAGAAGGTCCGTGATCTCCCCGAAATAACGTCTGTTTTCCTCCATGTCTTCCAGAGGATATCTTCTATTTTCCATGTCGTTGTCAGCCCCGTATCTGCCCGTTTCCGTAGATCAGGTATTTGTAGCTTGTCAGTTCCTTCAGCCCCATCGGTCCCCTCGCATGGAGCATCTGGGTGCTGATGCCGATCTCCGCCCCGAAGCCGAATTCAAAACCGTCTGTAAACCTTGTGGAAGCATTCACATAGACGCAGGCGGCGTCCACCTCCCGCAAAAACTGCTTTGCATGGGCTTCATTTTTCGTGATGATTGCCTCGGAATGCCCAGTATTATAGCGGTTGATGTGGGCGATCGCCTCCTCTGTGCTGCCCACCGTTTTCATCGAGAGAATGTAGTCCAGATATTCCGTTCCGTAATCCTCCTCCGTGGCGGGAACGCAATCCTCCAAAACGGCGCAGACCTGTTCGTCGCCTCTGATCTCCACCCGGCTCTCCCGCAGCTTTTCTGCCAGCTTCGGCAGCAGTGCATCCTTGATCTTTTCGTGGATCACCAGCGATTCACAGGCATTGCAGACGCCGATCCGCTGGGTCTTCGCATTGACGATCACCGAGACCGCCATATCTGTGTCCGCCTCCTCATCCACATAGATGTGACAGTTTCCGGTTCCGGTCTCGATCACCGGGATCGTGCTGTTTTCCACCACGCTGCGGATCAGCCCTGCTCCCCCTCTGGGGATCAGAAGATTGACATATTTGTGCATCTTCATAAAGGCGGCGGCAGTCTCACGGCTCGTATCTTCGATCATGGTCAGCACATCGGCGGAAATACCATTTTCAATGAGCACCCCGCGCAGCACCTCCACGATCATCTGATTGGAATAAAAGGCGTCGCTCCCTCCTTTTAGGATCGCCACATTGCCGGTCTTAAAACAAAGCCCGAAAGCATCCGCCGTCACGTTGGGCCGCGCCTCGTAGATGATACCGATCACCCCGATGGGCACCCGGCACTTTTCGATGTGCAGTCCGTTCGGCCTGTCAAACTGCTCCATGATCTCACTCACAGGATCGGGCAGCTTGGCTATCTGCCTGAGGCCCTCCGCCATCCCCTCGATACGGGCGCTGCTCAGCCGAAGCCGGTCCTGCAGTCCGGAAGGCATGCCTTTTTCCACTGCCTTCTGCATATCCCTTTCATTGGCACTCAATATTTTTTCCTGTTTTGCCACAAGCGCATCCGCACACTGCGATAAAACCTGATCCTTTTGTTCAGCAGACAACGTCTGCATCTCATATTTTACGGCGGCGGCATTTTTACATAATAATTCCAGATCCATCGTTTTTCTTTCCTTTCTTATCTCCACCGATTATAGCACGTCCGCACCGTTCCTTCAACTTTCTCTTGCTTACCAGCGTCCGCTATCGTTAACCGCCAAATGGCATTGTGATGATACAGGTTATATGCTATAATCCTGATATTGTTAATTGCTTTATTGGTTTATATTAATAGAAGAAACGGAGATTAAATTATGACAGAACATGGTCTGAAAATTGCCACGATCGGGGGCGGCTCCAGCTACACTCCCGAATTGATCGAAGGGTTTATCAACCGATGCCAGACGCTTCCGGTCAAAGATATTTATCTTCTCGATATCGAGGAGGGACGCCAGAAACTGGAGATCGTCTCAAAGCTTGCTTCCCGCATGGTGGAAAAAAGCGGCGCGGATCTGAAAGTCCATGCTACCTTTGACCGCGAGGAAGCCCTGAAGGATGCGGACTTCGTCACCACACAGTTTCGCGTAGGCCTCCTGGACGCGCGCATCCGGGATGAAAAGATCCCCCTCAAATATCATAAGATCGGTCAGGAAACGACAGGGGCAGGCGGATTTGCGAACGCGCTGCGCACCGTTCCTGTTATATTAGATATCTGCCGCGACATGGAGCGCCTGTGCCCGGATGCATGGCTGATCAATTTTGCCAACCCTTCCGGCCTTCTCACCGAGGCTGTTCTGAACCATACAAATATCAAAGCCATCGGTTTATGCAACTGCCCCATCAATATGATAAATGATATGGCAAGCAAATTCCATGTTGACAGCAGCGAAATTTACTGTGACTTTGTCGGGATCAACCATCTGGTCTGGGCGCAGAAAGTCCTTCTGCACGGAAAAGATGTCACCGCGCAGGCAGTGGATCTGATCTGCGATGAAAATGCAAAAGAGATCATGGCAAACATCCCGGAAATCCATTACCGCCCGGAATTTTTGAAATCCCTCGGCATGGTTCCCGTCAGTTACCTGAAATATTACTATATGCAGCCGGAAATACTCGACGATTGTCTGCGTGCCTGTGAAAGCAAGGGCGTGCGCGGTGAAGTGGTCAAAAAAGTGGAAGAAGAACTCTTTGAACTGTACAAAGATCCCGAGTTGAATATCAAACCGCCGCAGCTTGCAGGGCGCGGAGGAGCCAGGTACTCCGATGCGGCGTGTTCCCTGATCGATTCCATCTATAATAACAGGGGCGATATCCAGACGGTGAACGTTCGAAACGCCGGGACAAATCTGGACCTTCCCTATGACGCTGTGATCGAGCGCAACTGTGTGATTGACGCGAGCGGGGCGCATCCTATCGCCCTCGGCCATACCCCGCTGAAAATACGCGGCCTTCTGCAGGTCGTCAAGGCCTATGAACAGCTCACAATCCAGGCTGCTGTCACGGGGGATCACGATGCCGCGCTGCAGGCGCTCACGATCCATCCGCTGGTCGGCTCCGCAGAGATCGCCCGCTGTATCCTGGATGATATCATTGACCAGAATAAGGACTATCTGCCGCTCTTCCATAAAAAATAATGGTTATCAATATCCCCGGGCATCTTCATCATCTCAAAAGCGACATTTTTTCGGCGCTGTCGGAAAGACTGCGCCGCATTTCTTCCGTGAACTCCTGTTTTTGGAGCATTCCCATCACGCAGGCGCCTACGACCGGTTCATACCTTGCGCGCAGGACATTGGCATTTGGGATATCTTCCCTTATCTTTCGTATCAGATGATTTGTCAGCGGATTATCTTTTCCTTTAAAGACACTGCCCGCAAGAACAATGTCAAGCGCCTGATCCTGCATATCCATCTTTCTTAATCCGGCGGTGATATATACGTTGAGTTCCTCCGCAAAACACTCCAACAGCCTGCGCGTTGTCTCATCCCCCTCTTCCGCCAGCGCCACGATTTCCGGCACGATATAGCGAAGATGGTCCTGAAAGGCAGTGTCCGTCATGTATTTATGTAAGAGATCGTCCACATTTTCCGCTTCGGCGAATTTCAGATACAGCGCTGTCAGCCGCTCCGCTTCATCGATCCCCAGCCGGGCATCGAAGACCGTTCTTGCACCCCTCTGTGCCAGGGCGGTAGCTCCCTGCAGGTTTTCTCCCAGATAATCGCCGAACACAAAACATTCCCCTCCGCTTTTGCGGATCGCGGCATTCAATCCGGTTCCCGCGCATATCACAGCCCCGGCGCCGCTGAAAGTCCCGCCGTACAGGGCGATCACACAGTCATTGCAGACACTGATCTCGTTTACAGGCAGCCTCTCTCTCAAAGCCGCTGCGATCATCTCGTCATCCCCCTGCCAGTCAACGCCGGTAACGCCCGCCACGATCATATCAAGATCACTTATATCACTCCCCGCCTGCTCCATCGCCTTTTTTGCGGCATTCTGCATCAACAGCAGGGCAGTTTCTTTTCCATGTACGGGAAAATACGCCCCCTTCTCAAAACCTGTTCCGTAAATCCTGCCGTCCGTTCCCATCAGCGCGGCCGCCGTCTTTGTACCTCCCTGATCGATCCCCAGAATAAATTTCAATCGTATCTCCTCCTGTTTATAACAAATTGCTGTTCGTTAACTGATGGCTTGATCCGTGATCACATAGTCCGCTTTCTGATCAAACGGCTCCGCCGGAATGCAGTCCGTCATCTGGATATGATAGGCAAGCCCGATCTTTTCCAACATGTCCCGTTTTTCCTGGGCCATTCGATCCCACCGCGCAAGCCATCTGTCGTAAAAACCGCCTCCGTAGCCGATGCGGTTCCCCTGTCTGTCAAAGACCGCTCCCGGCAGCAGCATCCTGATCTTCCCCGCCGTCTTTTCCTTCTCCGCAGTTTCCTCATGGCCTGTGGTGACACTCCGGCGTGCTCCCGCAAACTGTCCGAAAATACCCGATCTTACGATCCACTCGGAAAAACTTTTTTCAGGCAAATCCTCCGGCTCCAGAATCCCCTGATAGCCTGCCTGTAACTCTTCCCATGCAGTGATCCGGTAAAACTCCATATCCCTGATCTTTGCTTTTTCGGAGACGGAAGCCGTCATATCTTTTACTCTGACATTTCCCGCCCGCATAACCTCCGATTCCGGGATTTTCCCTTCCATCACCTTCGGCACAAAAACAGTCTTGCCGTTTTCTAAACACCAGAGTATAAATTCTTTTGTAGAAACCTCACTCTTATAATTCACATAACACAGATAGGCCGAACAGGGAAACGCTTTGTCCATCTGCACAAGCTGCCCGAATATCTGCCCGTCCCAAATTTTTCTCTGTCCCGGCAAAAGAGCATTCCGCTCTTTCAGTATCCGCCCTCTGAGCGCCGCTTTTTCCTGCTTCATCCTTACCTGTGCATCCTCTCCACAAACAGCGGCAGGTCAAACTTCTTGTCATAACCTGCGCTGCGGAATAATGTTCCGATCTGTGCCCCCGCAAGCAGCCTGTGGATCACCTTGATATCTTTACTGTTGGCGATCAGCATATCGATTCCCGACTTGGTCGCGATCTTTGCCGCCAGCAGCTTTGTATTCATGCCGCCGGTTCCGCTGGTGCTGCCGGTGGACGCTTTGCCCATCTGCATCGTCTCCTGATCCAGAGCGTTCACTTCCTCCACAAATTCCGCGTCCGGATTGGTGCGGGGATCATCGGTATACAGCCCGTCAATATCGGAGAGCAGTATCAGCAGATCCGCATCGATCAACGCCGCCACGATAGCCGAAAGGGTATCGTTGTCCCCGATCTCGATCTCATAAGTGGCAACCGTATCATTCTCGTTCACGATCGGCACCACGCCCATATGCAGAAGTTCCCGGAACGTATTCTGGGCGTTATAACGGTTTAAGTTATCCACGATCGTGTTTTTTGTCATCAGGATCTGCGCCGTCATCTGGTTGTATTCCGCAAAGATCTTCTGATAGATCATCATCAGCCTCGCCTGTCCCACCGCTGCGCATGCCTGTTTCACCGCAATATTGTGGTCCTCATCCTCGCCGCATATCTCTGTGATGTGCACCGCCTTTTTTCCGACGGAGATCGCGCCGGAAGTCACCAGCACCACATCCTTTCCCATGTTCCGCAGATTGCAGAGCTCCCGCACCAACACATCCAGCTTCGTGTAATCCAGATCGCCCGTCTCCGGATGCTGCAGGGAGGAGGAGCCTATTTTTATGACGATCCTCCGCTTATCCTTTAAAAATGCTCTTTTATTTTCCATTTTTGTCAATTCCTTTTCCAATGATAGTTCCATGCTTTTCGTCAAAGTCAATCTCTGGCTTGCTTTCATATCAGTTAAATGCCCTTAAACCGCCGTATACTTTCCGCCCTTTTCCCACTTGATCACCAGCGGCGTAAGGCTGTATTCCGAAATCGCATATCCGCCGGGTACCGGTGCTATGGAAAATTCCGCCACGCCTCCCTTGATGCAGGTCTTTTCCGGCTGGGCGCTGACAAAATTCCCGACAGAGTAATACACCAGCATTTGATGCCCGTCCTCCCCTTCCAGCATCTCATGATCCTGCAGGACATGGGGGTGGCTTCCCACGACCACATCTACCTGACTGTCCAGAAAAATGTCTGTCCACTTTTTCTGAAAAGAATCTATTTCCTCCGAATTTTCCGTCCCCCAATGGACAAATACAAGGACAACATCCGCTTCCCTGCGGGCGCTCCCGATATCTTCCCTGATCTGCGCTTCATCCTCCAGCAGATGCACCATGTAGGGGTATTTTTCCGGCAGAGGGACTCCGTTTGTGCCGTAAGTGTAGTTAAACAATGCGAATCTTATATTATTTCTCCGGATGATCTCATAAGGTTTTCTCTCCGGCTCCTCCTGCGTCTGGATGCCGAGACAGCAAACACCATGCTCCGTAAAACAATCCTTTGTAGTATGAATCCCTTTTGCCCCTCTGTCAAGTGCATGATTGGTGGCACAGGTGACCACATCAAATCCGGCGTCCGCAATGGCTTCCCCCACCTGGACAGGCGTACCGAATCTAGGGTAATCCCCGTATTCCGAAAATTCCGTGACAAGAGGCGTCTCCTGATTTATGACGGAGATGTCACTTTTTTCGAGGATATCCCCTATATTTTCAAACAGAAAATCAAAATCCCCGCCCTGATTCATGCCGTATCTGTAGATCGGTTCATGGATCAGATTGTCGCCGAACACCGCAAAGGAAACTTCCGCGTCATCCTTCGTAAAGCCCCAGGAATCCCACCGCCAGTAGCTGATCTCCCCCTTGGGATCCGTCAGCAGAAGCCACCTCGCCTGCCCCATGCCGCCGGATGACATCTCTGTCACATCCTGCCCGATATAGGATGACATCCACTGCGGTACAATTTTCTCCTCCACACAATCGTACACAAAAATGTGCTGGGACCAGCTCCTTTCGTCCCTTTCTATCCAGAAAGGCTTATAGGCGCCGAAACGCCCTCTCTTCCAGCAGAGCAGAACCAGTTCATCCCTGCCGTCCAGATCGATATCGCCGGACACCGCCTGCTGTACTTTTATCTCTTTGGGCGATTGCCATATCTCCGCGCCGTGATAGACGACTTTAACCGTCCTCTCCTCCAGAGAAATTTCATAATCCCCGGATTCCCCTGTGATACTGCCGCTTTCCCAGGAAACCCATCCCGGCAGAAACATCCCCGCCGCCCACAACCCATACAAAGCGGCGCCGCCCGCCGCAAGCACCGCTATTACTATCACCGCTTTTTTCCAAAATAATTTCATATTTTCATACTGTTACCCGCTATCGGCATTCAGTTGACACCTCATCCAGCCGGTAAGAACATAAAATCCTTAAGGAGCCCTTTGAAAAACGCCGGCACTTAGGCGCTGTATTTTAGCGCCTTATGTGTCCGCTGCGTTTTTCACAGAGCGCGAGCGTGGCGACGAAGGATTTTATGTTCTTACCGGCGTCCGGCATCCGGCATCCAACACCCTCAATACCGATAACTCTGCGTCCACTCCGGCTGTTTCACGGGCTGCTCTCCATCATAATTCCAGTTGCCGTTTTCATCCGCCTGATACCCCATCATATAGCGCCATTTGGAATCCGTCAGCCGATCGTCCATCGGCCACGGGAACTGGAAAAACGTGTATACGCTTCCCTTCGCGATCTTCACCTTGCCGTCCACTTTCACAGCCACATAAATCGTAGAAGGATTTCCGGTCGCCGCCTCTAATACCTGCCCGTTCGGATCCGTAGCGATATCCACCACCACAGCCGCCGGAAGTTCCCGCACATCCTCCACGCCGGTATCATTCTTCACAGCCTCGATCCAGAAATGTTCCAGATTTCCGCCGTAGCCTTTGATAAATTCATATTCCTCATCGGACAGCACTTCATCCTGAAGCTCCTTATTGGAGATCGTCAGAAGTTTATCCGCTATCTCCACCAGTTTCATCAGATTCTCTTCATCCGCAGAATCCAGCATGCCGTATCTTTTCAGCCCCTCCGCCGTGAGCGACGCCAGATTTTTAAATCTTCCGTAGACAAGCGGTTCCGGCTCCACATAGCCCCGGTCGTCAGGCTCTTCCTCCATACCGCCGCCCATTTCCGCCATAACCTGTTTTGTATAAAGCACGGTATCATGCTTTAATTCCGTGAAACTTCCGGCAAAGCACTCCAGATCCTTCTTCGTCCACTCCTCGCTCTGCATAAAGAAAGGATAGCCCTCTCCCTTTTCATCGAGCAGCGGCCTCAACGTATTTAACCAGTTTGCATAGAGGCTCGCCGTCCACAATGTCTTATTGGGTTTTGCCAGCCCTTCCTTCAATTTTTCCATATTTTCCGAATACCCTGCAAACGCCGTATCGCCCTGTTCTTCCAGAATATTCAATGCCGTATCGGAACCGAGCGCGGCAGGCACATCCAGCACATCCGGCAGCATACGCCGCTCCCCAGCGCCGTTCTCACTCACATTCTGATAGATAAGCTGCTGCATGATCGCCGCATCTATCGTGAACCGCTGTCCCATGAACCTGAATCCCGGTATCACATTGCTCTCCCCCTCCCAGATTGGAACGGAATTAATCTGCGGCGGGGCAAGTTTCCCGGTCGACGCATGGAATCTCTCAAACGCCTCTTTATTTCCCGCCAGATCATCCACGGTAATGTTTTTGCCGTAAGCTTCTTCCATGAGCGGCCTGTACTCGCAGACACCGGCGTCATCGCTCGCCCCCGCAAAAAACGAAGTGACCGCGTATATCTTTTCCCACAATCCGTAACTTTCCGCATCCTCCGTAAGCGCCAAGGTGATCAGCAGGGCGCTTTTGTCCAGTTCTTCCTCTTTCTGCAGAAAATGGATCCTGCCATACCACATCATCGCCTTAAAATAGCGCTCCAACTGTTCATCCCCCTCATAGTACCCTCTGGGGATATACTGCGTATAGTCTTCTTCATCGCCCGTTATGGCAGAATAGGCGATACCCGCCGCGCCGTCTATGGCGTCCAGTTCCTGTTGTACGGCAGATTCCGCGTAGTCATATACGGGGACTTCCATGCCGAGGAGCTTTGCGCCCACCGTGAAAAACGCTGTATTCCGGGCTGCCGCAGCCTCCCATTCGCTGCCTTTCAGCGCTTCATACTGTGCGGCGCTGTTTTCAGCCATCTTCACACTCAGCGATGCAAGGCCATCCGCCAGATGATCCTTCTCGATATTTTTCATCAGATAGCTGAAATACAAATGGTAAGTGTGCATCAGGGAATCCACTGTCACAAAATTCGGCATCAGGGAATATCTGTTCCATTCATATTGCTCAAAAAATTCCGCCCCCGCGCTGCCGGACACGACAAAACCGTTTTCTGCAAGTTTCTCCGCCGCTTCATCGCTCAAATATACCTGCCAGAGATTATCGATATTGCTCAGATCGGATTCCACCGCATAGGGGGCCACATTCGGGCTCACCATATCCGTCTCTTCCACCGCATCCAGATTCAGCAGCATCGGCCTGCTGCTCCCTAATGCAGGAGCTTCACCGGAAGACGCTTCTTCCCTCTCCGATCCGGCCTCATCCTCCTCATCTGCCTCGTCCTCCTCCGACTGGAATCTGTCCGAACTATCTTCCATCCGGAACATATCCTTCAAATCCGACAAGCCGCAGCCGCTCAGCATACATGCAGCCAGAATGACTGCCAGAAGCTGTTTCCATGTTTTCTTTTTCATCATATCCTCCCTCTTATCTGCACACTTCCCGTCATGCCGCCATCGGCGGCGCAAACAAATATCTGTGTCCTATCTCCCGCTTTCCGGAAGAATCCGCACATCAAAAGTCATCCTCCAGTACGTCAAAAGGCGTTCCCTTTGCCCAGGGGCTTCCGATATCGCAGCATCCAAGATGATAATCACGTTTGGTATCCCCGCCGGCGAGTTCCTCCGACACATTTAACTTCATCCTGCGGTCCCCTGCATCGCAGAAACCGTCCAGTATCTCCAACAGATTCTCAATATCTTTTTCTGATATATTATCCATAACCTCCTCTTCCCCTTTCCTGCTATATCATGAATCTGCGATTCATGATCAACATTCGCCGTTCGCCAATCATGTAAACATATTGGCTCACTTGTGCTCATTGTATCATCGCAACATAGTAACCATATTATAATCCACTTCGGATCTATGTTCAATACAGAGCCGGCAAAACTGCGTGGAATCCCCTGTTGTCTTTATCTGTTCTGAACATTTTACCCGATCAGCACTTTTTTCCCCTCAAAAGCAAACCCGTACTTCCGAATCCGCTCCGGCTTAATTCCTCTTTCCTCCAGCGCCGCAGCATATCGTTTTTCCTCAATCTGCGCAAGCGCTGCCTTCACCGTATCCTCCAATGTTTTTTCATCCTCGGGATCATGTACCTTAAACTCCAGAATGATCGCCGCATCCTCCTTATTCAGCGGTTCCAGCACCACATCATAACGCCCGAATCCGCTCTCCCGGTTGGAAGTCACGCTGTACCGGCCGGCAAGCTCCACCAAAAGTCCCAGCACAAAACCATGGTAAAACCTCTCCGGCTCCGCCTGCTCCGATGGCTTATTCCCGGTATCAAAAGAGCTGAATGTGGCGAGCGCCACCTTGTTCATATAAATATTCATTCTCCTTAAGTCACCCATCAAAAGCGCCGTGATAAAATCGTTGTAGCTGTCGTCCGGTCCCGTGAACCATTCGCTGACCAGATCCTCGAACATCAGATGGACCTCGCGGTTTGTCAGAACCAGTGTGTAATACCAGCGTCCTGTCCTGTACACGAACTCTTTATCCACAACCTTTAAATATCCGCTTGCCAGCAGAAGGCTCCACACGGCGTTCTTCTTTGCGGACAACTGGTTGTAGACGATCTGCTCGTCTATCTCCATCCTCAGCGAATGCCCGCGCATCAGCTCTTCAAATTCTAATTTTGTCTGTCTGCTTCCCTCGCGCAGCAGCGCGCCCACCAGACCGTTGGAGCTGGTGTTCGCCCAGTATACGCCCACCTGCCCCTTATCCAGATAATTCAGGATGGACCAGGGATTGTAAATATCCGCATGGTCCCCAAAGGTAAAGCCGTCGTACCATTCCTTTACCTCATCCTTTTTCTCTGTCATCTCAAACTCATCCAGCGCGGCAAACACCTCTTCCTCCGTAAAGCCAAAGCTCTCCGCATACTTTTCAGCAGTGGTCGTCACCACCTCCAGATTGTTCAGGTCGGAGAAGATGGACTCCTTGCTGACGCGCGTGATTCCTGTCATAACCGCCCGCTCTAAGCAGGGGTTCGTCTTGAAGGTTGAGTTGAACAGGCTCCTCGTAAATGCAACCAGTTCATCCCAGAATCCGTTTACATGCGCCTCCTGCATCGGCGTGTCGTACTCATCTAAAAGGATGATCACTTTCTTCCCATAGTACCGCGACAGAAAAGAGGAGAGGTAATAGAGGCTCATGGTAGCGTCCTGTTCACGCATATTTTCTGATATCCGCCCAAAATATTCCTTTTCGTTCGGCGTCAGCAGATCCCCCTCCAAAAGAAAGCGCATCTCCGCATACAGGTTCATCAGTATCTGACAGATCCTGTAACGGGTGTCCTCATATGTGCGTTCTTTCACATTGGCAAAAGAAAGGCCGATCACCGGGTAAGTTCCCTGAAGCTCTCTGTATTTCTCCTCTTCCCAGACGGAAAGTCCCTTGAACAGATCCCCACGCCCTGCGTACTTCACGGAAAAGAACTGCTCTGTCATGCTCATGTTCAGTGTCTTCCCAAAACGCCTCGGCCTTGCGATCAGCGTCACGCTGTCCCCGCTGTCCCACCACTCTTTGAGAAACGAAGTTTTGTCGATATAGAAGTAATTGTTTTTCCGGATCGTCTCAAAATCCTGACATCCGATGCTTATCGTCCTCGCCATGCCCTGCACCTCTCATTTTTCTTTACCTGCTCCCATCTTACCATATTTACCGGATACTATCCAACATCTTTTTTGCGTATGAGTTACCAAAACATCGACATATAATTGACACCTTTGTCAGTTGGCAGGAATATAAAACAGGAACTGTCGTAAGTATTACATGAAATACAGCAGTTTATGTTGACGCTGTTCCCCGGATAAATTACAATAGGCAGGGAATCTTTATCAATCCCGGAGAAGAGAACAGGAGACGCCCATGCTTCGCATCAATCAGATCACATGCCCTATAGAACATACGGAAAACCAGCTTTTCACAGCGCTCTGCCGGAAATTAAAATGCCGGAAAGAAGATATTCTGGACTGGAAAATCGCCAGGCAGTCCATAGACGCCAGAAAAAAGCCGTATCTTTTTTACAGTTATACACTGCTTGCAAAATGCCGGGAAGAAGACAGGCTGCTGAAAAAGCTTCAAAAGGACCATGATATCACAAAAGATAACTCTGTCACCTTCCATTTTCAGGTCACCGGACAAAAGACGCTCACAAAACGGCCCGTGATCATCGGAACCGGCCCCGCCGGACTGTTCTGCGGACTGGAACTGGCAAGAGCGGGATTTTGTCCGCTTTTACTGGAACGCGGAAAAGATGTGGAACGAAGAAGCGCCGATGTGGAAGCTTTCTGGAGCGGCGGAGAACTTCAGCCTGATTCCAATGTACAGTTCGGCGAGGGCGGCGCCGGCACTTTTTCTGACGGAAAGCTGAATACCCTTGTAAAAGACAAGTACGGCCGGAACACCCATGTGCTCAAAACCTTTGTGAAGTTCGGAGCGAAAGAAAGTATTCTATACGATCAGAAACCCCATCTCGGGACGGACGCCCTGAAAAATATCGTGAAAAACATACGGGAGGAGATTCTCTCCCTCGGCGGCGAAGTGCGCTTTGAAAGCCGGGTGACTGATATCCGTGTCTCTAGCGTCATATCAAGTTTAAAAAATATACCTTTCGATGCTGGCTGTACATCCGATCTTCCCTGCTCTTCTGCCCATGATGCATGTACTGCAAACCTGTCAGCGGATCAAACAGACACGGAAAAAGCAGAAAAGATCACCGCCGTGGAGGTAAACGGCAGTGAATGGATCGAAACGGATATTCTTGTGCTCGCCATCGGCCACAGCGCAAGAGACACTCTTGCCATGTTATACGAAAAGCATCTGGATATGGAGGCAAAGCCTTTCGCCGTAGGTTTCCGGGTGCAGCATCCCCAGCATTTTATCAATGAGACACAGTATGGAACATGGGAAACCAAAGATGAAAAAGATGGAAACGAAAATACCAATCCCACCAAAGACGCGGCGTCCCTCTTGGGTGCGGCGCCCTATAAGCTGACCGCAAAAGCAAAGGACGGCAGAGGCGTGTATTCGTTCTGCATGTGTCCGGGCGGCTATGTGGTAAATGCCTCCTCGGAAAAAGGAATGCTCGCCGTGAACGGCATGAGCTACAGCAGCAGGGACGGCGACTGTGCCAACAGCGCCATTATCGTTTCCGTAACACCGGAGGATTATGGCGATACAGATTCCCCGCTCTCCGGGATCATCTTCCAACGGGAGCTGGAAAAAAGGGCCTATGAAGCCGCACAGGGAAAGATACCGATACAAAAATACAAAGATTTCCAGACGGAGCTGATCCGGCAGGGACTTTTAGAAAAAGTCTCCTGTACTGATGTCCTTGCGCCTTTTTCCCCTGCGCTCAAAGGGCTTTATCAGGAAACGGACGTCACACACATTTTACCCGCCCCGCTGAATACCGCATTTGCGGAGGGCATGACAGAAATGGATCGGAAAATACACGGATTTGCCTCGGGCGAAGCCTGGCTCTGCGGCATCGAGAGCAGGACGTCCTCCCCTGTCCGCATAAACCGTGACGCCTCCCTGCAGAGCAACATCGCCGGGATCTATCCCTGCGGGGAGGGCGCAGGATATGCCGGCGGCATCACATCCGCCGCTATGGACGGCATCAAGGTTGCGGAAGAAATCGGGGCTTTGTATCATCCATAACTCTATTTCCGCAAGCAACAAGCCAGATACTGTGCTTGCACGAACATCTGGCGATTGCTACGGGGTATTTCACTTTCTGCATTTCCGCATCGCTTCCCTTCCGGCAAGAACACCCGATCCCCACGCAAAATGCAGGTTATAGCCGCCGCACTCCCCGTCCACGTTCAGCACTTCCCCGCAGGCAAAAAGTCCCGGAATCTTCTTACATTCCAGTTTTTCGG
Organism: [Clostridium] symbiosum; assembly: GCA_021769625.1. Lineage (GTDB taxonomy): Bacteria > Bacillota > Clostridia > Lachnospirales > Lachnospiraceae > 1XD8-76. Next base: position 15,453 of record JAETSN010000018.1, on the reverse strand, counting down.
TAAACTGTGAAAGGGAAAGTCCGCCCCGGCATACCTGCGCCTGTCTCATATCTGACACTGCTGTCACTTCTGTGGTGAAGTGCATGGCGCGCTTCATAACGGACATGGCCATCGTGACCGCTCTATTTTCCGCACAATCCCCTCCGATTGCACAGCCGGTTCCGCTGTCGGCTTTCATGCCGTCCGGTCCTGCATGATCATCTGCAACAGGAAGTTTCATCGTTCCCGAAAAACCTTCCGCCTGCAGGCATACGCCGAGCACCTTCTTATGCAATACTCCCAAAAAGAACTCTTCCAGCGACCGCCCCGGCAAAAGGGACAGCCTTCTCTTTGCCCAGTCCTTAAGCGTATCCTCCCGAAACCCCGGCAGAAAATTGATCTCCACGATCACCCGCTTTTTCTCCGACAGCTTCTGCGCGATCGTTCCTGAAAGCTGAAACACAGCGATACCGGATATGCCATCCTTCGTGAGTTGCAGTTCCCCGTTCTCTTGTTTCAGAAGCTTCAAACCGCATTTTTCAGTCTTCTCATCCGGCCTGCCTGACATTGGCTCTTTGGCACAGCTTCTATTCTTATGGTTTTGTCTTTCTACAAGACCATTTATTGCTCTTCCGCCTGTTTTTTTCCCCGGATCATCTTCCGCATAGAGGGCAAGCTCCACCTGCGCCCGTACCCCCGCAAGCTGCCTGTAATAATGTTCTTCCCGGCAGATGCACTTTGTCAGGGCCGGATACAGCGCCGTACTATGTAATCCCAGTGACCCTGCGAGCCGCAGCGGATCTTCCTGCTTATTTTGCAAAAACCCACCGGCTTTGGAGCCAGTCGCCAGAATAATGCTGCCGCAGGATGCCTCCCGCAATCTCTCCTGCTCCCGAAAACCGACCAGAAAACCTTCTTTGTTTTTTTCTATCCTTTCCACGCAGACATTGCACACTATATCGCACCCAAGCTCCGAAAGCCGCAGCCGCAGTACATCCAACACTGTGGAAGCCGTCTCGGACAGCGGATAAAAATAACCGTTCTTCTCCCTTGAGAGCATACCCATTTTTTCAAAAAACCGAAGCGCATCCTCCGTCGAAAAGCCCGCAAGAACGGATTGGAGCACACCCATGTCATCCGTATTGTAATGTTCCGCACTGACATTCTCATGGGTAAAGTTGCATTTCCCGTTGCCTGTCGCCAGAATTTTTTTCCCTACCCTGTCATTGCTCTCCAGAAGAAGCACACTTCCCCGCTCTTTTCCGGCTCCCCGCAGCCTTTCCTCCTCCAGCGCGGCTATCGCCGCCGCCATACCGGAAGCGCCGCCGCCGATCACGATGACCTGATACTGCCTCTTGTCCATGCTCCATCCCTCGTTTATCATTTATACCGCAGAATTAAATCAGTATAAACGGTGCTGTCCAATAGGAACAAATATCTGTTTTAACCTGATATCATCTGAGACAAACATCCGCTCAGCTCGAATAAGACTCCAGAAAATCATACAGATCTTCCTCCGTATTGACGACTCTTCTCTGTATCAGCTCCTGCATGACATCCGCCGGCAGATCCTCCGCCGGGATATCCGTTTCCATGTAGATCGTCTTTCCATCCGACTTATAGACCACTACCTTGTTTTTAAAGATCGCCAGATAATAATACTCGTCCGTCTCTTCCGCCTGGATCTGATAAAACTTGCACAGTTCCACCTTGCTTGCGGAGAAACTCCTAATCTCCGACCCCTGAAATCCCTTCTGCAGCTCCTGCAGGGAAGGCGAGCTGTCGTAAGTCTGTAACTGCTTTTCAAAATCCGCCCGGTCCATACCCATATAATAAGTCGGAACAGGAATACTCTCCGCCTTTTCCGACTGGTCTGCCATATTGACCTCTATCACCACAAAAGATGTATCTGCGCTGATCACATTTTCTTCCTGGGCGGAAGCCTGCACCGTCTCTAAACCCGCATCAGATACAGCGTTTTCTCTGTCCGATCCGGTATCTGTTCCGGGATAAAAAAATCCCCTGCTCTCAAATCCCAGAAAACACCCTATGGAAAATAGACCTATTGCCAGAACAAACAGGCTGATACCTTTCAAAAGTTTCATCTCTTCCTCATTCCATACAAAACCTTTTTTATCAGTATCAGCTTTTTTTCTGTTTTTATTCTATATCATTGCCATAATACGTTATAATTACCGCAGCACGTTCGATCAGAAAAAACGTATATCTGCGGAGCGGCCTCCATCTCATCTGTGCAGCACCCTGTTCAGCCATAAAAACAATTCCCCGCCCGGCATATATTCCGCATCTTTATCGCTGAATATCCGCAGTATGGTAACTGCCGCCAGATATAACAAAAATCCCGGGATCACGGAAACCGCCACCGCAACGGGAGCCGAAAGCTTTTTACCGGCCGCCAGATAGATCACCAGCATGATCAATGCCCCTCCCAGCGCGATGATCAATGCCATCACCAGTCTTTGGATCTGCACTCCCGAAAATTTCAGCCTCCTTGAAAATTTGACAAGGAAAAAAACGACCAGCAGGGCTGCCTGAAGCATTGCCCCGTACAAAATGCCCATTGCCCCGAGATCAAGCGCCCTGAAAGCCGCCACCGCAAAAGCGGTCTGCACGCCGAAGCTGACAGCGATGATCAGGAATAAATACAGTACCTCATTCCAGAGTTCCATCAGCTTTACCGCCACCTGCTCCAGGATCAGAAGTACGGCACAGACCGCGGCATAGAGCAGGATATCGCCGCCCTCCTTTGCCGCCTCTTTTGTCAGACATTGCATGATCGGTTCCGACATCACGGAAACCGCCGCGCACACAGGAAGGGCAAGCCCCAAAACGCCGAGCAGCATGGCATACACTTTTTCCCGAAACTGCGAATAAGCTTCATTTTTCCAGTGCCCTGCAAGCGGCCTGTAATTTTTATGGTTTAAAATGGCAAAACCCAGGACCAAAACCGCCATGACTGGGACTGCCTCCCCAAACAGGAACCCTCCTGTTTTGATCCAGGATGCCGAATCCCCGTCCTTTTTGCACAATCTGATATATAAAATATAGTTTAGGAAGAGAGGCGAGAGCAACAGCACGTACCGGATCCCCTGCATGAGCCCGATGCTGAACATAACCCGAAAGCCATGAAAAGCACTTTCCTGATATCTGGCAATGTCCCTGCTCCGCATGCTGCGCAGCTCCCCGCGGAGCAGCAGCAAAAATATAAGGAGCAGGATCCATCCCGCGATATTCCCGGCGAGCATGCCGAGAAGTGACCCGAAAGCGCCGTAAACGCTGGTCACGATCTCATTATGTTTGAGCCTTGCAACCTTTCCGCCGTACTCTTCCAAAAGTTTCATTCCAGCGACACTCCCCGCAAAGATCGCCGCCTGTCTCACCAGCAAAAAAATCTTTACCGGCATAGCAAACCCCATTCCCTGCAGGTAGCCGCTGACGGCTTCCGAAACACCGTGCACGAGCAGGATCACCGCAATGACTATAATGCAGATATTGATATGGATATCACGGATCAGGAAACTGCCAAGCCATTCGCTGGCAAAAATGAGCACGGCGCAGATTACCGTCCCTGTAGTAAGCACATAGATCAATGCGCCCTTCAAAAAATTTCTGCCGCTTTTCTGCTGATTTCTCGCATTTCTCCCCCGGACATATTTTGCCACCAGAGCGGAAAGCCAAAGGGAGTGAAAAGAGATCAGAAATGTAAGTAACGCGAGGGAAATCCCCAGATAACCGGCGCCCTGGATGCCAAGTACGGCTGACAGCACCAATATGTTTATCATGCCGACGAGCAGCATCTTATATTTAAACAGGTCTATTGCCGAAGAACTCATTTTTTTCATAAAGTATCCGTTTCTCCTTCGTCTTTTCCATCCCTTGTGATCCGAAGCTCTGTGAGCGCCCTCTCCTGCTTTTCCTCCATCCCGGCCGCTTCCTCTTTCGTCATATGGTCATACCCCAGCAGATGCAGCATACTGTGTGCCGTCAGGAAAGCGAACTCCCTCTTTTCGGAATGCCCGTAACTTGCGGCCTGTTCCCGCACTTTATCTGTACTGATGATGATATCCCCCAGTATCAGTTCCCCGGTATCCGGTTCAAAACAGTCCGCCGCCTGTTCTTCCACCTGTCCGAAATCCGCCGGTCTGTCGTAGGAAAGATTTGGAAAAGAAAGTACATCCGTGGGTGCATCGATCCCGCGAAACTCCCTGTTAAACTGATTTATCCCCTGATCGTCCGTCAGCAGGATATTGACGATCGTCTCATAGGGGCATTGTTCCATCTCCAGCACTTTTTCCGCCACACGATCAGCCGTTTCCCTGATATCAAAGTCAAACTCCACATCTGTTTCATTTTCCAGATAGACCGTCATCTTCTGTACTCCTTCCCTGACTCTGCAAATCCTTATCCCATCATAAATTCATAATACATTTTTTCTTCCAGCAGCCGTTTTTTGATATAGCGCAGATTGGACAGCGTGATCTCCGTCTCGGCCAGCGCCTCCATGGTAAAACGCCGGGCAAACATCTGATCGATCAATTGTCCGTAGTCTGTTTTTGACGCTTTATTCTGACTGTTTGCCTTTTGTATCTCCCTGATCACCTGATAACAGATATGCACGATAACGGCTTCCTTCTTTTTCAGCGCCTTTTTCCCCGCTTTCAGTTCCAGAAGTAATGCTTCGACCGGCCCGGGAAACGGTATCTTCTCCAGTCTTTCCGCAGACAGGTGTCCGTAATAAGCCGCACATTTTGCGCTCCGTACGTCCAGATCCAGTTCCGTAGTAATGCGTTCCACCAGATACGCCGTGTGAAGCGCGCACAGGTAATCCTCCTTTTCATTCTCCCGCATCTGCACCATGACCGCATATTCCTGATCGTTCAGCATCGAATACAGATTATCCTCTTTTTTGGCGACCCTGTTAATATAATACTGCATAAAAATGCACAGCAGGATGCAGTTCATCACCGTGTTGGCAAGGGGGACGAGCGCCTCCTCCCAGACCAGTTTTTTATTCTGGATCAGCAGTTCCCCCGCAAAAATCAGAAGAAGCTGGCTGCCCAGCGCAAGCCCTAGGGGAACCGCCGTATAAAATTCATCTTTCTGATGTGCAAACAGGGCGATACCGATCATACCGCCGAGAAGATATACCAGAAAAGCAGACAGCGATACCTGCTCGCAGAGCACCGCAGTCAGGATCAGGAGGCTTGTCCCTGCGCAGACGCCCGTGACAGAGTCCGATACTCTGGACAGAGATACATAAAAAAACAGGAACATCCATCCCGTCACCGGCAGTTGTGTAAAAATAAGCGCACACAGGACGCCGCACAGATAGAGGCTCAGAAATCTGCCCGGATATTCCCCGTCGTCGTAGAAAAAACTTCCCGAGATCCTGCCTGCCTGAAAAGAAAAGACCGCCGCCAGAGCCGGCGAACCGCACAGTACCAGATTTCGTACCGTATAATACAGATCCGCACCAGTCAGCACACTTCCGATCAGGGCGGCGCCTGCAGCGGCAAGCAGCACAAGCACCATGCAGATGATATTTTTGAGAAGTACCTTTTTTTCCTTTTTACCGGCGGCTGAAATTTTTCCGATTTCTCGCGGCCTGCTCTTTTCCCGCTTTTCGTTTTTCTTCTTTTGCTTCATAAGTTTCGTATGCCTTTACAATTTTTTGTACCAGCGGATGACGCACCACGTCTTTGCTGGTCAGTTCACAGAATGCGATATCCTCGATTCCTTTCAGCACCCTTCCCGCGATATCCAGCCCCGACTTCATATCCGGCGCCAGATCCTTCTGGGAGGCATCCCCGGTGACGATCACCTTCGAGCCGAAACCGATCCTGGTCAGAAACATCTTCATCTGCGCCGGCGTCGTATTCTGCGCCTCGTCCAGAATGATGTAGGCGTTGTCCAGCGTCCTGCCCCGCATATAGGCGAGGGGCGCCACTTCGATCAGTCCCTTTTCCATGTTCCGCTGGAAAGATTCCGCCCCCATGATCTGGTACAGGGCATCGTAGAGCGGCCGCAGGTAAGGATCCACCTTGCTCTGCAGATCTCCGGGCAAAAAGCCCAGTTTCTCCCCGGCTTCAATGGCGGGCCTCGTGAGGATGATCCGCCCCACCTCCTCCCGCTTAAACGCCGTGATCGCCATCGCCATGGCAAGATAGGTTTTTCCTGTTCCCGCAGGCCCTAAGCCAAACACGATCATATTGTGCCGGATCGCATCCACATATTCCTTCTGGCCGATCGTCTTCGGCTTGATCGGCTTTCCGTTTATCGTGTGGCAGATGATGTCATCGTTGATCTCCGCCAGAATGCCTTCCTTTGCCTCCGGCTCTAAAGCCATCGCATAATCCACATTCTGCTGCGCTATCTCGGCGCCCTTTCTCGAAAGGGACAAAAGCTGCCTCATCACGTTTTCTACCCTGTGTACCTGTTCCTCATTTCCTTTAATATTCACGCTGCCGTCCCTGTTATAGATACTGACGGCATACGCTTTTTCCAGACTTTTGATATACTGGTCCTGCATACCGAACAGGGCCTGCTGGTCCTTCGCCGGTATTTCCATCTGCGCCACAAAATCACTCATCTACCGTATCATCTAAAGACTCTTTTTGAATCTTTGTTTCCTTTCTCTCCAAAAATGATCCCTGTACCTTAAGAGTTCCTGTCATAGTTACAGTATTCGCATTCTTTTTTATTCTAACATTTTTTCCCTTGATTTGTATAGCCTTTTCCGACAAACTTGCCATATATTCTTCCAGACAGCCGGAAAGCTCCTTCGTATATTCCTCCTCGGTCTTTTCCCTCACCACCTTCACGACTTCCCGGATCTCCATCTCTCCGAACTCCAGCGTAAACCCCAGTTTTTCCCCTGTCCGCGAATAGGCATGGGGAACCGCCTGGTATTCCTCATAGGGAATCGCAAACAGATGCCATATCCTGTAGCGGTCCCCGTATCTGTAGAATGTATATTTTTTATAGTTTCCAGTCTCCGTTTTCACCGTCTTCATCAGCGGAATCTCAAAACTGGTGCTGATATTGCATTCCAGCATGATATCGCCGTCCGCATGGACATTCACGATATCACGCACGTTTCCCTCGTTGTCAAATATCTCCACATTTCCCCGGATCAGGACATCCCCCACATTCACTTCATCTCCCACCTGCACAAGAGGCGTTCCCTCCCTTGTTATGATGGAAGCGACCTTTCCGGCTTTGCTGGCACAGATATCTATGCCCGTCTCCTCCTCCAGAAATCCTTCCTTGTGGATCTTTTCACCGTCGGGCTCCTCCCCGGGTATCGGTTTGTCGTTTTCCTTGATATCCAGTGTCAGGGAATTGCCGTCCAGATAGACGCTGATCCATGTGATCTCCTGAAAAGTTTTCCGCATCTCCTTCTCCAGCAGTTCCGTGTCCACATCTTTTAACAGCATCCCCTTTCTTATCTCATGTTCTTCCAGAAAAAGCATGACGCTCTCCTCCGGGAGTTCCTGGTTGCCCTGAATATGGATATTCCAGAGCAAAAACTGGGACAGGAAGAACAAAATGCTGACAACAAAAAGAAATGCCGGAAAAAACCACCTCTTTTTTACACCGGACATGAGAAAGGGCAGTCCGATTCTTTTCAGAATGACTACCCTCGTGGATGTTTTGCGGACGATATCCTTCATCTCAAAAAAGCTCTTCAGGCTGATGCACATGGTATAGGACTCCCCGTCCTGTTTGATATTCCAGAGCATCATATGCCGGATGCCGCAAAGATTGATAAAGCGTGAAGATGCATCCCCGCTTACACGAATCCAGAGATATCCTCTGAAAAAATAGAATAATTTCAGCATAAAAACTGCATCCCTTCTATGATTCCTGTGATCTGCATCTCCTCACTGGTATAAAACGCAATGTGCAGTTCCTTCCCGCAGAAAGCAACCCTGCCGTTTTTCAACTGTAAAAAGATGCGCTCCGGCGTATATTCGATGATTCCTTTGTAGTTTTCGATCCAGGCTTCCTCATTCCCGGTCAGGGAAATAATGGAATCTCCTCTGGTGAGATCTTTGGGCAGTTTCAATGATTCCGCTAGCGGTGCGATAATGGATTTTTTTCTCATGTTTCCCCGTTTCTGCGCTGTTTTAAACAGTGCAATGTGAAAGTTTATCTCCACATTTTATTGTATGAGAAACAAGATGTCCATATGCCACTTTATCGTTCGCTGTATGGAATCATCCATTTAATACCATGTCGGATAGACATCGATTCCGCCGTGACAGGAATAGAGTTCTGTCTCTTTTGTGAGAAGCATGCCATCCTCACATCTTACATCTATTTCCCGTTCTGCAAAACACCCGTTATTCCATTCCAGAAATCTCCCTGTCTCCTCTTCACCAGGAAAAAACACAAGATTTCTCCGGTCATTCTCACAAAGAACATAATAACAGGGTGACTCAAATACACCATAAGGAATCCGTTGCAGCACAGTATCGTCCCCGTCGCAAAGCAGGAATTCTCCCTGTTTCTCATCTGTTTCCTGCGGTGCAAAATAAAGCGTATACTCTTCCGAATCCTCAAACGGAAACGGTATCACCCGTTTCCGGATCAATTTTTTTTCGTGCAAATCTTCAGAATTTTCATTTTCCGGTAAAACATCCCCGTTTTGGGAATCCGGCTGTCCGCCTTCTTTTTGTTCTTCGGACAGAATCGTCTCCCCTCTCACATCATCAGAAACTGTGCCGCATCCGGTTATCATCAATGCTGCAGCCAGCAATATCGTCAAAGAAACCCTTTTCAGTCCTTTCATAAAGAGATCACCTCCAGATCATCCGGCACATAAATCTTCCCACTGAAATATCTTTCCGCCTCCTTCGTGTAAAGTTTCTTCCTCGTCTCCATATGGTCGTCCTCCGTATGGTACAGGATCAGGTTCTTTGCGCCCAGCTCCCTTGCCAGTATCGCGGCGTCTTTAGCCGTACTGTGGTGCTTTTCATAAGGATTATATTTATCCGCATCCGCAAACAGACAGAAAGCTTCGCTCATCAGATAGTCGCTCCCCTCGGCATAAGCGCGGCTGCACTCCGAAAAGGGCTCATCCCCGAGGCAGACAAGGCGCATCCCATCCGCAAAGGCCATCCGAAACCCAAACTGTTTTTCCTTCTCGGAACCGATATCAAAAACCTGAAATTCCGCCCCAAGAAGCGTAAGTTTTTCTTTATCTTCCATTACCCGAAAAAAGATCCTGTCGTCAAAAAAACAGGTAAACTTCTCCCAGAGCGTCAGATCACAGATCGTCCGCAGCGTGCGTATCACCTTTTCGTTGCCGTATACGGTAAAATCCCCTTTGTATTTCCCGTTTTTCATCCACGCCGCGATCTGTCTTACGATCCAGACGCCGCCCAGAATATGATCGGTGTGGACATGGGTAATGTACATCTGATGCACCTTTTTCAGCTTCAGTCCCGCTCTGTCAAGCTGGATCAAAATGCCGTTTCCGCCGCCTGCGTCCATCAGCAGGGATTCCCCTTCATTTTCCACCATAAAACAGGTGTTATAGCAGTTTTTTACCATGGCATTTCCCGTGCCCAGAATGGTTATTTTTCGATCTCTCATAATATGTCTCCCCGTTCGTTCCTTATTCTCTCATTTTCTCTCTGCTTTACACGCCGACTTTCTTACAGATATCCTGCAGACAGCATTTGTCACAATAAGGACTTGTCCTCGCCGTGCACACCGCCCTTCCGTGGTCCACCAGCCGGTGGCAGAAACTGTTTCCCTCCTCGGGCGGCACAAGCTTCCAGAGTTCCTTCTCCACCTTCGCCGGTTCTTTGATCCCGTCTACCAGCCCCATGCGGTTCACCAGACGGATGCAGTGGGTATCCGTCACGATGGCGGGCTTGCCGAACACATCCCCCATGATCAGGTTCGCGCTCTTCCTGCCCACCCCCGGCAGAGCTAAAAGCTTGTCGAAATCGTCCGGGACATTGCCGCCGTACTCATCCCGCAGCACCTTCATGCAGGCGTTGATATCCCGCGCCTTGCTTTTTCCGAGCCCGCAGGGATGAACGATCTTTTCTATCTCCTCCGCAGTCGTCTCCGCCAGCGCGTTGACATCGGGGAATGCTTTATAGAGTTCCTCCACCACCACATTCACCCGTGCATCCGTACACTGCGCCGCCAGCCGCACGCTGACCAGCAGCTTCCACGCCTGATCGTAATCCAAAGTGCAGTCCGAATCGGGGTACTCTTTTTTCAACCTCTCAATGATTTCCAAAGTTCGATGTTTTTTTGTCATTTGTCTTTCCTCTTCTTTTGCTTTTTGCAGTGCTATTTTATCCGCCCGCATTCTTTTATTTCCCATTTTTCTTTATTCCCTAATTCATATCCAGCGGCACGCAGGAAACATACCGTCTTCTCACCGCGTTGTACTCTTCCACAGATACCCGCTCCTCATTGACAATATATTCCACAATATACTCCGCCTCCAAAATGTTTTCTTCCGTATAGGGGCTGCCGTTCTCGTCATAGAATAGTTCCGCATTTTGGAGCAGTGTCTCCTCGCTGTAATTTGACGCATACTGATGGCAGCATAGAAATGAATTCTCCAAAACCATCTCCCCGTTTTTCAGTCGATATACATCTCCACTGCTTGAGAAACCGCCAAAACCGCCTCCCCTCCCTCCGGATCGATCAGCCCGTACTCTTCCCCGATCGAAAAATATGCCACCCCTTCCCGGAAGGAAGATGCCTGATCATAAATAAAAGGCAGCATTGTCTCTCCGTCCTTTCCGATATATCCGTATTTTCCGTCCAGACGCACACAGGCGAGCCCCTCGGAAAAAGGCATCGCCTCCTCATATACACACTCGGTGATCCTCTCTCCCTCCCCGTCCAGATAACCGCACAGTTCACCATTGCTGTAACAGTAAATGCCCTCGGACCAGATTGCCCAATCAATATCTTCCTCCGTGGAGATTTCACAGACCGACGATGCCGCCGCGGCATCGTCCTCAGATTGTACCTGCGGGACATCCTCCGCGATTTCCCCAGTCCCGTTTTCTGCCGCCTCATCCTCCATCTCCGCTCTCAGTTTCTCTGTTTTGACATCATCCGTCACAGGCACATCCTGCCTGCCGCAGCCTGTCAGACAGAACAACATTACGGAAAACAGTATCGTTATCCTGATCGGCATATACCACTGATACCTTCCCTCCACCGCAAGATACGCATCCTCCAATACCGATTTATCCTTGACAATACACTCCTTTATCTCGCTTTCCGAAAACATCTCTCCATTCTCCCTTTTTCGTGTCATACCAGAAACCATATTTTTTCAGTCTGTCAGGCGCATCCTCCCTAAATCACCGCAGCATCCCGTACTCCCCCAGTTCTTTAAAGCCTATCCGGTTGTATATCCTCCCAGCCGCCGGGTTGTCATAAAACAGGCACAGATACTTTTTTCCTCTCCTGAAACCTGTCCTTCTCCTGTAAAGTGCGCATACGCTGCCTCCTCTCTATGATCGATGCATATCATCTTGATAATTCGCTATACTTGCCTATCTTGTGTATAGGCAAATTCGGCGATTTACCTTCCTATCGGCGTATACTCCCGATACCTTTCCTCCACCGCAAGATACGCCTCCTCCGATACTGCCTTATCGTTAACAAGATACGTCTCCCTCACCTCGCCGTCCGTAGATATCTCACTGCTGTACATATGAGAATTCTCTAAAACCGCCTTCCCCCGTCCCAGACGATAGATTTCTCCCCCATATGCCATTCCGCCGTAACTTCCGACGGTGCCCGGCTTTAACGCCCCTTTTTCCGTATCATACCAGAAACAGATCCTGTCCCCTTTCATCGAACCGCCGCACTCGGAAGCCGTTATCTGCTGTTCTGCCTGCCCGTTTTTTGCGACAAAAAATCCGCTGTACGATTCCGAAAACATCGGGTGCACCCAGGGCTTCGCATAAAAATACAGCATGAGCTCCCCCTCCTCTTCCGTCCGGTACAGTTTGCCGAATCTCTTACACTGCCGCAGTCTCTCCGCGTCCATCGTGAATTCCGGTCCCGTGGTATCTGTCGTAATACTCCCGTTTTTCATAAATTCCGCAAAAGCTCCCGCCCGCGGCGTGATCTGATTGACCAGAAGTTCCTCCTCACGGTCACTTCCATCTTCCCTCCCTGTTTTTAACAGGATACCGCTGCTCAAAACATAACTGTTCTCCGCCCCAAAGACCCGGTTCCTGTTCATGTTCAGGTCGTAACCGTCGCGGTCCGACACAACCTCCCTCCCCTGTCTGTCATAAAAACTGGTCCTACCATCCGTCGATATTGCGTAGCCGTCTCCCTGTTCGCTGATAAAGCCGCATTCTCCGGCAAAGATCACGCTTCCTTCCCTGTCTTTCAGTTCCCATGTCTCTCCGGTCCGCAGCGCTGTGGAGCCGTCGGAAAACAGACTGATCCCGTCGTACGAAAAAGGCATTTCCACAGTCCCGTCATACCGGACCACACCCGCCTTGCCATCCAGCCTTGCAGCCGCCCGATCATCCATAAAGTCCCACAACTTATCATAGATCACCGGTATTTTTACGGAAAGATCCTCCCCCGAGAGATATCCCGTCTTTCCGGTAACCGCATCCGTGACATACAGCCCGTCCGCTTTCGATACATCCGGAGCGCTCCCATCACTCACACAGCAGATATCGCTGTAGCAAAACGGCACTTTTACCTCCCCGTCATAACTCAAAACGCCAAATGTTCCATTTCCGTTCTGCACTATGGCAGACTCTTTACCGGGGATTGCTGACAGACGCGCATATATGGGATTCCGGATGATCCTGCCCTCCCTGTCTGCCAAACCCGCTTTACCGTTTTTATACAGATAAAATACGTCTTTGCCATCTCTGCCCTTCGATATCTCGTCCCAATCACCCGAGGAGACCTCTCTGCCGTCCCTGTCAAAAAAATAAAACCTGCCTTCTTTCCGTGCGATGATACAGGCATCTTCCAACGTGATATCTTCATATTCCAGCGGAAGGACCTCTCCGCCGTCCTTTTCGATCACCCCGACAAACCCGTCTCTCATCACCACAGCCACTCCCCCGCGAAAATACCCCACATCGTCGTACACCGGTTCGATCACGACATTTCCGCTCTTATCCATGTACCCGTACCGCCCATCCACGCTGAAATATGCGAGTCCCTCCTGAAAAGAACTGATGCTGTCGCAGTCCGTCAGCTCTAAAACCACATTCCCTTGCCGGTCGATCAGTCCGTATTCCTCCCCGATCGAAAAGTAAGCCACACCCTCCCGGAACGGAGAAGCCTGATCATATACAAAAGGCAATGCCGTCTCCCCATCCTCTCCGATATACCCGTATTTCCCGTCCAGAAGCGCACACCCAAGCCCCTCGGAAAAAGGAGCCACCTCACTGTAGATACAGGGCGTTATCTCCTCCCCGTCCTCCGACAGATAACCATATAAACCTGTGCCTGACCAAAAATCAGTGACACTGCTGTAGCAGTAGACACCCTCCGAGTACACCGCCCACTCTATCTCTTTCCCGTCCGGACAGATCACGGCGATGGAGTCCGCGACGTCTCCCATTTTGCCGCTTTCACCCTGCACCCCAGAATCTCCCTGCACCCTCTCCGGCAATATATCCATGCCGTCATCATCTGCCGCCTGCCCGCAGCCCGCCAGAAATAAACTGGCTGCCAATACCGGATATAATATACTCCATAATTTTCTTGTATCAACCAACCCCTGCCGTTTACAAAATTTCCTCTTTTCCGCCCGCATCCTTTTATTTCCCATTTTTTTCATTCCCTAATTCAAATCCAGCGGCACACAGGAGATATACCACTTTTCCGCATAATATCTTCTATCCCCGTTAATACTTGATTTTACTGCTTGAAGAGCAGAAAAAGCAGGTAACCGAAATCACCTGCCCCGAAAACCCCCCTGTCGCTTTGCGCCTTTACCAGTATGATGCAATCTTTTCCTCTGCATTTTCTTTTGTGAGCCCGTATTCTTCCATAAGCTTTTTTATCGCTGTGTCTTGGGAACCAGACAACTCTTTTATGACTTTTACCAGCTTTTGGATTCCTCTTTCTGTTTCTTTATTTACTTCTTTCTCCGCTTCTCTCCTGACCGCCTGAATATCCCAGCCTTCAAAATGTTTAAACAGTTCTCCCACTTTCCGCTCCTTTATCTGATCCGTGAACAGTTCCACTTCCTCTCTCGGCACGTTCATCTTGACCAAAAACACTTCTATAACCTGCGCCATCAACTTCAGCAGATATTCCGGGGAATCTTCCGTCACTTCTTTCAAAAAAACCTCATCCGCTTCGTCTTTGAGCTTCGCATAATCCGCCGCGTTTTTCAGCCGGTCTATCATCATGAGTATGGACAATTCATCCTTCTTCTCCATCAGCTCCGCATTGCTGTAATCCCTGAGCTGGATCAGGACACACTGATAATCCGGGATATACTTTCCCAGCACATTGCTGAACAATATCCGCTCATGAAGGCTTGTCGCCGCCGTCCAGCGATCTGTCCCATCATAAAATACGATCGGCAGTACAGGCGGATACCGAAATCCTTTCGTTTTACTGATCCCCGCATGCATTTTTTCCTGCTCTTTCTCGTAGTCCTCCCAGATAAAAGTAATATATCGGAACACCTGCATAATAGTATTATAATCGACATCCGACTTATGTTCAATAAGGGAGACCAAATAAAATGGATTATTCTTTAAATTTATTTTCTTTACTACATCTGAATTTCTTTCCTCTGTAAACAGGTGGACATACCGCTCCGTAACATCCTCGATATCCTCCGGACGGACATCCTTCAACATCGGAATTCCCGAATACCCCCGCAAAAACTGGGAACACAAAACCGGATCTTCGAAAATAATCTTTCCTGAACTGTCCCTGTACTTTGTAATTCTTGTCTGCTGCAATTTTACTGCGCTGTTTTCTTTCTCTTTTGCCATCTGTGACACCATCCCTTTCCGGCATGGCACACAAACAGACTGCAAATTCCATGACAGGCGCAGAAGATGGCGCTCCTATCCGAAATACTGTTTTATCCCATACCATTATTCCGTAAATTTGATTGGATACTTGCCTGAAATTGAAAGAAGCAAGATTTGATATAGAAATTTACACTTAATGAATAAGTGTGATTTACAGATATTCTATCAGATGAAAGCCTGGCTGACAATCATTTTTTTTACCATTGACTTTCTATTTTATCCACGCCTTTTTCTCCCAAACAGCTTCGCAGTTTCCCGCCAACGCTCATTCTGTCACCTGCATTATAATTTCTTTTAATGTTCCCTGCATAAAACCTATAATATCTACACCAACATTATAGGCATTTTTAACCTTAGAAATATATTGATTAGTCTCATTATCAAAGTTGTTATGGATATGTCCGTAAAAATGCAAAACATT
>JAETSN010000017.1 GCA_021769625.1 [Clostridium] symbiosum | reverse complement strand
ACGAATATATTGCAGAATTGCTGAGAGGAATTTCAGTTCAGCAAAGCAATATGAAAGATTATGGCGTGAAAGTCATTGTAAAATATGGCGAGGATTACAGTGTAGAAAGCCAGCTGGCTATGATGGATGATTTAGCGGATCAGGGGATACAGGGATTGGTCATGATTCCGTTAAATGATAAGCGGATTGAGGATAAAATAAAAGAGCTGGAAAAGAGAGGCATTTTTGTAGTCCTTACAGTATCTGACTTTAACGTGGATTCTTTTCATTATGTGGGGTGTGATCTATTTCGTACAGGAAGAGTTTTGGGCGGATTAGCCGCTATGCTGGGCTGTTCCGGAACTAAAATTTTGTACTGTACGGCACCATTAAAAATATGGGGAAATACAAAAAGGCTGGAAGGCCTAAAAACGGCTTTGGAAAGTCGGCCATTTGGAGTTTCTCTGGCAGGGGTTTGTGAGTTAAAAAATAATGATCTGATAGCGTATAGAGATTTATCCGAGAAATTGTTGGAGTATCCGGATATTGATATGATTATTATAGCTACAGGCTGCACACAGGGCGTGCTTTCCGCAATAAAGGAAAGGAATTTCAAAAAACCTGTAAAAGTAATTGCATTGGATTTTTCTAATCCTGTAAAGGAGGCGCTGAAAGAAAATAGAGTTCAGGCGATTGTAGACCAGCATCCGTTTTTACAGGGGAAGGGAGCTCTTCAGGTACTCTTTGACCATAGTGTTATGGGATATAAGCAGGATGTTATAAAAAAATATATTGATACAGACATAAAAATATATGAAAATGTATTCTGATTTTGTGGGCATGGAAACGTGCCCATAAAAAAACAGAAAACCGTTATCGATAACGTTTTTGGAGGTAAAAGAAATATGAAAGCAATAATGTTAATGTTTGATTCTCTGAATCGGCATATGTTGGAACCATATGGTTGTAAAGATACAGCAACACCTAATTTCAAGAGACTTGCAGATAGGGCGGTAACTTTTGATAATTGTTATGTAGGAAGTATGCCATGTATGCCGGCGAGGAGAGAGATGCAGACAGGAAGAATGAATTTTCTTCATAGAAGTTGGGGACCGTTAGAACCTTACGACGACTCGCTTCCAGAAATTTTAAAAGAGAATGGTGTATACACACATCTGGTAACTGATCATTACCATTATTTTGAGGACGGAGGAGCCACATATCATACACGGTATAATACTTATGAGTTTGTACGTGGGCAAGAGGGAGATCCCTGGAAAGGTTCTGTAAAAGATCCTGAAATTCCTAAAACATTAGGCGGAAGAAATAATTGCCTATGGAGGCAGGATTGGGTAAACAGGCCGTATATGAATACGCAGAAAAAACACCCACAAACCAGAGTTATGGATTTAGGACTTGCATTTATTGATAAGAATAAAAATGAGGATAACTGGTTTCTTCAGATTGAGGAGTTTGATCCTCATGAGCCCTTTTTTGCACCGGAAGAGTTTCGTAAATTGTATCCGGACGATTATCGGGAGAATCACTTTGACTGGCCGAATTATAAACCAGTCACAGAGCCGGAAGAGGCATGTAATCATGTGAGAAATGAGTATAAAGCTTTACTTTCTTTTTGCGATTATACGTTAGGGCGTCTTTTGGATAAAATGGACGAGGAAGATCTTTGGAAGGATACGCTTTTAATTGTAAATACGGATCATGGTTTTCTTTTAGGTGAACATGATTGGTGGGCAAAATGTGTAATGCCGTGGTACAACACAAATGCGCATATTCCGCTTTTCATATGGGATCCTCGTTATGGTAAAAGAAACGAAAGAAGGAAAAGCCTTGTTCAAAATGTGGATATGGCACCAACATTATTGGACTATTTTCATGTAGGAATTCCGGAAAACATGACGGGAAAGTGTATACGTGAGACGATTAAAGAAGATACTCCGGTAAAGAAGGCGGCTATATATGGAATACACGGAGGACATGTGAATTGCACGGATGGAAAATATGTTTATATGAGAGCACCTAAGTCGGAAGATAACCAACCACTGTTTAACTATACGCTTATGCCCTGCCATATGAGAAACAGATTCAGTTTAAAAGAATTAAAAAATGCCATGCTAAATCAACCGTTGCCATTTACAAAAGGGTGTCCTGTATTAAAGATTCCATCATATGGAATACCGGAGCTGGATTTCTCGGCATATGCATTTGGAACCATGTTGTTTGATTTAGAGAAAGATCCGGAACAGCTTTGTCCTATAAAGGAGGAGACGACTGAAAAATATATGATAGGCCTGATGAAAGAAGCAATGAGGGAGAATGATTGCCCGGAAGAACAATATGAGAGATTAGGGTTAACAGATTAAAAGGAGGAAAAAGGAAAATGAAAAAAAGAGTATTGGGGATTTTATTGGTAGGAGTGCTGGCGTTTGGCTTGCTGGCAGGTTGCGGGAAAGAAAAGGAGAAAAGCAACGACAATGTGCAGACGGCAGAAGAGCCGGCGGAAGGTGAAAATGCTGTAGGAGTAGAAGAGGAAGAGGCGGAAGAAGCAGAAGAATCAGCTCTGACCGGAAAGCCTTTGAAGGTAGGAACTATGGCAAAAGCGATGGGGCTGCCGCTCAAATATGCACAGGATCAGGGATATTTCACTGACCGGGGACTGGAAATTGAGATCGTAACTTTTGCAACCGGCGCTCCGATCAATGAAGCGATGAATGCAGGAGAATTAGATGTGGCAGTCAGCGGAATGGCATCTGTCTATAGCCTGGCGACAGGAAATTACACATATATTGGGGATACTATGATTTCCGAGAAGGGACAATCTCTGTATGTAAGGCCTGACAGTCCCATTGCAGCTTGTGAAGCTGTCGACGGCATCATCGGGAGTGCAGAAACCGTGAAAGGCATGTCAATTTTGGGACCGCTTTCCACATCTGCACAATACAATGCGATCAAATATATAGAATCTTTTGGACTGACTGCCAATGATTTTAATATGGTATCTATGGAATATGCGCAAGCGTATCAGGCATTTATCACTGGTGAAGGTGATGGAATAGCATCTACGCCTCCGTACGCATTCCAATTGGAGGATGCAGGAATGGTAAAAGTTGCGGATGTATCGACTCTCATGGGGCAGCCCCTGACAGATGGAATTTTTGTGCCAAACGAAATTCTGGAGGAAAGGAGAGGGGATCTTCAGGTTCTTCTTGAGGTATATTATCAGGCTTGCCAGGAACTTTTAGATGATGAAGCACTCAGGGCAGAAGTAGGTATGGCATGGTATGCGGAAGAAGGCGTGACATATTCTGAAGCGGATATGGAAAATGAAATTATGGCTCAAACATATACTACTTTGGAAAAGCTGAAGAGTGAAGAGTATGAATTTGGTGCAACTATGACAAATATGGGACAGTTTTTTGCCTCTCAGGGTTTGATTGAAAACGAAAATCTAAGCAATATTGAAGATAGTTTTGATACCTCTTTTGTTGAAAAAATACTTGGGAAATCTGTGAAAATATCTCATATTGATCAATAGTCAGTGATGTAAAATATGGCTGGCATCTGGTATAGGTGCCGGCCATATAAAAGGAGGCAATATGCGAAATAAGAATAGAAAAGAGTTGAAATACACATTGTTATCAATTTTATCAGTTGGTATATTCATCTTTATTTGGTGGTTCTGCATTGATGTATTGCAATTGAAAAGTCAAAGTGTATTTCCGGGTCCGGTAAAAGTTTTTAAGAGCCTTATTTATAAATTAAATAATGTAAATCCGGATGGAGCTACATTGATCGTTCATACAATACAGAGCCTGAAAGTAGCGTCTCTGGGATATATTTTAGGGGTAATTATCGGAGTTCCGTTGGGAGTTTTGATGGCATGGAATAAATGGATTGATAAATTTATTCGCCCGTTGTTTGATCTGCTCAGGCCGATTCCAGGATTGGCATGGATACCGCTGTTCATTCTGCTTTTTGGAATAGGGCTGTTTCCCAAGGTATTGGTGATCTTCATTTCTTCATTTATTGCTTGTGTGGTGAATTCTTACACGGGCATTCAGCAGACGAAAGAACTCCATTTGTGGGTTGGAGATGTATTTGGAGCATCCAATGCACAAAAGTTATTTAAGATTGCAATTCCTACTGCAATTCCTATGATTTTTACAGGCCTGAGGGTAGCTATGGGGGCGGCATGGACGGCTCTTGTAGCAGCAGAGCTTTTGGCATCCAGTAATGGATTAGGTTATATGATTCAGCAAGCTCGTTCTATTTCGCGGCCGGATTTAGTTTTGGTTGGAATGATAACAATAGGAGTCGTAGGGCTGGCGTTGGATAAAATATTGCACAAAATTGAGGTCATGGTTGCGAAAGGGATGAATGTACAATGAAAAAAGAAAGATTATATGGAGTTTTGTCCGGAATCATATCTATTGTATGTTTTGTTGTGCTATGGTTCTTTGCTACAAATGGAACAATGTTGGGGGAGTTAATTCCCAGGCCGGATATAGTGGCCGTAGCTTTTTTCAATGCTATTTTTGGGAAAATAGGAAGATATAGCCTGTTGGTGCATATTTTGTGGAGCCTATCCCGTGTTTTGATCGGTTATGTGGTAGCATCTGCAATTGGAATTATGCTCGGTTTGGCGATGGGGTGGAATAGGGTTGTTGAGGCTATTTTTCAACCATTATTTGGAATGATTCGTCCTATTCCTCCTATTGCATGGATTCCGATCTCCATTATCTGGCTTGGTTTGGGCGAAAGTGCAAAATACTTTCTCATTTTTCTGGCTGCGTTTTCCAATGTCACACTAAACGCGTGGTCAGGTGCAAAGGCAATGGATAGAAAGCTTTTGGGGACAGCGGAAATGCTGGGAGCAAACAAAGTTCAGCTTTTTTTGACTGTAGCTTTACCTTCGTCAATTCCTCAGATTTTTGCCGGGCTTCAGATAGCTATGTCATCGAGCTGGGCAACAGTGGTAGCAGCAGAGATGGTTCGCTCTTCGGAAGGGGTCGGTTGGATCATAACCACCGGGATGAATAATAACGATGTTGTTCAGATTCTGGTGGGAATTGTGGCGATAGGGATAGTAGGTTTTATTCTGGCTGTAGTGATGAGAAGGCTGGAGGAGGTATTGTGTAAATGGAACAGAACCGGGGGTTAAATATGATAGAGTGCAGAGAAATATCAAAATCTTTTTTTAATAATGGAAAAGAGATTCCGGTGGTGGCTCCTATGGACCTGCAGGTCAGCGTAAACGAATTTGTCGTTCTTTTGGGACCGGGACAATGTGGAAAGACTACGCTTGTCAATATGATGGCTGGACTTGAAACGTCCAGCGCCGGCGAGATTTTTGTAGATGGAGAAAAGGTCGTAAAACCGGGGCCAGATAGAGGAGTTGTATTCCAGACGACAAATTTATTTCCATGGCTGACTACCATTGGGAATGTAGAGTATGGGCTGAAAGTTACCCATGTTTCAAAGCAGAAACGTAGAGAAAAAGCACAGCATTATATCAATCTGGTGGGATTGGATGGTTTTGAAAAGTCTTTTCCGATTCAATTATCCGGAGGAATGCAGCAAAGAGTCGGAATAGCAAGGGCATATTGTATTGAACCTAAAGTAATGCTCATGGATGAACCATTCAGTGCGTTGGATGCGCAAACCAGATATCAAATGCAGGAAGAATTAATACGTATTTGGGAATCAGAACGACGCACAGTGGTATTTGTGACCAATAATATAGAGGAAGCAATTTATTTGGCGGATAGGATCGTTCTGCTGAGCAACTGCCCGGCGGAAATCCGAAAAGAGTATAAAGTGGAAATGCCAAGGCCGCGTAATTATACATCAAAAGAATTTTTGGAATTGCGTAAAGAAATCACAGCAGTCATGGAATGCACATTATAAATGGGAGAATGTGATGGGAGAAAAAGTTAAGGTTAGGAATTTAACGAAAAAATTTGGAGATTTATTAGTGTTAGATAATATGTCTTTTGATGTGGAAGAAGGCGATCTGCTATGCGTTGTAGGCCCCACTGGATGCGGAAAGACAACTTTTTTAAATAGTTTAACTAAAATATACGATATTACATCGGGACAGATTTTGCTGGATGACAAAGAGGTAGATCCCAAAATAAACAATATTGCATATATTTTTCAGGGGGATTCTACAATGCCTTGGCTGACAGTTGAAAAAAATGTTGGTTTTGGTTTAGATATTAAAAAAGTTGCACCGGATAAAAAGCGGGAGTTGGTTGATAAATATCTTGATATGGTAGGATTGACTGCGTATAGAAATTATTATCCTGGGCAGCTTTCTTCCAGCATGCTGCAAAGGGTAGGAATAGCAAGAGCCTTTGCAACAGAACCGGAATTGTTATTAATGGACGAACCTTATGGCCAATTGGATATTCAACTTAGATTTAAATTGGAGGATGAGCTCGTAAAAATTTGGCAGTTGACAAAAACCACGGTTATTTTTATTACTCATAATATAGAAGAAGCCGTATATTTGGGAAATAAGATTATGGTGTTGACAAATAAACCGACAACGGTAAAAACCGTTTTAAATGATGATCTGCCAAGACCGAGGGTTGTAACAGATGACAAATTTGTTGCGCTAAGAAATGAAGTAACAGATTTAATTAAATGGTGGTAATTATATTGGGAACTTTGGTATTGGAAACAGAGAAATATGCTGTTTAATTTGCGCTGCTTATAAAAGGATATTATTTATCCAGCAGAGGGTAAGGAGATATGCATTATATTGCAGTTCTTTTGGTTTGTTTTCTGGCATCCGCAGCGGGGGCAATCTGCGGCATCGGCGGAGGTGTCATTATCAAACCCGTTCTGGATGCATTAGGGGTGATGAGTGTATCTGCGGTCAGTTTTCTTTCTGGCTGTACCGTGCTTTCCATGAGCACTTATTCTGTGCTGAAGAGTAAGATGGGAGGAGAGTCACGTATTGAGCAGAAGACAGGTTTTCCGTTGGCTTTGGGGGCAGCGCTCGGCGGCGTTGCCGGGAAATGGCTGTTTTCCTTCGTATCCTCAGTGAGCCCGGACAAAGACAGGGTCGGTGCCGTTCAGGCGGCATGTTTATTTGTGGTAACGTTTGGAACGCTGCTTTACACGATTTATAAAAGCCGGATCAGAACATATCATGTGACGGCGCCTGCAGCCTGCGTCCTGATAGGGCTTGCTCTGGGGATCTTATCGTCTTTTCTCGGCATTGGAGGGGGACCGATCAATCTGGTGGTCCTGTTTTTCTTTTTTTCCATGCCGACTAAGAATGCCGCTGAGAACTCTTTGTATATTATCTTCTTTTCGCAGATCACAAGCCTGTTCTCTTCGGTGGTGTCGGGAAGTGTACCGGAATTTAAAACAGCGATGTTGATATGGATGGCAGCAGGCGGCATCGGCGGGGGGATAGCCGGAAGAAAGATTAATAAGAAGATTTCAGATAAGGTGGTGGACAGGTTGTTTATTGCACTGATGGTTGTCATTTTGTTTATTAATCTCTATAATATTTACAGGTTTACAATGTGAGGAGAATAAAAATGCCGCCGATCAGTGTTTTGATGAAGCCCGCCTCGGGCATGTGCAATATGAAATGTGAGTACTGCTTTTACTGCGATGAGATGCAAAAGCGCGCTACGGAGTCTTTCGGCTTTATGAGTGAGGAGACGCTGAAAAATGTGATAAGGAAGACGCTGCTTCGGGCGGAAGGGTCTGTCAGCTATGCTTACCAGGGCGGGGAACCGACATTGCGGGGGATCGATTTTTTCAAAAAGGCGGTGGCGTTCCAGAGGCAGTACAACAAACATGGGATACAGGTGCACAATGCGCTGCAGACCAACGGTTATCTGCTGGATGAGGAGTGGTGTCTGTTTCTGAAGGAGAACCATTTTCTTGTAGGGCTATCCGTGGACGGAACAGAAGAATACCATAATGCCCTGCGCCGTACAAAGACGGGGGAGGATACTTTTGAGCGGGTATGCCGTTCCGCGGAGCTTATGGATAAGTATCAGGTGGAGTATAATATTTTAACGGTGGTGACGCCGCAGATCGCCGAAAATATCGGGGAGATCTACCGGGAATATGAAAGGCGGGGCTGGAGGTATCAGCAGTATATCGCCTGTCTGGACCCTCTGGGGGAACCTTACGGAAAGATGGGATATTCCTTAAAGCCGGAAGAATACGGGAATTTTCTGATCAGGCTGTTTGCGCTCTGGCATGAAGATTATAGAAAGGGACGGCAGCCTTATATCAGACAGTTTGATAATTATATCAGACTGCTTCTGGGATATCCGGCGGAGGCCTGTGACCAGCGGGGGATCTGCGGGATACAGAACGTGGTGGAGGCGGACGGCAGCGTTTATCCCTGTGATTTTTATATGCTGGACGAGTACCGGCTCGGGAATTTCAATACGGACAGATTGGAACATATCGATGCAAAGAGGAAGGAAACGGGTTTTATCGAACGTTCCCGCCTGCTGGATGGAAAATGCAGGGAGTGCAGATACTACCGGCTCTGCAGGGGCGGCTGCCAGAGGCATCGGGAATACAACGCCGGGACGGGGATGTATGAGAATTATTTCTGCAGGGCATATAAAATGTTTTTTGATGAGTGGTATGAGAGGATCGAAGCGGAGTTTGGTTAAAGACAGCGGGATGTTGGCCGGCAGGGTATCTGATTATTGAAGTGAAAATAATATAGTGGTAAAATGGTGTTACCAAAATACGTGCAATGCACAAAAATAAGAGGCGACACAGCGAAGAATAAGCGAGATACGGTTGGAAAATGGAAACAACAAAACAAAAACGGTTAAAAATATAATATATTACGGTTGATATATGGAAATGCCCGATATATAATGTAAAAAAGAAAATATACATTTTATATCGGGCATTTTGGGGAGGTATCCGTATGACGATTCAGGAAATGAAAGAAAAAAAGAGAGAAAAAGGTTATACCTATGCATTGATGTCGGAGTTGTCCGGCGTGCCGTTGGGAACGATACAGAAGATTTTTTCCGGAGAGACAGTGAGCCCGCGTTACGATACGCTTCAGGCGTTGGAGAGCTTATTTCGGGAGTCTCCGATGGTGAGCGAGGAGTCCGGCGCATATCAGGTGGACTCGCAGCACAAACAGGGCAGTTATACGATCGATGACTATCGTGCGCTGCCGGAGGACCAGCGGGTGGAGCTAATCGACGGATATTTTTATGATATGGCGGCTCCTACAGTCCTGCATCAGCGGATCGGCGGGGAAGTGTACCGCCAGATCGCAAATTACATCATGGATCATGACGGCTCCTGTATTCCTCTTATCTCGCCTGTGGATACGCAGTTAGACTGCGATGAAAGGACCATGGTCCAGCCCGATGTGGCGATCCTGTGCCATGACGACAAAGCGAAAGTCTGGGGGATATACGGCGCGCCGGATTTTATATTGGAAGTGATCTCCCCGTCCACCAAAAGAAAGGATTATACGAAAAAGCTGTCCAAATATATGGCGGCGGGGGTGCGGGAATACTGGATCCTGGATCCCTGCCAACAGAAGCTGCTCGTGTATTTCTTTGAGAGTGAGGCGTGCCCCGTGATCTACGGACTGAATGAAACGGTGCCGGTGGGGATCTATAACGGAGAACTGGAGATTGAGTTTTCCCATATCGCGAAATGGATCGGCGAGGAGACGGAGCGCTGAAGAGAATGTGAAAACAGTTGGAATCGTTCCAAAGCAAGGATAAAATTTCCGATATTTTCTTGTAAAAAACGGAAATAAGAGTATACTGAATGTAGATATTTTTATAAAACAACGATCTTCCGGGAGACGGAAAGATCACCACAATGACAGGAGGTATCGGAAATTTATGAATGTAGCAGGATTATTGGAGGGGAAAACAGCCATCGTTACTGGCGGAACCAGAGGGATCGGTTACGAGATCGTAAAGAAATTTGCGGCGGCAGGGGCAAAGGTAGCGCTCTTTGGTTCCAGACAGGAGACCGTAGATAAGGCTCTCGGCAAGCTGAAAGAGGAGATGCCGGAGGCGGAAGTGATGGGACTTTGCCCGGCGCTGGACAAATACGACGAGGTGGAGAAAGCGATAAATGAAGTGAAGGAAGCTTTCGGACGTGTGGATATTCTGGCAAACAACGCAGGTATTTCCGCAAGGGAATCCCTCTATGATTACAAGCCGGAAGATTTTGAGAAGATCATGAGACTGAATGTGAACGCGGTATTTTTCTGCACGAAGGCGGCGGCACCGATTATGAAAGAGCAGGGCGGCGGTTCCATCATCAACACCAGCTCCATGGTAAGTATCTACGGACAGGCGGCAGGCTGCGGCTATCCGGCTTCCAAATTTGCGGTAAATGGCCTGACAAAATCTCTGGCGAGAGAACTGGGTAAGGACAATATCCGCGTGAACGCGGTGGCGCCCGGCGTGACGAAGACGGATATGGTGGCGGCGCTTCCCGAGGAGATGGTAAAGAGAATTTCCGCAGGGATCCCGTTAGGCAGGCCGGGAGAGCCGGAGGAAGTGGCGAATGCGGTGCTGTTCCTTGCGAGCGATCTGGCGAGCTATGTGACAGGGGAGATCCTCTCCGTGGACGGTGCGACGCAGGTGTAATTTACAGATATAGCATGTAAGAAGCAAAAGGGATTGTCGGTCTGTGACCGGCGGTCCCTTTTAAAAATTTATTTTTTTGTAAAAAAACCCTTGAAAGATTTTTCCGGCAGTGTTATTATACTGACTACACAACAAAGCGGAGAGATATACTTCGCTGGATCTTATATCAATTTATTATAATCTTTTATCTGTAATATCTTTATTACTCACTATCAATGTTATAAATCCTTAACATTTTTTCATTATTTTTCCGGTTTTCCGGTTATTACTTGTGATGCCTAAGGATCTGTGTCTGCGCGCACCCGATACGGATCCGGATGCCGGCATAGGCCTTCCATATCTTCGAAACAGGCTTCAGCAGGCATATAAGGGACAGATCGTGCGCAGAAAGAAGGGAAAAATGAAAAAAGAAGTTGCAGTAAGGCGCAGTGTGTTGATGGTGGCTGTGGCGCTTTTGTCATTGTTGTTCTCGGAACAGATGACGGTGAAAGCGCAGGCGGCGATTTATGAGCAGGCTGCGGAAAAGGAAGTCCGGAAAGAGACACTGATACCGGGGAAAAGGCTGGTAAAGATGATGGACTTAAACTCGGAGGCCGTCACCCAGATCCCGAAGTATATTGTGGAGGACGGCACACCCTATGTGCTGGATGAATCCTCCATTGTGGTGGAAGTGACAGGCAGGAGCAGCTCCGAAGGAGCAAATGTGGTCACGACATCCAGAAAGGTGGAGAACCTGCCGGACAATGATCTGGAGCGGATAGAAAAAACGATCACGCATAACGGGACGCCCTGTGATCTTCTGTATGTCATGTACGAAGTGACGCAGGAGGATGAGGACCGGATTCCTGTCGCGTACAGCGCACTGTGTGAGTACGGCGGGCTGGAAACATACAGTAAATCCTATCCGTCGGCGTGGCAGGCGACTTTCTGGTATGATGCTTATGAAACGGCGGAAGGCATGGAAGTGGTGACGGAACAAAAGTATGAGCATACGGAAGGAACCGCTGAGGACATGGTGAAGATCATAAGGGGAAAGGACAGTGACAGGGGCAAAGACAAAGAGGAACCTCTCCCGAAACCGGAAGTGAAGAGATTTGAACTGAAAAAAATAAAACCGGGGGAAAAGGAGGAGGAGAAAAGTTCGGCAGATTATTTGGTACCGCTTGCGGGGGGAATTCTGGGAGCGTGCCTGATCCTTCCGTTCATTATCTGGTTTTCGATACTGACGGCGCCGGTCTTTGCATTGAAAAAGGGAGAAAGGTACCGCTATATCGGACAGGCAAGGATGAAAAAGACGGGATCGGCCTACGCGGCATATATGACAGAGGCGTTGGTAAACAGGGCGGATATTCCCGTCTTTAAGATAAAAGTGCCTGAAAGAGTCAGAAAAAAAGTGAGGGAGGGAGCGCTGCAGGTGCGTTGTCCGAATGGAAGATGGATCACATTGATATGCGGGAAAGAAGTCGGTTTTACATTGGAAAGGGAGTAGCCTATGAAGAGAAAAGCAGGAAAAATCATCGGAAAAAGAATAGGAAGTCTGCTGTTGTGTGCGACGCTTGTTCTGGGGAGTATCTCCACGAACGCCTATGCGGAGGCGGCAGAGTCTGCGGAAGCGAGACAGGAAGAAAGAATGCAGGAGGATGCCGGCGGGAAAGAAAGCGCTCCGGAAAAGGCAGGCGGAGGGCAAAAGAAGGAAAGTCTGGCAGGAGGAGAAAACGTAAACCGGGCCGGAGATGATCCGGGGAAGGAAAGTCCCGGGGTAGCTGGCGGAGACCGACAAAGCAAAGAGAGTGCCGGGGAAGCAGACGGAGATGGATCAGGGAAAGAGAACACCGGAACGAGTGCCGGAGACGGATCAGGGAAAGAGAACACCGGAACGAGTGCCGGAGATGAACCGGAAAAGGAGAATGCCGGAACGAATGACGGAGACGGACCGGGGAAAGAGAGCGTCGGAGCGGATGCGGAAGGCGGACCGGGGAAAGAGAATGCCGGATCGGATGCGGAAGACAGGACGGGAGAAAGCGTCGAAGCGGCGGATGAAAAGGGTATGGAAAAGCCGGAGGATTCAGAAACCGTATCCGGAAACAATCTGCCGGAAATACTTCCGGATGAGCAGTACCATTTTGAGGAAGAAGATGCGGAGAGCGTAAAAAAGTGGCTGGAACTTTACTGTCCGGGCGGGTTTGAAGACCTGCTGGAATATGATGAAACATGGTGGAATGCCCTGTATGATCACGAGCGGGAGTACGCGCAGTTTCTGTTGGGACTCCTCGTGGAATTATCGGAAGATGTCTATGAGGAGCAGGAACTTTCCGAATGTATCAGGATTCTGGAGAGCGGCGTGGATGCGGAAGATTTTTTCAGAGGGACCCTGTATCAGGGACTGACGCTGGAGGATTTAAAGGCGCTGGAAAAAGAGGGCGGGACGCTGGAAGATCTGCTCCCGGAAGAAGGCGCTGCCCGCCGCAGGGCAGCGGCCGCGAGAGCAGTGGAATCCGGAAAACTGGTGGCGAAAGTCCGTGTGACTTCCACCGGATATTCCGGGACAGGACATGGGACGATCTATAAGATCACATTGGGCGGGGTGCCCGCGATCTGTATCAGTTACGGGAAATCCTGCCGGAGCTCTTTCCTGTACCATGCGGAACCCGGTACTTACCAGAAAAAGGTAGGCCATTTGGGGTATTTCGCGAGCCATGCCAGCGTGACGGGGGCGACCTATGTGGCCTGTCAGATCGCCGCATGGCTGATGGTGGAAAACGAAAATTTAAGTGAAGCGAACGTGAAAAGCAGAGCACAGGCAATGCTGAACATTTCTTCGGATGAGTCCATGGAAAAGATGCTGATGTATGTCTGGAGTTTCTACTCCGCAGCGAGATCCAGCTCTTCCGCCTATTATGAATATCGTTCCGATAATCCCAACGCACAGCTTTTGATCGTATATCAGGAGGCGGACGCGGAAATTTATAATCCGCCCGTGAAGCCGACAGATCCCGAAGAGCCGGTGGACCCGGAAAACCCGGAGATGCAGACGATATCGTCGAAGGCGGAAGCCTCCTACAATATAGAGGTACATAAAAGCGACTGGCAGACAGGGGGCGGGCTTGCCGGCTGTGAGGTGGAAATACTGGAGGACGGGGAATATCTGACAACACTCACAACGGATGACAACGGATACGCGGAATATTCCGTCACAAAGGAAGCAGAATTTTCCGCATCCTATGATGGCGTTACCGTCACAAAAGAAGCCGCGGAAAGCTCTCTCGCAGATCAGGAAGCGGCGTTTAAGGCTGCGACTTATACTTACAGCACGGGGGAGCTGACGGCGCCTCACGGCTATGTGTGGGAAGCAAATGAAAAAAGCGAGACCATAGCGGGGGGAGATACAGCAGTCTTTCAACTGACGAATGAGAGGACCCTCGGCGCGGTGGAACTGATCAAATATGATACGGAGAGCGAATGTGGTACGCGGCAGGGCGATGCTTCTCTGGACGGAGCGGTATACGGTATTTTTGCGGCGGAGGATATCTGGCATCAGGACAGAAAAACGGGTGTTATTTATCATAAGGATGACCTGATAAAAACGGCGGTGATCGGAAAAACACCGAAGAGAAACGGGGACGGCTATATTTTAAACACGGACGGAAGCAGGCATATTGCGAACAGCGGCGGGGAGATCGCATATGAGGACACGCCGGGAAAAACACTGTTTGGCGATATGGAACTGGGAAGTTATTATGTGAAAGAGATTCAGGCTTCCGAAGGGTATATGCTGGATGAGGCGGTCTATCCGGTTTCATTCACCTATAAATGGCAGATGGTAAAGATTGAAAACAGGAATGAGACCGCAAAGGAAGCGGACAATGAGCTGACGGCGGATGACGGCAACACGTCGAAGTCTGTCTATTCGGGCGACCATGTGATCAAGCAGGGGATCCAGTTTGTAAAAACCTCGGACAACACTTACCAGACCGAATTAAAGCCTATTGAGGGAGCTGGTTTTTCCGTTTATCTGATCAGTGAATTATCCGGTGTGAAAGACGGCAGCATCACACCTATGGGTGAGAGCTGGACGGCGGATGACATCATGAGCTTTTATGAGTATGATTTTACGCATGAAAAAACGGCGACCATCTATAAGCGAACCGGCCATGAAGAATGGACCGTGGGAGACAGGACATGGCTGGAAAAAGGAAATAAACCCAACGAGTATACCGTGAAGGAAATGTTCACGGATGCGGACGGACGCATTGTGACGCCGGAGCTGCCCTACGGTACTTATGTGATCGCGGAGACGACCACACCGGAGCATCATGTCAGCGCGAAACCGTTTATTGTCTATATCACGAGGGATGGCGGCGTTTTATACGCGGATGCAACAAAGCAGAAGGTGGAGAAAGTATATACTCCGGAGGAAGGCATCCGCTACGGCGACCATAAAGGAGCAAAGAACAGGGAAGGAAGGGAACTGCAGAAACAGCGGATCATCAATAATACGATCACAAAAACATATCTGCGCGTTTTGAAGGCGGATAAAGAATTTACCGTGATCCCCGGAACTTATATAGAGGCGGAAGAATTTGTCAGAGGGACTGTGCTGAAAGAGGGAGCGGAGTACCGGCTGAAATGTATTACACTGCCTCTCAGCAGGGAAAGCCTTATCGCGCTGAACTGGAAGTTTGATGCGGAAGGCTATATGAGCTACTTTGATCCCAACGCGAAAAGGATGAGCGGAACGGCGGAACATCCTTTCCGGACGGATTTCCTGCAAAAGAACGGCATGATACAGGATTGTTATATCACATTGCCGCAGGAAGTGCCCATAGGGACTTACGAGCTGGAAGAGATAACGGCGCCAGGCGGATATGTGGTGAATGGAAGTGAACAGTCCGTTCTGGATATCAGCGCGGAACGGGTAAACGGATATGAGATCGTTGATGCGCCTGCGCCCGGAGTGGTCTTTACGATCAACAACGGTGCGGTCTATCCGGACGGACAGATGGGAACGAATAAATATGCGCTGATCGATGCATACGGAAATCTGACGGTGACTGTGCTGCAGGAGAATCAGGAACAGAAGGGCATTATTGAGATCACCAAGCACGGGGAGCAGCTTTCGGGAGCGCATGAAGATTCGGAAACATTGCTGGATAAGCTGGAGAAAGAGCCCTTCCGGGAGATCAAAAAAGCGCCGGAGAGCGCCCACAGAGATCTTGTGTTTGAATATGAGGACGCGCCGGTGGAAGGAGCGGAATTTGAGGTCATTGCGGCGGAGGACATCTATACGCAGGAAGTACAGAAAGATTTATTTGACCGATATCATGTGGATACGAAAGAATATCTGCTCCATAAAAAGGACGATGTAGTTGCGACGATCACCACGGACCGTAACGGCTTTGGCTATGCGTCGGGATTGTATATCGGGAAGTACAAGATCGTGGAAACCGTTGCAGGGGATGGATTTGTGCTGAATACGAAAGAGACGGAATTTGAGATATCTGCAAATGAACAGACCGTCAATTTTGATTTCCATACGGCGGACTATAAAAATGAAAGACAGAGGCTGGAGATCACGACAGAAAAGCGGAATCAGGGGAGCGGAGAAGCGCTTGCCGGAGCGGTATACGGTCTGTATGCCGGGGAGGATATCAGGACGAATATCATTCCCGATGAGGAAACAGGGAAATGGATCGTGAGAGATGCGCCCGAAGTGCTCTATAGTGCGGATACGTTCATCGCGACCTGTGTTACGGATCAAAACGGAAAAGGCGTTTTTGATGAAGACCTGCCGCTGGGGAAATATTATGTCAGAGAACTGGAAGCGCCGAGGGGATATCTGACCGCTTTGCAGGATATCCCTGTAGATGGGCGGTATGACAGTGCAAAGGGCGGACAGGATGTGGAAAAACAGGAGTATCAGACCTGTTTTCAAAACAGAAGAACCCAGACAGTCATCACGAAACAGGATCTTGTGAATAAAAAAGAGATAAAAGGTGCAACACTGGAAATAATAGAAGTGGAGACGGACCAGGATGGGAATCTGCAACAGGACGGGTCAGGAAACTATATCGGAAGAACCCTTGTCTCATGGGTGTCGAAGG
This sequence comes from [Clostridium] symbiosum, assembly GCA_021769625.1. Lineage (GTDB taxonomy): Bacteria > Bacillota > Clostridia > Lachnospirales > Lachnospiraceae > 1XD8-76. The sequence continues at coordinate 50,797 of JAETSN010000017.1, read as the reverse complement.
AGGATGAGGTACATTATTTCTACCGGGATGCAAACGGTTATCTGATGGAGATCGGGGCTGAGGATGAAGTGCCGGAGGGAAAGGAACTGATCACAAAAAGAGGGCATCTGATCGAAGGATTGCAGCTTGGAAGGGTTTATCTGTTATCGGAACGATCAGCGCCCGACGGGTATGGTTATGCGGAGGATATTTTATTTAAACTGGTGCAGGAAAAGACGGAAGATGTTCTGAGTGAGACAACGGGGCTGTATTCTCCGGACGGAACTGTATGGAACAAGGTGACGGATGATGTGCTTGTGATGTATGATGAAAAGGAAGCGCTGGAGATCGAAAAGTCAACGATCAAGATGACACAGCAGAAGGATACCTATCGATATACAGTGGATAAGTTGGGGAATCTGACCGGCGAGAGTCTGGATAACTTTACGATGACCGATCATCTGCCGGAAGAACTTTATCTGACAGAGCTCTGGACCGGTACCTACAACGAAGACCTGCTCTATGACGCGGAATATATGACAAATAAAAGCGGCGGATGGGTTGAATGGGAGAGCCGTCTGTCAACGGGGGAAAATCATCATCTGACCATACCGGAGGAATTGCGGACAAAACAGGAGCATGTGACGAAATTCCGGCTGCTTTTCGGCACAGTGGGCGGGGATTTCGAAAAAGTAAAATCACCGATATATATGACATATGTGTCACCTGAAGCGGCAAATGTTATCGTCAATGAGATAGAGCTGACCGCTGAGCACAACGGGAAAAAGCTGAGGGACAAAGACCGTACGGAGACGATCCTTTATCAGAGACGGATTTCCGGCTACGGGCCTGGAGGCGGCGGCAGTCCTTTATATGAAGTTGTAGAAACGGAGCAGGGGATAACGGAACAGGAAATTTCCCTGATCAGGCGGGAAGCATCGGAAGGGGCGGAAGTGATAGAAGATGAGGATGTACCAGAGGCAGGACCCGTAAAAAATACATCTGTCCGGACAGGGGATGATATACCGATTACCCTCTTTATAGAAGCAGCTGTTCTGGCGCTTGCCGGGCTGATGATCCTCTGGTGTTTTGGCAGAAGAAAGGAGAAAGAAAAACAGGATAAACAATAGACTTTTTCAAATAAATATAGTATAATATTGAGGCCTACATATTTTAATATTAAGGATGGGTTTTATATGCATATTAAGCGGACACTGCCAAAAAAAGCTGACTTTTCTATGATAGAAAATGCGGGATATGAAAAAGAGCAGCATCAGGAGATCCTTCTGGGAAAGGAGGACGGACTGGATGTGTCATTATATTCCAATCCGGAGTTTAACTATCTTCAGATGGAACAGATTCGTATGGGGATCAAGGACAAAGTAGATGTATCCTCCTATGCGGATCCGACAAATTCGTATGAAACGATGAAGCAGATCCGGCTTTCGACATATTCTTCCATTAATCTGATCCCTTATCTCGAAAGAGGCTTCGTGGATGACGAACTGGAAGAGATCCGCCTTGCGTTGGAGGATGGGCTTCTCATTGATGCCTGGCTGACCGATGACATGTATGTGCAGCAGATCCATGAGATCCGGATAGGATTGTACGAGGAACTGGATGTCTGTGTATATGCAAATTCCCAGTATAACTGGATGCAGATGAGGGAAATACGCCTTGGGCTGGAAAAGAAACTGAAAGTGTCCTATTATACGAACAGCCTTTTCAGCCATTGGCAGATGAAGGAAATCCGTCTGGGCCTTGAAGCAGGATTGGATGTAAAGTCTTATGCAAAACTGATCTTCTCCGGTGCGGATATGAAGGAAAAACGGGAAAAGCTCCTGAAAGAAAAAACGACAACCTACAGAACCGAGGTTAAACCGGGAGCGGGCGATGGACATTCGCTGAGAAAAGAATTCAGTATTTTTGTGGAAGACAACGGAAACAGAGTGTTTGCTTTTATCCAGTTTATTACCGGGGATGATGTCACGGAAGAAGATATTTATGATGCGCTGAAAGAAAGGGGCATAGTGCTGGGGATCGATAAGAAAGCGATCACCGAAATGATCCAAAAACGGAAGGTGAACGAAAGAGTACTGATCGCTGAGGGCATACCTGCCGAAGACGGTAAAAACGGATGGTTTGAATTTTTTGTCAGGCTTGATCTTCCCCGGATCCCGGCACCGCTTCCGGACGGCGGAGTGGATTATGTGAATATAGAGGCATTTGAAATGGTAGAAAAAGGCGAAAGAATTGCCGTCTACCATCCGGCTGAAAAAGGAAAAGACGGTCAGAACGTTTTCGGGGAAGTGATACATGCCAATGACGGAGCCGAAAAAAAACCGTTAAAAGGAAAAGGCTTTGCGATCGAGCAGGACGGAGTGACCTATGTCTCCAAACTAAGCGGCAAATTTGAGTATGTAAACGGGCAGATCATTATCAGCAATATGGTCATCGTGAAAGAAGATGTGACAGCTGTTACCGGAAAACTGGAAGTTGACGGTTCCGTATATGTGATCGGCAGCGTTTGTTCCGGCGGTTATATTTCGGCTACCGGCGACATTATTGTAGAGCATAACGTGGAGGCCGGTAAACTCATAGCCGGCGGCAATGTCATGATAAAAAAGGGAAGCTGCTCTAAAAATGACTGCTTTATCGAGGCGAAGGGAGAAGTCTCCGGAAGCTTTTTCGAGGCGGCTAATATCGATGCGGAGGGAAATATCAGGGCTAATTATATTATGAACAGCAACATCAACACGCTCGAGAAGGTTATTGTATCGGGAAGTAAGGGGATGCTGCTGGGCGGCCTGACCCGTGCGGTAAAGGGAGTGGATACCTATAATCTCGGAAATAAGAGCCATATAAAAACAGTGCTGGAAATAGGCAGAAATGTGCTTTATAAAAAGCAGCAGGGTGTTTTTGCAAAGAGAAGAGGGAAGATACAGGATGAGCTGCATATGCTGGAAGAGCGCTGGAACAGTATCCTTCAGTCGCTTCCGCCGGATAAGGGGCAGGCAGCGGAACTGATCAAGAGACTGAATGCTGCGATCGTGGCAAAGGACAAGGAACTGGCGGATCTGGATGCAGAAGTTTCCAAACTGGATAATATTACGGGACCGGAGATGAAAGCGGTGATCGTCAGAGGAATTGCGCATGCGGGAAGTGTTGTCGAGATAAATTCGATCAGATATGTGCTGCCGTCATCCATGGTCAGAATTATTTTCAAACTCCGGGGTAAAAATGTTGTAATGGCAAAATTATAAAATAGGGGGAAGGCGGAAAATGGCACGTGATACGATACTGATTCTGGAGGACGATGAGTTCAGCCGCAAGAGGCTTGCAGAAATACTTCAGGATAAATATAAAATCCAGGCGGTGATGAGTGAGAAAGAGGGAGTCGAGATATTGAGAAATCAGGCCGCGGCAATAGCGGCTGTGCTGGTAAATATCGCGATACCTGCCAGAGACAATTTTAAAGTGTTGGGCTGGCTCTGGGAAAAAAAGTTTGTAAACAGGTTTCCGTTCATCATGATCACAAACGAAACGGCAGCGGAGCTGGAGAAAAAAGGGTATGAGTACGGTATCCTGGGATCCATAAAAAAACCGTTTTACCCGGAAGTAGTGAAACAGCTTGTCGATAATATGATAGAGGTGTTCCAGTATAAACTGCAGCTGGAGGTAATGGTAAAAAATCAGACTGAAAAGCTTCAGAAACAAAACGCTGTCCTTAAGATCATGGCGGAGAAACAGAAACATGCCAACGAGGTTTTGGTCACATCTTTAAGTAATATTGTGGAATTCAGAAATCTGGAGTCAAAGCAGCATATCAAAAGGATCCATGAACTTGCATTATGTCTGGGAACGAGTGTGATGAAACTGTATCCGGAGTATAAGCTGACAGCGGAAAAGCTTGAGGTCATTGCAGAAGCATCCGCCCTGCACGATATCGGGAAGATAGTGATTCCTGACAATATTATACTGAAAGCAGGAAAGCTTACCGAGGACGAGTATGAGGTCATAAAATCCCACACGACAAAGGGAGCGGAGATCATTGAGAAGGTAATTCATCTGGACAATAAGGAATTCTGTGATTATGCTTATGATATTGCAAGACATCACCATGAAAAGTATGACGGAAACGGTTATCCCGACGGGCTGAAAGGTGAGGAGATCAGTATTGCAGCGCAGGTTGTCTCTCTGGTGGATGCCTATGATGCGCTTACCTCTAAGCGAATCTATAAGGCGGCATACCCGGCGGATAAAGCTTACCAGATGATAGTGACCGGACAGAGCGGCGTTTTTTCTCCAAAGCTGTTGAAGGCATTCAGCGAAGTGAAGGGAGAGTTTATCGTTATTATAAATAAATATTCCGATGATTAATACAGTCTGCAGGTTTACACACAGCGGCTGACTGTAGTTAAAGCGGACATAAAAAGCCGGAAAGCTGATTTGAGAGCTTTCCGGCTTTTTGCGCCTGCGATGAACAGAACAGCCTTGCCGCGCATATGGTAAAAAAAGTATGTCTGGAGGTTTTTTATGCCTTCCTGTGAAGAGAGAATTTACAGTGATGATTATTACAGCGCTCTGTTGGATTTCTGGCCGCTGAGCGAGGAAATCAGCCGATTGACAAGCGATTACTGCTATATGAAGATCAGCAGCATTCTGGGTGTTCTGGTCATTAACAAGAGGGAGCTGGCTCCTTTGTCATTTACGGATTATACGTATCGCTTTTTGCCGAAATTGTATGCCCCGATGCAGAGCATCTCCTTTCCCCTGCTGAAGTCGGGGATACTGCAGGTACAGCAGCCGCCTCTGCAGCTGACAGGGCAAAATGTGATTATCGGGATCGCCGATTCGGGAATAGATTATACGATGCCTGCCTTCCGCAGGGAAGACGGCAGCAGCCGCATACTGGCGATCTGGGATCAGACGATTCCCTTCGGAAGTACTAACGACGGACGGGACGGCGGCGCGGAGATAGGGATGACGGTGGATGAAGAGAGGATGAGGCGATGGAATGACGACAGTGTGGCGAGGCGGGGGACGATGGATGTGCCTTTCGGGACAGTCTATACGCAGGAGGATATCAATGCGGCGCTGCAAAACGGTAATCCTTTTATGAAAGTACCTTCCCGGGATGAAACGGGGCACGGCAGCGCTATGGCAGGGGCTGCGGGCGGCAGGATTGGGGATGAAATATACGGCGGCGCGGTGAATGCGGAATATGTCATTGTAAAGTGCAGACAGGCAAAGAGAGATATCCGGGAGTTTCTTTATATAGCGGAAAATGCGGAAGCTTACAATGAAATAGATATCATGCTGGCGTACCGCTTTATCGACAGTTACTGCGAGATCTTTCAAAAGCCGTTAGTGTATTGTCTGGGGATGGGAAGCAGCATGGGGCCTCACGACGGGACTTCCCTGTTTTCCGAATTACTGGATGATATTGCCCTGCGGCGCAGCCGGGCAGTCGTGGTCTGCGGCGGGAACGAGGGAAACCAGGCGGGACATTTTGCAGGCACGGGAGATAGGGATGTAGAATTGCGGGTAGGGGAGGGCGTAAACGGCTTTACGGCGGAAATCTGGGGCAGTATCCCTGAGGTTTTTTCGATCATCCTGATCTCGCCGGGGGGTGAGAGTACGGCGATTTTAAGCAGTATCGTAAGCGGAAGCAAACGGATCAGTTTCATTTTTGAGAATACGATAGTGTATGTGGAGGCGGAACTGGCGGAACAGAGTTCAGGCAGGACGCTTATGGTGCTGCGGTTTGAGAATCCGACAGCAGGTATCTGGCGCATCAAAATGAGAAATGCAGGGAGTTTCCATATATGGCTGCCGGTGAAAGCATTTCTCAGCGGTGAAGTCTTCTTTTTGCAGCCGGACCCGGATATCACATTGACGGAGCCTGCTTATGCCAGAGAGGTGATCACGATCTCGACTTATGCGGATGAGACCGGCGCTTTCTGGAGCGAGAGCGGCAGAGGGTATGCTGTGGACGGGCAGATCAAACCGGATATGGCGGCGCCGGGAGTGGATATACCTGTGCCGGGCAGAGCGCCCGCTTCGCTGCCCGGGCTTCCGGGCGCGGAAAATACGGGGGGCCTCGGAAGCTTCAGAGTGACCGGCAGCAGCATGGCGGCCGCCATCACGGCCGGGGCTGTGGCACAGTTTCTGGAATGGGCTGTGGTGAGAGGAAATGATGTATTTATCAAAAGTATGGAAATTAAAAGCTACCTGCAGCGGGGAGCTTCAAAGGAGGCTGTGATGGAGTATCCGGACAGGAGGTGGGGTTTTGGTAAATTAAATCTGCAGCAGGCGTTTGAGGCGCTGAGGATATGAGATGATGTTACGGTTGTGAAGATGTAGGAATGCTCTTTAGACAATATTTTTCACATGAGAAGCAGCTTATGATGTATAATAGTAATGAACAGAAGTTGGAGGAGCTGAAAGCAGAATACCAGGGGATTCTGGAACGGCTTGACGAACTGGAGAGAGAGAAAGTAATCGGAGCGTTTGATAAGCGGGTAATCATCGAACTTTCCGGCGATGTGCTCAAAGAGATTGCGCGGAAGTATGGGAACATACAGAAAGGCGTAGGTAGGATGATGAGAGGACCGATGATTGAGACTGAAGCGAAAAGAATTTTGGATAAAGGTAAAAGGGAGACGGCATTGCGAATGATTCAGGATGGGGAATTGTCGATAGAGAAAGTGGCAAAATATTCGGGGCTTGCAATCAAAGAAGTAGTGGAACTCACAGGTAGGGAAGAATTGTAGAAATTATTAGAGCTTTATCATTGGGGGATAAAATGGAGCAGGTATATTTAACTGAAATTACTATAAAGCAGATTAGACATTTACAGAATATCAAAATAGAGTTGTCCCAAAATGAAAAGAAGCATTTATTGCTTACAGGAATTAATGGCTGTGGAAAAACAAGTGTAATAAATGCAATTGAAAACTCGGTTTTTCATGTGATGGGGTTTATGGGACAAACTTGGAATGAAATGCGTCTGCATTCATCTTCTTCTGAAATAGAGATAAAAAGTAATTTGGGCAATAGTATTGATGGAAAGGAAATGTATAAATTATATCAGGAAGGTCAAATTATTTTGGTGAATTTCTCGGCAGACAGAAAGCTTGTAATGAATAAAACAAAGACAGTTGAGCCGGTTGATATAACTAAAGTAAAAAGTATTTCTGAGAATATGAATGTATCATTTGAGCAGCTCCTTGTATATATGTATGTAGAAAAATTGTTTGCAAAAGAAAATGGAGAAATAGAGGGTATTCGGGATACAGAGAGTTGGTTTGATTGGCTACAGAGTGCATTGAGAGAATTATTTGAGAATAATCAGCTGTTATTAAAATTTTCATTGAAGGATATGTGTTTTAAGATTAAGCTGCCAGATAGAGAGGAATTTGGACTTGACGAAATGGCAAGCGGCTATGCGGCTCTTTTTAATATTTTTTCTGAAATTGTAATCAGAATGGAGCATCAGGCACATTTAAGATATGACTTGCCGGGAATTGTATTGATAGATGAAATAGAACAGCATTTACATATTGCGTGGCAAAAAAGGATTCTTCCATTTTTGGTCAAAGTCTTTCCTAATATTCAGTTTATTGTGGCAACCCACTCGCCGTTTGTAGTATCTTCGATAAAATCGGCAGTAGTTTATGATTTGGAAAGAAATATTAGAGTAGAGGATTTAACGGAATATTCGTATGAATGCTTAGTAAATTCTTTGTTTCATACAACAGCATTCTCCGATATAGTGAGCAAAAAATATGAAAAATATCTTATGCTGGTAGAAAAGGGGGATCTGCGTAATAGTTCAGAGGATGGAGAATTGGTTGATTTAATTCAATATTTTCAATCTATTCCAATTTTTATGGCGCAGGATATTATATTAGATTTCCAGAAAACAGAAAGACAAAGAAAGTATGATCAAAATAAATAAATCAAAACTTCCACCAGAAATAGTAATTCGGAATGAGGAAGATTATAGAAGTAAAAAAGTTCTAACAATATTGCAACAGGATTTTTATAATAAGTGTTATATCTGTGAGGAAAAATATCCAACATCAATAAATGTAGAGCATTTACGTTCAGTTAAAAATTATGAACATTTGAAATATAAGTGGGAAAATTTGTTTTATGCATGTTTTCATTGTAATAAAATAAAGGGAAGCTCTTATGACCATATCATAGATTGCACGAAAAAAGATCCGGAAATATACATATTGATGTGTTTTAATGCATATCCAACTTATTATGTTGAAGTTGTTGATAGAATAAACAGTACAGAAAATGAAAAGACAAAAGAATTGCTGGACAAAATATATAATGGCACTGGGACATCAATTTCTAAAATTGAAGCAGATAATTTAAAAAATAAGATTTCAAATGAACTTAGAGAGTTTTTGGAATACACCGAAGGTTATTTTAATGAAAGCGATTTTAAGTTAAAGGCTGTGTATTTGGAAAGAATTAAAAGAATGTTGAGCCGAGAAAGCAATTTTGCAGGGTTTAAGAGAAGTATGGTGCTACAGGATGAAGAATTGTTTCAGTATTTTGGAGAACTTTTGAATGATGAATAAAAGGAGTAGGAATGTTGAGTATTTTGATTAAGAGACAATAAAAGTTGCGAAAACAGTACATCTAATATTTTCCGCAAAAATGGAAAATATGTTATAATGAAAAAGGAGAATATATGGAAATAGATATTATAATTGATTCCTTAACAAATTGTCTTATTTGTTCCGAGACAGGAGAAGAATGTGATACAGAATATCGGCTTGTAGCTAAAACAATTACAAAGCAGGATGCGGCGAAATTAAAGGAACAGGGTTGGAAATTTGATTGGAGTATTCCGCACAGGAATGGATATGAAGTATATGAACTGCTGCTGGAAGATGACAATGTAGTGCAGGGGAGGATTGCATTAAAACATGTACGCGATCAATTTTATACCCATGTGGACATAGTGGAGGCGGCTCCGTTTAATGTGGGGAGAGAAGGAAAATATAAGGGAGTTGGTGCGCACCTGTTTGCCATAGCCTGTAAACTTAGCTGGGATGCAGGAAATGAGGGATATGTACAATTTACTGCAAAAACAGATTTGGTGGAACATTATAAAAAGGAGTTGCATGCAATAAGTATTGATTGGCATACGTTGTATATTGATTCATATGGAGCTGTTGCATTGATAAATAAGTACTTTAAGGAGGGCTAGAGAATGATAGTGGCAGAAAGAAAGAGTAAAGCGGTTTTTGATAATTTTGACAGATTTGGAGTGGAAATGCCGGATGGCAGGTTGACAGAGCCTTCTGATGGAAAAGTATATCGGTTAAGAGAGGCTATTATGTTATCAAAACAGCTTGGAAGATTGTTGACAGAGGAAGAAATGAAAAGATTTGAAATATAATATTATAAGAGAAGCGGAGAGGCTTAAAGCAGTAAATCAGTTATTCGGTTTGCTGCTTTCTCCGTTATAAAGAATGTAAATTTAAAGTATTTCAACTTGACAATAATCTAACACACGGGCTATAGCTCAATACAATTTATTTCCTCACGGAGAATGACCTGCTGAATGTCACATGGAACATGCCGGATCGAAGGAGATGGGCGATGATGTGGAGAGAATAAGGACAAATCCATGCAGGCATGGATCTGGCACGCCTGCGACAAGGGCAGACATCATTGAAAAGCTGGTGAAAGACGGCTATGTAAAGCGCGAAAAAGCTGCGAAAAGAAAGGCGGCATTCAGTTTAAATTTATTCTGGAGTTCCCAAAGAAGAAATTTACCGGCAGGAAAAAGGAATAAATGGCAATATAGATGTGGGTGTGATACTATGTTAGTGGAACGGTCGGAAATCATGAAGGAGGGTGTTATGGTTATAACAGATTTTAAGTGGATACGGGAGCCGAGGGCCTTTCATATAGATGACAATAGAGTGGAAATTGTCACTGCACCACATACGGATCTATGGCAGCGGACCTATTATCATTTTCAGAATGATAACGCGCCGGTTTTTCAAATGGAAACGGATGAGAAGTTTTTTAGTTTTGTAGTGAAAACAGATTTTTCCGAAAGCTGTCATCGGTTTGACCAGTGCGGTGTTGTTATGTATCTGGATAGTGAGAACTGGCTTAAGGGTTCCGTTGAGTATGAGAATGGAGATTTTCAGCATTTGGGCAGTGTTGTGACGAACGGAGGCTATTCAGACTGGGCGACCACAGCGATTCCCGCCACAATAAAATCCATGTGGTACCGCTTCAGCCGCCGTGAAGATGATTATTGTATAGAATGCTCTGAAGACGGTGTAAGTTTTAGCCAGATGCGGATTTGCCATATGAATAAAGGTGATGGAAAAATTAAGTTTGGCATCTATGCCTGTTCACCGGAAGATTCTTCATTTAAAGCTGTTTTTACTGACATGAAGCTTACTGAGTGCCAATGGAAAGCCCATGATGGGCAACAGCCGGATTAAATATCGAAATTTGGCGGAGGTATTTATCGTGTCAGAAATCAGATATATGCAGATGGATGATAAAGAGTTTTGGTATAGTCTGGACAGACATTTGTCAGAAGAAGAATTCTGAAATAAGATTCAAAATAAGAGAGGATATATACTGCTGGAAAATGAGAAACCCAGGGAAAGGGAGATATCTCAAAAGGAGTATGAAGGAATATGAAAAACGGCAGAAAAGATAATGCCAATGTTGACATATTCCCTAATAAATGATGTAATTGAAAGAAAAAAGCAGTTTTCTGGAAAGGCTTTTTATGTTCGATATCCTATCAGACAGTTTTTTCGTGCCGTTGGCGTCTCCCAATAAACGGGTATACTGGGAGTGTATCTGCAGGCTGTTTTCCATTATGGATAACCAGCTTTCTTTCGGCGTGGAAAGGGATGTGCTGGTGGATGAACTGCAGTACTATTTTGAGCAGGCGAATGCGGCGGATTTTGCGGATGAGGAGCTGGCGGAGGCAGACAACAGGGGCAAGGCAAATTGGATGCTGCGGCGGTTGGAGTATTATGGCTGGATAGAGATTGAAACGGATAAAAGCTATGTGCAGAGAGTGAACTTCAAGGAGTACGCAGTCAAAATTGTCAAAACTCTTTTAGAAATTGCCGAGGGGAGGCAGATTGAATATCAGGGATATATTTATACGATCTACTCTCTGGTGCGCAGCAGCACCGACCATCCCGGCGTAGTTCTCATGCAGATTCTGGAGAATACGGATCTGCTGATCACAGGCCTGAAAAATTTAAATTCCAATATCAAACATTATATTGATGATCTGACAAGACATAAAACAGTGGCGGAGATCATGGATGCCCTGTTTAATGATTATATTACCAATATAGTGGACAAGGCATATCACAGACTTCTGACTTCCGATAATGTATCAAAATTCAGGCCGGAGATCATAGAGCGGCTGGAAAACAAAAGCCGCAGCAAGGCCTATGTGGAAAAGGCCGCGGCGGAGATTGCCGGAATTAAGGAAGTTTCAAAGGAAGCCGCAGAAGAGCTGGTCTATCAATATCTCCACAGTATCGTAGATGCTTTTCAGAATATGGATGACATCCTGAAAGAAATCAATCAGAAAAATACCCAATACCAGCGCTCGGCGGTAAACCGCGCGCGCTTTATGCTGACGGGAAGCGAGGACGTCAGGGGACAGATCAAGGAGATTCTGATGGGGATCAATGAGAGGATCACTGCGGAGCAGATGAATCCCGGCGGCATTTACAGGATCGGCTTTCTGGATGAACTGATTCGGATTTACAGCGTCGGCTTTCTGGACGAGAGATCGTTTTATTCGCCTGTGGAAGGAAGAAAGGAATTTAAGCCGGAGGAGATAGCGGATGCGGAACCGGATCTTATCATGCGCCAGGAGAAACTGCGCAGGATGGCGGAGAAAATGCAGAGGGTGCTGAGCGTGCCAAAGATCAATGCCTATGTCAAAGCGCAGCTCGGGGAGAAAAGGGAACTCCTCGCGTCACAGTTTCCGCTGGAGAATACAGAGGACTTTGTGAAGATCATCTATATCAGACTGTACGGGCAGAGGAAGAACATGGACTATGTGGTTGAACTGAAAGAGTATGGGGAAAGAAACGGTTACCAGTTTAAAGATTTTGTGATCCGCCTGAAAAAGTAACAGCGGGAGGGAACGTGGCGATTAATATGAATTTGCTTGACGGAATGCTTCAAAGGGATAAGGATAATTTTGTCAGGATCTGCAACAGGCTGCTTGGCACCTGCTTTTTGTGCAAGGGGAATGTCACGGCCAGATCCGACTACTATTTTGTGCTGAAACATAAAGCTGAGATGGCGGAGTATCTGTCTCTGCTGGGATACCGGCTGGAGATCAATGAGGAATACGGTGTGGTCCAGCTGACGAATCTGTTCAATTTTAACAGGATGAACCTGAAACTGTACGAGTCTGTCATTCTGCTGATTCTGCGGGTCCTGTTTGATGAGAAGAAAAGAGAACTGTCCGCGGCTGACGAGGTGATCATAAATCTGGGAGATATCCATGAAAAGTTTATGAGTTTAAAGATCAGGGACAAGCTGATCGATAAGACAACGATGAGAAATGCCCTGAGCCTGTTTAAGCGCTTTCAGCTGATTGAAATACTGGACAGAAATCTGGAAAATGAAGATTCCAGAATATTGATTTTTGATTCCATTCTGATGGCCGTGAGAGTGGAAGATATCAAGCAGGCTTATGACAAACTGGAAATATACAGAAAGGGAGCGAGAGCGGATGAAGACACTGACGAGAGTGAAGCTGATTAACTGGCACCGCTTTACCAATACCACTATAGAGTTCGGGGCTTCCACGCTTCTTTCGGGGGAAAACGGAGCCGGGAAATCGACTATTTTGGATGCGATCCAGTTTGTGGTCACCTGTACTGCGAATTATTTCAACAGGGCTGCCCATGAAAACGGAAAAAGGAAACTTGCGGGGTACATACGCTGCAAGACGGGGAAAGAAAATAAGCCTTATGAGAGGAACGGAGAAATCAGCGCGCATGTCGCACTGGAGTTTTATGAAGACAGCAGGCAGCAGTATTTTGTGGTTGGGGCAGTGATCGACTCCGCCTCTGAAGGACAGGAGAAGACAGTCCGCTATCTGATGAACCATACCAGATTTACGGACGATATGTTTTTTCAGGGGAAAACGCCGAGATCTATCAATCAGTTTCACAGCGCAAACAGCGGAAAAATCAAAATGTGGTGCAAGACGGCGGTAGAGGCAAAAAAGATGGTAAAAACCCGTTTCGGGAGGATCGAGGACAAGTTTTTCACACTCATTCCCAAAGCGCTGGCGTTTCGGCCCATCGACGATATCAAGGATTTTGTATATTCCTATGTGTTGGACGAGAAGGAAGTCAACATTGATATTCTGCGGGAGAACGTCAGAACCTATCAGGAGCTGGAAAAGACTCTGGAGAGTGTGAAACGCCGGATCGCCAGGCTGGAGATCATTGAGAGGTATCATTCTCATGTGATGGATGGCCTTGGGAAAGACAAAATGTACGATTATTTTTTGGAGAGAGCCGAGGCCGATATTCTGGGAGAGCGTATCTCAGAAGCGAAAAGTCAGCTGCAGATGGAGAAATACCGGCTGGAACAGCAGGAAAAGAAGATCAAAGCGACGGCAGACGAGAAAAGCGAGCGCCAACAGATCCGGGATGCGTTGATGGCGGAGCTTTCAAAGGATGAGGATTTTCTTGCGTTGGACGGGCAGAAGAAAGAATTGCAGAAACTGCAGATGGCGCTGCAGGAGCAGGAGGAAGAGCGGAAGGATCTGCTTGCCAGCGTAAGAGTTTCCCGCAGTCAGGTGATGAAGCTGCTTACATTAAAGGACGCGGATCCCTGCTTCAGGGAGTATGACAGGATATTAAAAAATCTGGAGATACAGGAGGATATTTCCGGGGTTAAATTTCTCACGAAGGAAATAATCGCCTGCAAAAAGCGGATGTATGACGAAAATCAGCTGGAGAGTGCGAAACTGCAGGTACAGTTGAATGACAGAAAGACAGAGCGCCTTGAGCTGGATAAAAAGATAGAACGGCTGAGGCAGAAAAAACTGACTTATCCGGAGGAGGTAGTAAAAGTCAGACAGGCGATCGAGGAGGAATTTGCCCGGATCGGTCGAAAACCGGAGCCGAGAATTCTGTGCGAACTGCTGGAAATTTCGGATGAGCAGTGGCGGAATGCGGTGGAAGGCTATCTGAATACTCAACGCTTTTATATTCTGGTGGAGCCGGAGAATTTTGATATTGCACTGGGAGTCTATGACGGGCTGCGCAAGGGGAAAAAGGCGTATGGGGTGGGATTGATCAATACCAGAAAGCTGGAAAAGTACAGCGAGGCGCCGGAGGGAACGCTTGCGGCGGTGGTTTCCTCCAAAAACCGGTATGCCAGCCAGTTTATCAATATGATTCTGGGCAAGGTCTATATGTGTAAGCATTACAGTGAACTGAAAAATTATCCCGTTTCCATCACGAAAGAATGTATGAAGTATCAAAATCATGTGGCGAGCGCCATCAGGCCGGCAATTTTTGAGACGCCCTTTATCGGGCAGAATGCAGTGAGAGTGCAGCTTGAGCAGGCGGTAAGGGAGAGAGAACAGATATCCGAAGAAATTTGCGGAATGCAGAACCAGTTAAATCATCTCACACAGGTGACGGACGCCCTGAGTGTGGATGCGGATGTTGATATTCAGTACAGACTGGATGTGCTTACCAGAATAAAAACCATACGGGCGGGGATGGACAAGTGTAAAAAGAACATAGCTACGCTTGAGAAAAATGCCACGATGATTCAGAAGAGGATCCAGCTTCAGACGCTGGAGACAATGATCAGCGAACTTGACATTCAGTTGGGAAAATGGAATCAGGAGACAGGACGGTATGAGCAGAAGATAGAAGATTATAAAAAGGAGATGGAGAGGCTGCGGGGGGAGCGCGCTCTCAAACAGGAGGCTGTTGTAAGGCTGGGGGCGGCAGCGGAGGATGCGCTGCCGGCGTGGAATAGCGACTACGAAAAGCAGACCGGGGATAAAACCTTTGAACAGTTCCGCGATAATTTTGCCCGGAGAAAGAAAGCCAATGCAACCACCACGGAACGCGCCAGGGACGATATGGTAAATGCCATGGTCTCCTACAAGACGGAGCATGATTTCGGCGCCGCCCCCAGTATGGAGGGCTACCCGGACTTTGCCGAGGTCTATGAGAGGCTTCGCATGTCGGAACTTCTGAATTATGAGGAGAAGGTACAATCGGCCAGACAGGCGGCGGAGGAGGAATTCAGAGAGCAGTTTCTGGCCAAGCTGCAGGAGAATATGAAACAGGCACAGAGTGAGTTTAAGGAACTGAACAGAGCGCTCAGAGATATCATTTTCAGCAATGAGAAATATGAGTTCATCCATCAGCCCAGCAAACGGTACAGACAGTATTATGAGATGATCATGGACGATTTTAATGCCATACAGGGAGAGTCTATCTTCAGCGGGCTGTTCCATGAGAACCATAAGGAAGTCATCGATGAACTGTTTGAGAAACTGGCCCTGGACAATGAGAACAGCGCGCAGGCTCTGGATGAGTTTACTGATTACAGAACGTACATGGACTATGATATTAAGATAGTACACAGCGACGACAGTTATTCCTATTATTCCAAAGTGTGCGAGGAAAAGAGCGGCGGTGAGACGCAGACACCTTTTTATGTCACTGTGGCGGCTTCCTTCGTGCAGCTCTACGGCAATAATATCGGCGGAGAGGCGATCGGCCTTGTCATGTTTGATGAAGCTTTCAACAACATGGATGATGAGCGCATAGGAGGAGTGCTGGAATTTTTGAGGAGACTGCCGCTGCAGATCATTATTGCTGCGCCGCCTGATAAGATCCAGTACATCAGTCCGTCCGTGGAGGAGACCCTGCTTGTGATGACGGATGAGAAGGTCAGCTTTGTGGAGAGGTATCACAATGGTGCGGTATGATAAAAAAATTATGGACAGGCTCTTGGATTCCTATGAGGACAGCACGTTGTTTAGCGGGAAAAATAAGGTGACAGTGCACATTGCATTTCCCTTTAACAAAAAAAACATTCCTGCATATTTTGACGAGAGTTCTCTTGCCTATGAGGAGATCCATGCGGCCATGCAGGAACTTGAGTGGCGGGGGCTTATCGACATCATATGGAAGAAGGGGAAGGAGGGCCACATTATCTCAAAAGTGGTTTTGCGCACCGAAAATCTGGAGGAAGCTTACGCTTATGTGTCCAGAGTATCCAGGGCGGACAGGATCAGAGAAAACAGGGCTCTTCTTGCGAAGCTGCGGGAGCGTTTTGATACGCCGGTCTGTCAGGCGCTCATAGAGTATCTGGACGAACGCCTGAAAAACGCGCAGCCGGTAAAGGAATTTATGGATCTGTCAAATCCGGCAGAGACGGAAATTTTTCTGACGGGGATAGGAGAGATCGAAAGGAATGACAGAAACTGCTATATCAGAGAATTTTCCATAAAACATTTTCATGACTCCAAGGTATTCGAATCGCTGAGAGGGAAAATTGCGAGAGCGATGCGCACTTTCGGAGAGGGATATCAGGAGAAGGATCTGAATGAGATCCTTGCGGAATATGGAATTTATCACACGCCAAACTATGTGTATTTTAAGGGGAATGTTTCAATCAGAATAGGGGAGAGTGTGTTTAAAGTCGGGGAGCTGCGTCAGGGATTGGGAATCTCCGGGGAAGATATCGAGAAGGTCAGTTTTGAGGATGGGGTGAGGATCCGCAGGGTGATCACAATTGAAAATCTTACGACCTTTTTCAGATGGGAGGAAGGGGAAAGCCTTATGATCTATCTGGGAGGGTATCACAACGGTGTCAGACGCATACTGCTGCAAAAGATATATCATATGTTTCCGGATGCCTGTTACTGTCATTTTGGAGACATTGATGTGGGAGGCTTTCTGATCTATGAGGATCTGTGCAGGAAGACGGGAATTCCTTTTACATGCTACAGGATGGATCTGGATACCCTGACAGAGTACGAAGAGTACGGCAGGCCGCTGACAGAAAATGACCGTGCCGGAATAGAGAGGATATTAAAGGAAAATCCGGTTGCCCGGTACGCAGATGTTCTTGCGTATATGTTGTCGGCCGGGGTGAAGCTGGAGCAGGAATGTATTGTTTAAATAAAATATACGCTGTAAAGAAAGATTTCATGGACATAACATGTTTTAACTGGATATGGGAACGATCCGAATACCTTATGGCAAAATGGATGACGCTTTGGCTGAAAAGATTGCAAAGTGGTGCTGGAAAACCGATAATCATGCATAGCCATAGTACAGGAAGACAGAACTGTTTAACGATCTCAAAGAGGGGGACATGCAGATGATCATTGAGGGCAATCAAAAAGAATTGGATGCAATGGAGCAGTTTCACAAAGGAAACAGACAGGAAGGATTGCGGCTGCAGGAAGAATGTTTGATCTGCGGCGCACCGCTTGAATATCTTGAGAAAGATGAACTTATGGAGTGTGCGGTATGCCATAAGAAGGAGCACAGTAAGGCCAGGTGCATTCATGGCCATTATGTCTGCAATGAATGCCATACTGCGGGCATGGATGCAATTGTAGGTTTATGTCTGGCTGAAACATCGAAAGATCCGGTGGAAATTATTGAGAAAATGATGGCGTTGCCTTTCTGCCATATGCATGGCCCGGAGCATCATGTTATGGTCGGGGCGGCGCTTTTAACAGCTTACAAAAACGCCGGCGGAAATATAGATCTGGAAACATCGTTGGCGGAAATGATGAACCGCGGCAGGAGTGTTCCCGGAGGCGCCTGCGGTTTTTGGGGCGCCTGTGGAGCAGGTATCAGTACAGGAATGTTTATTTCTATCATTTCTGAATCCACTCCCCTGACAGAAGAACCATTCGGTCTTTCACACCGGATGACGGCAAAGTCGCTTGGCGAAATAGGACAGATTGGCGGGCCGCGGTGCTGTAAAAGGGATTCTTATTTATCTATACTGTCAGCAATCGATTTTACGGCAGAGAATTTTAACGTGAGGATGGAGAAACCGGAGATCATCTGCAGACATTCCGCACAAAATAATCAATGTATTGGGAGGCGTTGTCCCTTTGCAAAGGCAAATCATTAGATTTTTGCTTGCGGCGGGGTTATTGACTGTTTTGTTTTAGGCTATGATTGAAGAAATAGGGTATGTTGGATATAATATAAATGAAAGCTTTTGGATGTTCTCAGACTGTTAAGTTGATGCGGCTGTGGATTTATACCCTCAGGGAAAAGTTGACGGATATCCGGATGAGTAATTCTGTAGAGAATAAAAAATTAAAAAGATATAATAAAGAATATAGATTGGGGGATATATGAGAAAAGAGGCATCTTTAGAACAATGGAAAACGTTATATGAAGCGGGAACACGCATTAAGGAACTGAAACCATGGGAAAGGTTTTGGGATATGGATTTGATCGGCATCAGATATGGTGCTGAAGAGGAAACAATTTTCTTCAGTATACTGGGGCGAGGCGGTGATTGCTACGGGATAACTGTCTATGAAGGATACGAGGGATTAAATTGTTTTCTTATGCTTGCTATGCAGGAGCGTATGAATCTGGCTCCCGAATATGTGATGCTTAACCAGAGAAATCTTACCTGTTATTGGGGAAATCGAGATGAGTTATCAGAGAAACAAAGAAAGATCATTAAGGAGTTGGGATATACATATCGCGGAAAAAATCAGTGGCAGTATTTTATGTCTTTTGAGCCGGGATATTATCCATATAATATGGATGAGAAGGAAGTATTGCGCATGTGTGAGTATTTGCTGGATTTGGAACTGGCTCTGCGCTGCTATGATGAAACAGACACGCAGATTGATTTTGAATCGGGAAACATGTTTCTGCTTTCTTTTGGAAAAGATAAGAAAACATGGAACTTTGGTGAAGAACCGCTTCCTTTTACCACTTTTCAATTTGGAAGTTTAATGATTACAGATGAAGAGTTGCTCTCGGATTTGGCCGAAGTACCGAAATGCAATGCTGTTTTAGAGGCGGATGTATCTGCATTAGGAGCATCTGTTACGGATAAAAAGTATGAACGTCCTGCAAATCCGGCATTGTCATTATTAGGAGATGCAAATACGGGGATCATTATTAAGTTTGAAATGCTGGAACCGGAGGATGATGCGGTTGTAATGCTGGCGGAGATTCTGATAAATTTTATTTTTCAATTTGGAGCACCGAAGGAAATAAGAGTGTCAAATGTAATTGTTGAGACCGGACTTGAGCAGATATGTAATGTATGCGGCACTAAACTCCGCAGAGTAAAAAGATTAAAGGGATTGGAAGAATTCAAATACAGTATGCAAAGATTTTAAAATAGTACTGGCAAAGGCCGCCTGTCGGTAAACGTTGCTTTTGGTGGCGCTCCGTATCAGGGACAGGTCGTAAAAATGGGTACCACCGGTTACATTATCGGTATTACCAGAGAGATACGCAGGCAGATCGGTAAAAGTTTTGGCGATATTGCCGAGGTGGTCATTCGGGAAAGGGAAAGCGGGGAAATATCCATGTGGAAATGTCCTAAATGCGGAAAGGAATTTAAGAAAAAAGGGCAGAGCCATTACTGTGGCGAAAAGCCAAAGACGATTGATGAATATATTCTGAACCAGGAAGTGGATAAGCAGGAGGATCTGCGGCATATCCGTCAGGTTCTCCGCGATGCACTGCCGGAAGCGGAAGAACGTATCTCGTGGAGTATGCCGACCTATTGGAAAAAACATAATATTCTGCACTTCGCGGCGTCAAAGGAGCATATCGGATTTTATCCGGGACCTGAGGCAGTAATACAGTTTGCGGAAGAACTCCGGGGTTACAAAACCGATAAGGGAACGATCCGAATACCTTATGGCAAAATGGATGACGCTTTGGTTGAAAAGATTGCAAGGTGGTGTTGGGAAACCGATAATCATGCATAGCTATAGAACAGGAAGACAGAACTGTTTAACGGTCTCAAAGGGGGGACATGCAGATGATCATTGAGGGCAATCAAAAAGAATTGGATGCGATGGAGCAGTTTCACAAAGGAAACAGACAGGAAGGATTACGCCTGCAGGAAGAATGTTTGATCTGCAGCGCACCGCTTGAATATCTTGAGAAAGATGAACTTATGGAGTGTGCGGTATGCCATAAGAAAGAACTCAGTAAGGCTAGGTGCATTCATGGCCATTATGTCTGCAATGAATGCCATACTGCGGGCATGGATGCAATTGTAGGTTTTTGGGGCGCCTGTGGAGCAGGTATCAGTACGGGAATGTTTGTTTCTATCATTTCTGAATCCACTCCCCTGACAGAAGAACCATTCGGCCTTTCACACCGGATGACGGCAATGTCGCTTGGCGAAATAGGACAGATTGGCGGACCGCAATGCTGTAAAAGGGATTCTTATTTATCAATATTGTCAGCAATCAATTTTGCGGCAGAAAGTTTTAACGTAAGGATGGAGAAACCGGAAATTATCTGCAGACATTTCGCACAAAATAATCAATGCATTGGGAAGCGTTGTCCATTTGCGAAGGCAAATCATTAGATTTCTGTTTTCAGTTAATTATTGTCACAAATATAACAACGATAAACAACAACCCACACCCGGCGCGGCGAGCAGAGGAAGAGGCATCTTCCCTGCTCGATTTTGAATGGCAGAAAAGGGGGACGCAGCCATGCTTCAAATCGCGCTTTTTCATTTGGGTATTTCAATCTGCATTTTTGTGTGTATCATGATACGTGATCCGAGGACATTGCGGAGGGGGAGGCTATGGCGGAGTATGCGGAACAAAAGGGCGTGGATGCGGGAAAGATCATTGTGGAAGGAAGGTCTGCATCGACCGGGGAAAATCTGTTGTTTTCGCGTGAATGCATGGAAAAAGACCGGCCGAAGGTCATCGTCGTGACGACAACGTATCATGTGTTTCGGGCACTGCTTCTGGCAAAGCAGAAGGGGCTTAAATGTGTTGGATTCGGAGCGAAGACAAAATGGTATTTTTCATGTAGCAGTTATAGCAAACGGAAAATTTATTTTTCGCTTGCTATAAGTCAGAAAATGAGGGCATCAGAGCGTGTAGAAAGTAGGGACTATACGCTCTCTTTCTGGGTGGAATAACCTGCAGATAAAAGGCAGCACGGTTGGGAAAGCACCTTTGTTTACATTTTTTATACGTCATGATATAATATTCATAAAAGTTGCAGGGTTACCTAAAGTTTCATATGCAAAAGGCATATGATTGAAAGGGGCAAAAACGAGATGATGCGGTATTTTAATACGGAGGGTGTATGCAGGCCGGACCGGCACTATATGGTGCGGCTGGATGAACGGCTGAGTAAGATAAAAAGGCTGTATGTTGACAGAGAGAAGTACTTTGTGATCAACAGGGGAAGGCAGTATGGGAAAACGACGACACTGAAAGCGCTGTCAGAATATCTGGCGGATGAATACACGGTGATATTCATGGATTTCCAGCGGATCAGCAGTGCCGGTTTTGCGGATGAACAAATATTTGTGATCTCATTCGTAGAGTATATGGAAAAAATATATTCCGGACAGAAAGTGCTGAGGGAAGATACTTCAGAGGAAGCTTTTCAGACATTGTTTTCTTTGAAAGAGGAAGAAAAGGCTTCTTTGAACAGATTGTTTTTTGCTCTGAGTGGAATCTGTGAAACGGCAAAAAAACCGGTTGTCCTGATGATCGATGAGGTGGATAATGCGAGCAATAATCAAGTGTTTATCGATTTTCTCGCACAGCTTCGGGGCTATTATCTGGACAGAGAGAATATTGCGACATTTCATTCGGTTATCCTTGCAGGAGTATACGATATCAAAAATCTGAAGCTGAAGATACGCCCTGACAGCGAGCACCAGTATAACAGCCCATGGAATATTGCTGCTGATTTTGATGTGGATATGAGTTTTTCTGCCGGACAGATTCAAAATATGCTGGAGGAATACGAAGCGGATAACAAGACCGGAATGGATGCGGAAGCGGCAGCGGAGGAAATATATCAGTATACATCCGGGTATCCGTATCTGGTATCGGCGATCTGTAAGATACTGGATGAAAAACTGCCTGAATACGAAACCTTTGCGGATAAGAGGAGTATATGGTCACGGGAGGGAATCGTGGAGGCGGTTAAAATTATTTTAAATGAGAGATTACCGCTCTTTGACAGCCTGATCAAGCAGCTTGATACCTATAAGGATTTGAGAAATCTGATAGAAGAGATTCTGTATCAGGGGAAGAAAATACCGTTTAATCCATATGTTAAATCAGTTAATCTGGGGATGATGTTTGGATTTGTGAAAAATAAAAATGGTCAGATGATAATAGCAAATCGCATTTTTGAAATGAGCCTGATGAACATGCTTATTACGGAGGAATCATTGAAAAGTGATGCTTTCCGCTGTGGAGAACGGGACAAAAATCAGTTTATCGGGAACGGCAGGCTCAACATGGAGCGGGTACTTGGCAAGTTTGTGGAGTATTTCCATGATGTGTATGGGGAGAATGACGAAAAGTTCGTTGAAAGCTACGGGCGGAAATTTTTCCTGTTGTATTTAAAGCCGATCATCAACGGAACCGGAAATTATTATCTGGAGTCTCAGACAAGGGATGCTGGACGGACAGATGTGATCGTGGACTATCTTGGCGAGCAGTTTGTTGTGGAGATGAAGATCTGGCGTGGGAACGAATACAATGAGAGAGGTGAGAGGCAGCTTTCAGAGTATCTTGATTATTATCATCTGAAGAAAGGATATATGCTCAGCTTTAGTTTTAATAAGAAGAAAGAGATTGGGGTGAAGGAGATAACAATCGGGGATAAGGTGATCGTGGAGGCGGTCGTCTGAGGGAAAAAGTGTAATTTTGGAGGAGAAAAATGTTCAACTTTGATTTTTTTACGCCGACGGAGATTAGGTTCGGAAAAGAGGCGGAAAAGGAAACCGGAAAAATGATCGGGAAATATCATGGAAGCAAGGTGCTTCTTCACTATGGCTCCGGTTCCGTGGTGAAGAGCGGGCTGCTGGATAAGATCAAGGCATCCCTCGATGAGGAACATATTGGCTATGTTGAATTGGGGGGAGTCGTGCCCAATCCGCATCTGGACAAAGTGTATGAGGGAATTGAACTGTCCAAAAATGAGAAGGTTGATTTTATATTGGCGGTGGGCGGCGGTTCCGTGATCGATTCGGCGAAAGCCATTGCATACGGACTTGCCGAGCCGGATCAGGATGTGTGGGATCTATATGAACATACAAGAAAAGCGAAGGCCTGTTTTCCGGTTGCCGCGGTGCTGACGATAGCGGCGGCGGGAAGTGAGATGAGCAACAGTTCGGTCATCACAAATACGGAAAATCATGAAAAGCGCGGGTATAACAGTGATCTGTGCAGGCCGAAATTTGCGATCATGAATCCGGAATGGACGCTTTCACTCCCCGATTACCAGACGGCGAGCGGATGCGTGGATATCATGATGCATACGATGGAGCGCTATTTTACGCAGGGCGGCAACATGGAAATCACGGACGGCATTGCGGAAGCGCTGCTGAGAACGGTGATGAAGAATGCCCGGATCCTGCATGATGATCCGAATAATTATGAGGCGAGGGCGGAGGTTATGTGGGCAGGTTCCCTGTCGCACAACGGACTGACGGGGTGCGGGGCAAACGGCAGCGACTTTGCTTCCCACGGACTGGAACATGAAATGGGCGGGATGTTTGATGTGACGCACGGGGCAGGACTTGCGGCGGTATGGCCCAGCTGGGCGAGATATGTCTATCAGGAAGATCTGGACCGGTTTGTGAAATTTGCGAAACAGGTGATGGGGGTTGACGCGGATGTTCCGGATGAGGAGGCCGCGTTGGAAGGCATCCGGAGAATGGAAGATTTTTATCATGCGATCGGGATGCCGGTCAATATGAGCGAACTGGGAATCCATCCGACGGACGAGCAGATCGATGAGATGGCAGAGCGCTGCGCGAAGGCGTCGGGAGGCTGTAAAGGCACTGCGAAAGTCCTGTATAAAGAGGATATGGTAAATATCTACAAAATGGCGTTATAGTGATTCTAAAATAAAACTGTTCCGGCACATAAAGGCGCGGAACGGTTTTATTTTTTTGATGTGTAACCATTCAGAGCGCAAATGGTAACCTGTGTTGCTTTACTTTCTTTCTGCCCCAAAGGCATAATGGGGATATAAAAACGGATGATCAAAACCATATGGATTATGGATTACTTTGCAGCCGTTTCAATGCGGCGGTGATCATCCGCAGAACTTTAATAAGGAGAGAAAAGACATGAAAGTAGGAAAGAAGATCTATCAATTGAGAAAGCTGTCCGGCATGACACAGGAACAGCTGGCAGAGAAGCTGAATATTTCGCGGCAGACCCTTTCGAAATGGGAGAACGAGACAAGCGTGCCGGATGTGGAGAGCGTGGTCAGGATTTCGCTTCTGTTCCATACCTCGTTGGATGAATTGCTGCTGGAGGAGGAAGGACATGCGGAGGAGAGCAAGACGCAGATCACGCTGGAGGATATGATGCGGATCAATGCCCGGAACAGGAAGATGAATCTGCTGCTTTGCTGCAGTCTGTTGTTTCTGGCGATCGGTATTATCATGGCGGCCTTTGAGAAGATGATGGAGACTACAATGAACGGTGTGGGCTATACCTTGTACAGGTATATAGCGGCAGGGCAGTATGTGCCGCTGCATGTGGACTATAACGGAATGCTCGTGCCTGCCGCTCTGGCGGGGATCGTCGGGGCGGCACTGTGCCTGTGCTATTTTGTGAAAAGCAGGGAGAAAGGATCCGGGGAGGAGAAACAGGCTGATAAACAGATGCAAACGGAGATGGAGAAACAGACGAAAAGACAAAGGAAAAAGCAGTATGTGATCGGGTTTAGTGTACTGATCCTGTCGGCAGGTGTGTCGCTGCTGTTATACCTTACCGGAGCCGGAAAGGAAGAAGATAATAATTTGTACGGAAATGTGATCGCCGGGCTGGGAGATGAAGAACAGTTTTCTTTGGAGGATATCGGAGAGGAGAATAATGTTCTTTTTACAACGGACATGACCTACGATGACGGCGAAGGGCATAATGCGGCGGCTTACTGTGAAGTGTATTATCCCGCGGACGGGGAGCTGTATGAGCTGGGGAGGATAGAGAGCATGGGAACCGCCTATCCTGTCAGCTACGGAAAGAAGTGCATTTATACGGCGTCGGAGCATAGTCTTGAGATATATAAATTTGATCACAAAAATAAAAAATGGATCGTCTCACAGTATGAGGAAACCTTTGACAAGGAGGGGAACGCCTCCTATCGGTATACGGAGGATGGGGAGACTGAGACTGTCTCGGAAGCGGATTACCGGAAGGCAATGGAAGAGTATGGAGAAAGCGCGGTGGTAAATTTCGGATATGGGGCCAGTGACAATCCGCATTGAGAAATAAAACGGGATGCCTGCGAGAGTCAAAAAAGATGACGGCTGACGAGAATAACACTTTCCATATCGATGATTTTTCATTATAATGGTGGTGGATGAATTATTTTGAAACTGTCAGGCAGATGCCTGTGCTGCAGAGAGGTGGAAAACATGCAATATCTTTTGACAATACTTGTCATTTTTACAGGAGAACTGTTCTGGAAAGGCCATGTGGAGAAAGAGATTCCGGAAAACAGCAGTAAAAAAGTACTGCATGATACGATCATACTGACAAAACACCATAACCGGGGAGCGGTATTGAATACCGGGGAGAGGAGGCCGGAGATCATAAAATGGATATCCGTGGCGCTCACGTCTGCGGCAGCGATACTGTTCGTGTGCAGTTTCGGGCTGGCGGGAAAGGGAGTGATGAAGTCCGGGCTGTCCCTTCTTCTGGGCGGCGCGTTCAGCAATACCTATGACAGGTTAAAAAGAGGTTATGTGGTGGACTATTTCCGGCTGAACGTTCCGGTGAAGAGGATCAGGAATCTGATCTTCAATGTGTCCGATTTTTGTATTATCATAGGAGCGTTGCTGATCGTGCTGGGAGAGCAGGATGTTCCGGGAACAGCTCCTTAGACTATAGGGACAGAAACATATAAAAACCGGGTATAAAGCGGATCGCGTGTGATGCGATGCGGCTTTGTACCCGGTTTTGTGCTGCAGGATAATGTTCGCGTGCTCTGGCATGTTTCATACCGGAGGGCAAAGAATTCATGACTGTTTGCAGGCGCTCAGAGGCTGTCCGCGCATAGATCAGGCTGTGATCACCGTGCCTGCCTTGCCGCGGATAGCGTCCTTCACCTGATCCATGGAGGTGATGATGACTTTTCCCGCCGGATTGCTTTCCAGATAGGAAATAGCGGCTTCGATCTTCGGCAGCATGGTAGTCTCCTCGAACTGGCCGTCCATGATATAAGCTTTTGCCTGTTCTGTGTTCATCCGGAAAACAGGCGCCTGTTTGTTGGTATGGAAATCAGTGTATACGCAAGGCACGCCGGTCAGGATCAACAGAATATCAGCCTTCAGTTCCGAAGCCAGTTTTCCGGCGATCGCATCTTTTTCAATGACAGCGGAAGCGCCTTTTAAATTGTGGTTCTGCTGGATGACAGGGATACCGCCGCCGCCGCAGGCGATCACGATCTGATCGGCATCGGCAAGGGTTCTGATCGCATCGATCTCCACGATATCGATAGGCTTCGGGGCAGCGACCACACGCAGATAGCCTTTGCCGGGCTCCACTACCACATAGTTTCCTTTTTTGACCTCGATATCCGCATCATCCTGGGACATATAGCGGCCGATCTTTTTGGTCGGCGCGTAAAATGCCTCGTCGTAAGGGTCCACCGTAACCTGTGTCAGGATCGTGCTGACGGGTTTGGAGATCCCGCGGCCAAGGAGTTCCGAGCGCAGGGCGTTCTGGATATCGTAGCCGACATAGCCCTGGCTCATGGCGGAGCAGACACTCATCGGCGCCGGGGTATAATCGATATACACACGGCGCAGCTCGGTCATAGCCTTGTGGATCATGCTGACCTGCGGGCCGTTGCTGTGGGTGATCGTAAGCTGGCAGTCGGCTTCTACCAGATCCGCCAGCGCCTTTGCTGTTACTTTTACAGCGTCAAGCTGTTCTAACGTGGTATAACCTAACGCTTTGTGTCCAAGGGAAACAACAACTCTTTTTTTACTCATAAAAATACCTCTCATGCGAAAGTTTTTCATTCTGTTTTGATAAAATTCAGTATAGCAAAAATATAAGATTTTGTATAGACCGTACCGCTGCCTTTCCACGGCATTTTTATCAATGGCATTTTGGCACTTCACACCTTGAATTTTTCTCCGAAGTGGGGTAGAATAAGTTCGGATTATGTATAATTTGAGGTTTTTGGCCGCAATAAAATGTAATAAAAAGAAAGAAAGGACACAATACGCAATGAAAAAGAATCAAAACAAATGGGTAAACGCTGCGATTCCGGCACTTTTACTCCACTGCAGCATCGGTACGGTTTACTGCTGGTCTATCTTCAGCCAGGAGATCGCGGATTATATCGGCTTTTCGAAAGGGGCGACGGAGTGGGCGTTCAGCTTCGCCATCTTCTTCCTCGGTATGTCGGCGGCATTTTTGGGAAATGTGGTGGAAAAGGATATTCATAAATCATCCCTGATCGCGTCGGTCTGCTTTGCGGCGGGCATGGCGGGCACAGGGCTCTGCATCTGGTACGGCGGGCAGCATCAGGGTAGCGTAGCTGTACTGATCGGCATTTATCTGTGTTACGGATTCATCATGGGTATCGGCCTCGGAACAGGCTATCTGTCGCCTGTAAAGACGCTGATGCTCTGGTTCGAGGACAGGAAGGGCCTCGCTACGGGCCTTGCCGTGGCAGGTTTCGGCGCGGCGAAGGCGATCGCAAGCCCGATCATGCAGGCAATGTTGGATAATCTGGGAGAAGGCGGCATCTACAAGATGTTCCTGATCCTGGCATGCGTCTATTTCGTGATGATGTTCGTGGGACATCTGCTGCTCAAAAAGCCGGAGGGCTGGCATGAACCGCAGAAGAAAGAGAAAGGACAGGGCATCATCGCCGTTATCAAGACAAGGCCGGTTGCCAATTATATCGGTATCTGGCTGATGTTCTACATCAATATCACCTGCGGCCTCGCGCTGATCTCCCAGGAGAAGATGATCGTGAAATGTATCGGCCTTGCCGGCGCAGTGGGCGTGATCTCCACAGTATCCGCGATCTTTAACGCGGGCGGGCGTCTGGGCTTTTCCGCTTGGGCAGACACCATGAAAGACAGAAATACGATCTACAAACTGATCTTCGTGCTTTCCATCGTGTTCACCGGGCTGGTGATGGTGACAGGCGGCATCAAGAACGGTCAGGGCAATATGCTGCTCATGGTTCTTGTGCTGGGGCTGATCTTTGTCGTCAACGCGGGTTACGGCGGCGGCTTCTCCAATGTGCCGACGCTTCTGTCCGACCATTACGGTATGGGCAGCATCAGTGCGCTCCACGGGATCACACTGTCCGCCTGGGCGTTTGCAGGCCTGACGGGCAACCAGATCGCAAACCTGATCGTGAACAGCACCGGGGAATTTATGACGGATTCCCATGGCAACAGCATCAATCCTGTGGGTTATCAGAACGTGCTCTACTTTACGATAGTGCTCTACATCATCGCGCTGCTTTTGAGCGTATTCCTTGTGCGGCCGATGAATAAGGACGCAAAATAAGGTTCAGGGTAAAGAGTGAGGAAAAGAATGTACGAAGAAGTTATGATTTCGGTGAAGGATGTCTGCAAGACCTTTGAGACGAAAGAAGCGGTAGTGGAAGCGCTTGACCATGTCAATCTGGAAATACATAAAGGAGAAATATACGGTATTATCGGGATGAGCGGCGCCGGAAAGAGCACGCTTGTGCGGTGCCTGAATTTTCTGGAGCGTCCCACTGCCGGTACGGTCTGTATCGAGGATCATGACCTGTCGGCGATGAGCGAGGAGGAACTTCGGAAACTTCGGACAAAGATCGCGATGATCTTCCAGCATTTCAACCTGCTGATGCAGCGGACGGTGTTGGATAATATCTGTTTCCCGCTGGAGATCGTCGGGATGTCCAAAAAGAAGGCGAGGGAAAAGGCGGCGGAATTGTTAAAGATCGTGGATCTGGAGGAGAAGGCAAAGGCTTATCCGTCCCAGCTTTCCGGCGGACAGAAGCAGCGTGTTGCGATCGCGAGGGCGCTGGCGATGGATCCGAAGATCCTGCTCTGCGATGAGGCGACCAGCGCATTAGACCCTACGACGACAAAGTCCATTCTGGCGCTGCTGAAGGATATCAATCAGAGATTCGGGATCACTATAGTCATCATTACGCATGAGATGGCGGTGGTACAGGAAATCTGTACCCATGTGGCGATCATCGATCAGGGAACGCTGGCGGAGACAGGGACAGTGGAAGAGGTCTTTTCCCACCCGAAGACGAAAGCGGGGAAAAAGTTGATCTATCAGGGCAGCGGCAAAGACTACAGCCTGATGCACGGAAAGAAATGTATCCGTATTGTCTTTTCCGAAAATTCTTCTTTTGAACCGGTGATCGGCAATATGGTTTTAGAGTGCAAGGCGCCTGTCAATATCCTGTTGGCGGACACCAAGGATATCGGCGGCATTGCCCACGGCCAGATGATCCTGCAGTTGCCGGAGGAAGAAATGATCGCAAACCGTATGATCGAATATCTGCGGGAGAGAAAACTGGGAGTGGAGGTGCTGGAAGATTATGTTTGATCATCAGACGATTTCCATGCTGGCAAAGGAGACGTGGACTACCATATATATGACACTTGCGTCAACTACATTGGCTTATGCCCTCGGGCTGCCGATGGGGATTGCGTTGGTGCTGACGGCGCCGGACGGCTTGAAACCAAATGCCGTCATTTATAAAGTGTTGGATTTTATTGTGAATATTGTGAGGAGTGTGCCTTTTATCATACTGCTCATCATGCTGATGCCTTTTACAAAGCTGATCGTCGGGAAGAGTTACGGCCCTACGGCGACGGTCGTGCCGCTGACGATCGCGGCGGCGCCCTTTATCGCGCGCCTCGTGGAGTCTTCCCTGCTGGAAGTGGACAAGGGAGTGATCGAGGCCGCCCAGAGCATGGGAGCGGGCACCTGGCATATTGTGTGGAAAGTATTTCTGGCGGAGGCAAGGGTATCCCTTATCGTGGGGGGGACGATCGCTCTCGCGACGATACTGGGATATTCCGCGATGTCCGGCGCGGTAGGCGGCGGCGGGCTCGGGGATGTGGCGATCCGCTACGGCTATCACCGCTATCAGGTGGATATCATGATGATCACTGTGGTACTGCTCGTTGTGCTGGTACAGGTGATGCAGTATATCGGGACAAAGATTTCCAAGAAGATGGATAAGAGAAACCGATAGAGAAAAAATATAGTAAATAAAACGCCCCGGCTCACTCGCCAGGGCGTTTTATTTACTTTTAAAACAAGGGGGAGATATGAAAAGTGTATAGATGCAGGAACCGTTCCGAAATCTTCTTTATGAAGGTGGGGTATTCGGTAGGTTTGTGCCCTGCTCTATGTTTATTATGATAAATGGAAAATGTGTCAAAAGTGTGGCAGGAATCTAAAAGAAAAATTTCTTTTATTAAGAAAATCTAAAGGAAAAAAAAAGAATCTTAAAATAGTACCTTTTTTAAGGTGAATTTTCCTCTGGACATGTTTTGCGGCTCGCCGTATACTGGTATTATATTCGGAAACAGCAGAAATATGCATTAGAATCAGAGTCATATGGAGTGGTAAAACAGCATATCCCTAAACAGCGTATGGGAAGGGATCGTGCGGAACCGGAGTAAGGAATATTGTATGGGAAAGACAACGACGATATGCTTTTGCAATAACAAGGGGGGATCGGGAAAGAGTACATCCTGCTCCAACATAGGGTATGCCATGGCGCTTTTGGGACATAAGGTGCTGCTCATAGACGGCGATATGCAGCTCAATCTGTCCCTCTCGTTTTTCGGGGAGGAGAAGGTGCTGGAGATGGCGAAGGGAGAAAAAAACCTGTATATTGCGATGAAAAACCAGCAGGACCTGCAGGACTTTATCGTGCCGACAGGGTATGAAAATCTGGATATCATCCCTTCCTCAACGCTGATGAGTTCCATTGAGTATGAACTTTTCGCGAAGTGGCAGCGGGAGTTCATCCTGAAAAAAGCGTTAAAGAGCATCAAGGCGTCGGAGCGGTATGATTTTATCCTGATCGATGCGCCGCCTACGCTGGGGGGCTGGGTGATGAACATACTCTGTGCCTCGGATAAGATGATCATTCCGGTGGAGGCCAGCCCCTGGGGACTGTTCGGATTGGCGAATATGTTTGAGTTTTTGGGCGGGGCGGAGGAGATCGCGCCGGATCTGGAGCTCCTCGGCATTGCGATCACAAAAGTGGATGAGCGGAAAAATTATTTTCGCCAGACGTTGGAGACGCTGCAGGAAGTGGAAGATGTGAGGGTGTTTGAGAATTATATCCATGTGGACAGTTCGATCGAATGGGCGCAGGATGATTCCAGTCCCGTTCTTGTGTATAAAAAAAGCAGCAGAAGCGCAAAAGAATATTATGAATTAGCGAAGGAGGTCATTGGGCTATGCCGGTAGGAAAGGGAAGCATTCAGAGGGCAGCGAAAGCGAAGGCTGCAGCGGAAAAGAAGGAAGAAGCAATGGAAATGGCAGCGGAGAAGAAAGCGGAGGCGGATATGGAGAAGAAGGAAGAGACAAAGGCGGCGCCGGAGAAGAAGGACGCGAAGGAAACGGTGAAAGCGACAGCGGAAAAGAAGGCGGCGCCGAAAGCGGCACCAGGAAAGAAAGAGACGACAAAAGCGGCAGCGGCGAAGAAAAAAGCTGCGCCTGCGAAGAAGGCAGCAGAAAAAACAGCGGAAAAGAAGCCCGGGACAGTGGTGGCAGCTTCTGTCATTTCATCGGACGATATTCATGAGAAAAAGTTTGAGGCGGTAAGCCATATCTACTGTGAGCTGCCGACATATCTTCTGTAATGAGGCCAGTATGAAAAAAATCGTGTTTTTTGATGCGGACGGAACGATACTGGACATCAAAAAGGGCGTCCCGGAGAGTGCGAAGGAAGCAGTCAGAAGGCTCGTGGAAAACGGCCATGATGCCTTCCTCTGCACCGGGAGGGCCTTTTCTTTTGTGCCCGATGAAGTGAAGCGGATGGCATTTACCGGTATGATCGCCAATTGCGGCGCCTATATAGAATACCGGAAGAAAGTGCTTCTGGATAAGGAGATGACGCCAAAGGAGGCACGACTCTCGGCCGAGATACTCCGGAGCTGCGGGATGATCCCTGTGATGGAGGGGACGCACTTCATGTATTACGATAAGGAAGAGTACACTAATGATGTGGACTGGTTTGCGGAACTGATCACAAAACAGCTCGGGGAGAAATGGAAGCCGATCAAGGGCAATGAGGATGCCATGCATATCGCGAAGATCAGCGCCAAGCTCCGTCCGGGCTGCGCGGAGCAGAGGGCTTATGAGGAACTTTCGCCTTACTATGATTATGTGAAGCACGAGGAGGGGATGGCGGGCGGCACCGTTGAATTTGTAAAAAAGGGATTTTCCAAAGGCTTTGCCATTGCGCTGGTGTGCGGGGTTCTGGGATATGAGAAGGAAGATACGGTCTGTTTCGGGGACAGCAACAACGACATATCGATGTTCGAAGTGACAGGGACAGGCGTGGCTATGGGAAATGCTTCGCCGGAGATCATAAAGCGGGCGGCGTTTATAACGGAGGATATGTTCCACGACGGGATCTATCTGGGGCTTGAGAGGCTGGAATTGATATAAACTCTGTAGGAATGTACATTCTGCATATAAGGGAAAGAATAGATGATGCAGTCACGTGGGTGGAACAAAAGCTGCGCCCGCAAAAATTCCGGGACACGGGAGTTTTGCAAACGTACTTTTATTCTCGCGAGCAATGAGCCAAGTGCCGCGCTTGCGCGAGCATAAAGTCAGCAAGCTGACTTGGCGAATGTCGCGAGGGTCAATACCCCGCCCCTTGGGGCGTTTCAAATTCCATGCCCCGTTGCTTGCGACGGGGTTATTGACTCTGTGGTGCCGCGGATGTAAGCAGTTTACATAAAGCCTACAGCTTCTGGCAGATCTCCACGATCTCCTTGCTGGGACCGACAACGGAGAAATATTTGATGCCGTTGTCCCAGAAAGGCAGGGAACTCATGTCATCAAAAAAGGTGAGGCCAAGTTCTTTGCAGGCGGCATAGGAGGCGTCGATATCGGTGCTGTTCAAAGCGATATGGTCGATGGCGCCGGATTCTCCTTTGATGGAACGGTTTCCGTAGAGTTCCAGAACAAGGCCGCCCAGTTCCAGAAATGCCACATGGTCGTCTCCGTTTACTGTCTGATAAATGTTGGTAAAGCCCAGCGCTTCGTAAAAATCTACGGATTTCTGAAGATCCGCGGAGGGAATGCCGATGTGCTGCAGGCCGGTAACGGAATCTGATAATTTCATGAGAAAACTCCTTTCATTTTGAAGTGAATTTATGGATATGATTGTACCACATTTTCTCCGTAAAGGGAATGATGTGCGGTATTGTTCCGCAAAAAAATGGATTGTCAGCAGTTTGGCAGAAAGCAGGACCGTTGCGGATATAAAGCTGCGCAGGGACATGAAGTATTGACAAAGGAGAGATGTTTTAATAAAATTCTGAAAAAGTGATGTAAAGGAGAGAAGGCGGTGGATAAATTACATATTTTAAAAGGGAATATGACAAACTATTATGCAGGTGATCCCGCCAGGATCCATCATTTCCTGAAAGTCCACAGTTTTGCGAAGTGGATCGGGGAGGAGGAAGGGCTGGATCAGGAGACGCTTGAGATTCTGGAAGCGGCGGCGCTTGTGCACGATATCGGCATTAAGATTGCGGAAGAAAAGTACGGCAGCGATGCAGGACCGTTACAGGAAAAGGAAGGACCCGCGGCAGCAAAGCTGATGCTGGAAGAGTCCGGTTATGCGGAAAAGCTGGTGGAGAGGGTATGCTATCTGGTGGGACACCATCATACTTATACGGATATCGACGGCGCAGATTATCAGATCCTGGTGGAGGCGGATTTCCTTGTGAACCTTTTCGAGGGGCATGAGGACGAAAAAGCGATAGAGCATGCGTACAGCCGTGTTTTCAGGACTGCCGCAGGAAAGCGGATGTGCAGGGAAGTGTATGGGATGCAGGGGTAGCAGTGGTTGGCGAAATATTTTTGCCGACATCTATTCTATAACGAGTCTGGTTAAAATAGGCGTAAAACGGCATTGCGTTGGAGAATGGAGCGTGTCGGGGGCTTATATGGATCAGGCTCTGATTATTTGAGGAGAAAAGGAAGAAAGAGGAGAAGAATTATGAAAAAATGGCGTGCAATATTGTGCGGATTCGGCATGGCTGTCATGCTGGCGGCCTGCGGCGGCAATGAGGGTGATATACAGATCGTGGAGGAGGAATCGATCACGCAGGCACCTCAGACAGAAGAAGAAAACGAAGAACCGAAAGAGGAAGGGGCTTCGGGGGATGCGCAGCTGCCCAAAGAGCCTGCAGGCGAGGAACCGGGGGCGGCTTCTGATGAAAAACCTGCGGTTGTGACGATCGAGACGGAAAAGCAGGAATACACGGAGGGAGAGACAGTGATCATGACTTCCAGCTATGATCGTGTGATGGTCACGGTGGAGGGGAATGAAGCCGCCGCGCAGGCGATCATGGCGGAGTTTGAGAAGCGGGAGCAGTCCTTTCAGGAAACCCTCGCGGAGTCTTTGGAATGGGCAAAGCAGGATATGCTTGTTTCGGACAGCGGCATGTCCTACAGTGAGAACCAGGGGTATGGGGTAGAGAGAAATGACGGGCGGATTCTGTCTTTTGTCGTTTCTTTCGATAATTTTGAGGGCGGCGCCCACGGCAGTTACATGGAGTACGGCCTGAATTTCGATGCGGAGACAGGGGCGGTTCTGGCGATAGAAGATATTGCGCAGGATGTGGCAGCGCTTCAGGAGATCTGCGTGCAGGAGATGCTGCGGCAGTGTGAGGATCTGAAGGCGCAGGGGCTGCTTTTTGACGAGGATATACTGGAGGGCGTGGGAGGCCTGCAGGGAATAATGGAAAGCAAAATGGAGGGCGAGGAGTGGTATTTTACAAAGGAGGGCATCCGCTTTATCTCCAATATCTATGAGATCGCTCCCTATGCAGCGGGCAATTTTCAGTTTGACATTCCCTATGGGATGATCAATGATGTATTGAAAGAAGAATACAGAGGATGAAGTGGCGGGAGGAATTTCTCGGTTTGCGGG
The DNA here is from genome assembly GCA_021769625.1 of [Clostridium] symbiosum. Taxonomy (GTDB): domain Bacteria; phylum Bacillota; class Clostridia; order Lachnospirales; family Lachnospiraceae; genus 1XD8-76. The sequence continues at coordinate 15,353 of JAETSN010000017.1, read as the reverse complement.
AAATTCCTCCTGTTTATTTTCGCGAGCAAGATGCCGAGCCGGCTTGGCAATAGCCAAAGTGCCGTGCTTAAAGTCAACCGAGAGTGGACTTGGGCATTTGGCGACTGCCGCGAGGGCTGATATCCTGCCTCTTGGGGTGTCTTGCCGGCTTTGCGATTCGGCGCGTTTTCCAAAGGGGATAAGCGTCTTTGATCCGGAACGTTCATGCCGGCGGCAAAATCGTGATCCTACTCATTTTCCAAAGGAGTGTAGCGCTCCTGCACAGCGGCAGGCAGTTCCTCGTAGGATACCTCGCTCCAGTTTAAAACGCCACGGACGGGCATGGCCTGCAGGCAGATAAAGGCTCCCTCCCGCAGTTCCCTGGAGGCACCGAAAGTGATCTTCTTTTCCCTGCCGTTTTCGTCATAGGCGGGCAGCGTATAGGAAAAGTCAAGTCCGCCGTCGCCCGAAAGGTTGATAACGCCTTCCTCGGAACCGGACGCTCTTAGGCTGCTGTTGCTGATCTGCGTATAGTAGGTACTCCCGCCTCCAAGAATGAGCCATCCGCAAAAACAGATGAAACCCGCGAAGATAACGGCAATGCCTCCGGTGATGATTTTCTTAGTCATGATTTGACCTCCTTTAGTCATTGTTGGGTAAAATATTTTTTATAATATAATTTTAACTACCTAACCTTACATAAACCTTATGAGAACCTTGTAATAACCTTACATTTTGCTTATCGGTCAGCCGAAGCAGTAGCGCGTATGGAAAAGGGATTCTCAAGGAGCCCTTTAAAAAACGTCGGCACTTAGCGAGGTTTTTCACGAGCTTAGTGTCCGCTACGTTCTTTCACAGGCTCTTGAAAAACAGAGCCGGCGAGAGCGTGGCGACGGAGAATCCCTTTTCCATACGTGCGGACTCTTATCAACATATAAAAAGCCCTCAAAACCCTATTGCAATAGTGGGTAAATTGGTTTAAAATGTATATGGTGAAAAGAAAGGAGACTGTTTATGCAGATATATGCGGATAATGCGGCGACGACAAAGATGGCGGCGCCGGTGATAGATGTGATGGCGGAATGTATGGCGAAGGTGTACGGAAATCCCTCAAGCCTTCACAGCACAGGGCAGCAGGCGGCGGAAGTACTGGCGCAGGCGAGAGAGGCTGTGGCGCGCATTTTGGGGGCGGAGCCGAAGGAGATCACTTTTACTTCAGGCGGGAGCGAAGCGGACAACCAGGCGATCCGTTCCGCCGCGCTGTGGGGAAAGAAGAAGGGAAAGACACATCTGATCTCCACGGCGTTTGAGCACCATGCGGTGCTTCACACGCTGAAAAAACTGGAGGGCGAGGGCTTTGCGGTGACGCTTCTGCCGGTGTATGAGGACGGCATCGTCAGGGTGGAGGATGTGAAGGCGGCGCTGCGGGAAGATACGGCGCTGGTCAGTGTGATGTTTGCCAACAATGAGATAGGAACGCTGCAGCCGATAAAGGAGATCGGGGCTCTCTGCCGGGAGGCGGGCGTCATCTTCCATACCGATGCGGTACAGGCGGCGGGGCATGTGGAAATAGATGTGAAAGAAATGAATATTGATATGCTGTCGCTCTCGGCGCATAAATTCTACGGGCCGAAGGGCGTGGGGGCGCTGTATGTGAGAAAGGGGATCCCGCTGTTTTCCCTGATAGAGGGCGGCGCCCAGGAGAGAAGCAGGAGAGCGGGAACGGAAAATATCCCGGGGATCGTCGGGATGGCGAAAGCGCTTATGTTGGCGGCGGAGAAACTGGAAGAGAGGGACGCCTATGAGAGAAAGCTCAGGGATGCGCTGATAGGTGGGCTTTCAAAGATCCCCCATGCGGCGCTGAACGGCGATCCGGCAAAGCGTCTGCCGGGAAATGTGAATTTCTGTTTTGAGGGAATAGAAGGGGAGTCGCTGCTCCTTCTGCTGGATGCGAAGGGGATCGAGGCTTCGTCGGGATCCGCCTGCACATCCGGTTCTCTGGATCCGAGCCATGTGCTTCTGGCGATCGGGCGGCCTCATGAGGTGGCGCACGGTTCTCTGCGGCTGACGCTGTCTTTTGAGAATACGATGGAGGAAGTGGAATATATGATAAAGGAAATTGCGGGCGTGGTGGAATATCTGCGCGGGATATCCCCGATGTGGGAAGATCTGGAGAAAGGAGTGAGGAAACATGTTATATAGTGAAAAGGTGATGGATCATTTTGAACATCCGAGGAATGTCGGGAAGATGGAGGATGCGGACGGCATCGGCGAAGTGGGAAACGCGAAATGCGGCGATATCATGAAGATGTATATCAAGGTGGAGAACGATATCATCACCGACGTATCGTTTAATACTTTCGGCTGCGGCTCCGCCATTGCCAGCAGTTCCATGGCGACGGAGATGATCAAGGGGAAGCCTATCAGCGAGGCGCTCGAGCTGACCAACAAAGCCGTGGCGGAGGCGCTCGACGGTCTGCCCGCCCATAAGATGCACTGTTCGGTGCTGGCGGAGGAGGCGGTCAGGGCCGCGGTGAAAGACTACTATGACAGGAATGGGATTCCCTATGATAAGAAGAATTTCTGCGATCATAACTGTGCGGAGTGCGGGGATGGCTCATGACAGTGCCGGACGGAGAGTACCGGGAACTTCTATGAATGGCGCGGATTTAAATGGAAACAGCCGATGTATCTGGGCGGCTGAAGATGGGGGGCTTCTGCGAATGGCACGGACTGAAACTGTAGCAGTAAGGCAGTCTGCCTGTATAACAGGATTGCGCGGGGGATGGAAGGCGTTTATACTGATATGGAAGAGTGCGGTAAGGCGGCAGAACATGCCGGCGGGGAAAGGTGTTGCACGATCACCGGAAAATGGATAGTGGAGAGTTTATGCGGATATGAGTTTGGAAGAAAACAACAGACAGCTAAAGGCGCTGATCGCCATGAGCGGCGGTGTGGATTCTTCGGTGGCGGCGGCGCTGATGCAGGAGATGGGATATGACTGCGTCGGCGCAATGATGAAGCTGTACCAGGGGGAGGACATTGTGGGTTCGAAGGGAGCGGCAAAGGAAAAAAGCGGCGGTCGGGAGCCGGAAGATGCGGTGTCAGAAAACAGGATCTGCCGCATGGAGAGGGAAACACTGGTAGAGAACAGAGCCTGCCGCGCGTCGGAAGGGACGGCGAAAGAGGGAAAGACCTGCTGCGCAGCCGATGACGCGGAGGACGCTGCACTGGTGGCGAGAAAGCTGGGCATGCCCTTTTATGTGTTCCGTTTTACGGAGGAATTCCGCCATCAGGTGATGGAGCGGTTTGTGAACAGTTATTTGAAGGGGGAGACGCCCAATCCCTGTATCGACTGCAACCGCTATATGAAGTTTGAAAAGCTGTATGAGCGGGCGCTTATTCTGGGGTGCGACAAGATCGTGACGGGGCATTACGCCAGGATCAGTCGGGATGAGAAGAGCGGCAGATGGCAGATGAGGAAAGCGGCGGATCAGACGAAGGATCAGAGCTATGTGCTCTATCAGCTCACACAGGAGCAGCTTTCCCATGTCTGTTTCCCGCTGGGGGAGCTGACAAAGGACAGGGTGCGGGAGCTGGCGCAGGAGTACGGCTTTTATAATGCAAATAAGCAGGACAGTCAGGACATCTGTTTTGTGCCGGATGGACACTATGAAAAGTTTATTGAGACATATACAGGAAAAACAGTGCCGCCGGGAAATTTTGTGACGAAAGACGGGGAGATCATAGGAAGGCATAAAGGCATCATCCACTATACCGTGGGACAGCGCAGGGGGCTTGGCATCGCGGCTTCTTCGCCCTATTATGTAAAGGAGATCAGGTCGGAGAGCAACGAGGTGGTGCTGTGTTCCGACGAGGAGCTGTTTCAGCGGACGCTTTTCGCGGAGGAGGCCAACTGGGTGTCGATTCCGGAGCCCGCAGGAAAGATCCGGGTGGAGGCAAAGATACGCTACCGTCATAAGCCCGCCGCAGCCACCGCGGAGATGACGGAAAGGGGGCTATTGAAAGTCACCTTTGACGAGCCCCAGCGGGCAATCACAAAGGGACAGTCGGTGGTGCTTTACGATGGAGATCTGGTGCTGGGCGGCGGGAAGATCTGCGCCGCAGAGTAAATAGCGAGGCAGCGCGGCTGCGTGCTTTTTTCGCGGCGGTTAAGCAATATGATATTGGCAGCGGCGGTCAGGCAATACGATATCCGAAGGCTGGCTTTGCGCAGAATGTCAGCGGATCAGGTCCGCCAGGGTAATATGGTCAAAATAGTCCCGTATCAGCCGGTCGAGCCCTTTCCACATGCCGAGAGTTCTGCACTCTGAAGCTCTGGAACAGGGTTCCGCATCTTTTTCGAGACAGCTCACCGGCGCAAGGGTTTCTTCCGTCAGTTCCAAAATGCTGGCCACAGTGTATTCTTTGGGCGCTCTGTTCAGGCGGTAGCCGCCGCCTTTGCCGCGAAGCCCGGTCAGAATCTTTCCTTTTACCAAAAGTTTTAAGATACTCTCCAGATATTTTTCCGAGATTTCCTGTCTGGCGGCGATCTCCTTCAAGGGGACATAGCCGTCCGTTTTCTGTTCGGCGAGATCGATCATAACGCGCAGGGCATAGCGCCCTCTGGTGGATATCATCATGGTGTTTTACGCTCCGCATCTGCATATTTTAATTCCTATATTCCTATCATATTACATGGTAATTGAAATGACAAGAGGGAATGTGCCGCAAAAATATCCGGAAACATATTGACAAAATAAGGAAAAGCGGATATGATAAATAAAAACCTACCAAACAAGTAGGAAATAAACTGTGATGAATGTATCGCAGGAGAGGAGAGAAAGAGGGAATTTATCATGGCGATTTATAAGAATGTGACGGAACTGGTCGGTAAAACACCGCTGCTGGAGGCGGGGAATTTCGGGAAGAAGTTTGCGCCGAGAGCGAGGCTCCTCGCAAAGCTGGAATATTTTAATCCGGCGGGCAGTGTGAAGGACAGGGTGGCGAAAGCGATCATATTTGATGCGCTGGAAAAGGGGACGCTGACGAAGGACTCTGTGATCATCGAGCCCACCAGCGGCAATACGGGCATCGGGCTCTCCGCGATCGCGGCTTCTCTTGGCATCCGCATTATCATTACGATGCCGGAGACCATGAGCGTGGAGCGGCGGAATCTGATGAAAGCCTACGGGGCGGAGCTGGTGCTGACAGAGGGGGCAAAGGGCATGAAAGGCGCCATCGCAAAGGCGGAAGAGCTGGCGAAGGAGATCCCGAACAGCCTGATCGCAGGTCAGTTTGTAAATCCGGTAAATCCGAAAGCGCACAGGGAGACAACAGGACCGGAGATCTGGGAAGATACGGAAGGGAAAGTTGATATTTTTGTGGCGGGCGTTGGTACCGGCGGCACGGTCAGCGGTGTGGGAGAATACCTGAAAGCGAAAAATCCGGAGGTGAAGATCGTAGCGGTGGAACCGGCGGATTCTCCTGTATTGTCGGAAGGAAGATCCGGCTCTCACAAGATACAGGGTATCGGCGCGGGATTTGTGCCGGAGGTTTTAAATACGGAGATATATGATGAGATCATAAAGGTGGAAAACGAGGATGCCTTCACTATGGGCAGAGAGTTTGCAAGATCAGAAGGGATCTTGGTGGGTATCTCATCCGGCGCCGCGCTCCGGGCGGCTGTAGAGCTTGCGGGAAGGAAGGAAAATGCCGGGAAAGTGATCGTGGCACTGCTGCCTGATACGGGGGACCGGTATTTGTCCACGGCGATGTTTGCGGGCGAAGAGTAAGAGGATTGGCAGGCCGGGGAGGAATATGCTCTGCGTGCAAAAAGACTGAATAAACGGCATGGCTTCGGCTATGCCGTTTTTACTTTACGTCGGCATGTATAACTGATATAATATTAATATCCAGAGATTTTGCGCGGAGAGTAGAATCGAGGTAAAGTTATGAGAGAATTTCCGTTTTTGATGTACACGGCGGACGACAGCGATGTGACGGTAAATGCGATATTGAAGGATGAGACGATCTGGCTCTCGCAGAAAGGGATGGCGGAGTTGTTTGATGTACAGATTCCTGCTGTCAGTAAACATTTAAAATATCCGTAGGCTACCGCGTTAATTCCAAAAGGGCGACACATTTCAGAATATGGATTTCAAGGCAGGAAGCGCTGGAAAAAGTGAGTAAAGAATATGACATTTTTAACAGAACGCAGATCATACATTCTGACTTTGACAAGATGGTGAAGGAAGTACTTGGAAAAGGAACGAAATATCCTCAAAAAAATCTAAAGAAAAAAGGAGAGCATCATGGGTAAAGTGAATTACGAAGAAATTGAGAAAATGACAGGGGAGCAGGAAAGGAAGCTCCGCTTTGATCATTTTTCCAACAAGGACGCATGGGAGCTGGGTAATTTTATTACCGGTAAAATATATGCGGAAAACAGGGAACTTGCGGTTGCAATCCGCAGATTGAACGGCACGATCATATACCAGCATCTGACGGAAGGGACGAACCACATTAATCAGAACTGGATGGAGAGGAAGTTCCATACGGTGTCATATTTTGAACGCAGCTCACTGGGCGTCTGGGCAAAAGAAGAGGGCTCGGAAGATACGGCGGAGAAAAACGGTTTAAAAAAGGAGAATTTTGCCTTTGTGGGCGGCGGTTTTCCGATTCGTTTAAAAACGGGGGAGATCGTGGCGGTTCTCACGGTTTCCAATCTGCCGCACATGGATGATCACGGATTTATCATCGAGGCGTTGTCAGAATATCTCGGAAAAGAAATGTAGGCTGTCGGGAAAAGGGTATAGGTCATTAAAGTTAAAAACAGGTGGAATGACAGTCAATGAAGAGACGGATGTTATGGAGAGTGTCGGGCGTGGTCCTGACAGGGCTGATATGTTTTGGAATATGGAGCTATAATCGGACTGTACAGGGAAGATCCTGTACAAGAGAGCTGTTTGCCATGGATACCGTTATGAGTTTTACAGCCTATGGCAAAAACTGCGAGGAGGCTGTGGAGGCGGCAGTGCAGGAAGTACAGCGGCTGGATGCGCTGCTCTCCACAGGGAGCGCATCGAGTGAGGTATCCGGGCTGAACCGGACGGGAGGCGGGACGATATCGGAAGATACGGCGGAACTGTTCGGTAGGGGCATGGATATTTATGAGAAAACGGGCGGCCTGTTCGACTTTACGATCTATCCGCTGATGCAGCTCTGGGGATTCCCGTCGAAGGAATACCATGTACCGACGCAGGAAGAACTGGGGAAGGTTCTTCCGCTTGTGGACGCATCGAAGGTTTCCTTCACAGAGGAAGAGGCGCATCTGGGAGAAAGGCAGCAGGTGGATTTCGGCGGGATTGCCAAGGGTTATACTTCCGGAAGGGTGATGGAGATCTATCGGGAGTACGGCGTCTCCTCCGGCATGGTTTCACTGGGCGGAAACGTGCAGGTGTATCGGGAGAAGCCGGACGGCTCCCTGTGGCGGATCGGTATCCGGGATCCGGAGGGAGGACCGGAGGATCTGGCAGCCGTACTGGAGGCGGAGGAATGCGCGGTGGTCACTTCGGGCGGCTACGAGAGATATTTTGAGGAAGACGGGAATACTTATATCCATATCATAAATCCGAAGACGGGCTATCCGGCAAAGGGGGATCTCGCTTCCGTCACGGTGATCTCCGGGGACGGAACGCTGGCGGACGCCCTGTCCACATCGCTCTATATCATGGGGATGGAAGACGCGGTTTCCTACTGGAAGAGATACAGGGATGATTTTGAAATGATACTGATCACGGAGGAAGGGGCGATCTATGCGACGGAAGGGGTCAGCGGGCAGCTACAGTCGCGGAGGGATATTCAGGTGATAATGGAGTAGATCAAATTGTGAAGAGAATTTCACACTGGGATTTGTCTGTGCCGCCGATAGTGGCATGAGGGGAAGTATGCAAGAGTGGCAGGAGAAGAAAGGAATATAATATCGAAAAAAGTTGTAAATTATCAATAGTTTTTGTAGCGCAGTGCAAAAACTATTGATAATTTTTGTTTTTTTGCATATAATATATAGAAAGAAATATTGTTCCCGGGGGGAGAGATCATCATGGAAGTGGTGCGGCAGGAATATTTTCAGCAATTGCTGGGCTGGAAAGATAAAAAAATAATAAAGGTCATCACCGGTATCCGACGGTGCGGGAAGTCCACTTTATTAAAAATGTTCCGGGAATATCTGCTGGAAGAGGGGACGGACGAGGGGCAGATCATCAGCATTAACTTTGAAGAGTATGAGTATGAGGAGCTCTGGGAGCCAAAAGCTTTGTACCGGTATATCAAAGACCGGATACTGCCGGAAAAAATGACCTATCTTATTCTGGATGAGGTGCAGAATGTCAGGGATTTTCAGAGGGTCATAGACAGTTTCTTTGTGAAGGAGAATGTGGATATTTATATAACAGGCTCCAATTCTTATATGCTGTCGGGCGAACTTGCAACACTGCTGACGGGAAGGTATGTGCAGATCGAGATGCTGCCGTTTTCCTTTGCGGAGTTTGTGCAGATAGACGGGATGGAAGAAGGGGCGGAGAGAGCCTACCGGAAATATATCGAGACAGGTTCGTTTCCTTTTACATCGACGCTTGGCGGGGATCAGAAGCAGGTGCGGGAATATCTGCGGAGCATCTATGACACCATTGTGCTGAAAGATGTGGTGGGCAGGAAAAAGATCACGGATGTGATGATGCTGGAGAGCGTGGCGCGGTTTATTGCGGACAATATCGGAAATCCGCTCTCTACCAAAAAGATCAGCGACACCATGACCTCAAACGGCAGAAGTATCAATGTGCGGACGGTGGAGTCCTACCTGACATCGTTTATGGAATCCTACATTATCTATCAGGCAAAGCGGTATGAGGTGAAGGGGAAGCAGTATCTGAAGACGCTGGAAAAATATTATATGGTGGATATCGGGCTTAGGAATACCATGCTCGGAAATACAGGGCAGGCGGATACGGGGCATATTCTGGAGAATGTGATCTATCTGGAGCTGATCCGGCGTGGCTACAGGGTGTATGTGGGCAAGGTGGACAATCTGGAAGTGGATTTTGTCGCGATGGATGAAAACGGACTGAAATATATTCAGGCGGCGGCGACGGTCCGGGAGGAGAGCACGCTTTTGCGGGAGTTAAAGCCGCTTCAGAAAATACCCGATAATTATCCGAAATGCATCATGACGCTGGATGTGGATCCGCCGGCGGATTACGAGGGGATCCGGCGGTTTAACGCGCTGGATTACCTGCTCGGGAAAATCGACATTTGATGCCTGTTTTTCTTGACAAGAGCCTGCAAAAGACTCTACAATGGGAAACGGTGATAACTGTTATAAAAAGGAAAAGGAGAACCGTATGGCAAACGAAAAAATTCCCTATAAGATTTATCTCTCGGAGGAGGAGATGCCGAGAGACTGGTATAATGTGCGGGCGGATATGAAGAATAAGCCGGCGCCGCTTTTAAATCCCGGAACAGGGGAGCCGATGGGCTTTGAGGACCTTAGGCCTGTGTTCTGTGACGAACTGGTAAAACAGGAACTGGATGATACGACAAAGAATATCCCCATCCCGCAGGAGATCAGGGATTTCTATAAGATGTACCGGCCCTCGCCGTTGGTGCGTGCCTACTGTCTGGAAGAAAAACTGCAGACACCGGCAAAGATCTACTATAAATTCGAGGGAAACAATACGTCCGGTTCCCACAAACTGAACAGCGCCATTGCGCAGGCGTACTATGCGAAGAAGCAGGGGCTGAAGGGCGTGACCACCGAGACCGGCGCGGGACAGTGGGGGACGGCGCTCTCCATGGCGTGCGCTTATCTGGATCTGGACTGCAAGGTATATATGGTGAAGGTGAGCTACGAGCAGAAACCCTTCCGGCGCGAAGTGATGCGGACTTACGGCGCATCCGTCACCCCGTCCCCGTCCATGGATACAGAGATCGGAAAGAAGATCCTGGCAGAGCACCCGGGTACGACCGGCTCTCTGGGCTGCGCGATCTCCGAGGCGGTGGAAGTGGCGACCGGCACACCGGGCTACCGTTATGTGCTCGGCAGCGTGTTAAATCAGGTGCTTCTGCATCAGTCCGTGATCGGGCTGGAGGCAAAGGCGGCGATGGATAAGTACGGCATTGTGCCGGATGTGATCATCGGCTGTGCGGGCGGCGGCAGCAATCTGGGCGGCCTGATCTCCCCGTTTATGGGCGAGAAACTGAGAGGGGAGAAGGACTACCGCTTTATCGCCGTGGAACCGGCTTCCTGCCCCAGCTTTACAAGAGGGCGTTTCGCGTATGATTTCTGTGATACGGGAATGGTATGCCCGTTAGCGAAGATGTACACGCTGGGCAGCGGCTTTATTCCTTCCGCCAACCATGCGGGCGGACTGCGGTATCACGGCATGAGCAGCACCCTGTCCCAGCTCTATCATGACGGCTATATGGAGGCTGTCTCCGTGGAGCAGACCCGCGTCTTTGAGGCGGCGGAACAGTTCGCGAGAGTGGAAGGCATCCTTCCCGCGCCGGAGAGCAGCCATGCGATCCGTGTGGCGATCGACGAGGCGATGAAGTGCAAGGAGACCGGGGAAGAAAAGACGATCCTTTTCGGCCTTACCGGCACAGGCTATTTTGATATGGTGGCTTACGAGAAGTTCCACAACGGTGAGATGACAGACTATATTCCTACCGATGCGGAACTGGAGGAGAGTTTTGCGAAGCTGCCGAAGGTACCGGGGCAGGAGTAGGGGGACAGCCGTCACGATGAAGTGGCGGCTGTTTCTTTTCTCTGAAAAAAGTTATATCACTTATTTGCTGTATCTGATCAGAGAAAAAGGACTGCCGTCTCGTTCCATAATTCTTGCGCAGGACGCAACCATGCAATACAGAATGGAGGCCAGACTAAGAAAATACGTCACCGATACTCTGATCATCAATTTTTCTACATACAGGGCAAGGGTGATCGTAAAGGACTCCCAACCGGTTTATGAAGAGAACATAAAAGGAATGTGGGATATGAACAGATATATTACCCTGCTGATGGGCGAGATTCCGCGTTTGTCTGACAGCATAGAGGGATACGGACCGAACGGGAAAGGCTTTATTGCCCATGTCGATATACCCGTAGAAGTTGAAACGGCATTTTTGGAATTAAAGGAGGAGTATGCGGGAATGGTTCGTGAAGCAAATCCGTTGTATGCTTCGGCGAGGTGATCGTTGGTTCACTCATAAAATTAAATAACCATTTTTTCCCAAATTTCAACTGGGAGGTATTAAAGTGAGAATACAAGGAAGGGTATGTTACACTATATTTCTGGAAACCGGCTGTCAGTGATTTATGCTTATAACTTTTTTAATCACAGCATTTGTTTGTAGTAGGAACGAAATATAAGAATATAAACTCTTCAGGAGGAAAACAGTAGTGAATAAATATAAGTTTAGGAATAATCTGGTTCAGGTGTTGCAGGAGAGATATGAAAATATCCAAGATGTAAGATTTATTATCACTACTGATATGGAAGAGGGTAAGACACATAATTCAAAGGATGATTATTTGAGGCTGAGCATTTTTAATGAAGGCAATCTGGGAGGAAGGTTGTTAAGCTTGGAACAAGTTGTATATATGTTTTCGAGTCTGGCTCCCTTGTATCCCTTATGGATTGAGGTATATTTTAGGGAGAAGGGAATCGTTGAATTGAAGACCAGTTTAAGATTTCGGAAACCAAGTGTAATAAAATATAAAGAAACCGGGCATCCGCCTTTTAAAGTTATTGAATAATGAGACAATCATATATCTCCGGTTGGACAGGAAAAAAGGTTTTTGGTATTGGAGATGGATGAAGAGAAGGGATCATAAGACCCGGTATATTTCTTTTTCCATCTTACATTGTATAATTTGAATTACGATATTTTAGCATATAAAATATCTGATAGACAATCAGGAGGCAGACACTCATAATTAGTTAAAAACTAAGGAGAGTGTCTTTTTTATGAAAAAATTAAATGATCTTATCAAGGAATATCTGGAATATTGTACTTATCGGAAACGGCTGGACTCCAAAACATTGAAAGCTTACCGGATAGATCTGGGACAGTACGAAGATTTCTGTGTTGATACATCAGCCTGTTTTTCCAAAGATGTTGTGGACAATTTTATAACCTGTCTGCATAAGCAGAATAAACCCAAGACTGTAAAGCGAAAGATCGCAAGCCTGAAAGCTTTCTTTCACCATATGGAGTATAAGGAAGTGATAGAGGAAAATCCTTTTAAGAAGTTGGATATTCGGTTCCGGGAAGCAAAGCTCCTGCCAAAAACGATCCCTTTCCACTCCATACAGACATTTCTGTCTGCAATTTACACTCAGAAGGAAAATGCCGGTTCCGAGTACCAACGCCGCTGCTGTGTCAGGGATATAGCGGTCATTGAATTATTGTTTGCTACCGGCATGAGGATATCGGAATTATGCGCTTTAAAGCCGTCGGATATAGACCTTGAGAGTAGGAATATCCTAATATACGGGAAGGGTGCAAAGGAGAGAATTTTACAGATCGGCAATCAGGACGTTGTGTCCGCACTGGTTCTGTATCAGGAAGTTTTTCAGGCGGATATAGAATCCTGCGGGTATTTTTTTGTAAACAGGCTGGGAAATAAATTATCAGATCAGTCAGTCCGGTATATGATTGCCCGCTATGCCAAATTAGCCGGTATCAGCCAGCATATCACCCCGCATATGTTTCGGCATTCCTTTGCGACCCTTCTGCTGGAGCAGGATGTGGATATCAGATATATACAGAGGATGCTCGGACATAGTTCCATCAGCACGACAGAGATATATACCCATGTGTCGAATACGAAACAGAAGGATATTTTGGTGCACAGGCATCCGAGGAATTTAATGGTGGTGGATAAAGGATATATGTGAAAAAAATTTGATGACTTAACTGATTTTTTAGATTATAATAAAAAAAGATTATTATACACAATAATATAAAACACACAAGATAAGGTGATTATATAGATGAAAGATGAGTACGTGTTATTTTTAGATGAGAGTGAGTTCAGAACTTCAAAAACTTTTGCAATTGCAGGAATTGCACTAAAAAAAGATGATATATGTATATTGGAACAAGGATTAGAAGAGATAAAAAAGCTTATTTGGGATGAAGAATACATAAGAAAAAATAATCCTGTTTTACATTGTACAGAGTTACAAAAAGTATTTGATAACAGAAAAACAAATAATATTGTTGGTGTGAAGGAAGAATATCAGGAATTCATTAAGAAAACGGAAGAAGAAATTGAAAAAATATACTATCAAGTATACGGAAGAATGTCTCAATTGCTAAAGAAAGCAAGTGCTACGGTGTTCAGCTGTGTTATTAAGCTACAACAATTACAAGACTTGTTCTTTATTGATGAAGGACATAATGGAATACATCTTATTGACGATAAATATAATATTGCGCTTCAAAAAGTGATCGAAAATTACACACATTATTTATCTGTAAATGACGGCTATGGAGATGTGGTATATGAATCCAGAAATAACCTTGGTGAGAATTCAGCAAAATCACCTGATGTGAGACTCATTAATGTATACCACAAAATTCAAGCAAATAATAAGGGCATAGTTTATACAGATAGTGTAGCAGTGCAAAGCAGAAATCGTACGATTGTCGCTTTCTCGAAGAGCGATAATTTAGCAGGATTGCAACTTGCTGATTTTGTTGCATATAATATTATTAAATTAGAGGGATGTAAAGTAGAGCAACAAATTACTGATTTCATGAAGCAAATTCATAGAATCTCATATAATGGAGGTCATTCAGTAGAGGAAAAGGATCAAAGATCATTTTGGGGAATGCGAGTACTTCCGTCATATTTGCGGATGGAAGAATTAATTGCTTCGAATAAATCATTGAAAAATGCATATAATAACATCAAGAAAGAGCGAAATAAGCTTAAGAAAGTTATAGAGAGCGATAAAAAACAGATTGTTCAATTGGAAGATAAGATAAAGTTTCTTGAAAGCGAAAACAAAAAATTAATGTGTCGAATAAAAACTATTGACACAGATAACGAATGCTGATATTATATTTTTGATGACTTTGTATCATACCTTTTTGGTATCTGCTTACAGTATGTGGCGGATGGTTTTCCGTTGATATGATATCATCGTTCAGGAGGACTAAAAATGTCAAACGATTAGAGAGGATCTTAAGTGTATCCTCTCTATTTTCTTATTTATGTTAAATGTGCATCAGACGACAATGTTTGGTGCTTTTTTTATGTGATGGGAGGTGTTCTCATGTATCTGGTGAGTGAAGCATTTCTGCAGGCGGTGCAGAAGAATACAAGAAGATATTGTTTCAGAGAGTATCAGCATTTCGTGTGCGCAATCTGCCGTATCGCATTGTAGACCCAATCCGTAGATTCTGCTGCCTCTCTTAGCATAGTGGTTTTATCGTCCTCATTCAACCGGGAACTGAACGTCTGAATCGTTTTGGAAGTGACATTTGTTTTCCCCAAAGTTTTCAATGCCTGAATTACCAGAACCGTCATATAGGAAAGACCCGTGATCTCCTTATTGGTTCTGTGCTTAAATTCCAGCTTTGTGGAATTCCACTCATAGGTCTTATATGGACCGTCGCTGATATAGGACCATACTGCTGTTACCTGAGTGGAAAGTCCTAACAGGTTGAGCGCCGTATTCCCACAGGGAGCAATCGTCCAGTGGTAGTTCCGGGCCAGCGCTTTTGCTACCGCCTCCGGGTCCGCCGCTACATATTCTTTCAGCATTTCGCTGTATTCCGGCTTTTCATAAACACCTTTCAAAATTCGCCGGAGCGTACCTGCCTGTGTAAGCCGGTTCAGGTTCCGTCTTATGGTTTCCGTATCAGCAATATCAGCAAAATCAGAATTGACAAAAACCGTTCCTTCTACCGCTGCGCCAATTCGTTCCTGTATCTGCTTGGAATATCCATTTGCCACTTTGCACACCTCCTTTTGTCCCGAATATTATATATTATTCGGGACATTTTTTCAATAGACTCCTAGATTTTTGTTTATAGTATTACTACGCAGATCGGGATTTAAACAGTAATCATAAAAGAGAACGGTACAGATGGGCGTAGTCCGTCTTATTATAGATGCCGTCATATAGGTGATGCAGCGCAATGATGTCATACCCCTTCAATTTCTCTGCGCTGGCATAGTTCCATCAGTATGAAAGAGATTTATACCCATGTGTCGAATACAAAGCAGAAGGATATTTTGGTGCATAGGCATCCGAGGAATTTGATGGTGGTGGATAAAGGATAATTCTTGATTATTCGGG
>JAETSN010000095.1 GCA_021769625.1 [Clostridium] symbiosum | reverse complement strand
GAAGACTGCTAAGATCGTGAATGTTGATCCGGAAGATGAGGATGCTGCGGAAGTGGATCTCACAAAGGAGGATGCTTTGGGGACTGATATAGAGGCAGCCCTGACTGATGGGGAGGCTGAGATAACGGGTCTCTCCACGGGACTGTATCTGGTCGCTGCCGGTAAAACCCACGATGAAAATTATCAGAGAGAGTATTCCTTTGCTCCATATCTGATATCGCTGCCGGACAACAGGTTTGATCCGAACGATCCGGAGAGTACGGATGAATGGATGTATGGGATCACCGTCGGCCTGAAACCGGAGGTTACCCGTATGCTTGGCGACCTGCAGATCACAAAGACGCTGTCGGATGTAAATAAACTGGAGGGAGATGAGGGCGCCTCCTGTGTATTCCATGTGGTCGTGACAGACACGGAAGGGAGTCAGGAGAAAGAAATCTACAATAACATGGTTGCCTTCCGGCTGAAAGAGGCGGGGGAAAAAGATACGATCACCATCGGTAAGTTCCCGGCGGGCGCCAAAGCGACAGTGACGGAGGTCTATGCCGGAGCAGGATATGAGGCTGCTGGCGATCTCGCGAAGAAAGATATCGTAATCATTTCCGACATGGCGGTGGATAAGAATAAAGATTCTGTGGCAACCACGGACTTTATCAATAAATCGGACGGAACCCTGACAGGCGGCTATGGCATCGTGAACCATTTTACGGATGAGGCGAAGACTGTGGATGATGTCCGGAAAGAATCCAACGCTGGAATAGAAAATAAAACGGCCTATTCGAAAGCGGAGGGACCGGGAGGTACAGAAGACGGACCGGAGGATAGCGGGAATGTAGAAAGTGGTGCGGGGACGGATACCCTGCCGGAGACAGAATAAAGGAGGCTGAGCGATGAAAAAAGGAAAATGGATCGGCGCCGCGGCGGCTTTGGTGCTGGCGGGAAGCTTTACCGTATCACCGGCGATGGCTTTCTTTACGGCGAATACGGAAGCGTCCGGAGTGAGGGGCATCCGGTTTGGGGTGGATACGGAACTGGAGGAAGATATTCAAGAGCATGCAAAGCTGATACAGATCAAAAATAAGGGAGAAAGCCCCTGTTGGGTGCGTGCAATGGTATTTTACGGTGAAAGCAGTGAGAACGGCCTTACCCCGGAAGTGACAGTCGAAGGAGATAATTGGACGAAGGGCGATGACGGATGGTACTATTACACGAAAGTGTTGGAAGCGCCGGAGAATGAGGGGGATGAGAAACTCACAGATGTGCTGAAGGCAGCCTATGAAGTGCCGGAGAAAGCGCCAGAATATGATATTATCGTTGTATATGAGTATATGCCTTTCATGGGGGAGGAAGACGGAGACGGCAAAGACGCCTATGAGAAGGTGAACTGGAAAATGAAAGCGGATACAGGCAGGACGAAAGCAGATGCCGTGCAGAATGTGAAGTAAAGGAGGCCGGATGATGAAGAAACGGAAAAGAATATCTTTTGGAATACCGGCAGCGGTGTTTCTGGCGGCGGCGGGCGTGCTGTTTGTGGGGAGTGCTGTGGGGAGTACCAGAGCGGCGTTGAGTATCTACAGTGACGAATATCAGACCACCCTGGATGTGCCGGAGTTGGATGTGACACTCGAGAGAGACGATGGCGGCAGCTATCAGCCGATTGAAGGGAAGGAGCTGCTCAACGATGTGGGGGATGACGGATCGAAGGCGGTTATCGGAAAGACCTATGATGAAAAACTCAGGGTTTCCAATACCGGTGAGCTGGACTCCTATGTGAGAGTGCGGATATATCGTTCCTGGGTGGATGGAAATGGCAAGCCGATCCAGACGCTGGCACCGGAACTGATCGAACTGAATGTGCCGGAGGGAAGCGGCTGGGCTGTCGGGGAGGAATCCCTAAGATCGGAAGAGATGATGGTGCTCTACTATATGCATCCTCTAAGATCAGGAGAGTCAACGCCCGATTTTATGACGGGGTATCAGATCAGCAGCGACATCTGGAAAAAGGCAGATGAAAACGGTTATGCCTACGCCGATAGGTTTGACGAGACAGGAGCCGAATCCGGACCGGATTTTAAGCTGGAAGTGGAAGTGGATTCCGTGCAGATGATCGGCGGCAGCGAAGCCATTATGAGTGCATGGGGGCGCAGTATGAGTGCAGATGAGAACGGCAATCTGTCCTTTGGAGGCTACGAAGGCAGCGGCTGGGATGTCTCCGGCAATGATGTGGAATCCGGTGATGAGTCGGAACCGGGCAGCGGCAATCAGGATGCCGATAACCAGTGAAGGAGGTAGAAGATGATGAAAGGAAAAATTTCTGCTTTTACAGCGGCGTTTCTGCTTCCGGCAGCTTTGGCGCTGGCAGTGCCGTCTGTCAGTTACGCAGCTGGCGGTTCCGTGGTGTACGACGGAGGAAAGAAGCTGAAGGAGACTGATCCGAAGCTGGAAATTCCGGTTGTCCCGGGGAGTACGGAGACCACAGAGATCGAATTGAGGAATAGTACGGACAGCTCTACCAACTGGTATATGTCAAACGAGGTTTTGGAGAGTATAGATGATGCGGGTAAGAGTGCTCTGGGGGCTGCCTACACATATACGTTATCCTACAGAGCGCCTGATGGCACAGATGTAGTGATCTATGACAGCAGCCGTGTGGGCGGTTCGGGTTCCAGAGGGCTTCTGGAAGTGAATGAATCTCTGGGGGACGGTGGATATATCTTCCTCGGAAATCTCGGAAAAAATGAGGCAGGGACCGTTTACCTTACGATAGGACTGAACGGGGAATCTGGTATCAATCATTATCAGACGTTGAAGGGCACATTGCAGACTGCTTTTGCCATGGAAATAGTACCAGAGGGAGGTGGTTCCGGCGGCGGAAACACCGTAAGGAATGTGAAAAATATACAAGAACTGACACAACTGCTGGATTCGACGGGTGTACCGCTGGCAGGACCGGATGGCAGTCTGATATTGACCACAGGCAACCCTAAGACAGGGGATAACAGCCGCATCCTGCTCTATATGCTTTTAGCGCTGACAGCGGGGATCGGATGTGCGGTGTTAGGTATCCCTATGATCCGTGGAGACAGAGAGGAAGGAGAAAGAGGCGATGGGAAAGAGTAAAAGATGGTATGGCTTTTTTCTGACGGTGTTCCTTTTGACAGTTGCAGTGTTTCCTGTGCAGGCTGCGGATAACGATGCGGATGCCTATACCTATACAGTGACGTTTCTGCCCGGGGATAAGGGATTATTTGATACCGAAAATATCATCGTCACCGCGACAAGAAATGATGCTGCGGTGGAGACGGCGGCTGTGCAAAAATCGAGAGAGATGATCACGGTATCCGGTCTGGAATATGGGGACCGCGTATCGATCACACAGGATATATTGACAGATGAGAGCATGTACTATGTGCGCGGCATCAGGAAAGCCGGGTATGATAACAGTGACGAGAAGGCAATGCTTGCGTCGAATGCAGTGGAACATGATACAGAGTATGTTGTGGCATACGGCGTGCCGGGGGAGATGGTGCAATATACCGTCCGCTATGTAGATGAAAACAAAAATCTCCTGTTAGAGCGGAATTATCGCGGAAAGATAGGAGAAAAAGTGATAGCCGGGGCTGTGTATATACCGGGATATCGGCCCGTGGCATATAATGTTTCGAAGACCCTGGTGAAGGATATATCGAAGAATATCCTTGAGATTGGCTATACCACACTGCCTTCCGGGGCAGGCGGTGGAGGGACGACCACGACAGTCACAACGACTGAGACGGTTCTCGTACCGGGACAGCAGACCGTGGTGGGCGGCGAAGCCGGTATGGCGGATGCAAATGCCGGCGGGACGACAACGGTAGTAGATGCAGGCGCCGGTGGAGCGGCAGGTGCAGGAGCTGGGGCAGAGGCGGATGCAGGAGGAGCAGCGGATGCGGGAGAAGCAGCAGCGGAACCGGAAGGCGATGCGGAACCTCAGGAGCTGATCAATCTGGACGATGAGGATACGCCGCTTGCGGCCGGGAATATGAATGAAGGACTGCAGCCTGCCGGGTATATGGCGGTTTTCATCGGATTGGCAGGAACGGCCATCCTCGCGGCACTTTTTGTATTTTTCTTAGCCAGGAAACGCAAAAAAGAGAAAGCAGGAGAAGATAGTACGGATGAAAGCTAGGAAAACAGCTTCCGTGGCGTGCAGTATCACCGGGACCGTTTTGCTGGTTCTGGTGATATTGCTGTGTATACCAGCGGTACTGCCTCGGATGATGGGATATGAAGTTTATACAGTGGTCAGCGGGAGCATGGAACCTGAGATACCGGTGGGAAGTCTGATCTGCATAGAGGGGGCTGAGCCGACAGAGATTGCGGAGGGGGAAGTGATCGCTTTCTACAGTTCCGTTGATGCAGGTGCGGTTATCACGCACCGCGTCGTGGAAAACCGTGTCATATCCGGTGAGTTTATCACGAAGGGGGACGCCAATGAAAAGGAGGATATGCTGCCGGTGCCGTATGAGAATGTGATCGGGCGGGCAGTCTTCACGGTGCCGGTGCTGGGCGCCCTACTGGAGAAGGCAGCGTCCCCTACCGGGAAGGCTGCTGCGGCGTGTCTGGTCCTTGCGGGGGCCGTGCTGAACGTGCTGGGCGGATACCTCGGGAAAGAGCCCGCGGAAAAAAAGCGGAAGACCCATGGAGGATGACAGAGATGGAAAAGACAGGGAAGCAGATGCCGGAACTTTCGGAGGAAAGGGCGGCACAGATACTGAAAAATGTATTTGCCGCCTGCGGAGTTCCCGAAAACAGGACGCCGTTTCATGAATTGAAACAGCGGAGTGAGGAAAGGCGGAGGAAGGAGTAGTAAAAACTAAGTTTTCATATGAAAGAGCAGGAGATTTATGTCCTGCGCATTCTAAAAGATTAGATAAATTGGCAGGAAATATTGAATAAAGCGAAGATATATCATTTTTCAGGATATCATAAATAAAAATACAAAGGGCCTTCAAAAAGCGAAGGTTTAGGATTCTATGTCACTCTCTCTTATAGATTGAAGAATGATTTCACTAATCAAGGATGTTTTGGCCTTTGTTTGTTTCAGCCTGATAGAGGTATTGATTTATTGTTTTTTGCTTATTCTCAAATTCTTTTATTTCGTTTTCGAGGAATTTATAATTTTTTTGCAAAGTTTCTTTTTGGAAAAGAAGCTGCTTATATTCTTTCTGCAGTCTGGAAAGGTCAATATTTTCAGGCGATATTCCCCATTGCCTTAGCACATTTTCCGCGCCGTTATGAAGTAGAAGTTTGGTTTCATGCTGGCGGAAATAGCAGTCTTTATCTTTGGATTTCTGATACCGGATCTGATAAATGTGATTGTCCTGATATTGTCTGGCATATTTTATGATTTCCCCCATTTTTTTCAGCCTACGCTCAATATCGCGTAAGTTCTGGCGGGTGATTTTGACATTGGCAGATTTTATATTGAGCTGTTCTTCAAGTTCTGAAACAGAATTCACCTCGCTGTATATACTGGCAGCAATTTTAAGATTCTGCATGTCTGCCCATTTTTTCAGATAGGGATTTTCTTCAAATTTATCGGCAGAAGTGTCCAGCAATTTTCGTGAGGAATAGTCTTGAGAGATAGTACTTTTTCCGTCAGAAAATCCGGCGTTTTTATTATGGGTATTCAATAACTTGGCATCAATGCGTTCTTTGATACGTTCTTTAGTATATTCTGTTCCTAACGATCTGGCGTTGCCACGGATAAAATGTTCACGACCAGAAGGACGGAAGGCAATATATTTGGGAGTGTCCACATTTAACTGTTGTCCTTTGATCTCATATCCTTTCGTCTGCATCAAAAGAAGAAAGGCATCATAGGAAGAGGCGGATTTTATTGCAGTATCTATATCTCTGCAGAGAATAGATTTGATGGATGAACCGGACTTTTCGACCTGCCATTCATTATATTTTTTTCCACGCTTATTTCCAGGCTGAATGACAGAAAGATTGTGTTCCGTACACAGTTCATCACTGAGACGACGGATATGATAATATGTCTGCCTGCAGTCGTGATATTTTTTGTGCTCAATGTTGTCGGCAGCACAAAAAATGATGTGATTATGGAGATGATTTTTGTCGATATGCGTGGATACAATGTAAGAATATTTTCCCTCTAACAATCTGTCCGCAAGTTCTACGCCGACCTGATGGGCTTCTTCATAAGTGACTTCGCCCGGTAGGAAAGCCTGTATCAGATGGAACGCTTTATTCGGATCAGACTGTCTCGTTTTTGAGAGAGTAAATTTAAAATCATAGGCTGCCGTTTCGGGACTGCAGCCAAAGGAAGAAATTAAAATATTCTGATCGGTTTTATCCGGATTGCAGATATAAGCTACTGCTTTATGGACGGTTGCCGTGACAGCATGGATTTTTGTGTATGCCATATTTTATTCATAAGCTCCTTAACTTCTTTGATATCGTCATCATAAATATTTCCTGTTGCATTAGCCCGTTTAGCAATCTGATTTAAGATATTTCCGATACGGGCGAGGTTTGTATTGTATTCTCTGAGATCGGAATAATCCACATCATAAACATATCCGTACAGGATGAGATGCCGTACAAAAGCGGATCTGCTTTTCGCGCCGGACAACTTCCATTTCTGCTCTAATATATATTTTTCATCATCGCTTAGGAAGATTTTCAATTCATTTTTTCGATTACGATTTTTCATTGTTGTCCCTCAATTTTGTCAGAAAAAGAAACAGCGTTGCGGTAAAAAAAAGGGGGCCAGGGGGATATCCCCCTGCAAGCCCGATTCCTGCGGAATCGGAGCCTGTGTGGGAACACAGGCAGTGCTTGCTGGTCTTCTGCAAATCGCCCGAAGGGGATTTGCGGGTTTTGGGCTGCTTAGGCAGCCTGTTTAAAACCCATACAGGCGTTACCGCCTGAGCATGTAAGTATCGGATGGATATATCCGGCAGAAAAATAAAAAACTGCCACATAATCTGTAACTTCGAAGAATTACAGATTGATAGCAGTCTAAACATTTAATGAATATGTTTTGTGATTTATCCAACTTGATTTTAGCAACTGTCAGAAGATAAGTCAATGATCTATATGTGAATTAAAAAATATTTAAAAATTGTCAAATTTTGTCCCCATATGCAATGCCTGTGGGGATATGTATATATGTAAGGATAATTCAAGACCATTTCTGATTTTGAGAGAGGAAAGAATATGGTAAATAAAGAATTATTAAGGCTCGAAGAGAAGGAAAACATGGAGCACGGGTTTGATGCTTATGTCAGGCTGATTATTCGAAGAAGAGTAAAAAATCAGATCCGGAATTATATCAGATACTGCAGAAGATATGATGTGGTTTCTATGGATGATGTGGAGAAATTATCTGATGGATATGAGGAAATGATGCCGGAAACTTTTAAACTGTATGCCGGAAATTATCTGATTGTATTAAATGACGAGGAGATCGGTAAAGCCTTATACGGAATAAAAAAGAATAAGAGAGATATCCTCCTGCTGAACGTCATTGCAGGCCAGTCACTGGCTGAAGTGGCAGATACTCTTGATATGAATTATGAGACAGTGCGTTCCTATAAAAAACGGGCAATTAAAGAGATGAGGGGAAAACTTGGAGAAAAAAGAAAACAGTAAAGACAGGGAATTGCTGCCGGCATATGTCATCACAGAAGCGCTGAATGGAGAAAACAGTGCAAAGTGCCGGATACTGGAATATTATCGGGGATACATCATTTATTTTATTGGTGTTTCCCTGAGGGAGAAGATATTAAATCCGAGTTATATTCCCGTGGAAGATATTGTACAGGAAGTATCGCTGGAGGTTTTGGAAGCGATAAAAAGATTTGGTGTTAGTCAACAAATGGGTTGGTAAGGCTATATGGCCAGTAAACCAGCTTCCCTTACGTCCCTGTTACTGTGGTAATAGTCAGTCCCTGTCACCGTCAGAACCGCACCTGT
>JAETSN010000016.1 GCA_021769625.1 [Clostridium] symbiosum | reverse complement strand
TAGGGCAATCGCAAAGTCATAAATAGTAATACAGGCATTGGAAAAAAGGGATTTTTTAATGCCTGTATATTTTTTACTTGATTTGTATTGTGTATTATGATAATACTAATGTATGAGATATCCAGATTATGTAAAACAGTTCAAACCAAAAGGAACCATTGTGAAAAGGGTAAATGATACTTACTATGCCTACTATGCAACATCAAAGCGTGTCCCGGATAAAAAATATCCTGTCCAGGTGATAAAGGGGCTGGCAGGAAGGGTAGATGAAAACGGATTCCATAAGCTTTCCAGAGCGTTTGTCGATACGGGGCATGTAGTGGTCAGGGAGTGCGGGTTCACAAATTTCCTGTTGAAATTTGAGGAGGAATACATCAGCAGGAGAAAAGAAACGGTAAGGGAACGTAAGAATCTGTACCGCAGCATGATCGTATATTTATCGAATAACTCTTACCTGAATGACGAGCCGGGGACAGCTATCTATTCCGTATCAGAGATGATTGGGAAATTCCAGATTGGAATACCAAACCAGATTACGGCAATCAGCAAAATCTGCGAGTATGACCTGCAGGAATTGGAACCTTTAAAATATATCTGCAGCGTCGCCATGGGGAACCGGAGGTTTGAGAGTGAACTGACAGATGCACAGAAAGAACTTTTGGAAAGGATAGGAATAGCAGAAGATGATATACGGCGGGGATGAATCCAGGGAATTAATAGAAATGTTGGAAGAGGTGCCGGATCCAAGAAGTGCAAGGGGGGCGAGATATTCCTTTTCCCATTTATTGTTGATGTGTATTTATGCAGTACTGGCAGGGCACAGCGCCGCGGTAGAAATAGCCTACTATGTAGAATTGAATTTCGATTATTTCCGGGAGCTTTTGAACATAGAGAAGATACCATCCCACGATACCTTTTCGAGGGTGCTAAGGTATACGGATTTTAAAGCGCTTTCCAGTTCCCTGGGGGAATGGCTGAGGGAAAACTTTCCGGAGATATATAGGAAATACCGGGATAAGAAAGCACTGCATATAGATGGGAAAGCAGTAAGGGGGGCCAGTGAAAAGTCAGCCGGGGAAAAACCAGTCTATCATCTGAATGCGATGTATGAAGGAGGGGCAGTCGGGGTAGAGATAAAACGGGTAGGGGAAAAAGAAAATGAGATATCGTGCCTGCCGGATTATCTGAAATGTTTTGACCTGCGGGATACGGTAGTAACAATGGATGCCATAGGGTGTAACCAGACAGTTATTAAAGAAATCCATGGGGGAGGCGGGAATTATGTGCTGCCGGTAAAAGAAAACCAGAAAAAGCTTTTAGGGGCAATCCGGGAAGAAATAGAAAAATTGGAAAAAGAGGACAAGTGGAATACACTGGACCGTACAGAATTATTGCAGAAAAAGCATGGGCGGATAGAAAAGATAGTATTTCGGATGCTGTCAGATACCAGTTTTGTGTATGAGAAACTGGGCATGAAATCTTTTTATGGAACCATAGCGCGGATCGGGGTTATGGATAAAACGATAGAAACAAAGAAAGACGGGGAAGAGGTAAAAACAAAAAGCCGGAGCATATATATAACGGATATGGAAAACATAACGGCAGAAATGATGCAGAAGATCAGGGCAGCCCATTGGAATATCGAAATGCAGCACTGGCTATTGGATATACAGTTAAAAGAAGACCAGCAGACAGCAAGGAAGGATGATGCGGTAACAAATGGCTCTATTTTGAGGCGCTTCTGCATGGGAAAAGATTCTTGATGGCAAATGAACATGATCCAAAGAGGATTGAAAAGCTGCTTTTTAAAAATGTAGCACGGGAAGAAGACGAATTTTAAGAGAACGACTTTGCGATTGCCCTATGCGTTTTGTTGAAAATGTCGAAAATTCTTGACATAGTTTTGTGATTCTTGTATAATTAAACAGATTTATTGTTAATTTTACAAAGGATTTGTGTGAAATTTCGCACAAACGGAGGGAGTGGAGATATGATTACAAACGGTTTTACGTACATCGCATTTTTGATGTGTCTGGCAGGCGGCCTGCTTGCGCTGGAGAAGTACACTAAGTGGAAAGTGTTCAACTATGTTCCGCCTCTGGTATGGATCTATGTGTTGAATATGGTCTTCTGCACAGTGGGAATGTATGATTCGGAGGGGTGTTCCGCAGCTTTTGGGGTGCTGAAGAACAATCTGCTGTATGCCATGATCTTTGTCATGCTGCTGCGCTGTGATATCCGGAAGCTGGCGAAGCTCGGCGGGCGGATGGTGGCGATCTTTCTGGGCGGTTCCCTGTCCATTATGCTGGGCTTTCTGATCACCTTTGTGCTGTTTAAAGGCGCGTTGGGCGGCGGGGAGACGATCTGGGGCGCTATGGCTGCGCTCTGTGCTTCCTGGATCGGCGGTTCCGCAAACATGGCGGCAATGGAAGCGGCGTTCACGATCGACCCGGGCGCATACGGCTGTGCACTGGCGGTGGATACGGTTTATTACTCTGTATGGATCGCGCTTCTTTTGATCATGGTCCGTTATGCGGGCAAGTGGGATAAATCCGTGAAAGCGGATACTTCCAAACTGCAGGAGGTTGCGGATGCGGCCAATGCGGAAATTGAAAAAGAGAAAAAGCATGCGACGGCGGCGGACTGGATCTTCCTGATCGGTTTGTCCCTGATCGTTTCCGCTTTGGCGCAGATGGTCGGCACGGCAGGAAATACCGCATTAAAGAGTATCGGGCTGGGAATGTTTGATAAAGGAACATTGACGACTGTATTCGTGACGATCCTCGGCCTGCTCTGTGCGCTTACCCCGATGGGCAAGCTGCCTGCAGTGGAAGAACTTTCCAATATTTATCTGTATGCGGTAGTATCCCTGTTGGCGTCTACGGCTACTTTGGTAGATCTGGTGAGTGCGCCTCTGTGGATCGTGGCAGGCCTTGTGGTCATGATCATCCACATCGTGGTGATGTACCTGCTTTCCAAAGCGTTCCACTGGGACTGCTGTATGGTATCCACCGCGTCGCTGGCAAATATCGGCGGCAGCGCTTCCGCGCCGATCGTGGCGTCTGCTTATAATCCTTCTTATGCCGGTATCGGTGTGCTGATGGGTGTTTTGGGAGCGGCAGTCGGCAACTTCTGCGGCCTTGCCATGGGGTATCTCATGCAGATGCTGATCTAAAACGACGGGAAATGCTGCAGATAGATTACATACAGTATAGTTCGTAAATTTGTTTCAAAGCATAATAAGATAAGGTGGTTCTTCGTCTGTGATAATAGACGGAGAACCTTGTCTTTTCTGCATGGAGCCTGCGGAGCATAAAGGGTGTGGCAGTTTGCTCCCGGCAGGCGGGAAGGAGATTACCGTGTATATAAATGATACTTTTCGCTATCTGAATATGGGACTTCCGGAGGATATTCTGCGCCGGAAAATGTACGGCGACTTTGCGGGGGCAGTGCGGCTGATCGACAGGCGGCTTGCACAGGATACGCTGTCCGAGGAGATGCGGTTTTGTCTGACGGCGCAGAGGGAGATGATGCTGCGCATGCCGGAGGATTATCCCTACACAAAACGGGAAGCGCTGGAAGTGATACGGGAACATATCCCGGATTTTGCGGAAGATGAGTTTGAGAAAAGGGTGGATGCAGGGAGGATCGGCTGGATCTATCTGGATGGGGAGATGCGGTTTTTTGATCGTTTCTTTTCCAGTATGTGCAAGTCGGAACCTGCTTTTGCAAAACGGGCGGGCGTGAATCTTCCCGGCGTGGAGAGCGCAGGGAGAGGCTCTGCCGGGGAGGCAAGGCTGGACCGCAGCGCAGGGATCATGCGTGAAAAAGGAAAGATCAGCAACAGGATCAGGATCAGGGCAGGCGTGCGCATAAAGGATGAAGCCTTTGAGCCGGGAATGTTTGTGCGGGTTCATCTGCCGATCCCGGCGGCATGTGAGCAGCAGAGTGATATCGTAATAGAAAAAGTATTCCCGGAGGGCGGGAAGATCTCGCCGGAGGATGCGCCCCAGCGGACGATCTGCTGGGAGAGGGTGCTCACGGAGAATCAGGAGTTTTTTGTGGAATATTCCTATGTGCATACGGCGAAGTATCATGATACGGCAAGGATGCAGGAGGAAGGCCTGGCGAAAACCTCTGCCCAGCCGGATTTTTTCACGGAGGAAGAAGCGCCGCATATCGTGTTTACGCCTTATATCAGAAAGCTGGCAGAGAGGCTTACGGAGGGAGTTTCCGATCCGATCGAAAAGGCACGGAATTTTTACGATTATATTACGCTGCATATGAAGTACAGTTTTATGCCTGCTTATTTCGGTTTGGAAAACATTGCGGAGAACTGTGCGAAAAGTTTTACCGGGGACTGCGGCGTGTTTGCCCTTTTATTTATAACACTGTGCCGTTGTGCGGGGATTCCCGCCTGCTGGCAGAGCGGACTGGCGGCGGAGCCTGATTTTTGCGGTGCTCACGACTGGGCGCGGTTTTATGTGGAGCCTTACGGATGGCTCTATGCCGATCCTTCCTACGGCACCGGCGCAGTGCGGACAGAGAACGAGGAGCGGCGGAAATTCTATTTCGGCAATCTGGATGCTTACCGCATGGTGGCAAACCGGGCTTTTCAGGCTCCTTTTACGGTCGAGAAGGAGCATTGGCGAGCGGACCCTTACGATAACCAGCTCGGGGAGATAGAAACGGCGGATCGGGGACTGCGCCTTAGTGAGTATGAACGGAATAAGGAAGTGCTGCTGTGCGAGGAGATAGAAGGGGAGTAAACATGTCGAAAGTTTATTGGTTGTTTTTAGTTCTGGCCATCGCCTGTGCTTTGCTGTCGGATAAAATAGATGCTGCGGTTAACGCCGGCAAAAAGCTGAAAAAAGTGATTTTAGTGTTCAGTGCGGGAGTGTTTATGATTTCGGTGATTTCGATCATGGTGTCTGTTTTGTGATCGATGCAGAATTCGGTGCGGCGGATTATCGGAGAGATAAAGGAAACAAAAATGTTTTCCGGAAAGGGAAACGTATCATAAATGAAGGAGATCAGTTATGAAGATTACAGAGATGAAACTGGGGATATTGTCAGTGCCGCTCCGCGTGCCTTTTAAGACGGCAGTGCGCAGTGTGGACAGCGTGGAGGATGTGATTCTGGAGATCCATACAGACACAGGGGCTGTGGGCTACGGGGAAGCGCCGCCGACGGGAGCCGTCACCGGCGATACGACGGGAGCCATCATCGGCGCTGTCAGGGATCATATCGCCAAAACACTGATCGGCAGGGATGTGGATGACTTTGAGGATCTGTGCATCGCGCTGGATAAGTGTATTTTGAAGAACAGCAGCGCGAAAGCGGCGGCGGACATGGCGCTCTGGGATCTGTACGGCCAGCTTTACAATATTCCTGTGTATAAGCTGATGGGGGGCGCGCGCAAATCCATTACCACCGATATCACGATCAGCGTGAACGAGCCCGACGAGATGGTGCGGGATGCGCAGGATGCCATAGAGAGAGGATATGACTGTCTGAAAGTGAAGGTGGGGAAGGAGCCGGAGAAGGATATCGCAAGGCTTTCCGCCATCCGCAGCGTGGTGCCGAAGGAGACCTGTATCCGCATCGATGCCAACCAGGGCTGGACGCCGAAGGAGGCGGTGCGCATCTTAAACGGTATGCAGGAGAAAGGGCTGGATATCGAATTTGTGGAGCAGCCTGTGAAAGCCCATGATATTGAAGGGCTGAAGTATGTCACCGAGCGCTCCTATGTGCCGGTGCTGGCGGACGAGAGCGTCTTTTCCGCGGCGGATGCGTTAAAGATCATGCAGATGCGGGCGGCGGATCTGGTCAACATCAAGCTGATGAAATGCGGCGGCCTCTACAATGCGCTGAAGATCGCTTCCGCGGCGGAGGTCTACGGTGTGGAATGCATGATCGGCTGTATGCTGGAGGCGAAGATCAGCGTCAATGCGGCGGTGCATCTTGCCTGCGCAAAGCAGATCATCACAAAGATCGATCTGGACGGCCCGGTGCTCTGCAGCGAAGATCCGATCCTGGGCGGCGCCGTGTTTGATGAAAAGATCATCACGGTCTCCGACGAGCCGGGGCTTGGCATCAGGGGGATCGAAGAGGGAAGGCTTCGGTATATTTAAGAAATGGTCTAAGCAGGAAAGACCGGCTGGTAAATGGAAAGGCAGCCGGTCTTTTTGAATACCTGTCTTTGTGCTGTGCATTTGTTTGGAGAAAATTTTTCACTTCGCTTTTTTAGCGGGCGGCAAGGATCGCCTTTAAGTATTCCCATACGCGGGCGACGGAAGAGATGCTCACATGCTCGTTCGGGGTGTGGATGTCGGTCAGGTTCGGTCCGAAGGAGATGCAGTCGAGGCCGTCCAGTTTTCCGGATATGATGCCGCATTCCAGACCGGCATGCATCAGTTCGATCTTCGGCTCGTAACCGTACTGCTCTTTGAAGATATCCACGCACAGATCCCGCAGTCTGGAGGTTCTGGCGTAGGGCCAGGCGGGATAATCGCCCTGAAAATCCACTGTTCCGCCGAGCTGCTCTGCGAGAAGGGCAATTTTGCGGAAGATCATTTCCTTGGCGGAAGAGACGGAACTGCGGATGGACTGTCTGAGGATCAGTTCGTCATCGGTCAGTTCGGCAACGCCCATATTGACGGAGGTTTCCACCAGCCCAGGAAGATCCATGCTCATCGCCTGCACGCCGTTCGGCATCAGGTTCAGCGCGGTGAGCACCCGCAGCAGGGAATCTTTGTCGAGCGCGGAAGATTCGCCGGCTTCGCCGACCGTGAGATCAAGGTGGATATCCGGGTCCGCTTTGCCGTATTCCGCCTCCATAAACTCATGGAATTTTTCCGTTGTTTTTTTTAATGTACTTTCCTCGTCCGGTGAGATCAGGAGCACGGCAAAGCCGCTCTTGGGGATCACGTTTTCCTTAACCCCGGCGTTCAGGGCAGCCAGATCATAGGACATGTTTTCGTTCAGGAACATCAGAAAACGTCCAAGCAGCGTCGCCGCATTGGCACGTCCCTTGTCGATCTCCATGCCGGAATGGCCGCCCAAAAGGCCGGCGAGTTCCAATTCGCATCGAAGGCCGGCGCAGGGAATCCGTTTTACCGGGATACGGCAGCATGTCCGTCTGCCGCCTGCGCATCCTGCGGTCAGAATGCCTTCGACTTCGGAGTCGATATTTAACATACGTCGCGCCCGGCAGGAAGAAAGGTCCATGGCTGTAGCGCCGAGAAGCCCGACTTCTTCACATACCGTCAGCACTATTTCCACCCGGGGGTGGGGAATGCTGCCGTCTTTTGCATCCAAAAGCGCCAGCGCGTAGGCAACGGCGATCCCGTTGTCACCGCCTAAGGTCGTGCCGTCGGCGCGGATATAGTCGTCATCGATATAAACCCGGGGACCCTCTTTTTCCATGTCGATATCGCAGCCCTCGGCTTTGTCTCCGACCATATCCAGATGTCCCTGGATGATCACAGCCTCCGCATCTTCATAGCCCGGTGTCGCCCCGGCGATGATGAGCACATTGCCCATTTCATCCTGTATGCAGTCATAACCTCTTTCTCTGGCGAATCTGACACAGTAATCGCTCAGCTCCTTTTCATGATGAGAAGTGTGCGGAATGCCGCAGATCTCCTCAAAGTACTTAAAAACCGGTTCCGGCGTTAAACCTGAAAGTATACCCATGATCTGTCCCCCCAATTTTTCCTGTGTTATATCTATGATTTACATATGACAAAATTTTACAAGGGAATTGTTTGTTTGTCAAATTTAAGTGACCACGGAAAAATCGTTTGTCTGGCGGCAGATGGGACACACTGATTTTGCACCGGTGCTTTACAAAAAGGAATAAATCATGTAGAATGTGAATAGTAATGAACAGAGCCTATACCAGATGGTGTGGGCTTTCTATTAAAAAAAGAAAGTGGTGCTATGGAATATAAAAGAATTGATGAAAATACAATACGGTGTATTGTGACGGAAGAGGATATGGAAAGCTTCGGGCTGAATCTGGACGAGTTTTTAAGCCATTCCGGCAGATCGGATGAATTTTTACAGTACATAGTTTCGGAGGCGAGAGACGAGCTGGGATATCAGAACGACAAGGGGATCGTTTCCATGCGGTTAGAAGTGCTGAGCGACCGGCGCATCAGCCTTACCTTTGGCAGCGGTGACGAAAAGCAGATCAGGGAACAGGTCTTAAAATATTTGAAGGAGCTGGCGGAGAGCCGGATCGCGCAGGAGATCGGAAGGTTGTTTGATCATAAACAGAAGGAAGCTTTGCCGGCAAAGGAAGAGCAGGATCAGGCCGAGGCCGCAAAGGAGGAAAAGAAGGAAGCCTACAGAATGTACTGCTTTACGTCTATCGGGGATGTCATGTCCTATTGCCGTGCGGTGGGTCTGAAGCAGCCGATCAGGAGCCATCTGTATAAGGAGAAGGATAATTATTATCTGATCGTGGAAAGATACCGGATATCAGATTATCATTTTAATCTGCTCACGGCGGTTGCTTTTGACTATGCAAAAGTTCTGGTGGATTCGGATCATCTGTATGATCATCTGCGGGAGCATGGCGAGCTTTTGATCGCGGACCGTGCGATCGGCAATTTGAGGAAAATATGAAACAGGACAGGAAGATCTGATCATGCATTTTCCTGATGGAAGAAGGCGAAACAGCAATTCTGGCTTTTCGCCTTTTTGTACGCAGCCCCATGCAAAAAGTGTCATAGACACTTAAAAACGTGCCGCGAAGGCGGCGCATGGGGCGCGCGGCGGGCAGGGGAAGGAGAATCTTCCCTGCTCGGTTACGAAAGCGAAAAGAAAAGAGCAGTGAGAAATTTCGGTTTGAGCGGAGCAAAAGATGAAAAGGA
The DNA here is from genome assembly GCA_021769625.1 of [Clostridium] symbiosum. GTDB lineage: Bacteria > Bacillota > Clostridia > Lachnospirales > Lachnospiraceae > 1XD8-76. Next base: position 61,223 of record JAETSN010000016.1, on the reverse strand, counting down.
ATAAAGAAAAACTGCAGTGCATGCATGCTGCGAAAATGATACCGGCGTTTATCTCAAAGGAGTTGTCCTACAGGGAACTGGAGCGGTTCATGGAACATATAGAAGAATGTGATAACTGCAGGGAGGAGCTTTCCATACAGTTTCTGGTGGAAGTCGGACTAAACAGCCTGGAGGCGGGAAATACTTTTGATCTGCAGGAAGAGTTGAACACGGCGCTGGAGGAGGCGAGGAAAAAAGTAAAGATATATCGTTTTTTCCGGCAGGGGCTGTTTATATTGGAATGTATCGGCATAGCGGCTGTGCTGCTGCTGACGGTGCTGCTCATTTTGAATTTTGCAGGTTAGGAGGAATGTGATGGCAAAGAAACTGGTTTTAATAGACGGACACAGTATTTTGAACAGGGCGTTTTACGGACTGCCCGATCTGACCAACGCGCAGGGACAGCACACGGGAGGGGTATACGGATTTCTGACGATCCTGTTCAAGGTGCTCGGTGAGGAAAACGCGGATTATCTTGCGGTGGCTTTTGATGTGCACGCCCCCACCTTCCGGCATGAACTGTACGCGGAATATAAAGGGACGAGAAAGCCCATGCCCAAAGAGCTTTTGGAGCAGGTGCCCCTGATCAAGGAGGTGCTGCAGGCGATGTGGGTATTGACCATTGAAAAGCCGGGGCTGGAAGCGGACGATATTCTCGGGACGCTGGCAAAGCGAGGGGAGAGGGACGGACTGGAAGTCTCCCTGATCTCCGGGGATAGAGATCTTCTGCAGATCGCCAGCGAGCATATCAGGATACGGATCCCCAAGACCAAGGGCGGGCGCACAGAGGTGGAGGATTATTATGCAAAAGACGTGAAGGCCGCATATCAGGTGACGCCGCAGCAGTTTATTGAGTTAAAAGCGCTGATGGGGGATACAGCCGACAATATTCCGGGTGTGCCCAAAGTGGGACAGAAGACGGCGACGGATTTGATGGTGACGTACGGTTCCATTGAGAATATTTATGCCCATCTGGAGGAGATCCCCAAAAAGAGCATCCGGGAGTCTCTGGCGGAGCACCGCGATCTGGCGGATCTGAGTTTAAAACTGGCGACGATCAATACAGCGGGGGATTTTCCCTTTGCCTATGAGGATGCGGTGATAGGGAATCTGTATACCGATGAAGCCTATGAACTGTTTCAGAGGCTGGCTTTTAAAAATCTGCTGGATCGGTTTGATAAGGAAAAGGGGAAGAAGGAGATCGTCTGCCGGGAGCTGAAAAAGGAGAGGGAGCTGGACGGCTTTCTGAAAAAAGCGGAGGAAAAAAAGCTGCTGTCATGGATCTTTTATCCGGCAGAAAAGCGGACGTTAAAAGAGAACGAACAGATGAGCCTCTTTGGGATGGAAGAAAAAACGCAGGAGGCGCTGCTATGCGCTGCACTTTTTGTGCCGGGGGAGGATGCGGTGTTTGTCAGTTTCGGGGATGCGGAGGAAAAGAACAGACAGGGGATCACCTCAACGCTGTTTTTGGAAAAACTGCGGGCACTCTGCGAAAAAGATATCTCGCTCACAGGCTTTCAGATCAAGGACTACTATGCTTATCTGGGGGAGGATGCGGAGACGGACAGGCTTTTTGATGTGCTGATCGCCGCCTATCTGTTAAACCCTCTGAAGAGCGATTATCAGATAGAGGATATAGCGGGAGAGTATCTCGGGAGCGGGGCGGCTTCCTACAGCCAGCTTTTCGGGAAAAAGAAGGCGGCGGAAGCTTTTGCCGACCAGAGGGAGGAGTTTGTGCAGTATCTCTGCGGCTGCGTCAGCATTCTGGCGGAGAGCAGGGCTGTGCTGGAGGAAAAACTGAAAGAGACGAAGCAGTATGACCTGTTTCGGGAGATAGAGATGCCGCTTTCCAAAGTGTTGTACCATATGGAGCAGGAAGGGGTGTTGGTAAAGCCGGAGGAATTGAAAGAATACGGGAACGCGCTGACAGGTAGGATCACGGAACTCGAGGAGTCCATCTGGGAGAAGGCGGGCGTGCATTTCAATATTAATTCCCCCAAGCAGCTCGGGGAGATCCTGTTCGGTACGATGCAGCTTCCCGGCGGCAAGAAGACCAAGACGGGGTATTCCACGGCGGCGGATGTGCTGGAAAAACTGGCGCCGGAATATCCGATCGTCAGTGATATTTTGGAATACCGGACGCTCACAAAGCTAAAATCTACGTATGCGGATGGACTGGCGGCATATATCGGGGAGGATAACAGGATCCATACGACATTTAATCAGACGATCACCGCTACCGGGCGGATCAGCTCCACGGAGCCGAACCTGCAGAATATTCCGATGCGGATGGAGCTTGGGCGGCGCATCCGCAAAGTGTTTGTGCCCAAAGAGGGGTTTGTGCTGATGGACGCGGACTATTCCCAGATTGAACTGCGGGTGCTGGCGTCCATGTCCGGGGATGAGCAGCTGATCGAGGCGTATCAACAGGATGCGGACATCCACAGGATCACGGCATCCAAGGTATTCCATGTGCCGCAGGATGAGGTGACTTCCCTGCAGAGGCGAAATGCGAAGGCAGTGAATTTCGGCATCGTGTATGGGATCAGTTCCTTCGGGCTGAGCCAGGATCTGAGTATTTCCAGAAAGGAAGCGGCGGAGTATATCGAGAAGTATTTTGAGACTTATCCGGGGATCAAGGTATTTCTGGACGGCTGCGTGCAGAGCGCAAAAGAGAAGGGTTATTCTGTGACCATGTTTGGCAGGCGGCGGCCAGTGCCGGAACTTTCTTCCGACAATTTCATGCAGCGTTCTTTCGGGGAGCGGGTAGCGATGAACGCGCCGATTCAGGGAACGGCGGCGGATATCATCAAGATCGCCATGGTGCGGGTGGATGAGAGGCTGCGCAGGGAGGGCTTTCGTTCCAGGCTGATCCTGCAGGTGCACGACGAGCTGCTGGTGGAGACGGCTGTGGAGGAGATCGAACAGGTGCGGGAGATCCTGAGCACGGAAATGCGGCAGGCGGCGAAGCTGGCGGTGGAGCTGGAGATCGACTTAAGTTTCGGGGATAACTGGTATGATGCGCACTGAGATACCGGACGCCGGAAGGAGAGGTGTTATGTGGTTCTGGTGGTTTATGTTTGGCTGTAATCTGTTGATGCCGGTGTTATTGATCGTTGCGGGATACGGTATGTGGAAGCATTGTCCCGGGAAAATTAACGGAGTGATCGGATATCGCACAAAGCGCTCCATGAAAAATATGGATACATGGAAGTTTGCGCATGAATACTGTGGGAAATTGTGGTGGAAAGCGGGATGGGGAATCTTGATTCCGTCAATTCTGGTGCAGCTTCCGTTTGTTCACAGTTCAGAAGATATGGTTGGAGTGGTTGGCGGGATTCTTTGTACGATACAGACGGTGGTTCTGATCGTGTCTGTTATCCCTACTGAAATGGCGCTGAAGAGGACGTTTACGGAGAGCGGGGAATATAGACAAATGGGTATTGTGGAGAATGGGAAATGAAGCAGGACGTAGGATTGTTTTTCGATAAAAAACCGGATGCGCTGCCTCTATACGAGGTTTTCGAGCAGAAAGTCTTCGCGGAGATCAGCAATGTTAAGGTGAAAGTACAGAAAACACAGATCACATTTTCCAACAGGCATAATTTCGCGTTTGTTTCGTTCCTGCCGGTGAGGAAAGCGAAAGAGAGGCCTGAAATTTATATTGTTGTGACTTTTGGTCTGAAATATAGGGCTATCTCACCGCGGATTGACGCAGTATCGGAACCGTATCCGAACCGCTTTACACATCATGTTCTGATATCAAAAGCGGAGGAGATCGATGAGGAACTGATGGGATGGGTGAAGGAAGCGGCTGTTTTTTCTGACAGTAAACGGTGAGGTACTGTGCAGTGTATATTATATATTGTAGGGATATAATAATGTTAAAGGGATAAAAGCGGTTTCAGGAAGATGCAGAGGGTATTACATGAGAAGAAAAGACAGGGAAATAAAAGACTTTGACGGGATCGTTAATGTGATGAAAAAATGTGATGTGTGCCGTGTGGCGTTAAATGATGACGGATATCCTTATATTGTCCCAGTTAACTTTGGAATGAAGGCGGGTGGCAGACAGATTACGCTCTATTTTCATGGTGCAGGCGAAGGGAAAAAGGTTGAACTGATAAAAAAGGACAATAGGGCGGGCTTTGAGATGGACTGTTCGCATAAGCTTATTGCGGGCAAAGAAGCATGCAGCTGTACGATGCGGTATGAGAGCGTGATCGGCAGAGGGAAGATAGAGGTCGTGCCGGAGGAAGAGAGATATGATGCCCTGCGGGCACTGATGAGACAGTATTATGAGGGGGAGTTTTCCTTTCCGGAAGAAGCGGTAAAAAGGACAATGGTGATGAAACTTGTTGTGGAGCAGGTGAGCGGGAAGAGGAATATTAGGGAGTGAGAGCCGAAGACAGGGGAAGCGGCGGTTTGGAGAAAAACGGGACAGGGAGGCTTTGATGAAAAAATCAGAAGTGAAAACAAACGCCATGCGGCTGTTGGAGCAGAAAAAGATTCCTTTCACCGTGCACGATTATGCGGATTCAGGTGTGATCAGCGGTATGGAAGTGGCAAAGGCGCTGGGGGAAGACCCCGATATGGTCTTTAAAACGTTGGTCACTGTGGGAAAATCGGGGGAGCACTATGTTTTCGTGGTGCCGGTGAATAAGGAACTGGATCTGAAGAAAGCGGCACAGGCGGCGGGGGAGAAAAGCATCAGCATGATAAAATCGAAGGAACTGTTGGATCTTACCGGCTATATCCACGGCGGCTGTTCCCCTGTCGGCATGAAAAAATTTTTTAAAACGTTTGTCGATAAAAGCGCGGAAAAACTGGGGACGATCATGGTCAGCGGCGGAAAGATCGGGTACCAGGTCGAGATCGCGCCGGTGGATCTTTCGAAAGTGATCCGGTTTACGTTTGCGGATATCTCGGAGGAGATGCACAGGGAAATATAGAAATTACGCCAAAGGGAGATACAGAAGAAAGAGGGGACAGCGATGAAAGTGATCGGCATTACCGGCGGGGTGGGATCTGGAAAATCGGAAATTTTATCGTATATCAGGGAACATTACCCCTGCGAGGTCGTTCTGGCGGATGATCTGGCTAAGCGGCTGCAGGAGCCGGGGCAGGCCTGTTATGAGCCTTTGATCACATTGCTCGGAAGTGGTATTGTGGGGGAGGACGGCAGGATCCTAAGGCCGGTGATGGCGGATAAAATTTTCGGGGACAGCGAACTTCTCGAAAAGATAAACGCCCTGATCCACCCGGCGGTTGTCGCGGAAATACTGCGTTTGAGGGATCTGGCGGAAAAAAATGAAAAAATACGGCTGTTTTTTGTGGAAGCGGCATTGCTAATTGAGAACGGATTCGATAAAATATGTGATGAGATGTGGTATATTTACGCAGGGGAGAGCGTCCGGCGGGAGCGCCTTAGAGCGTCCCGCGGGTACAGTGAGGAGAAGATAACCGCTATTATGGCAAAGCAGCTGCCGGAGAGCGAGTTTCGGAAAAACTGTCAGGTGGTGATCGACAACAGCGCATCCCTCGCTGAAAGTATCAGACAGATCGATCAGGTATTGGAGGCTTATCAGTGGCAAAAGTGAAAAAGATATCGGGAAAGACGGTTTTCGGACTGGATATAGGAACCAGAAGCATCGTGGGAACGGTGGGATATAAGAAAGGTGATGAGTTTTACTGCGTCGCCCAGCGTGTCAAAGAACATGAGACAAGAGCCATGCTGGATGGACAGATCCACGATATCGGGCAGGTGGGGCAGACGATCACGGAAGTGAAAGAAGAACTGGAAAAGGCTGTGGGGATGGAGCTGACCGAAGTCTGCATCGCGGCGGCGGGACGTGTCCTGCGGACAGCTACGGTGCACAGTGATCTGGAGTTTTCGGAGAGCAGGGAAGTGACCGTGGAGGACGTCTATAATCTGAGGTCCATGGCGATCGAAAAGGCTTACGAGGAGTTCACCTCGGAGGAGGATGCCGCCATGTCCTTTTACTGTGTGGGAAATTCCGTGATCCGCTATTATATGAATCATTATCCCATCGGCAATCCGGAGGGGCATAAGGCGTCCGGCATCGGCGCCGACCTGATCGCCACCTTTTTGCCGGAGGATGTGATCGACGGACTCTATAAAGCGGTGGAGATCGCAGGGCTCAGGGTGGCGAGCCTGACGCTGGAGCCGATCGCGGCGATCCAGGTCGCCATTCCGAAAAATTACAGGATGCTGAATCTGGCGCTGGTGGATGTGGGAGCGGGTACCTCCGATATCTGTATCACGGACGACGGCAGTATCATCGCTTACGGTATGATCCCTCTGGCGGGGGATTCCCTGACCGAGGTGATCGCGAAGGAATGCCTTGTGGATTTTGCGGGAGCGGAAGCGATCAAGAAACAGCTCGGCGCGGGGGAGGAAGTAAGCTATGAGGATATCATCGGCCTTCCCCAGACGATGAAGAGCGCCGATCTGTTGAAGATACTGGATCCCTATATCAACAGGCTGGCGGAGGAAGCGGCGGAGAAGATACTGGAATTAAACGGAGACAAGCCTGTCAGTGCGGTCTTTGTGGTGGGCGGCGGCGGCAAGATACCGGGTTATACGGAAAAACTGGCGGAAAAGCTGGGCATTCAGAGCCAGCGTTCGGCGTTGCGCGGTAAGGAAGTCATGGGGAATATTATTTTTTCGGAGGATGTGGAGAAAGATTCCACGCTTGTGACGCCTCTCGGGATCTGTCTGAATTATTATGAGCAGAACAATAATTTCATTGTTGTGACATTCAATGAAAAGCGGATCAAATTGTACGACAACGATAAGCTCTCCGTGGTGGACGCCGCGATGCAGGCGGATTTTTCCAATGAACTGCTGTTTCCGCGGCGCGGAAAGGAACTTCGTTTTACGGTGAATAAAAAGACAAGGACGGTAAAGGGGCAGCTCGGAGAGGCTGCGGTCATCAGGATCGGAGGCCGGGAAGCCAACATTTACGCGCCGATCCATGAGAATGATGTGATCCGGGTGAAGGAATCCACGGAAGGGGCGTCTGGCAGCATGACCATCGGTTCCCTGCCGGAATTTCGGGATATCATTTCCGTGCAGGTACAGGAAAAACGTCTGGATGTGCCGAAATATGCCCGGGTGAACGGTTCCTATCAGCTATCTTCCTACAGCATTCAGCCGGGGGACGATATCGAAGTGCTGGATTACTGCACGGTGGGACAGCTCCTTGAGTTTATGGATATCCTGCTGCCGGAGGACAAGGTGATCTTGGTCAACCATAAGCCGGCGGACCGGGAGACAAAGGTTTATGAGAATTATCTGGTGAGTTTTGCGGACAGGTCCGAGTTGGAGGCAGCGGAGGCGGAGAAACTGCGGGCGCTGAGGGAAGCGGAAGAAGAGAGACGCCGGAGTGTGTACGAGAAGGCGGGGATGCAGGAGCTTTATGAGGAAACAGAGCCGGAGGAAGAGGACGAAGCGGAGGGGGAGGAAGTGTATGACGCCCCGGAGAAACCGGCAGAAGAACCTCTTTCCATTTCCATCACCGTCATGGTGAACGGCGCGCCGGTGATACTGACCGGAAAGCAGGAATATGTCTTTGTGGATGTGTTTAATTTTATCGATTTTGATCTTTCCACCGCGAAGGGGATCCTTGTGACAACGGTGAACGGCGCGCAGGCGCAGCATCTGCAGCCCTTGAAAGACGGAGATGTTGTGGAGATATACTGGAAGTAAAATCAGCATACGTCTGGAAAGTGCACGAAGTGATTTACGGACGAAGAATTAGTCGGCCGTAAATTACTTCAGATTCATGTGTACTGGAAGACGTATGCGGAACTGGAATGGAAAAAACAAATGAGAATGTGCAGTATTGCCAGCGGGAGCAGCGGCAATTGTATTTATGCGGGGTCTGATACCACCCATATTTTGATCGATACAGGTATCAGCAAAAAGCGGACGGAGGAAGGGCTTGCGGGACTGGATCTGTCCCTGCGGGACATCGACGGGATCTTCATCACCCATGAACATGCGGACCATATACAGGGGCTGGGTGTGATCTCGCGGAAATATCAGATACCTGTCTATTGTACCGAAGGGACGAAAAGGGCGATCCTGTCGGATGGACGGATCGGGGATATGGATGAAGATTTATTTCAGACAGTATGCCCGGATCAGAAATATTCGCTGAAGGATATGGCCATTACGCCGATCCGCATCAGCCATGATGCGGCGGAGCCGACAGCCTATAAGATCAGCCACGGAAAGCAGAGGGGCGCTGTGGTGACGGATCTGGGCGTTTACAACGATTATATCGTGGAACATCTGAAGGATGTGGATATCCTGTATCTGGAGGCAAATCATGATGTGAATATGCTGCAGGTGGGGCCTTATCCCTACCCTTTGAAGCAGAGGATACTGGGGGAGAGGGGACATCTCTCCAATGAAGCTTCGGGACAGCTTCTGTGCCGGATCCTGCACGATCATATAAAGGCGATCGTGTTATCACACCTGAGCAAGGAGAACAATCTGCCGGAACTGGCTTACGAGACGGTGCGGACGGAAGTGACGATGTCCGAGCTGCCTTATCGGGGCGGGGATTTCCCGCTGTATGTGGCGAAGCGGAGCGAAATGTCGGAAGTGATCTGTATATAGAGGGTTTTTCGGATAAATTTGTTTAAAAATTGCTTGCAAATCATGTATGGATATGGTACGCTTGGCATAGAATGAAACTGTAACGAGTTACAGTTTTGGTCTGGGCGAGAGCTCTTTGGACCACCGCAGGCGGGAAGAATTTCCCGCCATTTCTATATATAAGGGAAAATAATAATGAAGGAACTAAGTGTATTTATTGATGAATCGGGAGATTTTGGGGAGATAAAAGAGCGGCCGGCATACTATCTGGTAACATTTGTCTTTCATGATCAGGATAATACCATAGCAGAACAGGTTTCCAAATTGGAAGAAAGTGTCCGCAGTTTGGGACATAATGTGGAATATATACATACAGGTCCGGTAATTCGACGAGAGGAAGTATTTGCGGGATATTCCATTGATGAACGAAGAAAGTTACTGTATAAAATGCTTAACTTTGTGCAAGGATGTCCTATCTCTTATTTGACAGTTGTTGTAGACAGACGAGAGGCAACAGATAAGATCGCTTTATCTGGAAAACTAGCAAAGGCAATCAATAGAGCAATGAACGAGCATATGGATTTTTTTGCTGATTTTGAAAAAATCATTGTTTATTATGATAATGGGCAAGTTGAACTCAGTACAATTTTAAATGCGGTATTTTCAATACAATTCTTTAATGTGGAATTTAGAAAGGCCGAGCCGCAGAAGTATCGGTTATTGCAGGCCGCCGACTTTATTTGTTTTATGGAGTTGTTGAAGATTAAATGGAGTGAAAAACGGTTGAGTAAATCGGAAGAGCATTTCTTTTATAAACCGCAGGAACTAAAGAAAACCTTTTTTAGAAGTATTGCAAAAAAGAAATTATGAACAATCAGGAAAGTAAACGAGGAGGAGCGTTATGAAAAAGACAATCATCACAGTAGTGGGTAAAGACACGGTAGGCATCATCGCGAAAGTATGTACTTATCTGGCGGAGAACGGGATCAATATTCTGGATATTTCCCAGACCATCGTGCAGGGTTATTTTAATATGATGATGATCGTGGATACCGCCGGGGCATCCAAAAAATCTGCGGAGATATCAGATGAACTGAAGTCTCTCGGCGAGGAGATCGGCGTGGTCATCAAATGCCAGAAAGAAGAGATTTTTGATATGATGCACAGGATTTAGTGAATGTTTGCGAGAAGAATGAGTTGATTCATTCGGCGAGTGGTGAATGACGATCATGAATCGCAGACTGATGGTATAATGGATGCAGGGGAAAGACAAGCGACTGAAAAGCAGCCATTTGTTTTTGTGCGGCATTGACGAGCAAATGTCTGTTTTAAGGGATATAGGAGAGAAAGATGATCAATTTTTTTGAAGTGGCAGAGACCAACGAAATGATAGATAAAGAGAATCTGGATGTGCGGACGATCACGCTGGGTATTTCCCTGCTGGATTGTATCGATGCGGATCTGGAGAAATGCAGGGAGAAGATTTACCGGAAGATCAAAACGGCAGCCGGTAATCTGGTGGAGACCGGCGAGGAGATTTCGAGGGAATTCGGGATCCCCATCGTGAACAAGAGGATTTCCCTCACGCCCATTGCGCTGGTGGGAGGTGCCTGCTGCAAAACGCCGGCAGATTTTGTATCCATAGCGAAAGTGCTGGATCAGGCGGCGCACGAAGTGGGCGTCAATTTTATCGGCGGTTATTCCGCCCTCGTGGCAAAGGGGATGACGGAGGCGGACAGATTGCTGATGGAATCCATTCCGGAGGCACTTGCCTGCACGGAGCGGGTGTGCAGCTCGGTGAATCTGGGTTCCACCCGGACCGGGATCAATATGGACGCGGTCAGAATGATGGGGGATATCATTAAAAAGGCGGCGGAACTGACAAAGGAACAGGATTCCATGGGCTGTACCAAACTGGTGGTGTTCTGCAACGCGCCGGACGACAATCCGTTTATGGCTGGGGCTTTCCATGGTGTGACGGAGGCGGATCAGGTCATCAACGTGGGCGTCAGCGGCCCGGGGGTTGTAAAGACCGCGCTGGAAAAGGTGCGGGGTGAGAGTTTTGAGGTGCTCTGCGAGACAATCAAGAAGACGGCATTTAAAGTGACGAGGGTGGGACAGCTTGTGGCGAAGGAGGCGTCGAGGCGGATGCAGGTGCCTTTCGGCATTGTGGATCTTTCACTGGCGCCGACCCCTGCCATCGGGGATTCCGTGGCGGATATTCTCTGTGAGATCGGCCTCGAGAGAGCGGGCGCGCCGGGCACGACGGCGGCTCTTGCACTGCTCAACGATCAGGTGAAGAAAGGCGGCGTTATGGCGTCCTCCTATGTGGGCGGCCTTTCCGGCGCGTTTATCCCGGTCAGCGAGGATCAGGGTATGATCGACGCGGTGCAGGCGGGAGCGCTGACTTTGGAGAAGCTGGAAGCCATGACCTGTGTCTGCTCGGTGGGGCTCGACATGATCGCCATACCCGGCGATACGAAGGAGACGACCATTTCGGGCATTATCGCGGACGAGATGGCGATCGGCATGGTGAACCAGAAAACCACTGCGGTCAGGATCATTCCGGTGGTAGGGAAAGGTGTGGGGGAGAATGTGGAGTTCGGAGGGCTGCTCGGCCATGCGCCGATCATGCCGGTCAATGCCTTCGGGTGCGATGATTTCGTGAACAGAGGCGGCAGGATCCCGGCACCGATCCATAGCTTTAAAAACTAAGCCGCTGTTTTGCAAGCGGCGCTACGAGCAAAAAGCGAAGCGTTTGCGAGTCGAGGTGTGGCTTTCAAAAAGCGTTTGCGAGTCGAGCCGCTGTTTTGCAAGCGGCGCTACGAGCAAAAATTCTTCCAGATTTCATTTTGAGATTGACTGGAAGAATTTTTTTGTTATATTTAAATCGTAAGTAGTAAGTAATAAGTGGTAAGTAACAGACAGTAAGATGCAAGATAAATCGAAAGAACAAGGCGGATAATATCTGACTGGCTGTCAGGTAAATCAACCGTATTATATTGCGGCAGAAAGAGAAGAAAAGAATCGGAAGGCAACAGATAACAGGTGATTGATGTTGAATATCTGAGAGAGCGGAGGAGGAAGAGAGGCATGAAAAAAGAATATACGTTGGAACAACAATTTGCGGTGGTTGCTCTGGACGGACTGTCCTGTACCCACCATTCGGCGGCGAAGTACGCGGCGCTGCGCGGCATAGCGGCGGCAAAACTTTTGGAGAAAATTCTTCCAGAGGAGGATATGCCCGCCCCAGAGGTGTTTCAAAAGAAGCTGGAGGCAGGAGTCGCGGCGGTGAAGGATATGAAAAAGAAGGAGATGGAGGCGGTGGAAAGGGCGGCGGCGGATCTGCTGCTTGCCGACGGCGGGATGGAAGCCGTGCCGGACCTGCTGGGCTGTGACATGAATTATTACACGGCGGGAGTCTCCATGAAGTCATACCGCAGCGACAGGGAGATCTATCTGTCCATAGCAGAGGGGGTGCGCGCCGAGATTTTGGAGGAAGGGCCGGTGACGATGGAATGCGCTTGTCTTTTGTGGCTGTTCAGGGAGAGCGGATGCATGCACGATATTTTTTCGGTGCGGGAGCAGGAACGCGTGCAGGAGAGAATGATCGCTCTTGGCGCGGCGGGAGAGCTGGGCAGGAAAAATGAAAAGACGGAGGACGGCGGAGAAAACGATAGCCGGGAAGCGGCAAAAGGGGAAGGTGCCGGAGAGGGAAAGAAGCAAGAGGCGGAAGATGGCGGACAGGAATTGACAGATGCGGACTGTATCAGTATGATATGGAGTCAGGAGTTTCACAGGGGCAGGGAGCAGGCGGTAAAATCCTTTCTGAAGGGAAAGCGGGAACTGTTTAAAAATCCGTATCTGGAAGGCGTCAATCTGCAGTTTCCCTTTTTGGACAGGCGGCAGGCGATTTTTGTGGATTTTGTGATATTCGGGACAAAAGTGAAGGACAGGCGGCGGATGATGATGGAGTTCCTGGCGGGGAGAGGACATTCTGTGGAGGAGATAAAAAGCGGAACCGAGACGCTTTTGCGGATAGACAATGCATATTACCGCATCTGGCCAAAAACTGTGAGCAGCGGCAGGATTCCGATACAGGGCGCAAGCCTGCTTCCCGTATACCGGTAGAGAGAGAAAAGCGATGTCAAGACAAAGAACAATGGAAAAAATCCTCGCGTCCGAGTATGTGACGATCGGCGAGCTGGCGAGACTGACAGGCTGCAGATACAGTACGCTGAAATTTTATACGGAGGAAGGGATGCTGTCCTTTGAACAGGCGGAACAGAATCTGACAAGGAGATACCGGCAGAGCGAGAGCGTGGAGCGGGTGGGATGGATACGCGTCCAGCGGGAAATGGGAAAGACCGTGCCGGAGATCAAGGAGATGCTCAAAGCCGGCCTGTAATGCGCGATGTTCACAGGATGATCATAGGTTTGGCATATTCGCTTTCGGACCGGCCGCCGGGCAGTGCCGCACGGTAGAGTTCGGAGGCTTTTATCGTCTGCTGAAGCTGGCAGAGCGCGGCGGGCGGCAGACAGTCAGGGGCATCCGCCAGCTTGGAGACAAGGGGGACGGATGTCTTTTTTTTGATCAGGGAGAGAAGGGGTTTCGCCTCTTGGCGGAATCCGAGAATCCGGGCATAGAGGGAAAGCCCCTGTTCTTTTTCCGCGGCGATGGCCTCCTTTGTCTGATGCAGCAGGATATGCAGAAGGGCGCGGCTGATCCTCGCCGAGGTCATATTTTTGGCCTTCAGGGCGGCGCAGAGTTCGGTGACGGAAGAACACTGCCCGAAAAGACGCAGGAGCCGCCCTGAAAATTCGGGAGTGACATCCTGATAACGGGAGAGCGTGTCGACATCGGCGTACTGCAGGGTATGGTACAGCGGCAGAAAGAGATCGTCGAAGGTGACAAACTGTTTCTGTTCTAAAGCACTCAAATATAGCGGGCGGCAGGCTTCCGGAACATAATCACACAGCAGGGATTCTGTTTTCGTTCTGTGAAGAGGAAGGGTGTCCGGAGAAACAGTGCCATAAAGGGAGAGGAAAGCCCTCCGAAGTCCTGAGGCGGAGACATGCATAGGTGCGCTTGTATATGCAGCGGGATCCCCGCAGGAAAAATTGTTCTCACTGGCTGCATCAGCGGTTTTTCCATCCGAAGTGCAGGGGGAGATCACGTCAATGTTTTCATGGTAGCCGGCGCCGATCCGCCGGGTGGTGACAGGAACGATGGAAGAATGCAGGCTATGCAGGGCTTTCATGTATTCCGTGCCGAGAATATTATTCGGGGATTCCAGAAGGGGGAGGATATCCGAAATATTCCCCGATGAAAAGGAATCTTTCGCCGGGATATGTCCTGATAAAAGGGAAGGGTTATCCGAAGGGACGGCGTTCGACAAAGAGGCGTGATCGTTGCCAAAAAGGGCAGACAATGCCTCATACCGCGCTTTCGGAAAATTCATACCCGCCTTCAGATTGTCCCGCAGGATACTTTGAAACCTTTCCGGTTCCGCAAGGAGCAGTTCCCCCGCAAGCCGAAAAGCCCGGATATCTCCGCTTTCACTGCCGAAGCCGAGATGGGTGATGCATCCGAGACAATCCAGCAGGGAGACGGCGCCCAGCGCAAAATATTCCGCGCTTCCCGTGGAAACGGAGAGGGGGAGCTCCAGCACGAGATCGGCGCCGCACAGAAGGGCAGCCTTTGTGCGAAGATATTTTGAAAAAAAGGCGGGCTCTCCCCTTTGCACATAATCTCCGCTCATCGCCACAACACAGAACGCCGCCCCGGTCTCCCGGCGCAGTTTGTGGATCAGATAGGCATGTCCCGTATGGAGCGGATTAAATTCCGCGATGATTCCCAAAATATTCATGAGTCCTTATCTTCCTTTATTTCTTACAGTTCGGTTCATTATAAACGATTTTGGGCGGGAATACAATTCGGAAAAAGGGGAGGAACTCTTTTCTTTTTTGCAAAATGTGGTACAATATCACGTAGACAAAGAGCGGTGCCCGTACTTTTTGGTACAAAATGGCATTTTGAGCAGGGCGCTGCGAAGCAGAGAATATCTGAGGAGACAACATGGGCAGGATTCGTGACAGTCAGAAAAAGATAGCGGTCATCAATGATCTCTCCGGTTTCGGGAGATGTTCCATCGCTGTGGAACTGCCGATCATTTCCGCGATGAAGATACAGTGCTGCTTTGTGCCGACCGCCGTCTTTTCCAATCATACGGGATTTCCATCTTTCTTTCTGGAAGATTTTACGGATAAGATGCGGCCCTATACGGATGAATGGAGAAAGCTGGCGCTTCATTTTCAGGGCATCTGCACAGGATTTTTGGGTTCTCCGCAGCAGATCGCCATTGTGACGGACTTTTTGAGGGATTTCAAGGAAAAGGATACGATCGTGGTCGTAGACCCTGTGATGGGGGATTACGGGAAGATGTATCCGACCTATTCTATGGAAACCTGTCTGAAGATGCGGGAGCTGATCCCGCTGGCGGACATCATCACGCCGAACCTGACGGAAGCCTGCATTCTGGCGGGCATTCCCTATGAGGAGAAGTGGAGCAGGAGGAAGCTTTTATGGCTGGCGGAGATGCTCTCCGCGATGGGACCTAAGAAGGTGGTCATCACGGGGATCATCCAGGGGGAATTTATCGCGAACTACTGTTATGAAAAGGGGGAGGAGCCCCGCATTTTCCGCACCATCAAGGCGGGCACCCAGAGAAGCGGGACGGGCGATATCTTTGCCTCGATCATCGCGGCGGATGCGGTGAACGGCGTATCTTTTGAGCAGTCGGTGAGGAAGGCAGGCAGGTTTATCAAAAAATGTATTTTAAGATCCATAGAAATGGGTATCCCTCTCACGGACGGCGTTTGTTTTGAGGAATTTCTGCATACTTTAAAGTGAGAGGCAGTTTAAGGTCCGGTGACAGAATGGGCGGACGATCTCGGAATGCTTTCTCCTGAGAGGAAGATAGGGATTCGGGATCGTTATGATCGAAAGATAGAATGAAGGCGGAAAAAAGAAAATGGCAATGGAAATTTTATATGAAGTACATGAAAATTTATATGTGAATCTGACCAACAGGTGCAGCTCGGCCTGTACGTTCTGTCTGCGGCAGGACCGGGACCAGATGGGAAGGTCGGGAAGCCTTTGGCTGGAGCATGAGCCGACGGCCAAAGAAGTGATCGCGGCGTTTTCAAAATTTCGAAGGGAAGATTATAAAGAGGTAGTGTTCTGCGGCTTCGGGGAGCCGACGGAGGCTTTTGAGGTGCTGAAGGAAGTCGCCGCCTTTGTAAAAAAAGAGTGGAAGTGTCCGGTCCGCATCAACACCAACGGGCAGGGTTCCCTGATCAACGGCAGGGATATCGCGCCGGAGCTTCATGGGCTGGCCGATACAGTCTCCATCAGTTTAAACCATCCCGACCCGGAAAAGTATCAGGAGATCGTCCGCAGCAGGTTCGGCGTCGAAGGGTATGAGGGGATGCTCGCCTTCGCGAAGGAATGTACAAAATTTGTCCCCAAAGTGGTGATGACGACGGTGGAGACAACGATCACAAAAGAGGAAGAGGAGCAGTGCCGGAAAATATGTGAGGATCTGGGAGTTGTCTATCGGATCAGGGAGTGGGAAGGAACGGACTGACAGACGGATGGCAGACGGCGGAGATGAAAAATGGATGGAATACTGGAGTTACTGCACAATGATATACTGTTAGCGGGGATTTTGAGCTGGTTTACGGCGCAGGCCATAAAAACGATACTGTATGCCGTGCTCAATAAAACACTGGATCTTACAAGGCTTGTGGGGGACGGAGGGATGCCCAGCGCCCATTCTGCGACGGTGACGGCGGTGGCGGCGATGACGGGACTTTCCTGCGGCTTCGGCTCCCCTGTGTTTGCGGTGGCGTGTATTGTTGCGATCATTGTCATGCATGACGCCATGGGGGTGCGATTGGAAACCGGGAAACAGGCGAAACTGTTGAATGAGATGGTGACGCTTTTTGAGGCGCTGGGGCAGCCGAAACTGAGCATGGAAAAGAAACTGAAAGAATTTGTAGGGCATACGCCGTCCCAGGTGACGGCGGGGATGCTGCTGGGGATCGCTGTGGCTGTAATCTATTATTATGTATTCTTGTAAAAAGAGGAAAAACACATTATAATAGCAGGAGAATAATTTTTTGGAAGGAGAGAGGTATTTGTTATGAAGTATACGTTTGAGAAAGAAATCGAAAAAGGGGAAAATGGCGCTATCATCGACATTCCGTTTAATGTGTGGGAGATCTGCAAGAGGGAAGGCGAAGTGCCGGCGAAGGTCAGGGTGGGGGAAACATTGTTTGTCTGCAATCTGGAACCCAAGAAAAACGGTTATTACAATATTCCGGTACAGCCGGAGATCATGGAAAAACTTGATTACGGCAAGAAATACAGAATTTCGTTCCGCATCACGAAAAACAGCGTGGGGGACAGCCCATACAGCACTTCCAATCCGATCCGCAAGATTGATCATATCGACTGTCTGATCCAGCCCCATGACGGCCTCTGCGGACAGGCATGCATCGCGATGCTGGCGGGGATCACGCTGGATGAGGCGATCAATGTGATGCACTGCAATGAATGGCAGGCGACGATCGCAAAGATCATCGACACGCTGAACTATTTCGGGCTGGAGCATTCCGAAGAGATTTTCTATACCTGCGGGGAACCGGATGTGACGCTGCCGAAGTGCGCGATCATCCTGGAAAAGATGGGGCGTTTCAGCCATTATCTGGTGGCTTATGACGGAAAATATTATGATTCCAATCTGGGTGTGCTGGATCGTTACGATATGACGAAGATGAAAGGATATCTGGAAATTTTAGTATGAACAGATTTATAATAAGGCAATCCCTCCTTCTTCTGTTGACGGCCACAATATGGGGGGTGGCGTTTGTCTCCCAGAGTGTGGGCATGGATTATGTAGGGCCTTTCACGTTCAACGCGGTGAGAAGCCTGATCGGGGCGGCAGTCCTTGTCCCCTGTATTCCCCTGCTGAAGAAGCTGCAAAAAAAGGAAGAAGGGCAGGAAGAAATACATAAAAAAGAGGACAAAAAGACATTGCTGCGGGGCGGTATCTGTTGCGGCGTGATCCTTGCGGTGGCGAGTTCGTTTCAGCAGTTCGGGCTGCTTTATACGACCGTCGGGAAAGCGGGTTTTATCACGGCAATGTATATCATACTGGTTCCCATTCTGGGGATCTTTATGGGAAAGAAAGTGGGGCTGCGGATCGGTATCAGTGTAGTGACTGCGGTGGCGGGACTGTACCTTCTGTGCATGACGGAGAGCCTTCGGCTGGAAGCCGGGGATATCCTGGTGCTGCTGTGCGCTATCGTCTTTTCCTTCCACATTATGGTGATCGATCACTTTTCCCCGTTGGTGGACGGAGTGAAGATGTCCTGCATCCAGTTTTTGACCTGCGGTATTTTGTGCGGTATCTGTATGTTTTTATTCGAGGAGCCGAGCCTGTCCATGATCCTGGCGGCATGGAAACCTGTGCTGTATGCGGGGGTGATGTCCTGCGGGGTGGCTTACACGCTGCAGATCGTAGGACAAAAGGGCATGAATCCCACGGTGGCTTCGCTGATCATGAGTCTGGAATCGGTGATCTCCGTGCTGGCGGGCTTTGTGCTGCTGCATGAGGTGTTGAGCAGAAGGGAACTGTTCGGCTGTGTGCTGATGTTTGCGGCGATCATACTGGCGCAGCTTCCGGATCGGAAGAGCGCCCAAATCTGACAGGATTTCCGGGGAGGGCCTGTCGGACATGCTGCCCCGCAAAATAAAATAACGGTAAAAAGAGAGTATGTGTTGTGATGACAGATAACGGTAAAGCAGACAGTGCGGAAAGAACGCTGCCGGCGGCTTTCGTGGAAGAAATGAGAGAACTTTTTAAGACATTGCCGGGGGTTTCAGTATCGGAACTTCCGGCTTTTTTAGAGAGCCTTGCGGGAGAACGCAGTTACGGGCTGAGAAGGAATCCCCTGAAATATACGAAAGAGGAATTTGAGAAGAATATGCCTTACGAACTGGATGGGATTCCCTGGGCTGACGAAGGGTATTTTTATCGGAGGGAAGAACAGCCCGGAAAGAGTCCGTATCATGAGGCGGGAGCCTTTTATATCCAGGAACCCAGCGCCATGATCGCGGCAGAACTTTTAGGGGCAGAACCCGGGGAAGCCGTCGCGGATCTCTGTGCGGCGCCGGGGGGAAAGAGCACCCAGATCGCCGGGCAGATGCAGGGGGAGGGGCTTCTTGTCTGCAATGAATATGTGCCTGCCCGGGCCCGGATCCTTTCGCAGAATTTAGAGCGGATGGGTGTTGCGGACTGTGTGGTTTTAAAAGAGGATGTGGGGCATATGGCAGGGCGGTTTCCCTTGTTTTTTGACAGGGTGCTGGTGGATGCGCCCTGTTCCGGTTCCGGGATGTTCCGGAAGGAGGAGGAAGCCCTTTTGCAGTGGTCGCCGGAAAATGTCAGGATGTGCGCAGAGCGCCAGATGGAGATCCTGGACTATGCGGCGAAAATAGTGCGTCCGGGCGGCGTGCTGGTCTATTCCACCTGTTCCTTTTCGGAAGCGGAGGATGAGGGGATAGTCCGGCGGTTTTTGCAGGAGCATCAGGAATTCTCACCGGATGATTCTGTGTTGACAAGGGAGCTTTTGGATGCGGGGGTCTGCCCCGGAGGATTGCCCGGCAGTGTGCGGATGTGGCCTCACAGGCTGCAGGGGGAAGGGCATTTTGTGGCAAGGCTTGTGAAGGCAGGGACGGATACAGAGTTCGGCAGGGCGAAGAGAAACGGGATGGATACGGAGTCCGGCAGGGGGAAGGCAGACAGGACGGATACAAGATCCTACAGGGAGAAGATGGGCGGGAAGGGTACGGCGTCCGGCAGGGGGAAGGCAGGAGCGGCGGGATACGCAAAAAAAGGAAGATCAGGAGACGGGGACGGACAGCGGGAAAACAGGAATTACTTTACGGATTTCTGTAAACAATATATGAATGGGTATTATCTGGAAAGGCTGGAAGAAAAGGGGAGATTTATCTGGAGGAAGGAACATCTTTTCCTTGTGCCGGCGTGTCTGCCTGATCTGGGAGATCTGCGGACGGAACGGGGCGGGCTGCATCTTGGGGAGGCAAAAAAAGGCAGGTTTGAGCCTTCCCATACCTGGGCGATGACGCTGAAAAAAGAGGATGTCAGGCAGCGGATGGAACTGAGGGACCCGGCAGTTTATCTGCGGGGGGAGACTGTGGAAAATGAGGACGGCCTGAAAGGATGGGTGTTGATGTTGCTGCAGGGAAAACCTTTGGGCTGGGGGAAGGCCGGAGGTAATGCGGTAAAGAATCATTATCCGAAGGGGCTTAGGAAGAGTATTGTCTGAGGAGGCGGACTTTGGAGATAGCAATGACGGCAGGGCATCATGGAAAATAATATCATACAGGAATTTATTATAGAGAATATTACCCTTTGGCTGCTTTTTTCGGAGGAGATATCCGAGGCGGAGCTTGCGAAGATGTATGGCCTTTGCAGCGGAGAACGAAAAGAAAAAACGGACAGGATAAAGCCGCCCATGAAAAAAAGAGAGTCCATCGGGGCGGGATATCTGTTATCTGTGTTGAAGAAGCGGTTTTCCATAGAGGAAGATCCTGTTATCCTGAACGGGGGAAAGCCCGTTTTTGCTGAAAATACATCACTGCAGTTCAGCATATCCCACTGCCGGGGCGCGGTGCTGCTTGCTTTCGGACAGAGGCCTCTGGGGGCGGATATCGAGTATGTGAAAAAGGCGAACATCAAA
The DNA here is from genome assembly GCA_021769625.1 of [Clostridium] symbiosum. Classification (GTDB taxonomy): domain Bacteria; phylum Bacillota; class Clostridia; order Lachnospirales; family Lachnospiraceae; genus 1XD8-76. Next base: position 40,726 of record JAETSN010000016.1, on the reverse strand, counting down.
GTCGCGGAGCGGTTTTTTACAAGGGAGGAGTATGACCGGATCGCAGAGGGGGAGGGAGAGGAGCAAAACGATGTTTTCTGCCGGATCTGGACCGGGAAGGAAGCGGTGGTAAAAGCTGCCGGCAACGGCCTATCCCTGCCGCTCGACAGGTTTTCTGTGCTGGAAAAGAACGTGGATCTTCTGGGCAAAAGATATGAACTGCACCAGCGCAGGCTTGAGGCCAAAGGGCAGAGCCTGTGGGTTTCCGCGGCGCAGCTCATAACAGATGAGCAGGAGCGCGGCCGGTATCATCCCGGCCAACCGGAATCATCTCTTGAAGAATCCGGTCAAAACAGGTAAGATAAGAAACAGAGGGATCATGGTTTTTGAACCGGCCCGGACGGAAAAAGAAATTTCAGGTTCCGGCACGAAAGACGGTGCGGGGCATATGTTGTTATAGCAGATATTTTTAGACGGAGAGATAGAAGATGATGAGTGATTTGCACATGAGCATGGCGGCCGGTATTTTCATACCGTTTCTGGGAACGGCACTGGGTTCTGCCTGTGTCTTTTTTATGAAAAAAGAACTGGGTGATAGGATCCAGCGGGTACTTACCGGCTTTGCCGCAGGCGTGATGGTGGCGGCATCCATCTGGAGCCTTCTGATCCCGGCGATGGAACAATCGGAATCCATGGGGAAACTGGCTTTCACACCGGCGGCGATCGGCTTTTGGCTGGGCATCCTGTTCTTACTGTTTTTGGATAAGATCATCCCGCATCTGCACAGAAACAGCAAAGAACCGGAGGGCCCCCATTCGGGCCTGAAAAATACGACCATGCTGCTGTTTGCGGTAGTGCTGCACAATCTGCCTGAGGGAATGGCGGTGGGCGTGGTCTACGCCGGGCTGAAAATGGGAAATGCCACGGTGTCCGTCAGCGGGGCGCTGGCGCTCTCTCTGGGCATTGCCATTCAGAACTTCCCCGAAGGAGCCATCATCTCCATGCCTCTGCGGGCGCAGGGGATGCCAAAGTGGAAGGCCTTTGTGTACGGGGTGCTCTCCGGCGTGGTGGAACCCATAGGGGCGCTGCTCGTTATCATCGCGTCCGGTTTTCTTGTGCCGGCGCTGCCGTATTTTTTGAGTTTTGCGGCGGGAGCTATGATCTATGTTGTAGTGGAGGAACTGATCCCTGAGATGTCCGAGGAGCCCCATTCGGATATCGGGACGCTCGCCTTTGCGGCGGGGTTCACGGTGATGATGATATTGGATGTGGCGTTGGGGTGACATTATCCCAGCTGAAAGAAACTATGTGGAACCGAAATTGAGATAGGAGAAAAAGATGAAGACAAATGTCAAAAGATACGTGCTGCTGAATGTGCTGCTGCTTCTGTTTTCGTTGAGCAGCGTCTGCAGCAAGCTTGCGGCGCCGGAAGAGTTTATGAGCTTCCGGTTTATTATGCTGTACGGATTTGTGGTGATGCTGCTGGGGGTCTACGCCATTTTCTGGCAGCAGATCATTAAGAGCATGCCTCTGACGATGGCTTATGCCAACAGGGCGATCACCGTTTTCTGGGGGATGTTGTGGGGGCTGATCATTTTTAAGGAGAAGATCACGCCCGGAAAAGTGGCGGGGGCCGCGCTGGTCATTGCCGGGATCATTTTGTTTGCAGTGTCTGACAGGGAGGAGAAAGCATGAAAACATATATGTACGCGCTGCTCATACTGGTGGGCACTTTTATAGCGGCTATATCGCAGGTGATGCTGAAGATCGAGGCGAACAAGCCCCATAAGTCGCATCTGCAGGAATATTTAAATCCGCTTGTGATCTTCGCCTATATCCTGTTTGTGGGGACAACCCTTTTGTCGATACTGGCTTACCGGGGCATCCCGCTCTCCATGGGACCAATCCTTGAGGCCACCAGCTATATCTATATCACCATATTCGGGGTGAAGATCTTTAAAGAGAAGATGAATAAGGGAAAGGCGGCGGCGCTCGTGCTGATCATATGCGGTATTGCGGTGTATTCGCTCTTCGGGTGAGAAGTGGGGTGCGTCAATGACCCCGCCGCAGACAGTTATTTTGGCTATTGCCAAACAAGCCCGGCATTTTGCCTGTGAGAATGCAGCCATCCGGATTGGAACTGCAGCGGTCGGTATGATTTACAGTATGGAAAGGCATGATGGGAGCCGGCATATACCGTATAAAACAGGGAAGAAAACAAAAAGGAAAAGCGAGGAAAATATGGGAAAAGAAGAGCTGACGCCCAGCGAAAGCGAGTGGCAGGTGATGGATGTGCTGTGGGAGAGTGAGGAGGCGCTGACTTCCTCGGAGGTGATAGGGCGGCTGAAACCGGAGAACAGTATGAACCCCAAAATGGTGCGGGTGCTGATGAACAGGCTCTGCCAGAAGGGGATCCTGGCATACCGGGTGGATGAAAGGGATGCCCGCGTCTATCACTATTATCCCCTGAAAAGCAGGGAGGACTGCCAGAGGGAGAAAAGCAGCAGGTTCATCGAGAGCTATTTTTCAGGAAACCAGATGGGAGCGGTGGCGGCGCTGATCGACAGTGCGGAACTGACCGAGGAAGAGTTTGAGGAACTGGAACAGATCCTGCAGCGCAGCAGAGAGGACAGGAAGAGAAATTGACATCGGCGTGGTTTACCCGGTTTTGGGACATCATGAATTATATATGCTGTTATCTGACCGTGAATCTGGGGCGGGGCGTATTTTTTTCGTTTGCGCTGCTCCCTGTTTTGATGCTTTTCCGGAAGCTGCCGTTTTTTCGGAACTGTTTTCAGAGAATGATCCTGTGGGGATGTTTTTTGTGGCTCCCTTTTATCGGCGGGCTGAGATTGTTTTATGAGACAAGGTTCGGCGTCAGGGGATTTCTCTGGTGGGCAAACCTGATCTACGAACATAACATCATCGGACAGGTTTACTTTTTGGTCATGCTACTTTACGGCGGATGTCTGCTGAATAAAAGAAGGCGGATAAAACGCTTTGCGGCAGGGCAGGAACGGCTGAGGGACAATATCCATATCTGCGAAAATCCGGTCACGCCCTTTGCGGCGGGATTGGTCTCGCCTAAGATCATTGTGCCCGGCGTGATGGTGCGGCAGTACAGCAAAGAGGACCTGGATACCATACTTTTCCACGAGCGAACACATATCAGGCTGGGGCATCTGTGGTGTCTTTTTCTCTGGGATATCCTGCGGGTGCTGCTCTGGCCGAATGTTTTTCTGACGTTCGTCACAAAGGTGCTGAAGGCGGATCTGGAAGAGATGTGCGACCGGGTGACGATCCAGAGAAGCGGAAGAGATGCCTGTGATTACGGGTTGCTGCTGCTTCAATGCGTCCGGCTGCTGTGTCCTTTGAAAATCCGGAAGCTTTCTTCGGAATCGGCGGCTTTTGCGGGGGAAGGCGGCAGGAACGGATATAGGGATATGAGGCGCAGGATCCAGAAAATCGCGGGGTTCAGGGAATATAGGATCAGAAGTATGATTTTTATATTTCTGACAGGGCTGTTGGTGATAGGCGGCGGTTTCCTGGAGATCCATGAGCATTCCTACGCGAGGTATACGGAACTGGAAGATATCACGGTGTTTGATGATACCGGGGTGAATGTGATACTGGAAGACTCTGAGAGGCTTCGGCAGGCGGTGACTTTCGATAAAAAGAAAGTTTTTGTGGATACGGTCAAAATGCGGGAGCTGCTGGAAGAGTGCGGCAGCGAGACGGAAGGGATCTACATTATGTTCGGCGGCTTTATGAAACAGCCCGGCGTGGGCGGCGGAGGGGACATGGTGTATACGGATGTCGCGGAGCTTACCGGGGAGCGCGTGGAAATCGGGTATGAGTCGAATCTGGACGCTCTGGCATGGGTCGTGAAGATGTTATAAAGTTTATCTGCTGACATTTTGATAAGACTGCAGTAGTTTGCATGACAGAGACTACTGCAGTCTGTTTTTTATTCCCGCGGGCAACGAGCCAAATACCGTGCTTGCACGAGTATTTGGCAACTACCGCGCTGCTTGCGGCGGAGTTATCGGCTAAAGATTAACAGATGTTATCCGATATAATAAGAAAGGTTCCTGAAAACAGCAGACAGAGAAAGTGAGGACAAAAGAATGGGAATTATCGTGAATGCGGGAAAGATGCCGGTCTTTCAGAGGATCAGGCAGAAAGGTTTAAAGAGCAGGGAAGAGAAAATGGAACGTCAGCAGAACCGGGACGATCAGGTCGCCGTGCTGGAAAAACAGAAGGCGGGTCTGAAAAATAAAGAGTGCGGATCCGTGGAAGAGATCGAAGATAAGTTGGGACTTCTGCATTCTTACGAAGATCAGATCAGGATGGTGAAGCAGGCGTACAATATGGAGCAGATGCGCCATATTCTGGATGAAGCGAGGGAAAAGGGAGAAAAGATGGCAGAAGAGCTGAAAAAGCTTGCGCCAAAGACCGAGGAGGAGAGGAAGAAAATACTGCAGGAGGAAGCGCTTGGCATCGAGGAAAATCAGGGGATACTGTCGGAACTGCTGGACGAACTGACGGAGGAAGTAGCAGACGGACTGACGGACAAAGTGACGGAAGAAGTGGCAGACGGACTGACGGACAAGGTGACCGAAGAAATGCCGGACGGATCGCCGGAAAAAATAGCGGATGGATTGTCGGAGGAAGGGATAGAGGAACCGGGTGCAGAAGCGACAGAGGAGACGCTGGATAGACTGGTCGGCGAAATGAAGGGAGAAACGGGAGGAGAGCTGCCGGGAGGATTGGTGGAAGAAACGGCAGGAGGAGCAGGCAGAAGCGGTATCGGATGAATAGGGAGGCGAATTTGTGAAATTCTGCCCTTGAAAGAATAAATTTTTTGTATTATCCTGTAAAAAGAAGATTTTTTATAATACAGGAGGAAATTATAATGGATAAGAAAGTATCGGAACTTTTAAATGACCAGATCAACAAGGAACTCTATTCGGCATATCTTTATCTCGATATGGCTAATTTTTACAGTGACAAAGGGCTGGACGGATTTGCAAACTGGTATGAGATCCAGGCGAAGGAAGAGCAGGATCATGCGATGCTGATCTACCAGTACCTGCACAATAACAACGAGAAGGTGACGTTGGAGGCAGTCGCAAAGCCGGACAAGACATACACCGCATTGATCGATCCGCTGAAAGCGGGCCTTGCGCATGAGCAGTATGTGACTTCCCTGATCAACAATATCTATGCGGCGGCGCAGGAAGTGAAGGATTTCCGCACGACACAGTTTCTGGACTGGTTCATCAAAGAGCAGGGCGAGGAGGAGAAGAATTCTTCCGACCAGATCACGAAAATGGAGCTGTTCGGGGATGATGCGAAGAGTCTGTATATGCTGAATGAGGAGCTGAAGGGCAGAGTTTACAGCGCACCCTCTCTGGTACTGTAAAGGAGAGAAAGGATTTTCTGACCAGCGGGAAGGCAGGAGGGGAAATACCTGAGGGCTATATAAAGAAATACATAAAAAATATATGGAAAAGGGATCACCTGCAGAAACGGCGGATGTTTTTGCAGGTGATTTTTTTGTCTGCGAAAGGGATTGACAGATGTGTCTATTGATGATAGACTACAAGTGTCTGTTGACAATAGACAAAATGAAGCGTAAGAAAGAAAAGCTGTGTTTTGGCTGAAAGACGCAGTGAATCAAAGGAGGGGGAGATTATGACCGACTATAAACTGGGCGCGGTGGAATCCCGTTTTGCGGATATCATCTGGGATCATGAACCGCTGACCACCAATGAACTGATCAGACTGTGTGAGAAGGAACTGCAGTGGAAGAGGACGACTACTTATACCGTCTTAAAGAAATTGAGCGGGCACGGTATTTTTCAGATGAAAGAAAAAAAAGTCACATCCCTGATCTCGAGGGAGGAATACTACGCGCTGCGGAGCGAGCAGTTTGTGGAGGAGACTTTTCAGGGATCTCTTCCCGCCTTTATCGCCGCGTTTACAAAGCGCAAGGCGCTGACCGAGGAGGAGATCTCTGAGATCCGGGAGATGATCGACAGCGCGGAGCTGGATTAGGAGGGGACAGGATGGAAGCCGTTTTTTTAAAGGTACTGAATATGGGACTCACGGCGAGCTGGCTGATCCTGGCGGTGCTGCTGATCCGGTTTATGTTGAAAAAAGCGCCGAAATGGATATCCTGTCTGCTGTGGGCGCTGGTGGCGTTCAAGCTGATCTGTCCCTTTTCGATCGAGAGCGCGCTGAGCCTGATCCCCAGCAGCGAGCCGCTGCCGGAGCGGATCATCACCGATAACACATTTCAGGTCAATACCGGGATCGGATTGGTGGATGCGCCGGTGAACGCGTATCTGGATGATCATGGTGACGAGGATGTTTCGGCGCCGGCAGACGACGGAAACCGTGTCATGCATACGCTGGGAATTTTCTGGCTTGCGGGCGTTATGCTGTTTTTGCTCTACGGGTTTGTCAGCTATCGCAGATTGTACCGGATCACCCGGGTGTCGGCCAGGCTGGAGGGAAATATCTTTCTGTGCGATGCCATCGATACGCCGTTTATCCTGGGGGTGATAAAGCCCCGGATCTATCTGCCCTCCGGGATGGAAAAAGAGCAGGCGGCATATGTGGTATCCCATGAGCGGGCGCATCTGAAAAGGAGGGATCACTGGTGGAAGCCGTTGGGATTTCTGATCCTCTCTGTATACTGGTTCTGGCCCTTGTGCTGGATATCCTATATTCTTCTGTGCCGGGATATCGAGCTTGCCTGTGATGAGCGTGTGATCCGCGAGCTGGGGCAGGAGAGCAAAAAGCCCTATGCCGAGGCGCTCGTGGCATGCAGCGTAAAACCGGGAGGGATCGCCGCCTGTCCTCTCGCCTTCGGGGAAACCGATGTGAGGGAGCGGGTGAAAAATGTGCTGCACTACAAAAAGCCTGCGTTCTGGATCGTTCTGGCGGCGCTCCTTTGCTGTATCGCGGCGGCGCTCTGTTTTCTGACAAGCCCGAAGCAGGATGGGGAAGGCACGGCGGCCATGCAGGAGACGCCGTATGATATGCTGACGCGCTGGCGGATGATGTTCTGTGCGAGGGACGCGGAGGAGATAGCGGGTATGGTGACGCCGGAACTGGCGGAGGAAATACTGATGGGTTCCGAGGGGGATCGCAGTTTCGGTTTCTCCAGCCCCTGGCCCTGGGACTGGGAGGCGGATTCCTATGTTTACGATTATGATGAGACAGAGGCGGCGATTTATTATTATGCCCATATTTCGGATCCGCACGTCATCTGCTGGCGTGAAGAACTGGAGTACAGACTGGAAAATGACAGATATGTCATAACGAGGGAGGCAGTATATCCCTATGACAATATTTCTACGGGGGAGGAATTTGGGGAAGCTTATCACGGCTATCTGGACGGAACTATGATGGATTACACAAAAAACGGGCTGGGTGAAACGTTAAATGAGAACGCTTTGTTGTCGAGCACGATGGCCTATCGGGATCTGTTTGAGCCGGAGCGCGCGGCGGCGTTCCTATTGAACCTCTCGGAGGATCCCTCGGATATACGATACACTTTGCATGAGCCGGAGAGAGACGGGCTGGTCGGACTGGACATCACCTTCCTGAAAGATCAGTCAACTTATACGATCAGCATGCTGCAGCCTTATGGGGAAAACGGCATCTGGGTGCCGGTGGATTACCGGGTGGATGTTGTCGCACGGTTTATGAATGTGCCCTGGGATCAGGTGAAAAACATCCCGTTTATCGAAAATGTATCTGATACAGGGGGTATCCTGTGCATCGGGGAAATTCCGGAGAAGGATATCAGGGTATACGGGTACAATGACGAGGAAGCTGGATTCAGGGGCGTTGCCGTGGAGATCGGGGAGGATGTGAACTATTTTGACTGGTTCTATACGTCGCCCCGGATGATACTGCCGAAACTGTACTGGGATGAAGCGCGCAGACAGCTTCAGATATCCTGCCATGTGTATACGGGGACCGGTGCGTCGGCGGATGAACTGCATGTATTACAGCAGTACGATACCGGAACGCTGACGGAGAGCAGATTGTGCCTTGAGGACTATGAAACACTTCTGGAAGAGCGGATAGGCTGGAATTACGACGAAAAAACGAAAGAGCTCGTGCTGACGGATGCGGAGACGAAAGAGGAACTGGGAGCAGTGATGGTTTCAGAGGAATACGGAGAAAAAGTGACAGGGCTGGAGTTGGGGATGATTTCGGATTTTGAGCTGGGAGAGAAGATTTATCTGTGTGTCAGTCCCGGGTATTATCTGGATGATATGATCGGCGTAGCGGAATATGAGGAATTGCCCAAACTGCGGTTTGAACTGGAGATGACACAGGGAGAAAACGGAGAGACAGAGTTTACACTCGGAAGAAGAGCCGGGTGATCAGCATCAGTTCAGTTTTCATCTGAACTGTTCTGGATCGCTATGGCGATTGTATCTTTTTTTGTACTTGATTTTAGGAAATGGGGGGGTATAATCAAAATTAGATATCTCTGAGCCTGCGAGGCCAGATGCAGGAGTTCCCCTCTATTTATGGGGCGGAAGCCATTACAATATATCCAGGAGGAAAGCAAAAATGGGTACATACTACAGACACAAAAAAACCGAGACCATCGATGTGCCGTATTCTTTTAAGTGCGAGCAGTGCATGAAGGACAGCGGGCCGCTGAAGGCTACGATCAAAGGAATGGAAGCCGAGGTAAACAGCAACTACAGAGAGCTGGAATATAATAAACAGCAGACGCTGAATGAAATGGCTCACAGAAACCTTGTGAATGAAGTGAAGACAGCCTATAAAAATGCGACGGAGAAGAATATCTTCAACAAGGCTTTCAAGGATGAATGTCCGCATTGCCACAAGCCCCAGTCATGGGCGGTCAGCGGCATAAAAGATGATCTGTTCGGAAATTCGATCGTCAGCCTGATCGTCGGTGTGATCGTGGCGGCGGGATGTTATTTCTTTTCAGGAGTGGACAATGCTATGACGATCGCGATCGCGGCGTTCGGGATCAGCGTTGTCGTTGCGATAGGCTTCTTTGCGGTCAATTTTACAAAGATGAGCAGCAAGAAGAAAAAGACAGCCAATGTAACGCAGAGAAATGTGCCGGTGATCGAGTGGGGTGCCGTACAGAATATTCTGGATGAGAAATAAAGGTATATATTTGGAAGAAAGTAAAGAACTGCCGGCATTTGCCGGCAGTTTTTATAAACAAAGCATTATTTCGGAAGGCAGGAAATGCAGCATGATACTGAGTGTCAGCAGAAGAACAGATATACCGAATTATTATTCCGAATGGTTTTATAACAGGATAAAGGAAGGATTTCTTTATGTGAGAAATCCGATCAACCCGCATCAGGTCAGCAGGATCGATCTTTCGCCTGAAGTTGTGGACTGCATTGTGTTCTGGACAAAAAATCCTTCCAATATGCTGGACAGGCTGGATGAGCTGCGGAAATATGCTTATTATTTCCAGTTTACGCTGACCGGATACGGGAAAGACATAGAGCCGGGACTGCCAGATAAAAGAACGGAACTGATCCCTGTTTTCCGGAAATTATCTGAGAAGGTCGGGGCAAAGAGAGTGATCTGGCGCTATGATCCTATTTTATTGAATAAAAAATATACCGCAGAGTATCATGTCAAAGCGTTTGGAAAGATAGCGGAGAGCTTTGCCGGATATACGGAGAAGGCGGTGATCAGTTTTCTGGATCTCTACACAAAGACAAGACGCAATATGGCGGAACTGCAAGTTGAGAATATTTCGGAGAAAGATATGCTGACGCTGGCAGAGCGCATGACGGCGATCGCCGGAACGTATGGAATGAAGGTGGAATCCTGTGCGGAATCGACAGATCTTCGGAGTGCGGGCGTGGAACACGGAAGCTGTATTGATAAAAAGCTGATCGAGGAGATCATCGGCTGTAAGCTGACAGGGGGGAAGGATAGAAACCAGAGAGCGGGATGCGGCTGCTTTGAGAGTGTGGAGACCGGACTGTATGATACCTGTAAAAACGGCTGCAGGTACTGCTATGCGAATTTCAGCGATGATGCGGTGCGGGTGAATGCGGAGGCATATGATCCGGCATCACCGCTGCTGTGCGGCACTGTCGGCGCCGGGGATAAGGTTACGGAGCGAAAGGTGAAGTCGTTGAAGGATACGCAGTTGAGTCTTTTTTAAATATGAACATGATGCTGATCTGGTTTTTTCGGGAAATTGTGTGGAAAATATTGGATAGCAAGTGGCAATTATGATAAGATGAAATGGAAAGCAGGAAGGTCAAAAATTCTTATGAACGGCTGTCAAGAAAAAACACTTGACAGCCATTCCCTTTTATAGTAAACTACCGTTTGTGGCTCGATTTATGCCGTGATTTTGGCAAAGGGGCAGGCTGTTATGGAAAAGATCGTAGAGCAGGGGCTTTTGTATGATTTTTACGGAGAACTGCTGACGGAACATCAAAAAAATATCTACGAAGATGCGGTTTACAATGATATGTCGCTGGCGGAGATCGCCGAGGAATACGGCATCAGCAGACAGGGCGTGCATGATCTGATCAGGCGCTGCGATAAGCTGCTGGCGGGATACGAGGAAAAACTTCACCTTGTCAGGAAATTTACGGAGGCGAAGAAGATCGCGGCACAGATTGAGAAGCTGGCGGAAGAAGGAAAACGGATGCCGGAGCAGGCGTGCCGGGAGAAGCTTGACGAGATCAGAGAGCTCACCACAGGATTAATGGAGAATTTTTAGATGGCTTTTGAAAGTTTGACAGATAAACTGCAGAATGTGTTTAAGAAACTGCGGGGCAAGGGGCGCCTGACCGAGGAGGATGTGAAGATCGCCTTAAAGGAAGTCAAGATGGCGCTGCTGGAGGCGGATGTAAACTTTAAGGTGGTTAAAAAGTTTGTGAAATCCGTGGAGGAGCGGGCGATCGGCGCGGATGTGATGAACGGCTTAAACCCGGGACAGATGGTGATCAAGATCGTCAACGAGGAAATGACCGCCCTGATGGGTTCTGAGATGACGGAATTGAAGTTCCAGCCGGGAAAATCCATCACCGTCGTCATGATGTGCGGCCTGCAGGGTGCAGGTAAGACCACGACCACGGCGAAGCTGGCCGGAAAGTTTAAATTAAAAGGGAAAAAACCCCTGCTCGTCGCCTGCGACGTGTATCGTCCTGCGGCTATCAAACAGCTCCAGATCAACGGGGAAAAGCAGGAAGTAGATGTATTTTCCATGGGCGATAATCAGAACCCTGTGGACATCGCAAAGGCATCTTTAGAACATGCCCGGAAAAACAACCACAACGTAGTGATCCTGGACACGGCGGGCCGTCTTCATATCGATGAGGCGATGATGACGGAGCTGCAGGAGATCAAGCGGAATGTGGAAGTGCACCAGACCCTTCTCGTGGTGGATGCCATGACTGGACAGGATGCGGTGAACGTGGCATCCGAGTTTGACGAAAAAGTCGGGATAGACGGCGTTGTCCTCTCGAAGATGGACGGCGATACCAGAGGCGGTGCGGCGCTCTCGGTAAAAGCGGTGACCGGAAAACCGATCCTCTATGTCGGTATGGGAGAGAAGCTTTCCGATCTGGAACAGTTTTACCCGGACCGGATGGCGGGTCGGATCCTGGGGATGGGCGATGTGCTCTCCCTGATCGAAAAGGCGCAGGAGAATATAGAGATCGATGCGGACAAAGAAAAAGAAATGGCCGCAAAGATGAAGAAGGGAAAGTTTGACTTTGAGGATTATCTGGAGAGCATGAAGCAGATGCGGAATATGGGAGGCATCGGCAGTTTGTTGTCCATGATGCCGGGGTTCGGCGGAAAGAATGCGGATCTGGCGTCCATGATAGACGAAAAGGAACTGGCGAGAAACGAGGCCATCGTCCTTTCCATGACAAAGAAAGAGCGCGCCAACCCGAAACTGTTAAATCCGAGCAGAAAGCACAGGATCGCCAAAGGCGCAGGGGTGGATATCGCCCAGGTCAACCGCTTTGTCAAACAGTTTGAGCAGAGTCAGAAGATGATGAAGCAGATGCAGGGCATGATGGGCAAAAAGGGCAGAGGTTCTCTCGCCGGCATGATGGGAGGCTTTGGCGGCGGACGGGGAAGGTTCCCCTTCTGAGTTTTTCCAAAAAAGGTAGTAATGCTATGCAAAGTCATGATGAGGATTTTGTGAATAGCTGAAAATAACTATATATTATATACTATATTTAAAAGAAAGCAGAGGAAAAAAGACATGGTAAAGATCAGATTAAAGAGAATGGGACAGAAAAAGGCACCTTTTTACAGGATCGTAGTTTCTGACAGCAGAAGCCCGAGGGACGGCAGATTTATTGAGGAGATCGGCACATATGATCCCAAGACAGAGCCCAGCACCATTCATGTAAATGAAGAGCTGGCGAAGAAATGGCTCGCTACAGGAGCACAGCCCACAGAAGCCGTTGAAAAGATTCTTAAGATCGCAGGTATTGAAAAATAAGATGATTTCAGGTCTTCTTTTGGAGGTGGATAATGAAGGAATTGGTTGAAGTAATTGCAAAAGCACTTGTTGATAATCCGGAAGAAGTTGTAGTGACCGAAAAAGGTGAGGGTAAAAATATTACCATCGAACTTCATGTAGCGGCTGATGATATGGGTAAGGTGATCGGAAAGCAGGGCAGGATCGCCAAGGCGATCCGTTCTGTTGTGAAGGCGGCCTCTACGAAGGACAATAAGAGAGTAGATGTAGAAATCATCTAACGCGTGGAGAATCCTGCATTGCAGACTGCAGGATTCTTTTATGCGTGGAACACGCATTGCGCATGGGTGCGGATAGAAAGGATGCAGCCTAAGCTGCCCGCACCCGGCGCGGCGGGCAGGGGAAAAAGAATCTTCCCTGCTTGGATTGCTCGGTTTTGGAACAGTGAGGATTGAGGATGCAGGATGAGTTTCAGGTGGGGGCAGTTGCTTCCGTGCACGGAATCAAAGGGGAAGTCAAGGTATTTCCCACGACGGACGATCCGGGGAAATTTAAAAGATTAAAGACGGTTGTGTTGAAAACGGAAAAAGAACGGCGGGAAGTAAAGCTTGAGTCCGCCAGATTTTTTAAGAATATGGCCATTGTGAAGTTTCAGGGGATCGAGACGCCGGAGGAAGCGCAGAAATACAGAGGCGCAGGGTTGTGGATCGAAAGAGACTAGGCGGTGCCCCTTGGGGAAAATGAGTATTATCAGGCGGATCTGATCGGGCTTATCGTCATGACAGAAGAAAGAGAAGAGTTGGGGATCCTGACGGATGTTCTGGAAACCGGCGCAAATGATGTTTATGAGGTGACTCTGACAGATAACAGCAAAGTATTTTTCCCTGCCATCAAAGACTGTATCAGAGAAATTGATCTGGAGAACGGACGTATGATGGTACATGTGATGGAAGGGCTGCTGGAAGCGGCGAGGCCCTCGGAAAAGAAAAAACCGTCACAGAAATAAGAGGATGTCTATGACAAATTTTCATATTCTGACACTCTTTCCGGAGATGGTACTGCAGGGGCTCGGAGAAAGCATTATCGGACGGGCAAAAGCTGCGGGCCATATCAGTATCGAAGCCCTGAATATCCGGGATTACACGCTGGACAAGCACAAAAAAGTGGACGATTATCCCTATGGGGGCGGCGCAGGGATGCTGATGCAGGCGCAGCCTGTTTATGATGCTTATCTGGAAGTGGAACGCCGTATCCTGGAGCGGAAAGAGAAAGAGGGCAGGCCGGATAAGAGGAGAAACCGGGTGATCTATGTGACGCCGCAGGGAGAGACTTTCCATCAGCAGATGGCGAGGGACTTTGCGGAGGAGGAAGATCTGATCTTTCTATGCGGTCATTATGAGGGTATCGATGAGCGGGTGCTGGAGACGATCGTGACGGATCATGTCTCCATCGGGGATTATGTGCTGACCGGCGGGGAGCTGCCGGCCATGGTGATGGTGGATGCGATCGCCCGCATGGTGCCCGGGGTGCTCACCAATCAGGCCTCCGGCGAGACGGAATCTTTCTATGACAATCTGTTGGAATATCCCCAGTATACGAGGCCGGAGATCTGGCGGGAAAAGGCGGTGCCGCCCATTCTGCTTTCCGGGGACCATGCGAAAGTGGACGAATGGCGCCTTCAGATGGCGATACAGCGGACAAGGGAGAGACGGCCGGATCTGTATGCGCTGTATGAGCAGGCGCATCCCGCGCAGGAAAAAAAGAAAAAAGTACGAAAAGGATAAAAATATCTTCCGCATTTTAGGCATATATATGAAACAAACAGATAACAGGGGGAATGTGAGGTTTCAAAAAGGAACCCACATGACAGGTTTATTTCATGGGAAAGCTTAAAAGCGGAAAAACGAAAAGATGCTGCCGGAAGGCCTTTCTTGCCGTGTGGCTGGCTGCGGCTATTTTAACAGCAGGCCTGTGGGGAAGCATGCTGTCTGCCAGGGCAGCGGGACCTGATATTACATCGCCGTCAGCAATCGTGATAGAAGCTTCCACAGGGCAGGTGATCTATGAGAAGAATGCGGAGGAGAGAAGAAGCCCGGCCAGCATCACAAAGATCATGACATTGCTGATCATTTTTGACTATCTGGAGAACGGCAAGGTAACACTGGAAGATGAGGTGCGGACATCCGCCCACGCGCAAAGTATGGGCGGTTCGCAGGTGTTTCTGGAGGAGGGAGAGATCCAGACATTAGATACGCTGATCAAGTGCATCGCGGTGGCCTCCGGGAATGATGCCGCTGTGGCGGCAGCGGAGCATGTGGCGGGCTCAGAGGAAGAGTTTGTCTATCTGATGAACCAGAGGGCCGCGGGGCTCGGCATGGAGAACACTCATTTTGAGGACTGCTGCGGTCTGACGGATTCTGACGGGCACTATACTTCGGCCAGGGACGTTGCGATCATGTCCAGGGAGCTGATCACAAAATATCCGAAAATATTTGACTATACGGGAATCTGGATGGAGGACATCACCCATACTACAAACAGGGGAACGGAGACTTTTACTTTATCCAGCACCAATAAACTTCTGAAGAGCTATGAGTGGGCGACCGGATTAAAGACCGGCTCCACCAGCAAGGCGAAGTTCTGCCTCTCCGCAACGGCGAGGAAGGACGGCATGGATCTGATCGCAGTGGTCATGGGAGCGGAGGAAGGAAAGATCAGGTTTTCGGAGGCAATCACCCTGCTGAGTTACGGCTACAGTGTGAGCCATATTTATGAGGATAAGAATGAGGATATCCTGCCTGTCGTTCCGATCAAAGGAGCCATCGTGAACGAAACGGAGGTAGCCTATCAGGCGCCTTTCCGCTATCTGGACACCACAGGGCAGAATCTGGACGGCGTGGAGAAGATCATCTCTCTGCCGGAACAGGTGCAGGCACCGGTGAAAGCCGGGGATGTGGCAGGGGAGGCAATCTACCTGCTCGCCGGCAATAAACTGGGAAGCGTACCTATTATATTTAAGGAGGATGTTCCCGTGGCGGTGTACAAAGATTTTGTGCGCAAGGCGTTCGAAGCGTTCCTGCTTTCCGCCTGACCGTGGAACTAAAAGCAGCAGATGAACGGACAGCGCACAGCTTCGATTGCGGATGGCGTAATTCAGACAGCCGCGATCGTAAGCTCAGGAAACGTGTGGTGGGAGTGAATCTGCGGAACTAAAATCAGCAGATGAACGGACAGCGCACAGCTTCGATTGCGGATGGCGTAATTCAGACAGCCGCAATCGTAAGCTCAGGAAACGTGTGGTGGGAGTGAATCTGCGGAACTAAAATCAGCAGATGAACGGACAGCACACAGCTTCGATTGCGGATGGCGTAATTCAGACAGCCGCGATCGTAAGCTCAGGAAACGTGTGGTGGGAGTGAATCTGCGGAACTAAAATAGGAGGATAAGGATGTTAAACGGCACATGGATAGGAACGATATTGCTGGTACTGTTTGTGTGCCTTATCCTCTTCTTTCTCTGGGTGATGATCTGGGACAGCAACCGGTTTGTCATAAGGACCTATACCTTCCGGTCGGATAAACTGAAAAAGAACTGCCGTCTTGTATTTTTGTCGGATCTGCATAACAAGGAATACGGGACCGGAAATGAAAGGCTTCTGCAGGCGATAGAGGAACTGGCGCCGGATCTGGTGCTGGTCGGCGGGGACATGCTGAACGCAAAGCCCGGCGCTTCTTTTAAAAAAGGCGCAGATCTGGTATTGAAGTGCGGCGAGAAATATCCGGTTTATTATGCGCTGGGCAATCATGAATACCGCGCCAGGATCTATCCGGAAAATTACGATACCATGTATCTCGACTATATGGAAGGGTTTAAAGACAGCAGTATTCGGTTTCTGGACAATGAGAGCTGCCTTCTGCCGGAGTTCGGCATCCGGCTGACGGGGCTGACCATAGACAGGGAATACTATAAAAGGTTTGTGAAGAGAAAGCTGAAAGAAGGGTACCTGAAAGAAACCATAGGAGAGGCGGATGATGGCTCGTATCAGGTTCTGCTTGCCCATAATCCGGAGTTTTTTCCGGACTATGCGGCGTGGGGACCGGAGCTGGTACTGTCCGGACATGTTCACGGCGGCGTGGCGAGGATCCCGGGATATAAGGGAGTGGTAGCACCTTCTCTTATACCGTTTCCCCATTATGACGGTGGAGTATTCGAAGAGCATGGGAGCTGTATGGTCATCAGCCGGGGGCTGGGAATGCACACGATTCCCGTCCGGCTCTTTAATCCGGGGGAAGTGGTGGTGATAGAACTTGAGGCGGAAACATCATCAGGTTAGTGGTGTCGACGTTTTTAAGGGGTTCCTTGAGGATTTTATTATTCTTATGGCTGATTATAGGTGTGAATAAAATTGATTGCAGATAGGGATTTGTGTCTGCGCGCTGTATGTCACAAATCTGTCTATGTGCAAGTGTGTGCCGTCTTTGGCAGTGGGATAAAAGCAGCGCAGAAATGGTGAAGAATATGGCAATTCCGGTTAAACTGGAGGTGTTTGAGGGACCGCTTGATCTTCTTTTGCACCTGATCGATAAAAATAAAATAGATATCTATGACATTCCGATCACGCTGATCACAGAACAGTATCTGGATTATATCCGGCGGATGGAAACCGAAGATATGAATGTGATGAGCGAGTTTCTCGTGATGGCGGCAACGCTGCTGGATATCAAGTGCAGGATGCTCCTTCCGATGGAAGTGAATGAGGAGGGGGAGGAGGAAGACCCCAGGGCAGAGCTGGTACAGAAGCTTTTGGAATATAAGATTTATAAATACATGTCCTATGAACTGAAGGATCTCCATATGAGCGCGGAAAAAGCATTTTACAGAGAACCGCATCTGCCGAAGGAGATCGAAGAGTACAGGCCCCCGGTGGATTATGAGGAGCTGGTGGGAGATGCCACATTAGTCAAATTGAACGAGATGTTCCGGTTTATGTTGAAACGGCAGGAGGATAAAATAGACCCTGTCAGAAGCAGTTTCGGAAAGATCGAGAAGGATGAGATCGATCTGGACAGAAAGCAGGTTTATCTGCAGAATTACCTGCTGAAACACAGGTACTGTTCCTTCCGGGAGCTTCTGGAAAAACAGAACAGTAAAATGGAAGTCATTGTGACATTTCTGATCGTGCTGGAGATGATGAAGATCGGGAAGATCGCGATCGAGCAGGAGGATCTGTTCGGGGAGATACGGATCGTGGTGAAGGAAGAGCCGGTTATCGTGTAGTTGTGCCGGACGCCGGTAAGAACATAAAGAAAAGGAAGAGGATACCGTGGAGAGAGAGAAGGCAAAAGCAGTACTGGAGGCGATTTTATTTACGCTGGGGGATTCTGTGGAGATTGGTCGTCTGGCGGAGGTGATCGAAGAAAGTAAGAAGGTGACGAAAGAACTTCTGGAGGAGATGAGAGAGTCCTATCAGGCCGAAGGCAGAGGGATCGAGCTGATCGAGCTGGAGGACGCGGTGCAGCTTTGCACGAAAAACGAGATGTACGAATATCTGATAAAGATTGCCAAAACGCCCAGAAAGCATGTACTTTCCGATACGATGCTGGAAACCCTTTCGATCATCGCCTATAAGCAGCCGGTGACGAAGCTGGATATTGAGAGGATCCGCGGTGTGAGCTGCGACTTTGCCGTGAACAGGCTTCTTGAGTATGATCTGGTGCAGGAGCTGGGCAGGCTGGACGCACCGGGACGCCCGATGCTGTTCGGGACGACGGAACAGTTTTTGCGCAGTTTCGGCGTGAAGAGCCTTGGTGATCTGCCGGAGCTGAATCCCGTTCAGGTGGAGGAATTCCGGGAACAGGCGGAGGCGGAGGCGCGGCAGACGGTGGATATCTGACTGTGGCTAAGGACGAAAAGGAGATGTGGATTTTTACCTTTGTTTTTTGCATGAACCCGGAACCGGCACCATATAATAGGCATAAAGACAAACAGGAACGTGCTGAATGAAAACGGGGAAGATCGCAGGAAAGAGAAGAGGAAAAACAGACGGAACACGGACAGAAAAGAGATGGAAGAAAAGGGAAAAAACAGTTTTTGCAAGGTGGCTGTCCATCATGCTGACGATCGCTGTTCTGACAGGGATCGTACCTGGCGGGACGGCGCAGGCAAAGGAGACAAACCTTGACTTATACGCCCGGGGAGCGGTACTTATGGATGCCGATTCCGGGCGCGTTTTATATGGAAAGGAGGAGGATGTGGTGCTGCCCATGGCGAGCACGACAAAGATCATGACCTGCATTCTGGCGCTGGAGCGGGGAAATCCGGAGGATGAGGTGGAGATTTCCTCCTATGCGGCGTCCCAGCCCCAGGTGCATCTGGGAGCGGCAAAGGGGGAACGCTTTTATCTGCGGGATCTGCTGTATTCCCTGATGCTGGAATCCCACAACGATGCCGCGGTGGCGATCGCGGAGCATATCGGCGGTTCCGTGGAGGGATTCGCGGAGCTGATGAATGAAAAGGCGAAGGAGATCGGCTGTGAGGATACGCATTTTATCACGCCGAACGGATTGGATGCGGTGGAAGTGATAGACGGAACGGAATACCGCCATTCCACCACCGCAAAAGATCTTGCGCTGATCATGCGGTACTGTATTATGACATCGCCGCAGAGGGAGAGTTTTTTGGATATCACCAGGGCGGCGAATTACGGCTTTGCCAACCGGCAGGGGAACCGCAGCTACAGCTGCACGAACCACAACGCGTTCCTGAATATGATGGACGGCGCCCTCTCGGGAAAGACGGGGTTCACCGGCGGCGCGGGATACTGCTATGTGGGAGCTTTAAGGCGGGATGAGCGGACTTTTATCGTGGCGCTTTTGGCATGCGGCTGGCCCAATCACAAAACCTACAAGTGGGTGGATACCAGAAAGCTGATGGAATACGGTCTGGAAAACTATGAATATCAGAATGTATATAAGGAAGTGGGACTGAAACCGGTGAAGATCCGGGATGGCATACCGGAAACAGAGGAGTATGATCCTTATGCAGATGTGGAGGTGGAACTTGAAATAGAGGATAAGAGCGGCGGAGAATTGAATTTCCTGCTTTCCGCGAGCGATGAAGTCCGGATTGATGTATCTTATGCAGGAGAATTGGAAGCGCCGGTGAAAAGGGGAACGAAGGCAGGAAAGGTCATATATAATCTCAACAGAGAAGCGGTGAAAGAGTATGATCTGGTGCTGAAAAACAGTGTGGACAAAAAAGACCTGCGCTATATGGGAAAGTATATATTGCAGGAATATCTGCTTTGACGGATCAGGTAAAATAAGGTAAAAAAATGAGAATATTTGTTGACACTAAGAAAAGATAGCGTTACAATTTACTTGGGTGAAAACCGGATTATCATAATATATTTAAGAAAGGGTGAATATGATGAAAAAACTGAAAATCTGGAAGAAGCTGACAGCGGCAGTGTTGGTATCTGCTATGATGGTGAGTATGGCCGGTATGACAGTAAGCGCTGCAAACAGTGCGGTAAGGGCAGAGCAGGAAGCGGCGGCAGCAGCGAAAAAAGCACTGGCAGAAGCTGCAGCGGCAGAGCAGGAAGCAGCAGCCGAGGCAAAGAAGGCGGACGCAGCAGCAGCAAAGGCAGAGAAAGAAGCCATCGCAGCAGTGGAAGCAGCAGAAAAAGCAGAGGCTCTTGCAGAACGTGCGGCAGTGGAAGCGGCAGCAAAAGCAGCGGCAGCGCAGGAGAATCCTGAAGCAGCAGAAAAAGCAGAGGCTCAGAAGGCAGCAAAGGCAGCAGCTATCGCAGAGCAGGAAGCAGCAGAAGCAGCTAAGAAGGCAGCAAAAGCGGCAGCTATCGCAGAGCAGGCACAGGCAGCAGCTGGTAAAGCGGCGGCAGCAGCAGAAGCAGCAGCTGAGCAGCTCGCTATCGCAACGGCCAAGAGAGAAGCGGCAGAGCAGCTGTTAGCGGCAGTAGAAGCTGAAAACCAGGCGGCAGCAGAAAGCAGGGCAGCTGTGAAAGCGGCAGCAGAGGCAGAACAGCTTGCAGCGGCAGCAGATGATGCGGCAGCAGCGGCAGCGGCAGCAGCAGAGCAGGCAGAGATCGCAGCAGCTAAGAACGGCCCCGATCAGCGTGCGGCACTGGAAGCGGATGCAGCAGCTAAAGTGGCAGCTCAGAAAGCGTTAAAGGCAGCGGCAGAAGCAGAGCAGGCAGCGGCAGAAGCAGCGAAGAAGGCAGCTCAGGCGGAAGCAGTAGCAGAGCAGATCGCGATCGAAGCAGCGAAGAAGGAAGCTCAGGCAGCAGCACTGGCAGAGCAGGCGGAAATCGAAGCAGCTAAGAGAGAAGCTGAAAAATAAAAACAGCAAAATAATACAACTGAAAAGCAGAAATCAGCGTCGGCCGTACCATTCGGAAGACGCTGATTTTTTTGAAAAAAATTCGCTGTTTTTGTTGTGTTTTTTACAATACTTATGTTATACTAATCGAGTATGCAACATGGGGGATTTTGGTCCCCTGACAAGGTAGTTATTATTTTTATTATAAATGGAGGAACAAATATGGGCACTACTTCAAAAGCGAGCCAAAGAATCACAGCTTTGCTCGATGAAAACAGTTTCGTTGAAATTGGTGCGCTTGTAACGGCGAGAGCTACCGATTTTGATCTGAAACAGGCAGAGACTCCTTCTGATGGTGTTATCACCGGGTATGGAGTAATTGACGGTAATCTTGTATATGTTTACAGCCAGGATGCATCCGTACTGAACGGTTCCGTGGGTGAAATGCATGCAAAAAAGATTACAAACCTCTATGATCTGGCAATGAAGACCGGCGCGCCGGTGATCGGGCTGATCGATTCTGCCGGACTGAGATTACAGGAAGGCGCCGATGCGCTTAACGCATTCGGCGAGATTTATAGCAAACAGGTTACGGCCAGCGGCATGATCCCCCAGATCACGGCGATCTTCGGAAATTGCGGCGGCGGCCTTGCCATTTTCCCGACACTGACAGACTTTACTTTTATGGAGAAATCGAAAGCAAAGCTGTTCGTAAATTCCCCCAATGCCATCGACGGAAACGAGATCGGCAAATGCGATACTTCCGCGGCGGCTTTCCAGAGTGAGGAGGCAGGTATCGTGGATGTGGTGGCAGAGGAAGGCGAGATCTATGCAAAGATCCGTGAGCTGATCGGATTTTTGCCTGCCAACTGTGATGATGAAGCTGTCGCTGACTGCACGGACGATCTGAACAGAGCTTCCGCGGAACTGGCAAACTGTGTCGGGGATACATCCATCGCGCTCTCCCAGATCGCGGACGACGGCGTATTTTTTGAGACAAAGGCCGATTACGGCAAGAGCATGGTGACAGGCTTCATCAGACTGGACGGCATGACGGTGGGCTGCGTGGCAAACCGCACGGAGATCTATGATGAAGAGGGCAATGTTGCCGAGAAATTTGACGCGGTGCTCTCCGCGAGGGGATGCGAGAAGGCGGCTTCTTTTGTAAAATTCTGTGATGCCTTTGAAATTCCGGTGCTGACACTGACGAACGTGAAGGGTTATGCCGCTACCAAATGCGCGGAGAAGCGCATGGCGAAAGCTGTTGCGCAGATGACGGCTGCTTTTGCGGAGGCGACCGTGCCGAAAGTAAACGTGATCATCGGCCAGGCTTACGGCAGTGCCTATGTTGCGATGAACTCCAAGGCGATCGGCGCCGATGTGACTTTTGCATGGCCGACTGCGGAGATCGGCTCCATGGACGCAAAACATGCGGCGCAGATCATGTACGACGGAAAGGGCGCGGACGTGATCTGCGAAAAGGCTGCCGAGTACGCAAAGCTTCAGGCGAGCGTGCAGGGCGCAGCGAGAAGAGGATATGTGGACAGCATTATCGAGGCGGCAGACACAAGAAAATATGTGATCGGCGCTCTGGAGATGCTTTATACAAAGAAAGAAGACTGTCCTGACAAGAAACATGGAACAGTCTAGAAAGGATGCTTCATATATGAAAAAGAAACTTTTAATTTGTCTTGCCATGCTTGTCTGCATCCTTGGATTAACAGCCTGTGGGGCGGAGATGACAGAAAACAGTTTCATCACGAAAGATCAGGCGAAACAGGCCGGTGAAGCTACCTGTGAACAGCTTGCCACATTGCAGCAGATGCTCGCGTCATACGGTGTGAGCATGTCCGAGTATGTGGAAATGAGCGGCGGAAATCCGGAGGATGCGGCACTGGATATCGCGGCTATGAACAGCTGGAACGATGCTTCGGAAGAATTCGGCAACTTTGTTTCTGTTCTCAGTGACGAAACGGAAGTGACGATCACAGAAGACAAGGCTGATATCAGAGTAAAGGTTCAGGGCGACAAGGTATATAAAGGCAATAAACAGAGAACAGCGACTGTGGAGATCGTGGTAACGGAAAAAGGATATGAGAGTATCACCGTTTCCGCGGACTACGATATGAGCGAACTGATGACAAAGGCTGCTTTAAATACACTGCTCGGTATGGGCACCGTGTTTGCGGTACTGATCCTGATCAGTATTCTGATCTCCTGTTTCAACCTGATCCCGAAGATTCAGAAGAAGTTCCAGAAGAAACCGGTTCAGGAAGAGAGCGCACCGGCAGCACCTGTGCAGGCAGCGCCTGCAGCAGCGGCAGAGGAGACAGATGATACGGAGCTGATCGCAGTCATTGCGGCGGCGATCGCAGCCAGCGAAGGGGCTGCATCGGCGGACGGTTATGTGGTAAGATCCATTATCAGACGATAAGTTCCATACTTTTTATGAAATAAAGAATAATCAATAAAAATCACTCATAATTCAGGAGGAAATAACATGAAAAATTATACAATTACCGTGAACGGCAACGTATATGATGTAGTAGTAGAAGAAGGAGCATCCACAGGCGCAGCGCCCAAGGCAGCTCCGGCAGCACCCAAGGCAGCGCCGAAAGCTGCTCCCGCAGCGGCACCGAAGGCAAGCGCAGGCGCAGGCAGCGTAAGGATCGAAGCCGGTGCGGCGGGCAAGGTATTCAAGCTGGAGGCAAGTGTAGGCCAGGCAGTGAAGAAGGGTGACGCCGTTGTGATCCTGGAAGCGATGAAGATGGAAATCCCTGTTGTCGCACCGCAGGACGGTACTGTCGCGAGCATCGACGTGGCTGTGGGCGATCCTGTTGAGGCAGGCGCACTGCTGGCAACACTGAACTGAGACCGCCAGAGTGCAGTAACGTAAAGAACAACAGGAGGTAAAGAAATGGATTATATTATGACTACACTGGACAATCTGGTCCATCAGACAGCTTTCTTCAATTTAACCTGGGGAAACTATGTGATGATCGTTGTTGCCTGTGTATTTCTGTATCTTGCGATTGCCAAGGGCTTTGAACCATTACTTCTTACCCCGATCGCATTTGGTATGCTGCTGGTAAATATCTATCCGGACATCATGATGAGTATTGAAGAATCAGCAAACGGAACAGGCGGCTTACTGTATTATTTCTATTTGCTGGATGAATGGGCGATCATGCCGTCCCTGATCTTTATGGGGGTGGGCGCGATGACCGATTTTGGCCCGCTGATCGCCAATCCAAAGAGCTTTTTGCTGGGTGCGGCGGCGCAGTTTGGTATTTTCATGGCTTACTTCGGAGCGATCTGGATGGGCTTTAATGATAAAGCTGCGGCGGCTATTTCCATCATCGGCGGCGCAGACGGGCCGACTTCCATTTTCCTTGCAGGAAAACTGGGGCAGACGGCTATCATGGGACCGATCGCGGTGGCGGCATATTCCTATATGTCACTGGTGCCGATCATTCAGCCGCCTATCATGAAACTGTTTACGACCAAAGAAGAGCGCCAGATCAAGATGGCGCAGCTTCGTCCGGTTTCCAAGCTGGAGAAGATACTCTTCCCGATCATCGTTACGATCGTGGTATGTATGATCCTTCCCACAACAGCTCCCCTGGTTGGTATGCTGATGTTAGGAAACCTGTTCCGTGAGTCAGGTGTGGTGAGACAGCTGCAGGAGACGGCTTCCAATGCACTGATGTATATCGTTGTTATCCTGCTCGGTACTTCCGTCGGCGCGACGACTTCCGCGGAAGCGTTCCTGAACTGGGATACGATCAAGATCGTTATCCTCGGTCTGGTGGCGTTTGCTTTCGGTACGGCGGCAGGCGTGCTCTTCGGAAAACTGATGTGCAAGGTGACACATGGCAAGGTAAATCCGCTGATCGGTTCCGCAGGCGTATCCGCAGTGCCTATGGCGGCAAGGGTTTCCCAGAAGGTTGGCGCGGAGGAAGATCCTACAAACTTCCTGCTGATGCATGCGATGGGACCTAACGTTGCCGGCGTTATCGGTACGGCAGTTGCAGCCGGAACCTTTATGGCGATATTCGGTGTCTTTTAAAATGGTGAGCAAAGCTCACCTTGGGAGAATGCTTTGCATTCTCTGGCCTGGCGAGTTATGCAGAGTTTATTTTATAAATTATAGATGGAGGAAATATAATGTCAGAACAAATTAAAAAACCGGTTGGAATTACCGAGACAATACTGCGTGACGCCCACCAGTCTCTGATCGCTACCAGAATGCCTACCGATCTGATGCTTCCTATCGTGGAAACGATGGATAAAGTCGGCTATCATTCCGTAGAGTGCTGGGGCGGCGCTACTTTCGATGCATCCCTCAGATTCTTAAAAGAAGATCCCTGGGAGAGGCTTCGTAAATTAAGAGACGGTTTTAAAAATACAAAACTGCAGATGCTGTTCAGGGGACAGAATATCCTCGGATACAGGCCTTATGCAGATGACGTGGTAGACAGCTTTGTGGAGAAATCTATTGCGAACGGTATTGATATCATCCGTATTTTTGACTGTCTGAACGATCTGAGAAACCTGCAGGAAGCAGTAAACGCGACCAACAAGATCAAAGCAAGGGAGGGCAGGGGCCATGCCCAGATCGCTCTTTCCTATACATTGGGTGATGCGTATACTCTGGAATACTGGGTGGAGACTGCAAAGAAGATCGAGGAGATGGGTGCGGATTCCATCTGTATCAAGGATATGGCAGGCCTTCTGGTTCCCTATAAAGCGGCTGAATTGATAAAAGCCATGAAGGAGGCTACAAGGCTGCCGATCCAGCTTCATACCCACTATACTTCCGGCGTGGCAAGCATGACTTACCTGAAAGCTGTAGAAGCGGGCGTGGATGTGATCGACTGTGCTATTTCTCCGTTTGCTCTGGGTACTTCCCAGCCGGCTACCGAAGTTATGGTTGAAACATTCAAAGGAACTCCTTACGATACCGGATTTGACCAGAATGTGCTGGCTGAGATCGCTGATTATTTCCGTCCTTACAGAGAGAAATGTCTGGAGACCGGACTGCTCAGTCCGAAGGTACTCGGTGTAAACATTAAGACACTGCTGTATCAGGTACCGGGCGGCATGCTCTCCAACATGGTGAGCCAGCTCAAGGAGCAGAATGCGGAAGACAAGTACGAGGATGTGCTGCGTGAGATCCCGAATGTCCGTAAAGATCTCGGTGAGCCGCCTCTGGTTACACCGTCTTCCCAGATCGTCGGTACGCAGGCTGTATTTAACGTGCTGATGGGAGAGAGATACAAGATGGCTACCAAGGAGACAAAGGCTGTTCTGCGCGGTGAATACGGCCAGACGATCAAGCCGATGAGTCAGGAAGTCATCGACAAGGTTATCCCGGGCGAGGAGAGGATCACCTGCCGTCCTGCGGATCTGATCGAAAATGAGATGGATAAGCTGGAAGCGGAGATGAAAGAGTGGAAACAGCAGGACGAGGACGTATTGTCCTACGCGTTGTTCCCTCAGGTTGCGATCGACTTCTTCAAGTACCGTCAGGCGCAGCAGGAGAAGGTGGACCTGACCCAGGCGGATACGAAGAACGGGGCTTATCCTGTTTAAAGGAATTACATTTTTGACTGTGTTTAAACAGCCTGCCATTGGCAGGCTGTTTTTCGTAATACTGGAATTTGTTACATATATTGGAAATAGCAGAATATTCATATTGACAGGGTAATTGTATCTATCTTATAATAACAAGTGTTATTAGATGTTGTTATCTGTGACAGCTGGGTTATTTCATAAGATGGGAGTAGAAAACAGGAAAAGGGCGGTTTTGAAGAGACTTTCAGGGGGAAAGTCCGTGGGACTGCCGGAATGGGGGTATGTATGCCGCGCAAGGAGACGATTACAAAGAAGGAGATTGCCGCCGCCGCTTTTCGGATGGCGAGAAAAGAGGGGATAGAGGTGGTGACGGCAAGGAAACTGGCCGGCGCTGCGGGATGTTCTACGCAGCCGATCTTTCGGGTCTATCAGAATATGGAAGAAGTGCAGGCGGAGGTGTTGGAGCAGGCGATCCTCTTTTTTGATGAATTTTATGATAATTATCCGAAAAGCCAGGCGGCGCCGTTTGTGAATCTGGGGCTTGCCTACATCAGCTTTGCGCAGAAAGAGAGAAATCTGTTCCGGACGATGTTTTTGAGTGAAAACCGAAACGGGAAGAGCCTGTATGAGCTGCTTAACGGAAAACATGGGAATGTTTTGCGGGAGATCGGCAAGGCGAAGGCGGAAGGATGTGAGGATCCGCAGGGATTGTTTATGAAAATGTGGATCTTCATCCATGGGGCAGCCTGTATGGCGATTACCGGGGATTACGATCTGGGGATCACAGAGACGGTGGGGCAGCTTGTGGATGCCTACAGGGCGTTTCGATGAATATACAGAGAAGAGGGTACAGAAGAATTTATTTTGTGTTATCAGTGTCAGAGAGGGCTGTAAAGCAGGATATCTATGAGAAAAAAGGATTTTATGTCGGACATGAGCGAGCGCTTCAGTAAAATGAGCAAAAGTCAGAAAGTGATCGCTTCTTACATATCAGATCACTATGACGAGGCGGTATTTATGACGGCGGCGAAGCTGGGGGAGACGCTGCATATCAGTGAATCGACAGTGGTGCGTTTTGCGCTGATGCTGGGATATGAAGGATATCCTGAATTTCAGAAGGCGCTGGAGGGCTGGGTCAGGGATCAGCTTACAGGTGTACAGCGGATGGGGGTAAAGTATGCGGGAAGCACCCAGTCGGAAGTGCTCACTTCCGTCCTGCAGTCTGATATGGATAAGATCCGCGATACGATAGAACATCTGGACCCGTCGGCTTTTGACACAGCGGTGGATATCATACTGAAGGCCAGGAAGGTTTATATTTCAGGGATACGGAGCTGTGAACCGCTGGCTGATTTTTTGTGCTTTTATCTGAATATGATGCGGGGCGAGGTGGTCTGCATCAAGACTACCAGCATGAGCGAGACATTTGAACAGATGCTGAGGATCAGTGAGAAAGATGCTTTTATCGGGATCAGTTTTCCGCGGTATTCCATGCGGACGCTGAAGGCAATGGAATTTGCCAATGACAGGAATGCGAAAGTGATCTCCATTACAGACAGTATTCATTCGCCGATGTGTATGTATTCTTCCTGCAATCTGTTTGCGAGAAGCGATATGGTATCTATCGTGGATTCTCTGGTGGCCCCCTTAAGTGTGATCAATGCGCTGGTGGTCGCAATGTGCCTGAAACGTCCCGCAGAGGTGAAAAACAGCCTGCAGACACTGGAGGAAGTCTGGAACAGTTATCAGGTTTATCTGAATGATGAGATCAATTTTATTGATGAGGAACCGATGCTGAATTATCCGCTGCGGAAAGAAAGCGGTAAAACAAAGGGCGGTGCGTGATGAGCCAGGTTATAGTGGTCGGTGGCGGAGCCGCCGGAATGATGGCAGCCTATGCGTCTGCGGCGGCAGGGCATCAGGTGATATTGCTGGAAAAAAATGAAAAACTGGGAAAGAAGATCTATATTACCGGAAAAGGACGCTGCAATGTGACAAATTCCGCCGATCAGGAGCAGTTTTTCCGTAATATTGTAACCAACAGCAAGTTTTTATACAGCAGCGTTTATCAGTTTGATCATCAGGCGATGGTATCTTTTCTGGAGGAATACGGCTGTCCGGTCAAAACAGAGCGGGGCGGGCGTATCTTTCCGGTATCGGATCATGCCTCCGATGTGACAGCCGCTCTGCAGCGGGCTTTGAAAGAAATGTATGTGGATATCCGCCTGAAAACGGAAGTGAAAGCGCTGTTATTCAGGGAAAAATCGGATGAAAAACATGAATCGGATGACCGGACTGGCAGGAGAAAGCCTGTAGCAGGCGATTTTCCTGAACTGCCCGGCAGAGGAAAGAGGAAAAAAACCGCAGGCCGGCAGATAGAGGGTGTGCTTCTCTCAGACGGGAAAAGGATGGGAGCGGATGCGGTGATCCTTGCCTGCGGCGGGGCATCTTATCCTTCCACCGGCTCCGACGGGTCGGGATACATGCTGGCGGCGCAGGCGGGGCATTCGATGGTACCCTGCCATCCGGCGCTTGTGCCCCTGGAGGTCAGGGAATCCTGGTGCAGGCGGCTGCAGGGACTGGCCTTAAAAAATGTGGAGATTAAGCTGGTGGAAGAGGGAAAGAAAATGCCGGTTTACAGCGGATTTGGAGAGATGCTCTTTACACATTTCGGGGTCAGCGGGCCTCTTGTGTTAAGCGCCAGCAGTTATTATGCCAAAGCATGCGGCAGGGCGGCGCAGGCGGCGGGGGATAACGGCTGTGAAGGTTCGGAAACGGCATCGGCGGGCAGTCTGCAGATGAAGCTCCTGCTGAACCTGAAACCGGCAATGGATGAAGAAATGCTGGATAAACGACTGCTGCGGGATTTTGAGGAAAATTCCCATAAAGCTTTTAAAAACGCGTTGGGCGGACTGTTTCCGGCAAAGATGATCCCGGTGATGGTAGAACTTTCCGGCATCGATGCCGAAAAAAAGGTGTATGATGTAACAAGGGAAGAGAGGCGTTCCTTTGTCAGTCTGATACAGCGTCTGCCGCTTACGGTGACAGGCACCAGAGGGTTTGCGGAGGCCGTCATCACGCAGGGCGGGGTTCAGGTGTCGGAGGTGAATCCTTCCAGCATGGAATCCAGATTATGTGAGGGGCTGTATTTTGCCGGTGAAATGCTGGATATCGATGCGCTGACGGGCGGGTATAATCTGCAGCTTGCCTGGTCCACCGGACATCTGGCGGGTGCGAGCGTGAGGTTTTGACAGTGAAGTTTGATTCCTTATTGTTTATAGAACAGAACTCGGTTTTCTTCATTCCGATGACGTTTGCAGTAGTCATTTTGGTGATCGCCATGATGATACTGTATATGAGGATCGAAGCAAAATACAGGAAATAGGAACAGGAGGAAGCATATGTATAATATCGCGATAGACGGACCGGCGGGCGCCGGAAAGAGTACCATAGCGAAACAGATCGCCAAAAGAAAAGGATATATTTATGTGGATACGGGGGCGATGTACCGCGCCATGGCTCTGTTTTTGCTGGAAAACCATATTGCGCCGGAGGATGCGGAACAGATCAGCAAAAAAAGCCAGGAGGCGGATATTTCCATTGTTTATGAGAATGGAGAACAGGTGGTCTTATTAAACGGCAGGAATGTCAACGGGCTGATCCGCACCGAGGAGGTAAGCAATATGTCTTCGGCGTCTTCGGTCAATGGGGATGTGCGGAAAAAACTGGTGGAACTGCAGCAGAGACTGGCACAGGAAGCGAATGTGGTCATGGACGGCAGGGATATCGGAACCTGTGTGCTGCCCCATGCGGACCTGAAGATCTATCTGACGGCGAGCAGCGAGGTGCGGGCGAAGCGCCGGTATGACGAACTGACGGCGAGAGGGGAAAAATGTGACATTAATGTCATTAAGAAGGATATCGAGGAGCGGGATTACCGGGATATGCACCGGGATATCTCACCGCTGAAGCAGGCGGAGGATGCTGTGCTCGTGGATTCCTCCGATATGACGATCGGGGAAGTGATCGATAAGATCATGGGAATGTGCGGCTGAGCAGGTATGAAGAAAATGGTTATGGGATGCGCGGCTGAGCAGTCATACATATAAGAAAGAAAAAGGTTACAAAAAGCGATTTGGGGAAAAAGCGATGGAAGTGAGACTGGCAAAATCCGCGGGCTTTTGTTTCGGTGTGAAGCGGGCTGTGGAAACGGTTTATGAACAGATAGAAAAACAGAAGATTTCGGAGAAAAAGCTGCCGATCTATACCTACGGCCCGATCATCCACAATGAGCAGGTGGTAAAGGATCTGGAAGAAAAGGGAGTACAGGTTTTGGAGAGCAGGGAAGCGCTGGAAGCGCTGGAAGAAGGGATCGTCGTCATCCGTTCCCATGGGATCGGCAGGGAGATCTGCCGGCTCATCGAGGAAAAAGGGCTGATCTGTGTGGACGCCACCTGTCCCTTTGTGAAAAGGATCCATAATATCGTGGAAAAGGAAAGCGCGCAGGGAAAGCAGATTCTGATCATCGGTAACCCGGGACACCCGGAAGTGGAGGGGATCAGAGGGTGGTGCAGCCGTCCGGCGGTCACTGTGGAATCGGAAGAGGAAATGGAAAATCTGGCGGTGGATAAGGGCCGGGAAATCTGCGTCGTTTCGCAAACGACATTTAACTACAATAAATTTCAAGAACTAGTTGAAATTTTGAAAAAGAATGGGTATAATGGTAGTGTTGTGAATACTATATGTAATGCGACTGAGGAGAGGCAGACAGAAGCGAAGGAAATAGCCTCTGAAGCTGATGTTATGATAGTTATAGGTGGAGCGCACAGTTCCAATACAAGAAAGCTGTATGAGATATGCAGTAAGGAGTGTGCACAGACCTGTTTTATACAGTCACTGGCGGACCTAAAGTTAGAGCTTCCGAAATCAGTACGTCTGGTGGGTATTACAGCAGGGGCGTCTACCCCAAATAATATTATTAGGGAGGTTCAAAATTATGTCAGAAATGAATTTTGAACAAATGATCGATGCATCATTTAAAACAATACATACAGGGGAGGTAGTCGAAGGCACAGTCATTGATGTGAAACCTGATGAGGCTGTCATCAATATTGGTTATAAATCAGACGGTATTTTAACAAGAAACGAATATACCAATGAATCCGGCGTTGATATGACAACCATGTTGAAGGTCGGCGATACAATGGAAGTAAAGGTATTGAAGGTAAATGACGGTGAGGGGCAGGTTACGCTGTCTTATAAGAGGCTGGCTGTTGACCGCGGCAATAAACGGATCGAGGAAGCTTTCAACAATAAGGAAGTCCTGACCGCAGTCGTGACGGAAGTACTCAGCGGCGGTCTTTGCGTTGTGGTGGATGAAGTGAGGATCTTTATTCCGGCGAGCCTGGTATCCGATGTCTATGAAAAGGATCTGAATAAGTATGCGGGACAGGAGATCCAGTTTGTCGTGACGGAATATAATCCCAGAAGAAGACGTTATATCGGCGACAGAAAGCAGCTTGTGGTTGCCGAGAAAGCGATCAAACAGAAAGAGCTGTTTGAGAGGATCCAGGAGGGAGACATTGTAGAGGGTGTTGTAAAGAATGTGACGGATTTCGGCGCATTTATCGATCTTGGCGGAGCGGACGGCCTGCTCCATATTTCGGAGATGTCCTGGGGAAGAGTAGAGAATCCGAAGAAAGTATTTAAGGTCGGCGAGACCCAGAGAGTGCTGATCAAGGAGATCTCGGGCAATAAGATCGCGCTGAGTCTGAAGTTTGCGGATTCCAACCCCTGGAAGGATGCGGCTGAGAAATACGCGATTGGGAATGTGGTGACCGGAAAAGTGGCGAGAATGACAGATTTCGGTGCTTTTATCGAACTGGAAACAGGGATTGATGCACTGCTCCATGTATCGCAGATTTCCAAAGAGCATATTGAGAAACCCGCGGATGTTCTGAAAGTCGGTGAGGAAGTGACGGCAAAGGTCGTTGATTTCAATGAGGAAGATAAGAAGATTAGTCTGAGCATCAAGGCGCTTCTTGCTCCGGATCCGGCAGCCGAAGCACCGGCGGCATCTGACAAAGATGATGATGCCGATGTGGCGTCAGTTGATATTGATGCGGTAATTGCCAGTCAGACAGAAGAAAGCGAAGAATAATATAGGAAAGAGCAAGGCTGTCTGAGATAGGACAGCCTTTTGCATATAACAGTCTGAAGTATCTGCCTGACGACAGGAGAATATATTATAAAATGAGGTGAATTCATATGGTATACGATTATGAGTATTTCAAAAAAGCTATGTATGATCTGACAAAAATTGATTTGGACGCTTATAAGGAAAAACAGATGAAGCGCCGTATCGACACATTGATCAGTAACCATAAATACAAAGGTTATCAGGATTATATTGCTGCTATCAGAACGAACAAAGACCTGATGGATGAGTTTCTTGGCTATATGACGATCAATGTTTCGGAATTTTACCGTGATCCGCTGCAGTGGCAGTTTCTGGATAAGGAAGTGTTCCCGGAACTGATCAGAAAATTCGGTAAGAATCTGAAGATATGGAGCGCGGCATGTTCTACCGGTGATGAACCTTATTCTCTTGTCATGGCGCTTTCAAAGCATCTGCCTCTCACCAACATCAGGATATATGCCACAGATCTGGATAAGCAGATCCTGGAAAAGGCGAAAGTAGGCCTTTATGCCGAAAAGAGCCTTGTCGGCGTCCCGAAAGATCTGAAGGCAAAGTATTTTACGAAGGTGGGAAGCTCCTATCGTATTTCAGATGAGATCAAGAAACGGGTTACATTCAAGCAGCATAACCTGATCAAAGACAAGTACGAAACGGGATATCATCTGATCGTCTGCCGAAATGTTTTGATCTACTTTACGGAGGAAGCGAAGGACGAAGTATTTACAAAATACTTTAAATCTCTGGCATCAGGCGGCGTATTGTTTATCGGAAGCACGGAGCAGATCATGAATTACAGAGATATCGGATATGATAGAAAGAGTTCTTTCTTCTATACGAAGCCTTAAGAGATTGCGGCTGTCTGTTTTGCAGGCAGCCTTTTTATATTTTTGATAATAGATACTTTATTTTTTATGGAAAGTATCCGATATTATATATAATTAACGGGTGTTATCCAAATGGGATCATAATAGATATTTGGAACGGGTTTATTAATAATGGCTCTGCAATCTCTATAATTACAGTCGGGAAGGGGAAAACAGCATGACGATCAATTCAAACATCAGCATTCAGGCGGGAGCATTGGACAAGGAGCAGCAGCAGGCGGGAAAATTCGGGGTGGTCAGCGTTTCCGGGAGGAAGCGGGAGGAGAAAGAGGAGAAAAATCCGGGGCTTATGCTGAACGGGCAGGTTGATCCGATAGAACAGAAAAAAGCGCTGGCAAAGAAACGGGCATACAAGATCATAAAGGATGCGCTGGCAGGCGAACTGAAAAAGGATGCGGATGTGCAGGAAATCAGGGATCATGCCGAACAGCTCAGGAATGATATGGCTAAGGCGCAGGATGAAATCGCCGGGATCAATGAGGAAAAAGAGAAATGGCGCAAAGAGTGCGGTGTGGCGGAGGATTCCGGGGAGCAGAAGGATCTGGAACTTCTGGAAAAGAGAGAAGCTTATGAGAGAGGCGATTTCTCGAAAGAACTGACAGAGGACGAAAAGGAGCGGCTGGCAGAGCTGGATAAACAGGGCTATACGGATTATCAGAAAAAAGCGCTGGAAATGGAAAAGAAAAAAGCGCCTTATACGGATACCGTGCGAAAAGCGGAGGCCGGTATCACAGCGGATAACGCGGTGATCCGCGCCACGAGACTGGAGCGGTTAAAGAAAGATTTCATCCGTAAGGCACAAAAGGAAGAAAATGAAGTGTTGGCCGCGGCGAGCAAAGAGATCATCGGTATGCTGGTTGACGAAGCCAAAGACCATATGGACGAGAAATCCGAGGAACTGCAGGAGAAGGCGGAGGAGAAAAAAGAGGAAAAGGAAGCCGAGCAGGAGAAGATCGATGCCGCAAAGGAGAGGAAGGAAGAGATGGAAGCTCTGGCGGATCCAAAGAACGCTTCCTCGGAGCAGACAGCAGCTACCCAGGTCGCGCCGCCTTCCGGCGATGAGATGACGGAAGCCATGGTGCAGTTTGACGGTCAGAAAGAAGACTACCAGAAGGAGATCGAGGAGATGATGCGGAAGATGAATCTGGTGGCGGAGGATATCAAAGGAATCAAAGTGGATGAGGTTTTTTGATGGCAGTAATGGATTGTCAGGGAAGTTAAAAAGTTACAAAAAGACATTGTTGCAATGACGACAATGAAGATCTGAATGCCCGCCGTGTAATATAAAGGTGGGCATTCGATCAGCATAAGCCTGCTCGCGGAGCGTGCAGGCGTTGGTTGGCATAAGACTGCTCGCGGAGCGTGCAGGCGTTGGCTTATATCAATAAGTATCAGCCATCATCTGCAGGATATGCTCTGCATAGCGGGAGAAAGTATCCCTGCTCGTCTTGATATCATCCGTCAGTTCAAAGAATATTTCCTTACTTTTATAATCCCGCTTGAAGAAGGGCTGTACCAGAAGATCCCATTCAGGGAGATAGGAGGAATATTTTCTGGTATAGCAGGTCTCCGCGGTGGCCTGTGTGCGGTATTCTTTGTTGACATAGGAAGATACGGATTTGTGGACCGCCATATCTTCATCCGTAAGATAATAGTAATCTTTATAGGAGGCGTAAAAGTATTTCATTTCCTCCTGATAGATCGGAACGCGGAAGGTGGCATATTTGCCCTCGCTGTTAAAATAGCAGGAATTTGCATGAAAACGGACAGGCGCAGGGAGAGCGGCTGGGAGTGATACCTTCAGGAGGAGTTCCTGACGCTCCATGCCAAAGTAATCGGTATAGGTGTTGGCCTGTACTTTTTTTGCTTTTAAGGGCTTATTGAACATATCATAGTAGGCCAGTATCGGAAAGATCCGGATCAGCCCCCTGATATCATCTGCATTGTGAAGAAGAAGCAGGCTGAAAGCGGCATCCGACGGGGCATTGACGTAGCCGTGGTAGACATTGATCAGATTGCCGCCGTCATAGATATCGCTGCGCTGAAAACCGAGAAACAGTTCCACGGTCTTCTGTTTGCAGTTTGACATTTTCAAAAAGTATTTATAGGGAACGATCCGTTTATACAGATCGATGCCGGCCAGATGGTCGAAATTGTAAGGAAGCCCGTATGATTCGCATTTTTGCTGGATAAAGGGAATGTCGAAATTATTGCCGTTGAAGTGGACAATGTGGGTATAGTTTTTTGACATATTGAAAAAGGCTTCGATGATCTTCTGCTCTTCGCTGTATTTTTCTGCAAACCACTGGATCAGGCGGAAAGAAGTACCGTCAAAAAAAGCGCACCCTATCAGATAGATGGAAGAGCGTTTTGCGGTAAAACCTGTCGTTTCTATATCAAAGAACAGGATATTGTTGAGTGGTGCGATCTGTTCTACCGGATAAGGGATGGCAGGCAGATCCAGTTTCTGGCGGATTATACGCATATTGCTATCCTTTCTTGCCGCTGGCATGAAACCGCTCGCGGAGCGTGCGGCTGTTACTTGCATTAGTATAACATAAAGCGGGGAGGGATTGCAATGAGAAAGCGAGTCTTTCAGTTGGGTTGACGACAGCGGACGCCATAAAATAATAAATAAAAAGTAATTTTTCTCTTTTAAATTGTGCATAAAGATAGTAAAATGGTAGAGGTAGGAGATCTGGATATGTCTAAGATAGTGTCCACTGTGCGGAAGAGTGATCATTGAAAATGCGCCGGGGCAGTTTTGTTTTTTTGTGTCGGAGGGCGATGATGAGAGAAATCTTCTGGACTATGGGGCAGGCAATCATATAAAATACATAGATAAAGAAAATAGATAAATGACAGAAAAGAGGGTATCAAATGGCTAAATCAACATTTGTGGGCGGGATCCATCCGTTTGAGGGGAAAGAGCTGTCCAAGGACAAGCCCATCAAGGCGGTGCTGCCCAAAGGAGAACTGGTCTATCCGTTATCCCAGCATATCGGTGCGCCGGCTTCGCCGATCGTGCAGAAGGGGGACCATGTACTGCAGGGGCAGAAGATCGCGGAGGCATCCGGTTTTGTGTCGGCGCCCATTTACGCGACGGTGTCCGGGACGGTCAAGGCGATCGAGCCGAGAAGGGTGGTCACCAGCAATGAGGTGATGAGTATCGTCATAGAGAATGACGGACTCTATGAGGAGGTGGAATATCCGAAGCATAAGCCCTATGAGGAGCTGAGCAAGGAAGAGATCATCGCGATCATCCGGGAAGCCGGTATCGTGGGCATGGGCGGCGCGGGATTCCCGACGTTTATCAAGCTTTCCCCGAAGGAGCCGGATAAGATCGATTATATCATAGCGAACTGTGCGGAGTGCGAGCCGTACCTGACCTCGGATTACAGAAGGATGATAGAGGAGCCGGAAAAGCTGATCGGCGGCCTGAAGATCATGCTGCGGCTGTTTGACCATGCGAAGGGTATCTTGGCGGTGGAAGAGAATAAGCCCGATGCGATCGCGCTCTTAAAAAAGCTGACGAAGGATGAGCCGGATATCATGGTGACGCCCCTGAAGACAAAGTATCCGCAGGGATCAGAGCGTTCCATTATCTATGCCACAACGGGGCGCGCCATCAATTCCTCCATGCTGCCGGCGGACGCGGGCTGTATCGTGGACAATGTGGACACGATCGTTGCGATCTATCATGCGGTGACGGACGGGAAACCGCTGATGTACCGCATCGTGACGGTGACGGGGGACGCCATCAATGGTCCGAGGAACTTTATCGTCAGGATCGGGACCATGTATGACGAGCTGATCGAGGAGGCGGGCGGATTTAAGGAAGAGCCCGCGAAGGTGGTTTCCGGCGGGCCGATGATGGGATTCGGCATGTTTGACCTGCATGTGCCGACGACGAAGACAGCATCGGCGCTTCTGTGTCTGACAAAGGATGATGTCTCGGAGATGGAGCCCACGGCGTGCATCAAGTGCGGGAGATGCGTGGAGGCCTGTCCCCAGCGTCTGGTGCCGAACAAGCTGATGGTGGCGTCCATCCACGATGACTCGGAAACGTTTTTAAAGCTGAACGGCTTAGAGTGTGTGGAGTGCGGCTGCTGCAGCTATATCTGTCCGGCGAAGAGGCCGCTGACGCAGTCCATCAAGTCCATGCGCAAGATGGAACTTGCGAAGAAGAAAAAGTAGAGAGGACAGTGTGAAAATCATGTTGATTTTCACACGCGGGTTTGTGTCTGCGCGCGCTTGACACAAACCCGGATAGATAAAAGTGTGCAGAAACGAGGTGTGATATGTTACATGTATCATCCAATCCGCATGTCAGATCCAAAGTGACGACCAGCTCCATTATGCTGGCGGTCGTACTTGCTCTGCTTCCTGCTGCCGGATTTGGTATTTATAATTTCGGAATGCATGCGCTGCTGCTGATCTGTGTGACGGTGGCAAGCTGCGTGGCAACGGAGTTTGTGTATGAAAAACTGATGAAAAAAACGGTGACCATAGGGGATTTTTCCGCTGTGGTGACGGGACTTTTGTTGTCCCTGAACCTGCCGCCGATGGCGCCCTGGTGGATCGGCCTGGTGGGCGGTATTTTCGCGATCCTGGTGGTGAAGATGCTCTTCGGCGGCATCGGACAGAACTTTATGAACCCGGCGCTGGGCGCAAGGTGTTTTCTGCTGATCTCCTTCACCTCCATCATGACTAATTTTGACTGTGACGCGTATACGGGGGCGACGCCTCTCGCGCAGTTGAAGTCCGGCATCACGCCGGATGTGTTCTCCATGGTGGTCGGCAGGACCGGCGGGACCATCGGGGAGACGTCCATGATCGCGATCGTCGTGGGGGCATGTATCCTGATCCTTCTGGGGATCATCGATCTGAAGATCCCGGGCAGTTATATCGTCAGCTTTGTGGTATTTATCTGCCTGTTCGGCGGCCACGGCTTGGATCCCGCCTACATATCGGCGCATCTGGCAGGCGGCGGCCTGATGCTGGGCGCGTTCTTTATGGCGACGGACTATGTGACAAGGCCCATTACAAAGAAGGGGCAGTACCTGTACGGTATCTTTCTGGGGATCCTGACAGGTATCTTCCGGGTATTCGGGGCATCTTCCGAAGGTGTTTCCTATGCGATCATCATCGGCAACCTGCTCGTGCCTCTGATCGAGAAGATCACTCTTCCGAAAGCGTTCGGGAAAGGGGGAGAAGCGGTATGAATAACGAGATAAGATCCATGTTCAGGGATGCGGGCATCATCGTAGCGATCACCCTGATCGCCGGGCTGGTGCTGGGCGGCGTATACCAGCTCACGAAAGAACCGATCGCGGAGCAGAAGAGGCTCAAAAAGCAGCAGGCCTGTCAGGAGGTTTTTGCGGAGGCGGATTCCTTTGCGGAGCTGGAGGGCTTTGATACGGGAGAGGCGGCGCAGGTGCTGGCTTCTTCAGATACTCCGTTTGCATCGCAGGATATCGATGAAGTCATGATCGCGCAGGATGGCGCGGGAAATACGCTGGGTTTTGTGCTGACGGTGACCTCCCATGAGGGGTACGGCGGCGACATCCAGTTTACCATGGGCGTTACGAATGAGGGCGTGCTGAACGGCATCTCTCTGTTGAGCATTTCGGAGACGGCGGGCCTCGGCATGAGGGCGGATGAAGTGTTAAAGCCCCAGTTTGCCGGAAAGTCGGCTGAAAAGTATGAGTACACGAAGACAGGAGCGGTGGCGGATCACCAGATCGACGCGATCTCCGGCGCCACGATCACGACGAATGCAGTGGTTAACGGCGTCAATGCCGGGCTGTATTACTTTCAGAATGAATTGGGAGGTGCGGCTAAATGAGTGAAATAAAGTCCAGGCTGGTGAACGGCCTGTTTAAAGAAAATCCCACCTTTGTGCTGATGCTGGGCATGTGCCCCACGCTGGCGGTGACAACTTCCGCCATAAACGGCCTGGGGATGGGGCTGACCACGATGGTGGTGCTGGCACTGAGCAACATGATCATTTCCCTGCTGCGGAATATCATCCCGGATAAGGTGCGTATTCCGGCTTTTATCGTGATCATCGCCTCCTTTGTGACGATGATGGAACTGCTTCTGGAAGGGTTTCTGCCCTCCCTCTATGAGGCGCTCGGCATTTATATCCCGCTGATCGTGGTGAACTGTATTATTCTGGGGCGTGCGGAGGCTTACGCCTCCAAGAATCCGGTGCTGCCTTCGCTGTTTGACGGCATTGGCATGGGGCTTGGCTTTTCCTTTGCGCTGACCTGTATCGGCGCGGTGCGTGAGCTGATCGGTTCCGGCAAGGTATTCGGCCTTTCTGTGATGCCGTCCTCCTATGTGCCCTGCGCGATCTTCGTCATGGCGCCCGGCGCGTTCTTTGTGCTGGCGGCGCTGACCGCCCTGCAGAACAAGATCAAGATCGCAGGGGAGAAAAAGGGAAAAGATATGAGTAAGATCGGCTCCGGCTGCAGCGAGGACTGCATGAACTGCGGGGAAGAGGGCTGCGGAAAAAGGAAATTTTATGATACGGAAGCGGGGGAGGCATGAGCATGGAAACAGTAAAAGATTTATTGATCATTTTAATCAGTTCCTCTCTGGTGAGCAATGTTGTGCTGAGCCAGTTCCTGGGGCTCTGCCCGTTCCTCGGCGTGTCCAAGAAGACGGAGACGGCGGCGGGCATGGGGGCGGCGATCATCTTCGTCATCACGATATCCTCGCTGGTGGCGGCAGCGATCTATCAGTTTATGCTGGTGCCCCTGCATATTGAATACCTGCAGACTATCGTTTTTATACTTGTCATTGCAGCGTTAGTGCAGTTCGTGGAGATGTTTTTAAAGAAGTTCATCCCCTCCCTCTATCAGTCGCTGGGGATTTATCTGCCGCTGATCACGACAAACTGCGCGGTGCTCGGCGTGGCGCTGACCAATGTGACGAAGCAGTACGGTATTCTGGCGAGCGTTGTCAACGGGTTCGCAACGGCTGTGGGCTTTACGATCTCGATCGTGATCCTGGCGGGATTGCGGGAGAAGATGGCTTACAACGATGTGCCGGAATCCTTTAAGGGAATGCCCATCGTGCTGATCACGGCGGGGCTGATGGCGATCGCGTTCTGCGGGTTTTCGGGACTGTTGTGAGGAAGTGAAACGAAAGGGTGACAGGGGCAGGATTTGTCCCTGTTTTTCTTTGAGAGATCGTATCGGGCGGGAGACAGAGAGCTATGGAAGTTGGGAGAACACAGATCGTAAAAAG
>JAETSN010000094.1 GCA_021769625.1 [Clostridium] symbiosum | reverse complement strand
ATTTCTGCAAGAAAATAAAAAGATTATGTCTTTATTCCATGCATTTATTATAGCAAAAAATGCTTATAAAGTCAGTATTTATCAATACTTTTAGGTTGTTCAGCAGACACTAATTAGTGACTTTATATTTTATTTGAATATCAGGTTGCTTTTTTGCATAATTACAGCAAATTACAGAGAGAAAGCAGCCCTGGTGATTTTATAAAGAAGGTGTGTGATGCAGGATGATACATATTGCTGTTTGTGATGATGACCGGAAAGATGCTGAAGAAATAAGGTCCATGATAGGGGAGTGCTGTGACAAGGAAGAGAGTGCATATTGTAGTGAAATATTTGAGGAAAGTGTTGAACTGATAGATGAGATAGAGAGAGGAATATATTTTGATATTTTCCTGCTGGATATAGAGATGCCTCGATTGGACGGGATGGAACTTGCGGCAAGGCTAAGGGATTATTTGCCTCAGGCTGTTGTTATTTTTATTACATCCCATGAAAAATACGTATACAAATCCTTCGAGGTACAGCCCTATCGGTTTATTCCCAAATCAAGGATGAAGCGTATGTTACCGTCGGCGATAAAAGACGCATTGCGGTTGGCGGCGGAACAGGAAAAGGAATTTTATATTGTAGAAAATCGGAAGATACTTGGGAAGATTCCTGTTAAAAATATTCTATACGTCTGGCATGAGGGGAAGTATGCGTATATAGAGAAGACCGACGGCGGGAATATAAAGGTTCGAAAAACATTGAAACAGGTCTTTGATGAGCTTCCTGCCGGGGATTTTGTTTGGGCGGACAGAGGATGTATTGTCGGGAGTATGCAGATAGACAGCATTACCGGCACGGAAATTATTTTAACAAACGGGAAAAGGATTTCAGTCAGTCAGGACCGGATCGTGAGTGTCAAAAATCAGATCCGGGATTACTGGATGAAGAGAGGGTGAAAAATAATGGAGATCATATCAAAAATATTGGATGTTGTTTATACATTTTTGGAATTGGTCTGTCTGTACCGTTATGTGGATATTTTTTATGAACAGAGAGACAAGAGAGGGTTGTGGGCGCATGGCAGGCCGGCGGTTTTGGGGATCCTGATCATATGTAACCTGTTGACGGTTACATTTTTAAACGGAATTGTCCTGACGTCGCCCTACACAGTTATTGTTATGCTTTTGGAATGCATAGTATTTATGCAGATATTTTGGAAATGTGATGTTTTAAACTCTATCGCGATAGCCGGAGGATATTTTTTTGTACTCAGTGCTTTTGGGAGTCTGGAGATATCACTGACGGGTTTATTGGGCGGAGAAAAGCTGATCTGCATGACTATTGAAGAGCAGGGAACGGCGCGTATATTTTATTTGCTGATTTTTGGAACAAACTGGTATATATTGAATACGTTGTTCGGAAAATGGCTGAAAAAGAAAAAAATAAGTATATCGGATATGAAATACACGGCTTATATTTCGGTTGTGGGGCTGGTGGGGCTGACGTTTATCATAACTCAGATGCTGGCAGGTTTTAAGGTCAGTATATCAGTAATATTGTTTGGGTATGTACTCCTTGTATCTTCCGGAATTTTTATGTTTTACTATGTTGTGAAGAGCAAGAACCTGCAGATGCTGATCGGGATTTTGGATGTTCAGAATGAAATGCTGGAACGGAACTATCAACAGCTCAGTGATTTTTATACGGCAAACGCGGGCTTATCACATGATATGAATCATCATCTGAGGAGTCTGTACCATATGCTGCAGAATGGGGAATCGGTACAGGCGCGCCGGTATATAGAAAGTCTGCAAAATACGTTGAATTTTGTGGAAATAGAGAGATGGACAGGTATTGATGTAATAGATGTTATTCTGAATGAGATGAAAAAGAAAGCGGAAGGAAAAGGCGTTTGTCTGGATATCAATGCAGGTGTGGTTTCACAGGATATCGGTATAGAGAAGAAAGATATGTGCTCTTTGTTTGCCAATCTGTTGGAAAATGCAGTGGAAGCGGCAAAAGAAGAGGTAATGGTGACAATTAAGTATGTACACAGGATGCTGCTGGTTGAAGTGAAGAATGACTATCAGGTAAAACCTCTCATAAAAGACGGACGATTGATGACAAGAAAGGAAAATGCATTGCGTCATGGTTTGGGGACACAGAACATAGAGCGGATAGTGCGAAAATATGACGGGACAATAGAATATAAGATACAGGATCATGAGTTTTATGCGGGGATTATGATGAATGATATAGAATAACAGAATATAAAGCAGAGGCCGGATGATCTGCAGAACCTCTGCTTTATGAAATCATTTCTTTTTCTTTAAAGAATCGGGCAATTTCGGTTGATAACGGTTAAATATGGATGCGGAGTTTGCACCGAAATTTGCGAAACCAAGCGCAGCTTTGGCAATCTTATTCAGAATAGATTGAGCGGTCATAAGAAATTTCCTCCTTTCGTAATTTTGTTGGCAATATAAATATTGCAATAAATGCAATAGATAACACACTGAAGTTCAGAAGATAGGCTTCCTGCAGCAGCAGATATAATACGGTTATGATGATCGCATCAGCGCCAAGCAACAGTAAGGCAAGGCGTTTATTTCTCTGAAGTACATCCTCCGTGACGGGATGGTTGGGATTCCTGACGGGGCAGTTTGGCAGGATATAGCTGACGCTTACGATCAGTAAAAAGATCCAGCCATAGTAAGGAATAGAAAATGCGGAGAGCAATCTGACAGTCAATGAAAGAATAATATACTCCAGATTGCTGATGATAAAGCATCCTGCGTAGGTGGATGCATGATATCCGCCTGCGGTCACTTTGAGCGGGATCGAAATAAAAAAGTACAGCAGCCCGATAAAAAAGGAATCCATGAGGCAGGCGATCACCATAATGGAAAGCATGGAAAGCGCGCTAGAGATCATCAATTCAAAGCCATACTGGTATACTTCAAACATCTCTTCTTCGATTATATTTTTCTTTATCATGTAGTCAGTGATTTTTTTCACCATATTATGGAACAATGTTATGATACTCCTTCTGCCTGATGATGAATGCAGGTTTACTATATGGCATGTCCCTGTCATTAACGCTCATTGTAACACAAATTCGGCAAAAAAACATAAAGTGTCCTCCAATGACGGTTGTTTGACCTCGAAAAAAGAAATTGAGGCCAAATAACCGTCATTGGAGGACACTTTGAAATTTTGACAGATTTTTGTGCTATAGTTATG
Source organism: [Clostridium] symbiosum (assembly GCA_021769625.1). Taxonomy (GTDB): domain Bacteria; phylum Bacillota; class Clostridia; order Lachnospirales; family Lachnospiraceae; genus 1XD8-76. Next base: position 4,919 of record JAETSN010000094.1, on the reverse strand, counting down.
CCAAAAATATGCGGCAGTGAGACCGTAAGAGAGAATATCGACAAAAGAGGAGGGAAAAAGATGTTCAAGAGACAAAAGTGGCAGGCGAGAATATTGAGTTTCCTGCTGGCACTCATCATGGTACTGCAGGATGGTGCGGCGATGGCAGCACGCGCGGATGAAAAAAGCACCGGCACGGTGAATACCGTACAGGAAGATGCAGGTGCCTCCGGGAAAGATACCGGAAAGGAAGCTGAAGCTGCCGGAGAGAACGGTGAAGGTAAAGATACCGGCACGCCGGAGGGGGAAGACAGCAAGGCGGAGGCCGGAGATAAAAAGACAGACGATAAAGGAACGGCGGATAAGACGGAAGAGCCGGACGCCGGAAAAGCGGACGGGAAAGAGCAGGGAACGGATGCTTCCGATCCCGCGTCAGCAGACACAGGGAAAGACGAAGAAGGCGCCGGCACGGAAACAGGCACGGATGCCGGAACTGACGAAGAGGATGCAGAAAAAGATGCCGCCGCGGATATGGAGGCGGGGGCGGACGTATCCGGAAACGACATCCCCGTGGACATCTCCGGCAACGATCCCGTGCTGCGGGAACCGGAGGACTATTACCCCGTGGAGGAGGAAGACTACGGGGAGCTGGTCGCCTACGATGCGTACAGCCGGACATACCTGACAGGGGAAGCGCCTGCCGCTGCGGGACAGAATGCGGGTAGCGAAAAGCAGGCAGACGCGGACGGAGACGGGCAGACGGACGCGGAAGCAGCAAGGGCTTCCTACGTGACCGTGATCGGACCTTCCGCCTCCTACTACATAGATGAAGAAGGGGAGCTGCAGGAGACGGACAACACCCTCTCCACGGGCGCGATGGCGAGGTACGCCTTGGGGAGCGTGCGGTATGAGAACGGCAGCGGCCCCATGGCGGTATCCCTGCCGGAGAAACTCTCGGAACGGGAAGGGATCTATATAGACGCTTCCGGGCACACGCTGGAACTCCTGCCGGAGGAAGGGGATTTTACGGGGAGCGTGGCGGAAGGCAACGCCATCCGCTACAGCAACGTCTTCCCCGGGGTGGACTACCAGTACACGGTGCTGGGGGACAGCCTGAAGGAGGATATCATCTTACTGGAAGAGACGGACAGGAACACGTTCTCCTACCTGCTCCACACGGACGGACTTACAGCGGAGCTTTCGGAGAACCAGATCATCTTATATGAAGACGATAAAGAAGAGCCGGCGTATTTTCTGGAAGCGCCGGAGATGGCAGACGCGGCGGGGGAGGTGTCCTTCGCGGTGAAATTATCCCTGGAGGAGACCGAAGAAGATACCTACCGGGTCAGTGTGGAAGCGGATAAAGAGTGGCTATCAGATGAAGCGAGGGCATACCCGGTGCGGATCGACCCCACGGCGGTGAACGTGGGCCCCTCCGCCTTCTCCCTTGCCTGCGCGGAGGAAGGTTCGCCCAGGTCGGTGATCGGGGACAACCAGTACCCCTACGTCGGGTATGACGACGGCGTGGTATCAGGCAACTACAAAGGGTTTGGCAGCAGGCATCTAAACTGCAGGACCTACATGATGATAGACTATGACTTTTCCGCCCTGATGGCGGAGGCGGAGATTACCGGCGCGTCCCTCTCCGTGACCCAGAAGACGGGCTGGAGCAAAGGGAACTCGCAGTTCGGGCTCTACCGGGTGACGGACGCATGGACGCCGGGGCGTTTAAGCTGGAACTCCCAGCTTTCCTTAGGCAGGGAATTTGTGGATTCCAAATCCTCCGTGAGCCGCGGGCAGAGCATCACCTACGACGTGACCGACGCGGTATCCGGCTGGATAAACGGGGAAACCCCAAACTACGGCTTCGTGATGAAGGCGGAGACGGAAAAGAGCGGGGATTCCGACGCGGGGAAGATGCAGTGCGAGGTATTCTACAACAGGAGCTCCGCCTCCTACGGGCCGAAGCTGGTGGTCTCTTGGACCGGGGCGTTGGTGGACCTTGCGAACCTGGATATCAATGGCCTGACAGTGGATGTGGAGCCGATCCTTGCGGACAGCATCTACGGCGGGAGCACCACCCTGTCCGTGCTGGCGAACGGCTTATCCCAGGCGGAGTCTGAGGTGACTTATGCTTTGGTGGAAGGCGGCAGCGGAAAGAGAGTCCCGGCGGCTTCGGCATTACTGTACCCGGATTCCGATCTCTACCGGGCGGATTACCCGCTGGCACGGGAGAACAAGAAAAAACGCGCCAACTGGCAGGGGGATACCGGGGAGCTGCAGACCGACGTGATCTACCATGTGGAGGCGACGGCAAAAGGGAAGGACCTCCTGACGGGCGCCCCGGCGGAGAGCGACGTCAAGACCAGCGACACGTTCTTAATCTATGAGGAGAAACTGATCGATGTGCTGCCCCGGGTCGCGGACCACTACGGGGTGGATATCAACACGATCCTGAAAGATAACGACATGCCGGACATGCTCTGTGTGCAGGGGGAGCGGATCTTTATCCGGAACCCGCAGACGGCGGAGCCCTACAGCAACCTGGAGATCGACTACAACCTGCAGGCGCTGATCGACGGGCTGCTGCGGGGCAGGGCCTTAAACTGCATGTACGGTTTTGAGCCGGTGAATTTAAACACAGGCAGCTTTTACATGACGCAGGAGGACGCTTCACTGACGGACATCGGCGGGACGTTCTCCCTGGAGAGGAACTACAGTTCCGTGGGGGCTTACTACGGGAACATGTTCGGCGCAGGCTGGGCGTCCCCCTACAGCGAGAACCTCTCCTTCCTCGGGGACGGCAGGGTGTTGTATTTCGCGGCGGACGGCATGGTACTGCCCTTTGAAGGGGGCACGGTGGCGGCGGCAGAGGCCGAAGACAACAGCACCCCGGCAGGGGAGGAAAGCGCCCCGGCGGATGATGCCGGTACAGACGACAGCGGAGAGGACAGCGCAGCGAAGGAAAACAGCCCGGGGCAGACGGGCAGGAGCGGCGGCGGGGACTGGAAAGCGCCGGAAGGCTACGATTATACCTTAGAACAGACCGGGGACGGCTGGACGGTGACGGACCCGTCCGGGGTAACCCACGGCTTTGACGTATTCGGGCTTTTAAAGACCATTACGGATATCCACGGGAATACGACGGAACTGGTGTATGACACGGATTTCTATCTCTGTGCCATCGTCACCCCGTCCGGAAAGACGTTCTCCGTACAGATGGATGAGGACCAGCGGATCGAGGAGATCACGCTGCCGGACGGCAACCAGATCACTTATACTTACGATGATAATGACGACCTTGTAAAGGTTACCTACGGCGACGGCACCTGCCGGAACTATCAGTATGATAATGCCCACCACATGACATCCTGGCAGGATGAGAACAGCACAACCGTGGTGGAGAATACTTACGACGAAAAGGGCAGGGTAACCAGCCAGAAGGACGCGAATGGGAACGTGGCAAAGCTCTCCTACAGCGGGAACACGACCACCGCGACGGACAACAACGGGAACGTTACTGTCTATACCTATGACGACAGGAAGCGCACCACAAAGGTGGAATACCCGGACGGCACGGCGGAGCGCTTCGCCTACGACGGGAACGGCTTCTTGTCGGAAAAGACGGATGAGGCGGGGAATGCCACCCGCTATGAAAACGACGAAAAAGGGCGCGTCCTGAAAGAGACGAGGGCGGACGGCGCGGCAAGGACGTTCTCCTACGACAGCGCCGGGCAGGTGCTGGCGGAATCGGATTTCTCCGGGAACGTGACAGCCTATGTTTACGACGCCCACGAAAACCCGGTGAAGGTGACGGACGGCAGCGGCAGGAGCGTTGCCTGCACCTACGATGAACTGAACCGCCGCACTTCCCTGACGGACGGGAACGGCAATACCACAACTTACCATTATGAGGGGACAGAGGCGGTGCCCGCCTCCGTGACCGATGGGGACGGCTATGCCACGTCCTATGTTTACGACGCCATGAACCGGACGCTGTCGGAGACGGACGCGCCGGGGCATGTGAAGAGATATGCTTACAATAAGCGGGGCTGGAACATCAGCGAGACGGACGGCGAAGGCGGAACGGAAACCTACACCTTCGACAAGGCAGGGAATGTGACCGCCATCACGGATAAGAACGGAAAGAAAGCGGAATTTACCTACGACAGCGCCTACAACCTGACGGAGGGGAAGGATGCGCTGGGCAATACCCTCACCTACACCTATGACGGGAATTACAACATCCTCTCTGAGACGGACGCACAGGGGAACACCACGGGCTATGAGTACGACAGCAGGGACCGGCTGGTGAAAGAGACGGATGCCATGGGCAATGTACAGGGCTATGTATATGACGCCAAGGGAAACCTGACGGAATATACGGATAAGAGGGGCTCCAAGACACAGTTTACCTACGATATTGTATTGGATCAGGCGCTGACAAAAACAGACGCAAAGGGAAATACCACCGCTTATCAGTACGATAATGACGGCAGAGTAACAGGCGTCACCTATGCGGACGGCACCACCGTCTCCTACACTTACGACGGCGGAGGACGGCTCGCTTCCCAGACCGACCAGAAGGGGCTGGTGACGAGCCTGTCCTACGACGGCGCGGGAAACCTTTCGGCAGCACAGGACGACGAGAACAGGAGATATACCTACAGCTATAACGGCAGAAACCTCTTAACCGGGGAGACAGATCCCCTGGGATACACCTTCTCCTACGGCTACGACGGCGCAGGAAACCTCTCCTCCGCCACAGACCAGAACGGGAACGCCACCATCTACGGCTACGATAAAGCGGACAGGCTGGTCACCATACTGGACGCACTGGAAGGAAAGACCAGTTATACTTACGATAAAGCGGGGAACCTCCTTTCCGTAACCGACCCGGAAGGGGCGGTGACAGCCTATGAATACGACGCCATCGGCGA